>CACMTJ010000006.1 GCA_902616595.1 uncultured Prochlorococcus sp.
TTTTTCTTTTACTTCAGAATTTTCTTCAAGCCAAATTATTAATTTTTCTTTGAGTAAATCGTTACTTATTACCTCTGTTAATTTTTTAATATCTATTTGTTTTGAAGATTGAGAGATTGCATCTTCATAATCTTTCATTTTTGAATCAATTTCATCTTGCGCAACTTTTATGTTTTCTGTTTCAGCTAATGCTTTTAAAGCTAAATTTCTTTGAACATTTTTTTCAGCCTGAGGCCTTGTGGACTCTGCTAATGACTTAACTAATTCCGGAGTGAAAGTAGATTTAACATCAAGACCTTGTTGAGCGAATCTTTGAGCGGTTTGTTCAATATTATTCCTCACTTCTATATCAATCATAGATTTTGGAATTTCAGCAACTAATTCGTTTGTTAAGGCATCTAGTAAAGCTTCAATTTTGATATCTTTTTGAGTTTTTTCAAAATTGTCTTTAAGTTGCTTTTCAATATCCTTCTTTAACTCTTTTAATGATTCTTTGTTGCCAGACTGTTTGGCAAAATCGTCATTAAGTTCAGGTAATTCTTTTTCCTTAAGATCCTTAAGATTTACTTCAAAGATTGCCTCTTTGCCTCTTGAATCCTCATGAGAATAATCTTCAGGAAATTTAAGGTTAAGTGTTTTAGTATCACCAATTTTCATCTTTACGATTCCCTCAACGAAACCGGGAATCATTTTGTTCTTTTCTAACTCAAGATCCATTGATTCACTTGTTCCACCATCAATCTCTTTACCAGAATCTTTATATTTTCCTTTGAAACTAACTACAGCAATATCCCCTAACTTTGCTGCTCTATTGGTAACTGGAATAATATTTGCAAACTGATTTCTAGATTTTTCTAGCGCTTCATCTATTGACTTTGGATCAAACTTTGTTGTTGAGATTTCAACACTTAGTCCTTTGGATTTTTTTAGTTTTAATTCTGGGGCAACATCAGTTTGGAGAGTAACCTTAAGTGATTTTTCAGGACTAAATTTTGCAAGTAAAGATTCAAATCCATCTACCAATTCTGGCTCACTTAGTGGCTCTATAGATTTTATTTTTAATGCTTCTTGCCACGATTTATCAATAATTTTTTCTAGAGCAGAAGCATGTAATTGTGTGATTCCAATTCTTTGGATTAAGACTTGTTTAGGAATTTTACCAAGTCTAAATCCCGGAATTTTAGCCGAACGACTAATAGAACTGATTGTCTCATTTACACATGTTTTGCATGTCTCAGATGGTATTTCTAATTCAAATGAGATTCTACTTTGAGGTAAAGGAGTAGTTTTCACTATTAGTGCATCTTTAGCCATGTTTTTCTAAGTTATTACTATGAACCGAATCTTAATTATTTCACATTATGTGATTTCCTTGAAAGTTAATTTTTTGATAAAGTAAAAAAAATAGTCAATCTATTTATAAAAATCATTTTAAAGTGTGAGACAATCTCCGTATTTGCCTAATAGGCCATTAAAAGTTGCTGTTTTAGGTTCTTCAGGTGCTGTGGGATCTGAATTGTTAAAAATTCTTGAACAACGTGATTTCCCAATATCAGAATTGGTCTTGCTTTCATCAGAGCGGTCAGAAGGAAAAAAAATTATTTGGAAAGATGAAGAATTAGTTACAAAAAAAACAACTAAGGAGGAATTTAAGAATCTTGATTTAGTTTTGGCTTCAGCTGGCGGAAGTATTTCAAAAAAATGGTTATCTATCATTATTGATCAAAATGCTTTACTGATAGATAATTCAAGTGCTTTCAGATTAGATAAGAACGTTCCTCTTATAGTCCCTGAAGTTAATGCTAGTGACGTACTTAATCATGATGGGGTAATAGCCAATCCAAACTGCACTACCATTTTGTTGACATTAGTTTTAGCTCCATTAAACAAACTTTCTACTATTCAAAGAGTTATTGTCTCAACATATCAATCTGTCAGTGGTGCAGGCCAACTGGCGATGGAGGAACTAAAACTTTTAACTGAACAATATCTTCAAGGAAATCCTCAAAAAAGTGAAGTTTTGCCATACTCCCTTGCTTTTAATTTGTTTTTACATAATTCCCCTATGCTTTCAAATAATTACTGCGAAGAAGAGATGAAAATGGTTAATGAGACAAGGAAAATATTAAATATTGCTGATTTAAAGCTCTCTGCTACATGTGTTCGAGTCCCAGTTCTGAGAGCACATTCTGAATCGATCAATATTGAATTTGCCGATGTAGTTCATCCTAAAGATGCTCTTGAAGAATTAAAAAAATCTCCTGGAATTGAAATTATTGAGGATTACAAAAATAATAGATTTCCTATGCCAAATGACGTTATGGGAAGGGATAATGTTGCTGTTGGCAGGCTAAGAACTGATATAAGTCATCCTCATGGATTAGAATTATGGTTATGTGGAGATCAAATAAGAAAAGGAGCAGCTCTGAATGCTGTTCAAATAGCTGAGTTATTAATTCCAAAAAAATGATTGCAGACAAAACTGAGTGTAATAATCCACTATTTGGAAGAATATTGACTGCAATGGTTACTCCATTCACTGAGAATGGAGATGTAGATTATGAACTAGCTATAAAACTTTCAAATTATCTTTTTGAGAACGGTTCCGATGGAATTGTGTTGTGCGGTACTACTGGAGAATCTCCGACTCTTTCATGGGCGGAACAGCATGATTTATTTATTGCGGTAAAAGGATCTTTGGATGCAAGCTGTAAAGTAATAGTTGGCACTGGTAGCAATTGTACAAGCGAAGCTGTGGAAGCTACAAAAAAAGCTTACGACTCTGGTGCCGACGGTGCTTTGGTCGTTGTTCCTTATTACAATAAGCCGCCTCAAGAAGGTCTTTATAAACATTTCAGTTCTATTGCTAAATCTGCAAAGGATTTGCCTCTTATGCTCTACAACATTCCTGGCAGGACTGGATGCAATTTATTACCTGATACTGTGAAGAAACTTATGGATTTCTCAAATATTCTCAGTATTAAAGCTGCAAGCGGTAGAATAGAAGAAGTAACAGAATTAAGAGCTATTTGTGGCTCCGAACTGTCTGTATATAGTGGCGACGATTCATTGTTGCTTCCAATGTTATCGGTAGGTGCTGTAGGAGTAGTAAGTGTTGCAAGTCATTTAGTTGGATTGCAATTGAAAGAGATGATTCATTCTTTTCAAAGTGGAAAGGTTTCCAATGCTCTTGCTATTCATGAAAAACTTCAGCCTCTTTTTAAAGCACTCTTTATGACTACTAATCCAATCCCAATTAAAGCTGCTTTGGAGCTCTCGGGATGGGATGTAGGTAATCCTAGAAGTCCTTTGTCACCTTTAAACAATGACATGAAAAAGCAACTATCTTTTATCCTGAATTCCCTATAATAGGGATTATATTTAACTTGATAATTAAATTTAAATAAACCTTATTTGATTACAAGCAGGCCTTCATAAATTACAAAATTATGCAATCAAGTACAAATTCAACTGTAAATAGATCTACTCATGATTCATCTAGATCTAAAAGTAATACTCCAGTTCTACGAGTAATACCTCTTGGAGGATTACATGAAATAGGAAAAAACACTTGCGTTTTTGAATATGGTGATGAATTAATGCTTGTTGATGCTGGCCTAGCTTTCCCATCTGATGGTATGCATGGCGTAAACGTTGTTATGCCTGATACAACTTTTTTAAAAGAAAATCAAAGAAGAATAAAAGGAATGATTGTCACTCACGGGCATGAAGATCACATTGGAGGTATTTCTCATCATCTAAAGCATTTTAATATTCCCATTATTTATGGCCCAAGACTGGCAATGTCAATGCTTAGAGGAAAAATGGAGGAAGCAGGGGTATCTGATAGAACAACTATACAGACAGTAAATCCAAGAGATGTTGTAAAAGTAGGACAACATTTTTCTGTTGAATTTATTCGAAATACCCATTCTATTTGCGATAGCTTTTCTTTAGCAGTTACAACACCTGTTGGCACAATTATTTTCACGGGAGATTTTAAGTTTGATCATATGCCAGTAGATGGAGAGCAATTTGATATTGAAAGAATGGTGCATTACGGAGAAAAGGGTGTTTTATGCATGTTCAGTGATTCTACTAATGCCGAAGTTCCAGGCTTTTGTCCTTCTGAGAAGACTATCTATCCCTCTTTAGAAAAACATATTGCAGAGGCAAAAGAACGAGTTATCCTTACTACTTTTGCTAGTTCTGTGCATAGAGTGACAATGATCTTAGAATTGGCCATGAAACATGGAAGAAAGGTCGGTTTGTTAGGTAGATCGATGATAAATGTTATTGCTAAGGCAAGAGATATAGGTTATATGAAATGCCCAGATGATTTGTTCGTTCCTATCAAGCAAATTAGAGATTTGCCAGATAGGGAGACCTTATTATTAATGACGGGTAGTCAAGGAGAACCCCTAGCAGCGTTAAGCAGAATCTCTCGTGGTGAACATCAGCATGTTCGTCTCAAGACTACTGATACTGTAATATTTTCAGCCAGCCCAATTCCTGGTAATACTATTTCTGTTGTTAATACAATAGATAGATTAATGAAACTTGGAGCAAAGGTTGTTTATGGAAAGGGTGAGAATATTCATGTTTCTGGTCATGGTTTTCAAGAAGATCAAAAGTTAATGTTGGCACTCGCAAAACCTAAGTTTTTTGTTCCTGTGCATGGAGAACATAGAATGCTTGTTTGTCATGGGAAGAGTGCACAAACTATGGGTGTTCCAAAGGACAATATCTTAATTATTGAAAATGGAGACGTAGTTGAGTTAACACCTAATTCTATTCAAAAGGGTGATCCTGTAAAAGCTGGTGTTGAACTGCTTGATAACTCACGAAATGGGATAGTAGATGCTCGAGTATTAAAGGAAAGGCAGCAATTAGCTGGGGATGGTGTAGTAACTGTTTTAGCTCCTATTAGTACAGATGGGAAGATGGTTGCGCCTCCCAGAGTTAATTTGAGAGGAGTTGTTACTACTGCAGAGCCAAGAAAAATGTCTATGTGGACAGAACGAGAAATAAGCTGGGTCTTAGAAAATAGATGGAAACAATTATCTAGACAAACTGGGCCGAACAATTTTGAGGTAGATTGGATTGGTGTACAAAGAGAAATTGAAAATGGTTTATCGAGAAGAATGAGAAGAGAATTACAAGTTGAACCACTTATTTTGTGTTTAGTTCAACCTGCTCCAAGTGGAACTCGTGCTTATATTCCAAAGATTACCGAAGAGCACAATTTCTCCAATAGAAATAGAAATAATAATAATTTCCATAAGAAATCAAACAATAATAATCATCCTAATAGTTCAAATAACCCACAAAATACCCAAAAAAGTCCAAAAGTATCACAGAAACCATCAGCTGAGACTGCTACACAAGATTCATTTGAAGGTAGAACAAGAAGAAGAAGATCTGCTGTAACATCTTAACTTTTTTCAAAATTTATATAGTTTTTATCCCAAACAATTTTTAAATACTCTTGCAGATTAATTTGACCTTTATTTTTTTCATAAATTGAAGTTGCTAATTTTGTCAGATTTTTAGAACTACATTGCTTTGGAGATATTTCTTTTAAAAATCTATTTAAAATTGTACATCTCGCTTCAATACACATACCATTTAGGAGATTCCTATCGATACCTTTAACATCTTTACAATAAAAATACGCTAGTTCACTTAGATCATTACGTTCATTATTGTATTTGCTCATTTTTTGGGAAAAATTATTTATCCTTTCAGAACAACCAGGATAGATGACTTCTAAGGTAGGAATAATTTTTTTTCTTACTAAATTTCTTTTTAATTTAAGATCTGAATTTGTAGGATCTTCCCAGACTGGAATCTTCATTTCATTGCAAAATTGTTTTGTATCTTCCCTACTGAAAATTAATATTGGTCTTATTAAATAAATTTGATTTTCTATTAATCTTTTACTCTCAATATTACTCAGACCTGCAAAATTGCTTCCTCTAGATAAATTGAGGATAAATGTTTCTGCATTATCACTACTCGTGTGACCAGTTAGCAAATAAATATTATCTTTTTCCTGGTTTGTACTTAATAAAGTTTTGGCTCTTTCACATAATTTTTTATACCTCCATTCTCGTGCTTTTTCTTCTGAAGAAATACCTTCTTTATTTGCTTGATCAAAAAAGAATGAAATATTTTTATCTTCGCAATAATTTTTTAATTCAAGAGCATATAGTGATGATTTTTCGTGCCACTGATGATCACCATGCCAAACACTAATAGACCAATTATGTAGTTTTTTTAGGTCATTAATTAGGGTTAATAAGGCCATTGAGTCTTGACCCCCCGAAACACTTATTAAAATATTGGATCCTTTGGGAATTAATATTTTTTTGGTAAGAATCTCCTTATGAAGCTGATGATGCCATGATGACCAATTTTTCTGACTTAATTTTTTATCAGTCATTTTGTGTTGCTCAGATAATATTTTTTAAAAAATGCACTGTTTTACTAAAACAATGTCACAATCGGGTAATAAATTCATTAAGTCAATGAGTCTGATTAATCTTTTGCCACAAAAAATCAAAGAAGAGTTAAGAAGCAAATCCTTACTCAAAGTTATTTCAGGATTGAATAATTTCGATGTTCAGTCTGTGAAAATAATTGTTGAGGCTGCTTCATTAGGAGGTGCAGATCTTGTCGATATTGCTTGTAAACCTGAACTCGTTGATTTAGCACTTAAGAATTCAACACTACCAGTTTGTGTTAGTTCAGTAGTGCCTCGATCTTTTCAAGATTGTGTAAAAGCAGGAGCATCATTAATTGAGATAGGAAATTATGATACTTTTTATGAAAAAGGCATTCATTTTTCAGATAAAAAAGTTTTAAAAATTACAAAAGAGACGAGGGATTTATTGCCTAATTTTCCTTTATCAGTAACTGTTCCTCATACTATGCCTATTGATAAACAAGTTGATCTTGCTGTAAAGCTAGTGGAAGAAGGCGTTGACATTATTCAAACAGAAGGTGGCACCAGTTCTAATCCTTACTCTCCAGGAATTCAAGGTTTTTTTGAAAAATCAGTACCAACTCTTGCATCTACCTATGCTATTCATCAAGAATTTAAGAAACAATCTCTGAATATACCAATCATGAGTGCCTCTGGATTAAGCCAAGTAACTTGTCCACTAGCAATATCCTCTGGAGCCTCAGCAGTTGGCGTTGGATCTGTAGTTAATAAATTAGATGATTTAATATCAATGATTGCGGTTGTTAGGGGCTTAAAGGAATCTTTGAAAAATTCAATAATTGGAGAAAAAATTTCTTAGTATAGCAACATCCTTTAGCTACTAGCTTGATGAACAACTATAAGCTTCAAGCTCCTTACGAACCAAATGGAGATCAACCAGAAGCTATTAAAAAATTAGTTAAAGGCGTAAATAATGGTAAACAGTTTCAGACTCTTTTAGGAGCTACTGGAACTGGAAAAACATTTACCATTGCCAATGTAATACAACAAACAGGAAGGCCAGCACTTGTTTTAGCTCATAACAAAACCTTGGCTGCACAACTATGTAATGAATTAAGGGAATTTTTTCCAAAAAATGCTGTTGAGTACTTCATTTCTTACTACGATTATTATCAACCTGAAGCTTATGTACCTGTAAGTGATACTTACATAGCCAAAACTGCTTCAATCAATGAAGAAATAGATATGCTTAGACATTCTGCAACACGCTCATTATTTGAAAGAAAAGATGTAATTGTTGTAGCCTCAATAAGTTGTATTTATGGTCTTGGTATACCGAGTGAGTATTTAAAAGCTGCAGTTAAATTTGAAGTGGGAAAATCAATAAATCTACGTTCTTCTTTGAGGTCTCTGGTTGAAAATCAATATACTAGAAATGATATTGAAATTACTAGAGGTAGATTCAGAATTAAAGGTGATGTTTTAGAAATCGGTCCAGCTTATGAAGATAGATTAATAAGGATTGAGTTATTTGGTGATGAAGTCGAGGCTATTAGATATGTTGACCCTACTACAGGAGAAATACTTGAAAGCTTGGAACAAGTTAGCGTTTACCCAGCGAAGCATTTTGTAACTCCAAAAGAGAGACTTGAGAGTGCAATAAGTGCAATTAGAAGTGAATTAAAAACTCAACTAGATAAATTTACATACGAAGGAAAATTATTAGAGGCTCAACGTCTAGAACAACGTACAAAATATGATTTAGAAATGCTTAAAGAGGTTGGTTATTGTAATGGAGTTGAGAATTATGCTCGTCATTTATCAGGTAGGGAGGAAGGTTCACCGCCAGAATGTTTAATAGATTACTTTCCCAAAGATTGGTTGTTGGTAGTTGATGAGAGTCATGTAACATGTCCTCAACTTCATGCGATGTACAACGGTGATCAATCTAGAAAAAAAGTTTTAATAGATCATGGTTTTAGATTGCCAAGTGCTGCAGATAATAGACCTTTAAAATGTGAAGAGTTTTGGGAAAAATCAAAACAGACATTATTTATAAGTGCAACCCCCGGTCAATGGGAATTAGATCAATGTGATGGTGAATTTATTGAGCAAGTTATAAGACCAACTGGGGTATTAGACCCGGTAATTGATGTAAGACCTAGTGAAGGCCAAATAGAAGATCTGTTATCTGAAATAAGAATTCGAGCTGAAAAGAATCAAAGAGTGCTTGTGACAACACTTACTAAGAGAATGGCTGAAGATCTAACTGATTTTTTATCTGAAAATAAAGTAAGAGTTAGATATTTACATTCCGAAATCCATTCAATTGAAAGAATTGAAATTATTCAAGACCTCAGAATGGGCGAATATGATGTTTTGATAGGAGTTAATTTATTAAGAGAGGGACTAGATCTTCCAGAAGTATCCTTAGTCGCCATTTTAGATGCTGATAAAGAAGGTTTTTTGAGGGCAGAAAGGTCATTGATTCAAACAATAGGAAGAGCTGCCAGACATGTTGAAGGTGTTGCCTTGCTGTATGCAGATAACTTCACAGATTCAATGAAAAGAGCAATATCTGAAACTGATAGAAGAAGAACTATTCAAAAAAAATATAACCAAGTCAATGGTATTACTCCAAAACCTGCAGGCAAAAAAATAGAAAATTCAATATTATCTTTTCTAGAACTTTCCAGAAAACTTGATGCTGGTGGTTTATCTAAAGATTTAATAAATATAGTTAATAACAAAACTGACGCAATTCTCAGTTCCAGTGATAATCAATGTTTGCTCGAAGAATTGCCTGACTTAATAGAAAAGTTAGAAATTAAAATGAAAGACGCTGCAAAAGAGTTAAATTTTGAAGAAGCAGCAAATTTGAGGGATAGAATCAAAAAATTAAGACAAAAATTGGCAAGAAATAATTAAAAAGAACTTATTTTCCTAATTCGAAATGATTATGAATCGCATTAACTGCTTTGTCACAATCTTTTTCTAAGACAATACATGAAGTTCTGATTTCACTAGTGGCAATCATTTCAATATTGATATTTTGGTCAGCCAATGCTCTAAATATTTTTCCAGCCGTTCCAACCTTAAATGCCATTCCCGCTCCTACAGTACTTACTTTTGCTATAGCAGGGCCATCTTCAACGTATGATCCGGGTAATTTTTTTGTTAAGGCCTCAAAAACTAAGTTAGCTTTATCTCTATCTTGTTTATTCATTGTAAGACTAATATCCTTAGTTTTTAAAGTGGAAATTCTTTCAGACTGAACAATAGTATCGATAAGTAAATTATTTTCAGCTAATGCTAAACATATCGATGCTGCTACACCTGGACGATCAGGCAGTTTTCGAAAGCTTACCTGAACTTGGTTTCTATCTAATGCAATTCCTCTTACTTCAGGTTGATCTTGTTTTTCATTGATTGGATTAACAAATATTTGTGTATCGGATAACTTAAATTTCTCAGCAACAAATCTAATAGCTTTTGGTATATTATTAATTTCAATTACACAGCTGACTTTAATTTCACTAGTAGCTATTAACCTAACGTTTATATTCGCTTGAGATAAAGTATCAAATAAATCAGCTGAAACACTAGGTCTGCCCATAATGCCTGCTCCTTGAATACTTAATTTTGTCATGTTGGTTTTTAAGTTAAATTCTCCCCCTAATTGACTAGTTATAAGTTCACATTGTTCTAGAGTTTTTTTTACTTCTAATTCACCAACAGTAAATGTAATATCATTTTTATTTCCATCATTTGTCGCTTGTATTATTAAATCTACGTTAATACTTGCTTCTGAAAGTTTTTCAAATATTTGCGCAGCAATCCCAGGCCTATCAGGTATATTTGAGAGACTGAATACTGCTTGGTTTTCTAATACTTCAAGACTATTTACTGTTTTTGTTAATTCTAAGCTTCCTCTTTTTAGCGGGAGAGGTTGGATTTGACTTTCTAGGAGAGTCCCACTGGAGTCACTTTGGCTTGATTTGACACACAATTTAATTCCATAATTGCGAGCAATTTCTACTGCTCTTGGATGGAGAACTGAAGCACCGACGCTTGCAAGTTCAAGCATTTCCTCGCAGCTAATTTCATCTAAGAGTTTTGCATTAGGAACAATCCTTGGATCAGTAGTAAGAACACCTGGAACGTCTGTATAAATTTCGCAAGTCTCAGCTCCTAAAGCTGTTGATAAAGCTACCGCGGAAGTATCTGAACCACCTCTACCCAAAGTTGTAATTTCCATTGAACCCGTATGGCTTAATGTTGTTCCTTGAAATCCAGCCACTACAACTACAAAACCCTGATTTAAATAATTTTGGATTCTTTCTGTTTTAATATCCAAAATTCTCGCTTTCCCATGAATTGATTCAGTAATAATTCCAACCTGGCTACCAGTCATTGAAATTGCAGGTATTCCGTATTCGTTTAATGCAATTGATAGAAGAGCTATGGTTACTTGCTCTCCAGTTGAGAGAAGCATATCCAATTCTCTTCGATTAGGATTTTTACTAATTGATTCCGCTAAATAATTTAAATCATCTGTAGTTTGCCCCATCGCAGAGACAACTACGACAATTTCATTCCCTGCTTCTTTACTTTGAAAAATGCTACTTGCAATATTTTTAATTTTTTTAATATCACCGACAGAAGTACCGCCAAATTTTTTTACTAGTAAAGCCATATTTAAATGATAATGTAAATTCTGAAACTTATAATTTGGTTAACTTAAATTAATTAATTTCTCTGTAAAAACATTTATAGGATTATTACCTTGTTTTAGTAATGATTCAATATCTAGAAAGTTACTCATTAAATTAATTAAATATTCTTGAGATACATTTTTGACTTTTCTTCGAATAAAAAAAATTCGTTTTGGATTAGAAATGCCTGCAAGATTACAAATCTTTTCTGCATTATCGTTACCTGAATCAATTGCTAGTTTTATGATGGTATGAATTCTTATTTGACTAATTAAACCTGCATTTAGTCTTAAAGCAGGTTCTCCTTTCTGTAAAGAATAATTTATTTCAATGAGGCTTTCATTAATATTTTTTTGTAAGAGAAGATCAATGATTTTGAAAATATTGGATTGATGATCACTAAATATTTTTTTTACATCAATACTTTTAAGAAAAAGTTGTGAATTTGAATCACCTGATACTGCAGAGAGGTATGTTTTAGCTTTGGCTAATTCATTTATTAGTTTAAAGCTGTCATTACCAACTGAATCAATTATCAATTCAGCTGCATTTTTTTCAATTTTGATATTCATTTCATTTGCGGCATCTTCTAAAAATCTTTTTTGGCCCTCATAGTCCCAGATTTCTGGTAAAGAAAATGATGTTTCTTTGGCTAAATTATCTTTGATAAGTTTTTGTAAAAATTTAGTACTCTTTAGTCTTGAGTCTGGTTTTTTTGTATTTTGCAAAATGAAATAAGTATTTTGAGGTATATTGTCATGAATTTTTTCAAATTTAGTTCTTAGATCCTCATTTTTGGCATTAAAAATGGGATTATTTTTCAATGTAACTATTCTGTATCCATCTCCAAAAGGAGGTGTAAGAACTTCATCAAAAGCTTTATTGACTTGCTCATCATCATCTCCATTTAAATTAGTTACGTTTATTTCTTTCCATTCTTTGGATACTTCCTTATCAATTAATTTTTGAATAAATGTATTTTGAGCATTTAGATCATTACCCCATAATATTTGTATTGGCATAATAGCTCAATAAAAACCATATATTAACTATGATTACTTCTAACACAAATTAAATTTAATGGTAATAGATCATCCAATTTTTTTGGAAAGCATCAGATTCATAAGATCTCGTTTAGCAGCCAATGATCTAAATTATTTGGAAAAAAAAGTATTAGAGAGATTAGTCCATACTTCAGGAGATTTTACGGTTCAAAATCTTGTAAATTTTAGTGAAGGTGCTTGTGAAAAGGGTCTTCAGGCACTTAAAAATGGTGCTCCGATTTTAACTGATACCGATATGGCAGCAGCAGCAATAAAAACTATGGCAGAAAATACAACTAGAAATAAAGTATTCACCGCTAGAATGTGGTTTGGAAAAAATAATCATACAAACTTAACTAAAACTGCATATGGCTTAAGTGAAGGTTGGAAGGAGTTATCCGCTATAAATTCTGGAAGCAAATCTCCTATTGTAGTTATTGGCAGTTCGCCTACAGCGTTAACTTATTTAATTGATATTTTAGAAAATGCAAAAGATTTACCTAGTTTAATTATCGGAATGCCTGTTGGATTTATTGGTGTAGAGAATAGCAAAAATAAACTGATTTCCACCGATCTTCCTAGAATTGTTTTGAATTCAACTAGAGGAGGTGCTGCCATGGCAGCTGCTGCTGTTAACGCCTTATTGAGGGAAACTATTTAAAGAGTATTTATTTTATAAAAATGTCAAAAATCTACTTAATATCATAATTTAATTTGTTATTTTCTTCTAAAGAATTTAAAACTGATTTTGCTTTTTCTATAACTTCTTTTGGGACTCCTGCTAATTTAGCTGCTTCTATGCCATAGCTTTTGTTTGAGCCCCCTTTAACAATCCTGTGGCTAAAAATCAGCTGATCGTTATTTTGTTCTACTAAAACTTGAAAATTTTGTATATTCTTATTTGAATTTTTTAAATAATTAAGCTCATGATAGTGAGTAGCAAAAATAGTATTACATTGAATTTTTTTTGCAAGATATTCACTTACTGACCAAGCTATTGAAAGTCCATCAAAAGTAGATGTCCCTCTGCCAATCTCATCAAGTAAAACTAGTGAGCTAGAAGTTGCCTGATTTAGAATTGATGCAGTTTCAGACATTTCTACCATAAATGTTGATTGTCCAGATGATTGATCATCAACTGCCCCAATTCTTGTGAAAATCCTATCTGCAATCTTGATTTCAGCATTATTAGCAGGAACAAAGCTACCAATTTGCGTGAGAATTTGTATTAAACCAAGTTGTCTTATAAAGCAACTTTTTCCGCTTGCATTGGGACCGGTTAATATAATTAATTTTTGATTATCCTCAAAAGAGATATCGTTTGCTACAAACTTTTTATCACTTAACAATTGCTCTACAATTGGATTTCTTCCTGCGATAATTTTTGTACTATTTTTTGTCATTGAATCATTTATTGGTATTAATAAAGGTTTTATAAAATTGTTTTCTACTGAAGTAATTGATAAACCAAGTAGTGCATCAAGAGATGCTATGGATTTTGCGATTGATCTTATTTGTTTTGTTTTTTCAGCAACTATTTTTCTTAATTCGCAGAAAATTTCATATTCTTTTGATGAAGCTCTACTTTTTATTTGGAAAATCTTATTTTCTTTATTTTTAATTTCAGAAGTGATATACCTTTCTTCATTAGTAAGTGTTTGCCTTTTGATCCAATGTTGTGGAGCTAAATTAACTTTTGACTTATTAATAGAAATGTAATAACCAAAATTTTTATGAAATTGAATTTTTAGGTTTGAAATTTTGCTAATTTTTCTTTCCTTTAATTCCTCTTTATTTAGCCACTCAGAGTAATCATCCATTAAATTTCGTAAACCATCTAATATATTGTCAACACCATCGTGGATCATGCCTCCTTCACTAATATTTAGAGGAGGATTTTCTACTAATTTAAAACTTATAGTATCAGCTAATTCTAAGAGTCCTTCATCAATATTTTTTAATTGATCAGTCCAATCTGGGAGATCATATTTAAATAATTCAATTATGGATTTTAGTCTAGGCAATTTTTTTAAACCTTCAGCTATTGCAATTAAGTCTCTAGGACTTGCATGACCTGCACAAGCTCTACCTGCAAGTCTTTCTAAATCCCCCATTGCTCTAAGTAAATTTTGGGTATCTGTACGTAATTTTTTAGATTCAAGAAAGTTTGTAATTATATTTTGTCTTTTATAAATTTCATTAACGTTTAATAGTGGTGAATCTATCCACCTTCTTAAACACCTTGCGCCCATGCAGGTATAAGTCCTATCAATACTCCATAGTAGCGAACCTACATAATTGTTTTCTCGTTGCGTATTTTTGATTTCTAAGTTTTTTTGAGTTTGATAATCAATAATTAATTTGTTGTGACCATATTGGATTTGTGGAAAGTCTAATGAGATTTTTAAAGAAGAATCTTTATCTAAATTTGAAGGATTAATTTTTTCTAAATAATTTAATAAACCTCCAAGTGATCTAGTTGCATTGTTTAAATTTTTAAGTCCTATTCCCTCTAGGTTTGTAATTTGAAAATAATTTTTTATTAGATAATTTGCTTCATTAATTCCAAAATTAGTCTCTTGAGAAACAGTATATGTAATTTGACTATTTCCTTTAATTAATAAATCTCTTACTGCATTACTTCCTACAATGATTTCTGAAGAATCTAATTTAATAATTTCATCAAATAGTTTTGACAGAGATTGGCCTTCTAAGGTTATTAATTCTCCTGTGCTTACATCAGCTTTTGATATGCCCCATTCATAAGATTCATCTGAGTTTTCTTCTGATAAGTAAATAGCACTAATCCAATTATTTTTCTTTGCTATCAACATCCCCTCTTCAATTACAGTACCAGGAGTAATTATTCTTGTTATTCCTCTTTTAATTGGAGTCCCATAATTTCCAGAACTTTTTTCTAATTGATCGCATATAACCACAGAATAATTTTTTTTAATTAAATCAGCACAGTATCTCTCCATTGCATGATGGGGAACCCCTGCCATGGGGATCTTACCAATCTCTTTGCCAGCATCTTTACTGGTAAGCGTTATTTCTAAAAGGTTAGATATTAATACAGCGTCCTCAAAAAAACATTCAAAAAAATCTCCTAATCTATAAAGTAATAACCTATCTTTATTTTCTTCTTTTAGAGTTACATAATGCTTCATTACAGGAGTTAATTTCAGTTTTGAAACTGTTTTATAGCTATAAGATTTTTTATTGATGCAAACATTTTTGTTATTTGAAATTAAATCAGTCTTGAATTTATTTATTAAATTAGTTGAATTTTTTCTTTGTCTGGGTCTTTTTTGCGATTCTTTTTTTAAATCTTCCAAAGATAAATTTTCTGGAATGTTTGTTATTTCTTTTTGTTCATTATTATCATTACCAATCGCAAATAAATTCTTTTGAATTATCGTATCTTCTTGCATACTTTTTTAATTCCTAAATAGATATTAGGTAGAATTTTTTTTTTTGCATTTAAAGTGGCTAAAGTATGTAAATTTTCTCTAAAAATTATCATTTTCATGAGATTATAGTATTTATAATATTTGAAACCTAAGACTGAATTATGCAGGCTGTTAACTTTTTCTTCGTAAATGCTCTATTATTTGCTTCTTTAATTGCGGTAGTTGGAGTACCCGTTTTATATGTGACTCAACCTTCTACTGAGGAAGGACAGCGAGAAAGTAGGAGAAAAATTTATTCTATTGCTGCTGTTTGGGTTGTTTTGGTTTTTGTTACAGGGATAGTTTCTTCATTAGTTTGAACTTAATACCTTTTCGTGAGAGTCTATTAATATACCTAAGTAAAATTTAATGGCTATTTTTGAGGGTTCTTTTACTACTGCCTCTACTTTAAAAGTTGGGATTGTAATAGCAAGATTTAACGATTTAATTACAAATAAAATTCTATCTGGTTGTCTTGATTGTTTAAAAAGACATGGTTTAGATACCTCTGAATTAAGCAATCAAGTAGATATAGTTTGGGTTCCAGGTTCATTCGAATTACCAATCGCAGCTAAAACCCTCATGAAAAAAAAGAGTTATGACGTTGTAATTGCTCTTGGAGCTGTGATCCGTGGTGAAACTTCTCACTATGATGTAGTTATATCTGAGGCGAGCAAAGGTATTTCGCAAGTTTCAAATGAAAATAATGTTCCAATTATTTTTGGAGTTTTAACTACTGATACTATGCAGCAGGCTTTAGAAAGAGCAGGGATTAAAAATAATCTTGGTTGGAATTATGCTTTACAAGCAATTGAGATGGGATCCTTAATTAAAAATTTAAATTAATTGAAAAAAATTTAATTTTTTTATCATTGATCCCTTCTTTGAGATAAAATAAAAAAGTTATGCGGATGTAGCTCAGTGGTAGAGCATCTCCTTGCCAAGGAGAATGTCGAGAGTTCGAATCTCTTCATCCGCTTTTAATGTTTGTATCTTTTAATATATTCTTAATAAAAATTTCGTAATGACAAAAGTAATTTCTATTGAGGATTTAAAGGGATTATTTACTAAACCTTATGGTATGGACGCGCCAACAAAACAAAAATGGGCTGAATTTTATAATGAGAATGTTATTTTTACAGACCCAACTCAGGAAACAGAGGGCTTAGATTCCTATGTTAAAGCTCAAGAAAAGCTAGTTAAAAGATGTGATGATGTTTTTTTAGAAACTCATGCAATTTCCATAACTGGGGATTGTGGATTTGTTGAATGGACAATGTGTTTAAAAATTATGGGTAAAGAATTTATTTATCCTGGAACTACTCGTTTATTATTTGGTGAAAATGGATTAATTAAAGAGCACAGAGATTACTTTGATTTTTGCGGACCAACTTTTGGACCAGTTCCTATTTTAGGACCTTTTATAAGATGGCTTTATAGTAAATTTGTATCTTGATTTTTTTAAATTGAATTTGAAATAATTTGAGTTTCTTTTGATAGAAAAAGTATTTTATATTTCACGAATTAATAAATCTTGTGAAGTAACTTCTTTAAGATCAAATTGAGAATAAAATAATTTTTTATTAGTCGTCATTAAATATATTTTCTTTGTATTTTTAATGTTTTTAGAAGATAAAAGATTTTTTACAATTAGTGTTCCAAAACCTTTTCCCTGGTGGTTTTGATCGATAACGATATCCCAAAGCACCCCTCGGTAAATCCCATCTGTTAAAGCTCTACCAAAACCAACTATTTCGTTGCCAACCCAGAGACTTACTATAACGTCGCTGTTGGCAAGACATTTTTTTAGATCATTTATTGTTCTACTTTGTGCCCAGAAAGCATTTCTATCTAGTAATTTTTGTAGTTTATTTAATCCATTAGTTGGCTTTAGATTAGGGCCTAATCCAAAAAACCTTAACCCTACAGCTCCTTTTGAATGGTTTATTAGAGATATTGCTTTCATTTCTTAAATAGTTGTAGAAAATTAGGGATAACCAATCTTTTCGTGATTTTAATTTAAATACCCTAGACGATTCCTTTTATAAAATAAAGAGATATGATTTTTCTTCATCCTGTTGTAACGCACTAATTTATAATGTTTGTAATAAGATGAATTTTTCAAGGACTTTTTACTTATGCTAAAACTTTTGTTGGGAGATCCGAATACACGAAAGTTAAAGCGCTATCAACCAATAGTGGAAGAGATAAATTTTCTAGAGGCAGAGATTTCTAGATTAACTGATGATGAGTTGCGAAAAGAAACACATAATCTTAAATCAAAGATCTCATCAGAATTAGATACTAAAAAACAACAAGAACTCCTGACAGAATCTCTTCCTCAAGCCTTTGGGATTGTTAGAGAAGCAAGTAAACGTGTTCTTGATATGAGACATTTTGATGTTCAGTTAATAGGCGGGATGGTTTTAAATGAGTGTCAAATTGCTGAGATGAAGACTGGAGAGGGAAAAACTCTTGTCGCAACATTACCTTGTTATTTAAATGCTCTTACTGGTAAAGGTGTTCATGTTGTTACTGTAAATGATTATTTAGCTAGAAGGGATGCAGAGTGGATGGGACAAGTTCATCGTTTTTTAGGTTTATCAGTTGGCTTGATTCAGCAAGATATGAATCCAATTGAGAGAAAGAAAAATTATGATTGTGATATAACTTATGCCACAAATTCAGAATTAGGATTTGATTATTTAAGAGATAATATGGCTACCGATATTAGTGAGGTAGTTCAAAGAAAATTTAATTACTGCGTAATTGATGAGGTTGATTCAATATTAATTGATGAAGCAAGAACGCCTCTAATCATTTCTGGCCAAGTTGAAAGACCACAAGAAAAATATCAAAAAGCTGCAGAATTATCTCTGGCATTAGTCAAAGCAAAAGAATTAAGTAAAGATGGTATTGATCCAGAAGGAGATTATGAAGTTGATGAAAAACAGAGAAGTTGTATATTAACTGATCAGGGTTTTGCAAAATGTGAAGAGTATTTGGGAGTAAATGATTTATA
Organism: uncultured Prochlorococcus sp.; assembly: GCA_902616595.1. Taxonomy (GTDB): domain Bacteria; phylum Cyanobacteriota; class Cyanobacteriia; order PCC-6307; family Cyanobiaceae; genus Prochlorococcus_A. Next base: position 18,681 of record CACMTJ010000006.1, read on the forward strand.
TAATCCTCAAGATCCTTGGGCGCACTTCATAACTAACGCTTTAAAAGCTAAAGAATTATTTATTAAAGATGTGAATTATATTATTAAGAACGATGAGGCTGTCATAGTTGATGAATTTACTGGTAGGGTAATGCCAGGAAGACGTTGGAGTGATGGACAACATCAGGCAATAGAAGCGAAAGAGAATCTTAAAATTCAGCCTGAGACTCAAACATTAGCATCCATAACTTATCAGAATTTTTTCCTTTTATATCCTGGTTTAGCAGGAATGACGGGAACTGCAAAAACTGAGGAGGTTGAATTTGAAAAAACTTATAAATTAGAATCAACAGTTATACCGACAAATCAAATAAGAAAGAGACAAGATTGGTCTGATCAAGTATTTAAGACAGAGATTGGTAAATGGAAAGCCGTTGCCAAAGAAACTGCACAAATTCATAGAGAAGGTAGACCTGTTTTAGTTGGGACAACAAGTGTGGAAAAAAGTGAATTATTAAGTTCACTTTTATCTGAAGAAAAAATCCCACATAATTTGTTAAATGCTAAGCCAGAGAACGTTGAACGTGAGGCAGAAATTGTTGCGCAGGCAGGAAGAGCAGGTGCTGTTACTATTGCTACTAATATGGCTGGAAGGGGAACAGATATAATTCTTGGCGGTAATAGTGACTATATGGCAAGACTTAAATTAAAAGAAATTTTAATTCCTTTGTTAGTCAAGCCTGAAAATGAGCATAAGCCACCAATACCTAAACAAAGAAATTCAAAATCTAAGGGTGGTTTTTCTACAAAAGCTGGTTCAAATTTGAAAAAGAACATTTCAAATTCTTCAACAAGCCTTTTCCCTTGCAAACTAGATGAAGCAATTGAAAAGAAACTCTCTCTTTTATCTGATGAACTTGTTAAAAATTGGGGAGATAGACAACTTTCTGTCTTGGAGCTTGATGACAAGATAGCTACAGCTGCAGAAAAAGCACCAACTAATGATAACTTGATAAAGCTTTTGAGAGAATCTTTGTCTGATGTAAAAAAAGAATATGAAAAAGTTTTGATTCATGAAGAAGAAAAAGTAAGAGAAGCTGGCGGTTTACATGTCATTGGTACTGAGAGACATGAATCAAGAAGGGTGGATAATCAACTTAGAGGAAGAGCAGGAAGACAAGGTGATCTTGGAAGTACAAGATTCTTTTTATCTTTAGATGATAATTTATTAAGGATTTTTGGAGGTGATAGAGTAGCAAATTTAATGAATGCTTTTAGGGTTGATGAAGATATGCCTATTGAGTCAGGAATGCTTACTAGGTCTCTAGAAAGTGCTCAAAAGAAAGTTGAAACCTACTATTACGATATTAGAAAACAAGTTTTTGAATACGACGAGGTAATGAACAATCAAAGAAAAGCAGTTTATGGAGAAAGACTAAGAGTATTAAAAGGAATTGATTTAAAGAGGCAAGTAATAGGATATGGTGAAAGGACAATGATTGAAATTGTAGATGCCTATATTAATCCTGATCTTCCTCCTGAAGAATGGAATATTGATCAATTAATTTCTAAAGTCAAAGAATTTATATATTTATTAGACGATCTTAAATCTGATGATATTAATTTACTTTCAATAGAAGAATTAAAAAACTATCTTCAAGAGCAGTTGCGAATAGCTTATGATTTAAAAGAATCACAAATAGAAAAGATTCGTCCAGGATTAATGAGAGAAGCTGAAAGATTTTTCATTTTGCAGCAAATAGATAATTTATGGCGAGAACATCTTCAATCCATGGATTCCTTGAGGGAATCAGTCGGCTTGAGGGGTTATGGTCAAAAAGATCCATTAATCGAATATAAAAATGAAGGATATGACATGTTTTTAGAAATGATGACTAATATGAGACGAAATGTTATTTATTCAATGTTTATGTTTCAACCAAAACCTGACGTTAATGAAACAAATTAAATCAATATTTAATCATCTCCAAGAAATTCAAAAATTTCTTTATCTTTAAGATTTTGAGAATCACCGAGTTTAGAAATATCAATAGAGTCTGAGCTTGCTATAGATTGTAGAATTTTTTGTAATTTAAGAATTTCATTTTCAAGAGCATCTATCCTATCCATTAAATTTCTTATCACATTAGCTTCTGCATCTGGCAAGGCAGAGTGAGCTAACGGATTTACTTTCACACCACTTTGATGCACTACCCTGCCAGGAACTCCGACCACAGTACTGTTCCCCTCTACATTTCGAACCACTACTGAGCCAGCACCAATACGGGTATTAGATCCTACCGTGATTGATCCTAGAACTTTTGCGCCTGCGCCGACTACAACATTTTCCATTAAGGTGGGATGTCTTTTGCCATGGCTTTTACCAGTACCTCCTAATGTCACTCCCTGATAAAGCAAACAGTTATTTCCTATCTCTGCAGTTTCACCAATTACAACTCCCATTCCATGGTCTATGAAAACTCTTTTACCAATTTTTGCCCCAGGATGAATTTCAATACCTGTTGCTAACCTATTAAGATGGCTGAGTAAGCGGGGAATTAAAGGAATCTTTAATTGCCACAATTTATGCGTGAACCTATGTATAACTATTGATTGAAAGCCTGGGTAGCAAAGAAATATCTCTACTATTCCTCTTGCAGCGGGATCTCTCTCTCTGATAATTTCTATATCTGATTTAAAAGTTTTCAACACCATGGTTTAATTAATAACTCCTATTTCTTTTTTTAATTGATTTATTGTTTCGATACTTAAATAATTTTTTGCACATATTATCTGAGGTAATCTCATCAAATGAGAACGATTTTTCAATAATGTGTTTTCTACAACTGATAAACTCGGCCCATCACACACTATATGACTGGAAGCCTTTAAAAGTGAGAGTAATCTACTGTTATTGTCTGAGATTGCCGTCATAAGCATTAACTCATTACCCCGCATGCTATGTATTATGATTTCTGCTGCTCTCAATAAACCAGGGCTTATGCTAACAATACCTACACAACTTCCAGTATTTAATTCCTTGAGAATTTTTAATTCCTTTTGAAAGTCGCTCAAGTCAACTGAAATTGCGCGAACTCCATGATTCTGAGCAACTTTTTCTAGAGGCTGTAAAAAATATCTGCTTGTGACAATCGTACCATTATTTGAATTACTCAGAACTTTTTCTAATTCTTCCATAGGAACAACTTCTACTGGTACGTTAATTGTTTTAGAAAGGTCTTCTGCTATTAACATAGAAGCGCCAATATCCTCTCTAGGAGTGCTGACTATGATTCTTGATCCGCACTTGATACGCCAATCAATTTCATTTGTCAATATATTTCTTGTTTCTTGCAAAGTGCATCCAAGATTTATCAAGTTGTCAATAGCTTTCTTTGCTTCTTGATCTGGTAGTTTACTTATTTTATCTTTTGAGTAAAATGATTTTTTAAATTCTCTTTTGGGAAGATTGTCTCTTACATAGATACCTGATCCAGCCATTGCTTCAACTACTCCATCTATTTCAAGTTGTCTGTAAACTTTACTTATAGTATTACGATGGAGTCCAGTCTGCATTGCAAGTTGCCTTGTACTTGGAAGTCTGTGACCTGGAGGGTAATATCTTGCAGCAATGGCAAAACAAATTTGATTATATAGTTGAGTAGATGCTGGGATATCACTTTCTTGTTGAATATGGAATCTCACTTCACAAAAACCCTGAATAATTTATTTTTTGCCATAGCGATAATTTTACATTCATATTTTTTGGGATAACGATTTTTCATCCATCATCTTTTTTAATGAGAGGAGTTTTTCGAGGGCTTAAAAACATAATCATGTTTCTTCCTTCTCTTTTTGGTCTTTGTTGAACTTCTGATTGCTCTTCTAAATCATTAGCCATTCTCAAAAGCAGTGTTTCAGCTAAATTTGAGTGTTGAATTTCTCTACCCCTAAAAATTACAGTACATTTTACTTTGTCACCCGATTTTAAAAATTTAGTAGCTTGACCAATGCGAACATCATAATCATGCTTGTCAATTTTGTACCTCATTTTTACTTCTTTAACTTCTGTTTGATGGGATTTTTTCCTTGCTTCTTTAGCTTTCTTTTCTTGCTCAAATTTATATTTTCCGTAATCCATTATTCTACAGACAGGAGGATTTGCTTTTTCGCTCACCAAAACCAAATCAAGTTCTCTTTGAGATGCTATTTCTAATGCTTTTAATCTATCTATGACACCTAATTGTTTCCCATCTGAATCAACGACTCTCAATTGAGAGTATTTTATTCTTTCATTTATATTTGGTAGCTCTCTAACAGGAGCTCGTCGGTCAAAGCGTGGGCGTGGGGGCATTCAGTTAATTTAATAAATTGGTTGATTGGATGATGAACAAAATCTATTTTTATAAAGTTAGCTTAAAAAAGACTCTATTTTAATTATTGCATCTTTTAGCAGGTTTTTGTTATTAAGCCATAGAGGATTATTTTTATTACGAAACCAAGTTTTTTGTCTTTTTGCAAATTGGATCGTTTTTGTTGTAGTTAACTCAATAGCTTCGTCAATTGATGAATAATTATTTAAAACATCTTTAGCCTCTCGATAACCAATAGTTTCTAATATTGGCAAATCAGATCCGTATTTATTGATAAGGTTTTTCGTCTCCTCAATAATTCCAGATAAAAACATATTTTTTGTTCTTTGTAAAATTCTTTCTTTTAAATCATTTCTATCCAATCCAAGCTCTAATATTCTCCAGTCAGGCGGTTTTTGAACTTTCAAAGTTGACAAAGGTTTACCTGTTACGTAGAAGACTTCTAAAGCTCTAATTGTTCGGATCTGGTCAGCAAAATTGATTTTTTTTGCTGATACTGGATCACAATTTTCTAATAGGTCCCAACATTTTTCTTGACCAAGTTCTTCTAATTGTCTTCTTAAATTTGTTTGAGGAGGAACATCTGGTACAAAAAAACCTTTTGTTATTGAGTTCATATACAACCCACTTCCTCCAACAAGAAAAGGTAGATTGTTTTGTTTAATTTCTCTTTTAATAGATTTTTGGGCAATTTCTTGAAATTGTTTTACATTAATTGGATTGATTGGCTCCTCAATATCTATTAAAAAATGCTTTATTTTTTTTTGTTGATTTTTTGATGGCTTTGCTGTTCCAATATCCATGGACTTATAAATTTGCCTTGAATCGATATTGTGTATATGAGTTTTAAAATATTCTGCAATTTCAATAGCTAATTCTGTTTTACCACTTGCAGTAGGCCCAATTAAAATTATTACATGAGTTGGATATGGAGACATATGAATTTCTGAAGAAAAAAATATTAGCTATATAATTAAAGTGATTAAATTTTTCATTGACTTCGAGCCTTTATCTTATTGCGATGGTAAGTTTAATTAAAGACCTTTTAAAAATAACATTTTAAAAGTTTAATATTTTTTTTATATTAAATGAGTGAGGACAAAAGATCTAATAAAATCTCAAATGATTATGGCGCGGAACAGATTCAGGTTTTAGAGGGTTTAGAACCGGTTCGTAAACGCCCCGGGATGTATATAGGTTCAACAGGACCTAGGGGATTACACCATCTAGTATATGAGGTAGTTGATAACTCGGTTGATGAAGCACTTGCTGGACATTGTGATCATATAGAAATAGTTCTTCGAGCAGATGGCTCTGCTTTAATTTCTGATAATGGACGAGGTATCCCAACAGATATTCATCCAAGAACAGGAAAAAGTGCCTTAGAAACTGTACTAACTGTTCTTCATGCAGGAGGGAAATTTGGAAGTGGTGGTTATAAAGTTTCAGGTGGTTTGCATGGAGTAGGAATATCTGTAGTTAATGCTCTAAGCGAATGGGTTAATGTGACTGTTTATAGGGATGGAAATGAATATAATCAAAGATTTGAAAAAGGTGTATCAAAGGGTGAATTGCAAACTAAAAAGTTGACTGGCAAATCATCTAAGAAAGGAACCACTATTTGCTTTAAACCCGACAAAACGATTTTTTCTGGAGGAATTGAATTTGAATATGCTCTTCTTTCATCTAGATTAAGGGAACTAGCTTACCTTAATGGCGGAGTAACAATAGTTTTTAGAGATGAAAGAAATCAATTCTCAGATGGTTCTTTCAAAGAAGAAATTTACTTGTATCAAGGAGGTATTAAAGAATATGTTGAATACATGAATGCTGAAAAAGAGTCTATTCATCCTGAAATAATTTATGTTGACTCACAGAAAGAAAATGTATATGTAGAGGCAGCTTTGCAGTGGTGTTCAGATGTATATTCAGATAATATTTTAGGATTTGCGAATAATATAAGAACTATTGATGGAGGAACTCATATTGAAGGGCTTAAAACAGTTCTTACAAGAACTTTCAATAATCTTGCAAAAAAAAGAGGTAAAAGAAAAGATATTGAAAAAAATTTAGCTGGGGAAAATATTAGAGAGGGTTTGACTGTTGTTTTATCAGTAAAAGTTCCAGATCCTGAATTTGAAGGTCAAACAAAAACAAAATTAGGAAATACTGAAGTACGAGGTATTGTGGATTCTCTCATAGGGGAGGCTCTCACAAAATATATGGAATTCAATCCTGGAGTTTTGGACTTGATTCTAGAAAAAGCAATTCAATCATTTAATGCTGCAGAAGCTGCGAGAAGGGCTAGAGAATTAGTAAGAAGAAAAAGTGTTCTAGAAAGTTCTACATTACCGGGCAAATTAGCAGATTGTAGTTCTAGAGATCCCTCAGAATCTGAAATTTATATAGTTGAAGGAGATTCAGCTGGAGGTTCTGCAAAACAAGGAAGAGATAGAAATTTTCAGGCTATTTTACCTCTCAGGGGAAAAATTCTGAATATTGAAAAAACTGACGATACCAAAATATATAAAAACACAGAAATACAGTCATTAATAACAGCTCTAGGATTAGGAATCAAAGGAGAGGAGTTCGATGAGAGCTCTTTGCGATATCATAGGGTTGTAATTATGACGGATGCTGATGTTGATGGTGCTCATATAAGAACCTTATTATTGACATTTTTTTATAGATACCAAAGAGAACTTGTTGAGAAAGGTTTTATATATATTGCTTGTCCCCCTCTTTATAAAGTTGAAAGAGGTAAGAATCATAATTACTGTTATAACGAGAATCAATTAAAGGATACAATTCAAGGTTTTGGAGAAAATGCAAATTATAATATTCAAAGATTTAAGGGATTAGGTGAGATGATGCCAAAACAATTATGGGATACAACTATGAATCCTCAAACGAGGATGATGAAAAGGGTTGAAATCGAAGATGCACTTGAAGCTGACAGAATATTCAATATTTTAATGGGAGATAAAGTTGCACCAAGAAGAGAATTTATTGAAACTCATAGTACTAACTTAGATATGGCAACTTTAGATATATGATTAATAATGTTCTCAAGAATTTTTGTTTAATTACTTTTGCATTAATTGCTCCAATAACATTACCAGCTGGTGGGATTCAAAAAAGTTTAAATCAAAATAAGTTTCTTGATAATAAGAATGAAATTATATTGAGTTCCAATACTTCTCTTTATTCTAGTCCTGAAATTTATGCTAAAGAATTATTAGTAATTGATGTTGGTACAACTTTATCAGTATTACGTAATTGGAAAGTCAGCAAAAGTGAAGCTTGGGTTAGAGTTGAATTAGCCTCTAATAAATTTTTAGATGATCCTAATAAGATTTTAAAAGGCTGGATAAAAATGTAAATTTTGGATTTTAGTTCAATAAGTATAATTTTAGTCGGCAGTACTTTTGGATTAATACTGAGAATATTCATACAAAATAATTTTAAAAGTAGTATAGGTTTTGATATTCAAAATACTTCAATAGTAAATTTTTTATCATCTTTTATTCTAGGAATTTTAGTAGCTTTAGATTTTATTAATAACGAAATATTAGTGCTATTTTATAGCGGTTTTTTAGGATGTTTTAGTACATTTTCTTCTTTTATATATCAATTATTTATCCTATTTAAAAAGAGAAAATTTCTTAGATTATTTTTTCACTACATCGAAGTCATAATTTTTTCATTCCTTTTCTTTTATTTAGGTTATTTTCTTATTAAGTTTTTTTAAAGTGAAAGTTAATAATTTAATTTACATTGTTTTAGCTGCATACCTAGCTACTTTTTTAAGATTAACTATAAATAATAATTTTTTTATTTCAATAATTGGATCATTTTTAGTGGGTTTTTTTGTCAGTAAAAGATTAAATATTTCAACTAAAAAGATTTTATTAAGTGGTTTTTTTTCTTGCTTTACATCCTTTAGTGGATTTATTTATTTTTTATACAAAATTTTAAATCAAGGGGATTGGATGAAATTTATATTTTTTCTTAATTTATTCATAATCGTAAATTTATTCACAATGCTTTTCGGGTTTTGGATAAGTAGAAAAATTACTTAGATTTCATATAATGGTGTTGTTACTTTGATAGGGATTATATTTATGAATGAAAATAATCTTGAGACAGTTACATCTTTATCTTCAGATTTAAGTACGCGAGAAAATATTACTGTTCAACTTGAGGAATTGCTCATCGCGGGAAATTATGATGAAGCCAAATTACTTTTAGAGCCTTCCCAACCTGTTGATATTGCAGATGCTATTGGAAGCCTTCCACTAATATTGCAGGCGTTAGCATTTCGATTATTAAAGAAAAATGAAGCAATCGAGGTTTATGAATATTTAGATCCAGTAGTTCAGCAAACTTTATTAGAAAGACTTCGTTCAGGAGAAGTGTTAGAAATCGTTGAAAAAATGTCTCCTGATGATAGGGTCCAACTCTTTGATGAATTACCTGCAAAAGTTGTACGAAAATTTTTGTCTGCTCTTAGTCCTGGCGAAAGAAAAGTAACAGCTGAATTACTTGGATACGAGCCTGAAACTGCTGGAAGATTAATGACAACTGAATTTATAGACCTTAAAGAGCTGCAAACAGCAGCTGAGGCTCTTTCATTAGTCAGAAAAAGAGCTCCATTTACTGAAACTATCTATAGCTTATATGTTACAGATAAAGAAAGACATTTAACTGGTATTCTCTCTTTAAGAGATCTTGTCACTGCTGATCCTTCAAAGCCAATTGGAGAAGTCATGACAAGAGATGTAGTTAATATTTCTACTAATACAAACCAAGAAGAAGTTGCTAGGGCAATACAAAGATATGATTTTTTAGCTCTCCCAGTAGTCGATAAAGAAAAACGACTGGTTGGGATAGTAACTGTCGATGATTTGATTGATGTCATAGAACAAGAAGCAACAAGAGACATTTACGCTGCGGGGGCAGTACAACCTGGAGATGAAGATGATTATTTTCAAAGCAGTTTGTTTACTATTGCTCGAAGAAGAATTTTATGGTTATTAATTTTGGTTTTAGCAAATGGTTTAACAACAAAAGTTATTGCTATGAATGATGAAATATTAAAAGAAATAGTTTTATTAGCTGCATTTATTCCACTACTTATAGGAACTGGGGGAAATGTTGGCGCTCAGAGTTCAACGGTTGTCATAAGAGGTTTAAGTACTCAAAAATTAAAGTCTCTTGGTGCAATTAAGGCAGTAGTTAAGGAGTCAATAACAGGCGCTCTTCTAGGAGTTTTTATGATGCTTGTGGTTTTCCCCTTTGCTTGGTGGCAAGGAGAAGGGCCTTTAATCGCCTCTGCGGTGGGAATAAGTTTAATATCCATAACAACCTTAGCTGCTACAACTGGAGCGATTCTCCCTTTGTTGTTTGACAGAATGAAATTGGATCCAGCCTTAATGTCTTCCCCTTTTATTACAACTGTCACTGATATTGCTGGTGTATTTATTTATCTCAGTACAGCAAAATGGCTATTAAGCTCTTCGTTAGTGTAAATAGACTAGGTATTTATTCTCATTTTTGTTAAAATGTGGATTTTTTTGTTTAACTTTACATTTCTTAATGGTATTGTTTACAAAAGAAAACACAACTTTCATGTCCTCTGAAACAATAAGTGAAAATAAACTATCATCAATCTCAAGCATTAAAGCTTCTAATGATGTTGATCTTGTTCGATCATACTTGAGAGATATAGGTAGAGTTCCATTACTATCACATGAGCAAGAAATTACTCTAGGAAGACAAGTCCAAGAATATATGCAAGTTGAAAGAGCAGAATTAGAAATTATTGAATTAACAGGAGATAAACCTAGTATTGATGAATTATCGACCAAATTAAACTTATCTATTTCTCTAATAAAAAAAAGATTGAGAGCTGGACAGAGAGCGAAAGAAAGAATGGTTGCAGCAAACTTAAGATTGGTAGTAAGCGTTGCAAAAAAATATACAAAAAGGAATATGGAACTTTTAGATTTAATTCAGGAGGGAACGATAGGATTAGTGAGAGGAGTTGAAAAATTTGATCCAGCCAGAGGCTACAAGTTTTCAACATATGCATATTGGTGGATTAGACAAGGTATCACAAGAGCAATAGCTGAAAAAAGTCGTGCCATAAGGCTCCCAATTCACATAACTGAAATGTTGAATAAGTTAAAAAAAGGTCAAAGAGAGCTCAGTCAAGAAATGTCTAGAACTCCAACGGTAAGTGAACTTGCGAAATATGTAGAGCTTCCCGAAGATGAAGTTAAAGATTTGATGTGTAAAGCTGGGCAGCCAGTTAGCTTAGAAACTAAAGTTGGTGATGGGGAAGATACAGTTTTATTAGATTTGCTGGCAGGGGGCGAGGATTTGCCAGATGAACAAATAGAAATGGATTGTATGAGAGGTGATCTTCACTCCCTCTTACACCAATTGCCTGATCTTCAATGTAGAGTTTTAAGGATGAGATATGGAATGGATGGTGATGAGCCAATGTCTCTTACAGGTATAGGAAGAGTTCTAGGTATAAGCAGAGATCGAGTAAGGAACCTAGAACGAGATGGATTAAGAGGCTTGAGAAGACTTAGTGATAATGTTGAAGCTTACTTTGTTTCTTGAATAAAATCGATAATTAAATTATTAGTTTTTTCTGGTTCTTCATCATGAGGACAATGACCAGCACCACCAATAATATCTAATCTGCTTATGTTCCTGAATTGTTTCTTCCATTCTCTTGCTTCATCTAAAGATTCCCAAGGATCTTTTTCTCCCCAAATCAATTGGATTGGTGCATCAACTTTATTGAAAAGGTCAGTCGCTAGATAGTCATCAAATAAGTTAATAAAACCACGAAATGCTTCTTTGGAGTTTTTCCTTTGAGAGGGTTGATAAAGTATTTCAATCAATTCTGTATCGATGTTTTTTCCTGAAGGGTAAGCTTGCTGAAGTATTTTCTCTATGACTTTTGGGTTAGCAGCTCTTGTAAAAAGTGTATTGCTAATTATTCTTTGCCTTACAAATGTTTTAAGTATTGGTCTAAGAAAATTCATCAAAATATCATTTTTTTGCAAGCGTTTATCATCCATAGTTCTTTGCGCACAATCAATCAAAATGACACCTTTGCAATTATCTTTGAGGATTTCAGCAGCTTTCAATGCAATAACACCACCAATTGAATTCCCAACCAAATAAACAGGAGATTTTATTATTTCTGCACAAAATGTTGATATTTGATTACTCCATAAGTCAAATGAATATTTAATTGAGTTTTCTTTATAAGGTTCGTAATTTAATAAAGCACTAGGTTGACTGCTTTCCCCAAATCCTAATAAGTCAATTGCGTAGCAGTTAGAAAATTTACCAAGAAAATTTTGATTATGTCTCCAGTGGTTTTTTGATGCTCCAAATCCATGAACTAATAAAATTTTAATATTTTTTTCAGGAATAGATTCTTTTGATAAAGACCATGAAATTTCCCAATTTTTCCACATCCAAGTTTCAGATTTATTTAAAGACACTATAAATTTGCTTTTAATTAAACTTTAATTCAAAAAAAAATTTTTCGTTTTTAATAAATTATTGTTAGTTAATAAAAAGCGATCATTTTATGAAAAAGAAAAAGGTCATATGTATTGGAGAGGCTTTAATAGACAGAATAAGAAATAAGTCTAAACAAGGATTTACAAATTTTTTGGGCGGTGCCCCCGCTAATGTTGCTTGTGCATTAAGAAAATTAAAAATAGATTCAACATTTATAGGAAGTTTGGGTAGTGATGATTATGGAAAAAAATTTATTAGGCAATTTAATGAATTGGATGTTAATTTAGATTTTTTGCAAATAGATAATGATTCATCTACTCGTGTGGTTAATGTAGATAGAGATCAATTTGGAGATCGTTTTTTTTCAGGCTTTAAGGAAAGTTCTCATTCATACTTTGCAGACGAAGTTCTTAGAAAGAAATTCATCGAAAAAGAAATTTTAAATTTGGAGAAATCTTTTTTAGAAACAAGATATTTGGTTACAGGAACGATCTTATTATCATCTCCAATATCAGCAGAGACTATTTTTTTTCTTATTGAACAGGCTAAAAAATTGGAAGTCAAAGTAGTTATTGATTTGAATTGGAGAGAAGTTTTTTGGGATCATTCAAGTTTTTCATCAAAAATCAGCAAAGATCAAAGAGTTAATTTAATCAAGAAATTTTTAAATCATTCAAATGTTTTAAAACTTGCTAGGGAAGAGGCAACTTTGTTTTTTGAGGATATAAATCCCTTGCTAATATCTCAACAATTGTCTAATAGACCAGATGTAATAATAACTGATGGAAAGAATCCCGTTTCTTGGTATATCAATGGCTTGCAGGGAATTACTGAAACTCCTACTTCACAAAAAATTGTTGATACAACTGGCGCAGGCGATGCATTTCTGGCTGGCTTAATTTCGAAATTAATTTCTTCTGGCTATCCTTCTAATAAACTAGAGATAGAAGATTGCATTAAGTTCGCATGTGTTTGTGGATTATTAACTTGTCTTGGTGAAGGCGCCATTGAGCAACAACCAAATTATGAGAAGGTTAATAAATTTTTGGGATCTCTAATTTCGTAGTTTCTTCCATAATTTTTTGCGTAACTAATTTCTATTTTCCAGAAATTATCAATAACTGGTTCTATTAATTCTGGCCATTCAATAACTAAAATAGCTCGTCTTTGTATTGCCTCTTCTTCTTCTGAAAAAAAAACTTCTTTTGCTGAGGAAACATTTTCTAACCTGTATAAATCAAGGTGAATTAGTGGAATTTTTCCGGAGTTATAGTGATGCGATAAAGCAAATGTAGGGCTTGTAATGTCTTCAGATATTGATAAGCCTTTAGCAATACCTTGAACAAATGAAGTTTTCCCAGCCCCAATTGGACCCTGTAATAAAACAATTGATTGGGGATTTAATTTATGTGAGAGTTTTTTTCCTAAATTTAAAGTCTCTTTTAAATTCTCAATAAACACAAAAATTAATCAAAATCATCTATAGTTTAATAGTATAAGTATTTATTAGATATGGTTATCGCAAATTCAGTCAAGACCACTACACCTAATTACGTAATTGCTGATATCTCTTTATCAGATTTTGGCCGTAAAGAAATTAAAATTGCGGAAACAGAAATGCCAGGATTAATGGCTCTTAGAGATAATTATCAATCTGAAAAGCCACTAAAAGGTGCAAAAATAGCAGGAAGTCTTCATATGACAATTCAGACAGCAGTATTAATAGAAACTCTTGTTGATCTAGGTGCAGAAGTCAAATGGGCTTCATGCAATATTTTTTCAACTCAAGATCATGCGGCTGCAGCTATCGCAGATCAAGGAATTTCTGTATACGCAAAAAAAGGTGAGACTCTTGATGAATATTGGCAATATACTCATTACATTCTTGATTGGGGCTCTGACTCTCCGAATATGATTCTTGATGATGGGGGAGATGCAACTGGCTTATTGATACTTGGCAGTAAGGCAGAAAAAGATTTATCTGTTTTAGATAATCCCGGTAATGAAGAAGAAATTGCTTTATTTAAATCTATCAAATCTAAGCTGAAAATTGATAGTAACTTTTACTCTAGAATTAAGAGTAATATAATTGGTGTTACTGAAGAAACTACAACGGGAGTTGCAAGACTTTATCAACTGCAAAAGCAAAATGCTCTACCTTTCCCCGCTATCAATGTTAATGATTCAGTAACTAAGAGCAAATTTGATAATTTATATGGCTGCCGAGAATCTCTGGTTGACAGCATAAAGCGTGCTACTGACGTGATGATTGCAGGAAAGGTTGCTTTAGTAATGGGTTTTGGAGATGTAGGTAAAGGCTCAGCACAGTCGTTAAGAGGACTTGGTGCAATTGTGAAAGTTGCAGAAGTTGATCCAATTTGTGCTCTTCAAGCGGCAATGGAAGGTTTTAGTGTTGTTACATTAGACGATGTTGTGGAGGATATAGATATATTTGTTACGGCAACTGGGAATTATAAGGTAATAACAAACGAAAATCTTGTCAAGATGAAAGATGAGGCCATAGTTTGTAATATTGGCCATTTCGATAATGAAATTGATGTAGCTTCCTTGAAAGATTATCAATGGGAAAATATTAAGCCGCAGGTTGATCACATAACTTTACCGAGCGGAAATAAAATAATCCTTTTAGCTGAAGGTAGATTAGTTAATTTAGGTTGTGCCACTGGACATCCAAGTTTTGTTATGAGTAATTCTTTTACTAATCAAGTTTTAGCTCAAATTGAACTTTTCAATAAGTCAGAGAAATATGCTAGGGAGGTTTATGTTCTACCAAAACATTTAGATGAAATGGTGGCTAGATTGCATCTTGATAAAATTGGTGCAAAATTAACAAAATTAACCAAGGAACAAGCTGATTATATTAATGTTTCTGTTGATGGACCCTATAAACCAGAGCTTTATAGATATTAAGTTTGAGTCTAATTTTCGTAAATTTTCTTACTTCAATTCCCGACTACATTAGTCTGGCAGTTGAAAAGAATTCAATGATTGCATACCTTACTATTTGTTTGGCTATGTTTTTAGAAAATATAATACCCCCAATACCTTCGGAAATTATTATGCCCTTAGGAGGTTTTTTTGTATATCAACAGAAATTAAATCTTTATATTTTAGTTTTTTGGGGATTACTTGGAACTATTTTAGGATCATTGCCTTGGTATTATTTAGGAAGACTAGTAAATGAAAAAAGACTTTCAAATTTTCTTGATAAAAAAGGAAAATATCTGGGTATTTCCTCTAATGATTTAATTAAAAGTAAACGTTGGTTTGATAAATACGGGGTTTCTTTAGTTTTTTGGGGCCGATTAGTACCAGGTATAAGAACTTTGATTTCAGTTCCTGCTGGCATAGAACTTATGCCCTTAAGAAAATTTTTGATTTGGACTACATTTGGAAGCTTGATATGGGTAGCACTGCTCACTTATGCAGGTTATTTATTTGGCGAAAATTATTCAATCATTGAAAGTTATTTAGATCAAATCAAATATGTTGTAAAGCCAATTTTAATTTTAAGTTTCTTATATTTTTTGATTAAACTAATTTATAGATTCATAAAAAAAGGTAGAGCTTAGAAGGGGATTTCACTCGAATTACTATTGTTAGAATATTGGTTATTTTCAGACTCTTTTCGAGAACTTAGTAAGTTTAATCTGTCTACCCTAACAACTGGTTTGTATCTATCTTCCCCAGTATTTTTATCTTTCCAACTATCAATTTTAAAGCTTCCTGTGATTCCAATTAAAGATCCTTTTTTAACGTAATCTGCTGCTATTTGCGCCTGTTTACCCCATATTTCTAAATTAAACCAATCAGGCTCCTCATCTCTACTTCTTCTGTTCACTGCAAGAGTGAAATTAGCTACGATACTTCCGGATTCAAAATATCTAACATCAGGTTCTCTACCGGCTCTGCCAACCAAGTTAATAGTGTTAATTTCCATAATTTTTTCTTTTTATACTACTCATATTTTTAGGTTCTGCTCAAAGTTTTGCGTGCTATTCATAACTAAAGTAGAGAATTGTGAAAGCTTAACAAAAAATGGATATATTATTTATAAAAAGAATTCTTATTGTGATTTTTAACAGATTTAAATTTTCTAGAGACATTGGCATAGATTTGGGAACGGCCAACACCCTTATACACGTATCAGGTAAGGGTGTTGTTTTACAAGAGCCTTCTGTAGTAGCTATGGATTTAGAGGAAGGGATTCCATTGGCTGTTGGTAAAGAAGCAAAGTTAATGCTTGGGAGAACGCCTGGCAACATTAGAGCCGTAAGACCGCTTAGAGATGGTGTTATTGCAGATTTTGATGCTGCGGAGCAAATGATTAAAACATTTATTCAAAAATGTAACGAAGGCAAGGGTATAGTTGCTCCAAGAATAGTTATTGGTATTCCAAGTGGAGTTACAAGTGTCGAGCGAAGAGCAGTAAAAGAAGCTGGATTAGCTGGAGCCAGAGAAGTTCACTTGATAGATGAACCTGTTGCAGCAGCAATAGGTGCATCATTACCAGTAACTGAGCCAATTGGTACTATGATTGTTGATATTGGTGGTGGAACTACTGAAGTTGCAGTATTAAGTTTGGGTGGGACAGTATTAAGCGAATCTGTACGAATAGCTGGAGATGAAATAAATGAATCAATTGCTTTATATCTTAAAAAAGTTCATAATTTAGTTGTTGGAGAGAGAACTGCAGAAGATATTAAGATCAAGATTGGTTCTGCATTCCCAGATGATGAATTTGATAAAACTACTTTAGAGGTAAGAGGTTTACATCTTTTATCTGGTCTTCCTAGGTCAGTCACTTTAACTTCAGGAGAAATTAGAGAAGCTATGGCTGAAACACTTAGCAAAATAGTTGAAGCTGTAAAAAGAACTTTAGAGCGAACTCCTCCTGAACTTGCCGCAGATATTGTTGATAGAGGGATTATGCTTGCAGGTGGTGGAGCTTTAGTTAGAGGCATTAATGATTTATTGAGTGATGAAACGGGAATTTTTACTCACATAGCAGAAAATCCCCTCCTTTGTGTAGTTAATGGATGTGGGGAGGTTCTTGATGATTTTAAAAAACTTAAAAGAGTTGTTGATACTCCAGAATTTATAAGGAACGCGATAAGAGACTAATAGTATGTTAAATATCCGACGAATTTCTTCTAGTCGTTGGTGGCATAAAAAGAAAATTTGGATATTTTTAGGAATTTTTTTATTTTTAGTTTTTGTAAGGATTTCAAAAGGATCTTTATATAAAGATTTTTTTTACTTTATTTCTAGGCCTTTTTGGCCTGGTCAATTTCAAAAAGAAGTTATTCTTAAGAGCATCAATCAAGAATCTTTAATAAAATCAAATCTTCTGAATAAGGATAATATAAGATTGCGGGAAATCTTATCTCTTCAACAATCATCCAAAAAAGATAATATTTCAGCAGCAGTTATTTCGAGAAAAACAGGAGGTTGGTGGAGACAAATAATTTTAAACAAAGGTTCAAAAGATGGAGTGGAAATTGGTAGTACTGTCACTGGCCCAGGAGGATTATTAGGAAGAGTAAACAATACTTCTTTATTTACTTCGTCGGTAACATTATTAACTTCTCCAGAAAGTAAATTAGGTGTATGGGTTGATAGAAGTCAAATTAATGGATTACTGGTTGGTTCAGGAGATGATCATCCTAGTTTAATACTTTATTCAAAAGAGGCTGATATAAAAGTCGGAGATTTTGTATCATCTTCTCCTGCTAGTTCTTTGTTACCTCCAAATATCCCCATTGGTATTGTCCAATCAATAGATGAGACATCCCAATCAAAAAAAACGGCAAAAATTTCACTTTTGGCAAAACCTCATTTAATTGATTGGGTGCAAATTTTGAAATTAAATATTTAATGAATAAATTTTTTACCAAAAAATTATCCATTATAAGCTTTATTTTTATCCCAATTATTTTTTTGTGGCATCCTAGTTGGCTTGGATTTTTAGGTGTTCAGCCTTATTGGCCGTTATTTTGGTTATTGCCTTGGGCAATGATTAATGGATCAATTAATGGATTAGTATTTGGTTTGTTTTTAGGTCTAATTTTAGATTCTCTAACTTTAGACAATAATTTTTCTCAAATTCCAGGTCTAATTTTTTGTGGATTTTTCTTTGGGAGAATTAAATCACATAGTGATATTTTGGTGGGACATTTTAGGTATGGTTTAATTTGTTCTTTTGGAAGTTTTTTATGCGGCACTCTTTATCTTGCACAAATTTTGTTTAGAAATTTTTTAGATGGTAATTTTTTAATGCTTATTCCCGGTGTTAAAAATATCTTAGCTGAAGTTTTTTTGACAGGTTTGTTTGCTCCCTTTATTTGCTCCCAACTTATAAAGATGTTTAAATTTTCAAGAAAAAAATTGTGGTAATAAATTTTGTCAAGAAGTAAAAAGTGCTTTAAAAAATTTATATCTTCAAATTATTTAAAATTTTTTAAACCTATGGAATATCTCTATGAGGGTTCGTAATGTTATATTTTTAATTGTTAGAATAAATGTTCAATGCAATAGTTCTTTGCTTTGAAATATCGAGAAATCTTTTTTAACTATGTCAAAAGCAAGAATTTTAGTTGTTGATGATGAACCAGCAGTTTTGAAGGTATTAGTTACGAGGCTTCAACTAGCTGGATATCAAGTTTATTCAGCCACTAACGGAGAAGAAGCTCTTGAATCTTTCCACAGGGATTCCCCTGACCTAATAGTTCTTGATGTTATGCTTCCAAAAATGGATGGATTTGCTGTTTGTAGAAGAATTAGAGCTGAGTCAGTAGTGCCAATAATCTTCTTAACCGCTCTAGAAGCCATTTCAGAGAGAGTTGCTGGTTTGGATTTAGGAGCTGATGATTACTTATCTAAACCATTTAGCCCAAAAGAGTTAGAGGCCAGAATAGCTACAATTTTGAGAAGAATGGGGCCAACTGTATCGGTTACTGAAACCAAAGAGGTTCCCTCAGGAAAAGGAGTTATGAAATTTGGAAGTTTAGTTGTTGATACTAATCGCAGACAAGTTTCTCGAGCTGGAGATAGAATTAGTCTTACTTATACTGAATTTAGTCTCCTAGAGTTATTATTTGACGAACCTGGTAAGGTTGTTCCTCGAGCAGAAATTTTGGAACAGCTTTGGGGCTATCCTCCTCGTAGAGCGGCAGATTTAAGAGTTGTAGATGTATATGTTGCGAGGTTAAGAGGTAAATTGGAACCTGATCCAAGAAATCCGGAATTAATTTTAACTGTTAGAGGAATTGGTTACGCATCTCAAAGAGTTGGCGAAACAGCAACATCTTTGGCAAGTTGAGCAATAGTCTGATAATTTTATTAAATAAAACAAATATATTAAGATAAATTTTGTCTGAAATAAAAGAAGCGCGCTTACAAAAAGCTAGTTCACTCGTTAATAAAGGATTTGCTTCTTACGCACAGAGCTTTAAGGTATCACATACTACCAGTTTTCTTATTCAAAAATTTGATTATCTAGAAAATGGTCAAGAAGAAGACTTCAGTGTTTCTATTGCTGGTAGAGTTCTGGCAAAAAGGGTAATGGGCAAAATTGCCTTTTTCACAATAAGCGATCAAGAAGGTCAGATTCAGCTTTATCTAGATAAAAGGATTATTGATTTCAATTTAGAAAAACAAAAATCACTTTCTTTTGAAGATCTCAAGGAAATAGTAGATATTGGTGATTGGATAGGCGTCTATGGAACTATTAAAAAAACTAATAAAGGTGAGCTTTCAATTAAAGTAGAAAAATGGGAAATGTTATCCAAATCATTACAACCTCTCCCAGATAAATGGCATGGATTGACTGATATTGAAAAAAGATATAGACAACGTTATTTAGATTTAATAGTAAATCCTCACTCTAAAAATGTATTTAAAACCAGAGCGAAATGTATAAGTTTTATAAGAAAATGGCTAGATAATAGAAATTTTTTAGAGATAGAGACTCCAATTCTGCAATCTGAAGCTGGTGGTGCTGAAGCAAGACCATTTATAACTCATCACAATACATTAGATATTCCGTTGTATTTAAGAATAGCTACTGAATTACATTTAAAGAGAATGGTTGTTGGAGGTTTTGAGAAAGTATATGAATTGGGAAGAATCTTCCGTAATGAGGGGATAAGTACAAGGCATAATCCAGAATTCACCTCAGTTGAAATTTATGAAGCTTATTCTGATTATGTAGATATGATGAATTTAACTGAAGAATTGATTAAAGATATCGTAGCTGATGCATGTGGATCTTTAATTATAAATTATCAAAATAAAGAAATTGATTTTTCTAAGCCTTGGTCAAGAATATCCATGAAAGCTATTGTCAAAAAATATACAGGGATCGATTTTGATTCTTTCAGTGGAGACTTTCTAGCAGCAAAACAAGCCGTTAAAAATATCAATGTTGATTGTTCTAATAAAATAAATACTATGGGAAGACTTTTAAATGAGGTCTTCGAGCAAAAAGTAGAATCAAAACTTATAGAACCTACTTTTGTTATTGATTATCCTGTTGAAATTTCTCCTTTAGCTAGGCCTCATCATGATAATAAAGAAATAGTACAGAGATTTGAATTATTCATTGTTGGTAGAGAACTGGCAAATGCGTTTAGTGAGTTGATAGATCCAGTAGATCAAAGAGAAAGAATGCAATTACAGCAATCTCTTAGAGATGAAGGAGATCTTGAGGCTCACTGTATAGATGAAGATTTTTTGAATGCTTTAGAGATTGGCATGCCGCCTACAGGAGGATTAGGTATAGGCATTGATAGGCTAATTATGTTAATTACAAATAGCGCATCGATTAGAGATGTAATACCTTTCCCATTGTTAAAACCAGAAATAACTTCCAAAAAAAGTGAAAAATTACCCTCGAATGAAGTAAAATAGTTAAATTAATCCAATACGAAATTTTTTAAATGAGTGGTGAACGTGTTGGTTTCCGTTTCAAACATGCGGATGCAGTAGTAAAAAGAAATCCTCAAGGCCGTTCAAGAAGAGGATGGGTTATTGAACCAGTAGAGCAAACTACAAGTAGAGGTACAAAAATGCCTGCATACAAAATTCGCTGGAGAGATAGTGAGAGGCCAGAAACTGTATTGCAGCATATGTTAATTGCAGATCCAGATCCTTCCCCACCCCCAAGTTCAGTAAGTTTAGATTGATATTTTCAATAATTCTGCCTAATCTTTTATCTTTTTAGTGCAGAGTTGATTTCTTTTTTTATGCTTTTTTGTTTTTCATCTTGTCGTTTGTCATGTAATTTTTTCCCTTTACCAACTCCAATAGTTAGTTTTATCCATGAGCCTTTTAAATAAAGAGATAATGGAACAATAGTCATTCCTTTTTTTTCAGTATTAGATTTCATTTTTATTATTTCTTTTTTATGTAGTAGCAACTTTCTATTTCTTAGTGGATCATGATTAAAGAAAGACCCCACATTTTTATGTGGTGAAATGTGAACATTTAATAATAAGATCTCACCATCTCTGAATGAACAGTATCCGTCTCTTAAATTTGCTTTTCCGTTTCTAATGGACTTTACTTCAGTCCCTAAAAGCTCAATTCCAGCTTCGATTGTTTCAGATATTGCATATTGAAATTTTGCATATCTATTATCAGCTAGAAGTTTAAAATTATTTGCTTTATTAGTATTTTTTTTAATTTTGTTTGAATTTTTTGCCATTTTAGTTGTAAAAAATCTTTCTACTCAGAACAATTGCAATTAACCTTTCATTATGGCAATAATTTCTTCCAATATAGGCGATAATGACTTTTCTTTTCGTAATAAAGAACTTAGGCTAGTTGATTCAAAAAACATTCCAGAAGAAAAGAGAAATAATAATTTGAACTTAGCCCGGCCTCTTAATTTAAAAGAATTTATTGGCCAAGAACAACTTAAATCTTCTTTAAGAATAGCTATAGATGCTTCAATTATTAGAAAAGAACCTTTGGAGCATATTCTTTTATATGGACAGCCTGGTCTAGGTAAGACTACTCTTGCTTTTTTGATAGCCAACGAATTGAATACAAAATGTAGAATTGCGACTGCACCAGCAATTGAAAGACCAAGAGATATTGTAGGTTTACTTCTTGGATTAAAAGAAGGTGAAGTTTTATTTATCGATGAAATACATCGATTAAATAGGTTAACTGAAGAGTTGTTATATTCTGCAATGGAGGATTTTAGACTTGACTTAACTATGGGAGCTAATAGAGGAGCCCGTTGCAGAACAATTAATCTTCCTAGGTTTACTCTGATTGGCGCTACAACTAAATTAGCCTCAATAAGTGCACCTCTAAGAGACAGATTTGGGATATCTCAGAAAATTGAATTCTATACATGTGATGAATTAAAACAAATTATTGTTAATTTCTCCCTATTAATAAAACTCAATTTAGAAGATGAAGCATCCTATTATTTAGCAAAGATATCTCGAGGGACTCCAAGAATTGCTTTAAGATTATTAAGACGAGTTAGAGATTATGCTCAAGTTGTTATGGAAACTAATACTATCTCAGTGAATTTAATAAAAAAAGCTTTAAATTCTTACCAAATAGACGAAAAAGGATTGGATTCTTTAGATAGACACTATTTATCTTTTCTTAACCAAAACGATAATATTCCAACTGGCCTTGATTCAATTGCATCTGGGTTGGGCGATGATTCTTCAATGTTAGAATTTGTAGTTGAGCCATATCTCATTAAAATTGGTTTTCTCACGAGAACTCCTCGAGGAAGATTGCTTACTGCTTTAGGAAAAAAGTACATTGATTCAAAAGATGATAACTTTTAAAAAAGTTAAGGTTTGTTTTTTATTAATTTTTATTTTTTTCAATATTTTTTATATTGCACCATGCTATTCATTATCTTTGAGAGAGGATTTGTTTAAAAATGCGTTAGATCTTAGTTCAGGTGGAAAATTTAATCTCGCTTTACAAGAATGGAATCAATATCTTGATTCTTATCCTGATGATGCTGCAGGTTTAAGCAATAGAGGAAATGTAAGACTTGTTGTAGGAGATATTAAGGGATCAATAGAAGACCAAAATAAGGCAATAAGTTTGAATCCTAGTGAAATAGATCCTTACATTAACAGGGGGATAGCTGAGGAAGCATTGGGTTTATGGTCGCAGGCGAAAAACGATTATATGTTCGTTATTTCCCTAGATAGTAATAATTTTACTGCATTATATAATTTAGCTAATGTCGAAGGATCTACATCCCATTGGGATAAAGCAAGAGATTTATTCTCAAAAGCTGCTTTATATAATCCAGGATTTGCCATGGCTAGGTCAAGTTTGGCGTTAGCAGATTTCCAGTTGGGAAATATTGATGAAGCTGAAAAAGAATTAATAAAGTTAATTAGACGTTATCCAACTTTTGCAGATGCTAGGGCAGCTTTAACAGCTTTGAATTGGTCTAATGGTGAAGCTGGTAAAGCAGAAAGTAATTGGATAGCGGTAACTGAATTAGATCCTAGATATAGTAATGAAGAATGGTTAAAAAAAATAAGAAGATGGCCTCCACAACCAATTAAAGATTTAATGAATTTTATCGATTTAAAATAAGTAATGAATAGAGATCAGATACATAAAAAAATTGATTCGTTTAATGATGAACTAATTAACTTAAGAAGACATATCCATGAACATCCGGAATTAAGTGGGCTTGAAAATCAAACAGCGATCTTGATCAGTGGTTTTTTAAAAGATATTGGTTGGAATGTTAGAGAATCTATAGGTAGGACTGGAGTTATAGCTGATTTTGGCCCCCGAGATAAAGGTATTATATGTTTAAGAGTGGATATGGATGCTTTGCCAATATTTGAGGAAACTAAGTTAAGTTTTTCTTCAAAAGTAGATGGTGTTATGCATGCCTGTGGTCACGATTTGCATATCTCGATTGGATTGGGTGTGGCAAAAATTATTAAGGATTTAAAACTAAATTTTGGGACTCGGATAATTTTTCAGCCCGCTGAAGAAATTGCGAGTGGCGCTAGATGGATGATTAAGGATGGTGCAACTAATGGTTTAACCCATATTTTGGGAGTTCATGTCTACCCCGATTTATCCGTAGGGACTATTGGCATTAAAGAGGGAAGTTTAACTGCAGCTGCTGGAGAACTTAAGGTTGAGATTAAAGGAAAATCAGGCCATGGTGCTCGACCTCATGAAGGAATTGATGCTATTTGGGTGGCCTCCAAAGTTATATCTGGAATTCAAGAATCAATAACACGTAAGTTAGATCCTTTAGATCCTGTAGTAATCACTTTTGGGAAAATAAATGGTGGTAATGCATTCAATGTTCTTGCAGAAAAGGTTAATTTAACTGGTACTGTTAGATGTACCAATCGTCACGTATTTACGAATATTGGTAATTGGCTCAATGAAAATATCACTTCTTTAGCTAATAGTTGCGGAGCCGAAGCAAAAGTAATATTTAGAGAAATCACTCCGGCAGTTAATAATAATTCTGAAATTAATAGAGTCCTAAGAGAATCAGGAATTATGGTTTTGGGTCAAGAAAATGTTATCGAATTACAAAAACCATCATTAGGAGCTGAGGATTTCGCTGAATTTTTAAATAATATTCCTGGAGCCATGTTTAGGCTTGGCGTTTCTAGTTCAAATGGATGTGCTCCTCTTCATAGTTCTAGATTTGATCCTGATGAAAGAGCTATTGCTGTTGGAATTAAAGTGATAACAGAATCCATTGTAAGATTAAATTATGAAAAAATTAATACTATTAGTAAATGAAAATTAATAAAAAATTAATTTTATCTTTTGTGGCTCCTTTCATGATTTTCATATCTGCTATCGGATTGATATTTAGGGACAATTCCAAGAAGATTTTTTATTTACCTATTGGCTTTATGGGGATTGCTATTATTTTTGAGAGGGTTATTAGCAGACAATTAGGTAGGAAAAAAATTTTTCAAAAGATAAAGTCTTATCAAAAAGTTAAATAAAATTATTTTATTTATTTTCACGCAATATGAGATGACTATTTTTTAAATAAGAGCTATTAATAAAATAAATACTAGGGGTGCTAAGAAATTTAACTTAGCTGAGATCATACCCTTTGAACCTGAATTATTAATTTTGATGCAGGGAAGTGGAGATTTGATCAAACTTTAGTAATAACACTTTAATAAATTAGGAAATTATGAGAAGTTCTTGGATTAAGCCTCGCCTTGGGAAAGACAATGTAACTCAGATGAACTTTGCGAGAAACGGACATATTACTGAAGAAATGGATTTTGTGGCTAAAAAAGAGAATCTACCTTCATCTTTAATAATGGAGGAAGTGGCAAGAGGAAGATTAATTATTCCAGCCAATATAAATCATCTGAATCTTGAGCCAATGTCTATAGGTATTGCTTCTAGATGCAAAGTCAATGCCAATATTGGTGCTTCCCCTAATGCAAGTGATATCAATGAAGAAGTAGAAAAGCTCAAACTAGCTGTTAAATATGGTGCTGATACAGTTATGGATCTCTCTACGGGAGGAGTAAATTTAGATGAAGTGCGGCAAGCAATTATTCAAGAATCTCCTGTTCCCATAGGAACTGTTCCTGTTTATCAAGCTTTGGAAAGTGTACATGGTTCAATAGATAGACTAACAGAAGATGATTTTCTTCATATAATCGAAAAACATTGTAAGCAAGGCGTAGATTATCAAACTATTCATGCTGGTCTATTAATAGAGCATTTGCCAAAAGTTAAAGGAAGAATTACTGGAATTGTTAGTAGAGGGGGAGGTATTTTAGCCCAATGGATGTTACATCATTTTAAGCAAAATCCTCTCTATACAAGGTTTGATGATATTTGTGAGATTTTTAAAAAATATGATTGTACTTTTTCTCTAGGAGATTCACTAAGGCCTGGATGTTTGCATGATGCCTCTGATGATGCTCAGCTAGCTGAATTGAAGACCTTGGGCGAGCTTACTCGAAGAGCATGGGAACATAATGTTCAAGTAATGGTTGAGGGTCCTGGTCATGTACCTATGGATCAAATTGAGTTTAATGTGAGAAAACAAATGGAGGAGTGTTCAGAAGCACCTTTCTATGTACTTGGTCCATTAGTAACAGATATTTCTCCTGGTTATGACCATATATCAAGTGCTATTGGGGCGGCGATGGCAGGGTGGTATGGAACTTCTATGTTGTGTTATGTAACCCCAAAAGAACATCTAGGTCTCCCAAATGCAGAAGATGTACGCGAAGGATTAATTGCTTATAAAATAGCTGCTCACGCTGCTGATATAGCAAGACATAGAGCTGGCGCTCGTGATCGAGATGATGAACTTAGTCATGCAAGGTATAACTTTGATTGGAATAAACAATTCGAACTTTCATTAGATCCAGAAAAAGCAAAGCAGTACCACGATGAGACACTACCTGAAGAAATCTTTAAAAAGGCCGAGTTTTGTTCAATGTGTGGCCCAAAACATTGTCCAATGAATTCAAAGATTTCAGATGAATCTCTTGATCAGTTAAAAGATAAACTTGAAGAATGTAATACTTCAGTTTAGTAATATATTAATAATTATAGGATTTCTTTCGTCTTACTAACTACGTTTTCGACCGTAAATCCAAAGTTTTTCATGCATTCTCCACCTGGTGCAGATGCTCCAAACCTATCCATGGTAATACAGATCCCATCAAAACCTGTGTATTTATGCCAACCAAATGAATGGGCAGCTTCTACTACAACTCTCTTTTTCACACTACTAGGTAAAACACTTTCTTTGTAAGATTCTTCTTGCTCTTCGAAAAGTTCTACACAAGGCATTGAAACAACTCTAATTTTTTTACCTAAGCTTGAAATTTCCTTACTTGCTTCAATGCAAAGATTAAGTTCGCTTCCAGTACCAATAAATATTAGATCTGGAGTGCCTTCGCAATCGGAAACTACATATCCTCCTAGTGCAACTTTGTCGATCGAAGTATTTTCTTGATTTGGCATACCTTGTCTACTTAAACAAAGAGCAGAAGGTCTTTTTCGATTTTGAATGGCAAGTTTATAAGCTCCACTTGTCTCATTTCCATCTCCTGGCCTGAAAACTAGCATGTTAGGCATGGCACGAAGAGAAGGGATAGTTTCAATGGGTTGATGAGTTGGGCCGTCTTCTCCTACACCAATTGAATCATGGGTTAATACATAAATTACTCCTAATTCGCTGAGTGCTGAAAGCCTCATTGAACCTCTCATATAATCGGCGAAAACAAGGAAGGTTCCACCATAAGGAATAAGACCACTATTGTGATACGCAATTCCATTAAGTACAGCTGCCATTGCATGCTCTCTTACACCAAAGTGTAAATATCTTTTTTCAGGACTATGAGGCTGGAATGATCCGGTTTCTCCCTTGATATCTGTGTAGTTGGAGTGAGTTAAATCTGCGGATCCACCAATTAATTCAGGGAGGTTAGGACCCAAAGCACCTAAACATATTTGTGAATGCTTTCTGGTGGCTAACCCTTTATCATCAGGTGTATAAGAGGGGAGATCTGAGTCCCAATTTTCAGGTAATTGACCTTTTAACATTCTGTTCAACTCGGCTCCTTCAGAGGGATATTTTTTTTGATATTCTTCAAATTTAGAATTCCATTCTTTTTCTAAGTTCTCGCCTTTGTTTATTGATTTTCTAAAATGTGCATATACTTCATTTGGTATTTCAAATGGAGGATATTCCCAATTTAGAAACTCTCTAGTTAATCCAGCTTCTTCTTCTCCAACAGCTGCTCCATGAATTCCAGCAGTATCTGATTTGTTAGGAGAACCATAACCTATGGTTGTAGAAATTTTTATAATTGAAGGTCTGTCTGTAATTAATTTTGCTTTTTCAATAGCTTCAGTTATTCCTTTAACATCATGATTACCATCTTCAACATGTTGTACATGCCATCCATAAGCTTCGTATCTTTTTAAAACATCTTCTGTGAAAGAAACGTCGGTTCGTCCATCAATTGTAATTTGATTATCGTCATATAGTGCAATTAATTTGCCAAGCTTAAGATGACCAGCTAATGAGCAGGCCTCTGATGCGATACCTTCTTGATTGCAGCCGTCACCCATTATTACGTAAGTGTAGTGATCAACGATATTGCAATCAGGCTTATTAAATTTAGCTGCTAAGTGAGTTTCAGCTATTGCTAAACCAACTGCATTTGAAATTCCAGCTCCAAGAGGACCAGCTGTTACCTCAACTCCTTCAGTTTCAAATGTTTCTGGATGTCCCGGAGTTTTTGATCCCCATTGTCTAAATTCTTTTATGTCTTCTATAGAAACTGATTTGTATCCTGTCAAATGAAGCAAAGAATATAACAACATACAGCCATGACCAGCTGATAATACAAAACGGTCTCTATTAAACCATTTTGGGTTATGGGGATTATGATTAAGAATGTTTTGCCATAATGCATAACCCATAG
Organism: uncultured Prochlorococcus sp.; assembly: GCA_902616595.1. Taxonomy (GTDB): domain Bacteria; phylum Cyanobacteriota; class Cyanobacteriia; order PCC-6307; family Cyanobiaceae; genus Prochlorococcus_A. Next base: position 47,071 of record CACMTJ010000006.1, read on the forward strand.
GAGCACATCCCATTGGCAATCCAGGATGACCACTATTAGATTTATTTACTGCATCTACAGCAAGCATTCTTATACTATTTACACAAAGTGATTCTAATGAAACAGATGCAGCGACCATTGTTTTAAAATAAGTTAAGTTGGAAATACAGAATTGGTTGTCTTCAATTCATTTTGCTGAAAGCAAGGCAAACATTGTGACCACCAAATCCGAAAGAATTAGAAAGAGCAACCCCTATTTGAGCTTCTCTCGCATTATTTGGTACATAATCAAGATCGCATTCAGGATCTGGATTGACGTAGTTAATTGTAGGAGGGATAAAATTATGTGTCAAAGAAAGTATACAAGCTACAGCTTCTATACCTCCTGAGCCTCCTAGGAGATGACCAGTCATCGACTTAGTAGAGCTTACAGGAATGAGGTAAGATCTGTCTTTAAAAATAGATTTAATTGCAGAAGTTTCATTTTTATCATTAGCTGATGTACTTGTGCCATGAGCATTTATGTAATCAACTTTTTCAAGGCTAAGACAGGCATCTTCAATTGCTAATTTAATGGCTTCAGCGCCACCTATCCCACCTGGTGATGGAGCTGTAATATGATGAGCATCACATGTTGTTCCATATCCAATTATTTCTGCATAAATTCTTGCATCTCTTTTTTGTGCATTTTCTAAAGTCTCTAAAACAAGAATTCCAGATCCCTCTCCAATAACAAATCCATCTCTTTCTGCATCAAAAGGTCTGCTAGCAGTTTGAGGACTTTCATTTCTAAAAGAAAGAGCTTTGGCACTGGCAAAACCAGCTACCCCAAGAGGCGTAATACTTGCTTCTGCTCCTCCACAGATCATTGCATCTGCCTTTCCAAGTTGGAGTAATCTAAAAGAATCACCAATTGCATTTGAACCGGCAGCGCAAGCGGTTGAAACAGAGGAACTTGGTCCTTTTGCCCCCAAAGCAATGGCAGCCAATCCAGTTGCCATGTTTGGAATCATCATTGGGACTGTAAATGGACTTACTCTTTTAGGCCCTTTATGGCTCAATATTTGAGCTTGACTTTCCATAGTTAGTAAGCCTCCAACACCAGAACCAATAATCACTCCAATTCTTGATGCATTAGCTTCAGTAATTTCAAGTCTTGAATCATTAAAAGCTTGCTTTGCAGCAATAACACCAAACTGGGAAAAGCGATCCCATCTTTTGGATTCTTTGGCTTCAATATAATCCTCAGATTGAAGATTTTTTACTTCTGCAGCAAATTTGCAGGGATGTTTTTCAGGATCAAAGAGTGTAATATCTGATACCCCATTAGTCCCTTCTTGAAGACCGACTAAATATTCATCAATGTTATTACCAATTGGAGTTACTGCCCCGATACCAGTAATAACTACTCGATGGAAATTTGGCATTCTTTAATTAACCTTTTTTTCTTCGATAAATTTTACTGCATCGCCAACAGTTGCAATTCCCTCTGCTGCTTCATCGGGAATTTCAATATCAAATGCTTCTTCTAAAGCCATTACGAGTTCAACGGTATCTAGAGAATCTGCACCTAAATCATTTTGGAAATTTGAATCTGATTTTACTTCTCCTGCTTCAACGCTTAATTGTTCTGAAACAATTGAACAGACTTTTTCGAGAATTTCTTGTGACATAGTTTACGTAAATTACTAATTATCTATATGATTTTATGCCCTAGAGTTAACAAGAGTGAAGCATATCTTAATTTTTTTAATTTCTTTGTAAGACAATAGTATTATAAAACAAGGTTTAAAAGACAATTTTTACATGTCACACGCAGTTAAAATTTATGACACTTGCATTGGATGTACTCAATGTGTAAGAGCTTGCCCACTCGATGTTTTAGAGATGGTTCCATGGGATGGCTGTAAAGCTGGCCAAATAGCTTCTTCTCCTAGAACTGAAGATTGTGTAGGTTGCAAAAGATGTGAAACGGCATGTCCAACAGATTTCTTAAGTATTCGTGTTTATCTTGGAGATGAGACATCTAGGAGTATGGGCTTAGCATATTAATTTTTTATAGTGCAGTTTTAAGAGAGTCCATGTTTTAATAAATACGCAATTTATTTCAATATAATTGAAAAAAAAATTCGTATGTGTGGAATAGTTGCAGTAACTGGATATAAAAAAGCTTTACCATTATTAATAAATGGTTTAGAAAAACTTGAATATAGAGGATATGATTCGGCAGGTGTTGCAATAATAAATTCCGAAACAAATTGTATTTCTTGTAATAAAGCAGAAGGAAAACTCAAGAATTTAATAAGTAATCTTAATAATCAGAGTATTCCTGGAACCGTGGGTATAGGTCATACTCGATGGGCAACTCATGGAAAGCCTGAGGTTAAAAACGCACATCCTCATACCGATAGTTCAGGATCCATAGCAGTTGTTCAAAATGGCATTATTGAAAATTTTCAAGATTTAAAAAATAAATTAGAAAACGAGGGCATTATTTTTAATTCTGATACAGATACCGAGGTAATTCCCCATCTAATTGAAAGAGAGTTAAATACGTTAAGCAAACTTAATCTTGAGAATAATGGTTCAACATTATTAGTGGCTGTGAGAAATGTAATATCTGATTTGGAAGGTTCTTATGCTTTGGCAGTTTTATGGGATGGTGCTCCAACCTCTTTGGTAGTTGCAAGGAGGCAAGCACCTTTGATTATTGGTTTGGGTGAAGGAGAATTTATTTGTGCAAGTGATACGCCAGCCATTGCCAACTTTACGAATATTATTTTGCCAATGGAGGATGAAGAAATAGCTTTATTAACTCCGCTTGGAATTGAAATATATGACTCAAATAATGAGAGACAATATCGCAATCCAGTTTCTTTAAAAGTTTCAGAGCAAATAATGGATAAGATGAATTTTAAACACTATATGTTAAAGGAGATATATGATCAGCCTGGGACTGTAAAAAACTGGTTAGAAAATTATTTAATTAAAAACTTAGATAATGGGCAATATCAAATCAATTATCCCTTTGAGACAGAGTTTTTTGAATCAATAGAAAGAATTGAAATTATTGCTTGTGGTACTAGTAAACATGCTGCAATGGTTGGCAGCTTTCTGTTAGAACAATTTTCAGGTATCCCTACAAATGTATTTTACGCAAGTGAATTTCGATATTCACCACCTCCATTATTGCCAAACACATTAACTATTGGAGTCACTCAATCTGGAGAAACTGCTGATACGATTGCAGCTATCGATATGGAAATTAAAAGACGGTCTTCTATTGAAGATCAAAATTTTAAACCCAATCTTATTGCAATAACAAATAGAAAAGAGAGTTCGATAGGAAGGCAGGTCTCAAATATAATTGATATCTGTGCAGGAATAGAAGTTGGAGTTGCAGCAACAAAAACTTTTTTTGCTCAATTACTTTCTTTTTATGGATTAGCCATAAAATTTGCTCAAATTAAAGGCAATCAAAGTCCTGATGAAATAAGTAAATTAATAAACGAACTTATAAAACTTCCGCCACTACTAGAAGATCTATTAGAGAAACATAATAAATCTTCAGAAAAGCTAGCACATGACTTTTTTAATATTAAAGATGTTATTTTTTTAGGAAGAGGAATAAATTATCCTATTGCCCTTGAAGGCGCTTTAAAACTTAAAGAAATTAGTTACATTCATGCAGCTGGATATCCTGCTGGTGAAATGAAACATGGTCCAATAGCTTTATTAGACAAAAAAGTACCTGTAATTTCTATTGCCTCCCCTGGTGAAGTTTTTGATAAAGTTATCAGTAATGCTCAAGAAGCAAAAGCTAGAGATTCATATTTGATTGGGATTGCTCCTGAATGTAATGGAACTGAAATCTTTGATTATTTGATGAAAGTTCCTTCCTCTAATGAATGGATTTCACCTCTACTTAATATACTGCCTTTACAATTATTGAGTTACCATATTGCAGCTCATAGGGGACTTGATGTGGATCAACCAAGAAATTTAGCTAAAAGTGTAACTGTTGAATAATTAGTTTCTTAAATATTTTTTTATTTATAGCTCTAAAAGTCCATTTGGAGGATTGATAATTAGAAAATTATTTTTTATATCTACTAATGGGACTATTTCTTTAACAAATGGTATGAGAACTTTTTTTTGATTTTTAAATAGTTCAATAACAAGTAAATTATTTTTCTCATTTTCTAAATTGATAACTTTCCCAATTTTTTTTAATTCATTATTTTCTAAAGTCTTGACCTCGAGATTTACAAGTTCTAAAAAGTGGAATTCTTCCTTTTTTAGTTTGGGTAGTGTATCCGCTTTTACAAGAATTTTAAATTTTTTAAGTTGCTCTGCATTATTTCTTGAATTTATTCCTTGGAACTTAACTATGAATGTTTCTTTGCCAGGCTGTTTGAAGCCAGATATAAGTTCTATTTTTGAAGGAAGTTCATTTTCTTTTTGTAACCATCTAATTCCCGGTTTTAAAAATCTTTCTTCAAAATCACTTAGAGATTTAACCTTAACCTGTCCATTAATTCCATGACATGATGTTATCAATCCAACAGTCAACCATTCATTTTTATTTATCATATATTGTATAAGAAAGAGTGTTTCATGGAATTATCTACTAGAACCATACTCCCAGGTTCTTTTGTTGTTGTAAAAGACACTAACTCTATATACAGAGGATATAAGGGGTTTGTACAAAGAGTTACAAAAAAAACAGCAGCTGTTCTGTTTGAAGGGGGTAATTGGGATAAACTCATAACTTTTAAGCTAACGAATTTAGAAATAGTATAAAAATTAGATTTTACCTGCAGTTATAAATTTTTCTATTAAAGCTCTAGCTGCATTTGTTTGTGCTTGTTTGTGGGACTTTCCGAATGCAGATGATTCTTTTAATCCTTCGATAAATATATCGCAAGAAAATCTTTCAGGGTCCCCGTTTTTTCTAGAGACTTCAATGATTTTATAGACTGGCAAATCAAAACCTTTACTTTGACACCACTCTTGCAATACTGTCTTAGATTTGAATTTATATGGAGATTTTAAAAATATTTTTGAATCTTCCTCCCAAATATCATCTAACCAAAGATTTACTTCTTGAATTGAGTTAAAGCACTTGTAAAGAGCACCGATTAAAGCTTCTGTAGCTTCACCAATGATAGTATTTTTTGAATTTTCATCACCTAAAGCTTTAGGTCCTTTAATTATTAACTTTTCTATATCAATTTTTTCTCCTAATTTAGTTAACCATTCATCACTTACAATTTGTGCTCTTAGCTCTGATCTTTCTCCAACACTCATTTGAGGATATTTTTTTTCAATAAAATTAGAAGCAGCTAATCTAAGTACTGCATCTCCGAAAAATTCTAGTTTTTCATAATTTATTATTTTGTCCTCTGAGGAATGTATAAATGCTTGATTGAAATCTTGAATAACTGAAATATTTTGAGTTCTAATTATTTCAGAAAATCTTTTTGATTTAATATTTAAAGACTCTAAAAAAGTAGTTATTTGATCAATTCTCTTTGCGTTAATTATATTTTTCATCTGATTTGAATACTCACAATAATTAGAAAGCAGGTCATAAGCCGGGTTCTGTTCATCTTAATTAAGATGGGCAATCATCTATCTAGGACTGGAATTACTTCACAGTCTCAAGCGGCGCTTAAAAGTAGATTGTGTAATGGTCATAAATCTACTAAGCCTTGCTCCCAGCCGGGGTTTACCTAGCCAACACTTCTCAATGTTGCTGGTGCGCTCTTACCACACCCTTGCACCCTTGCCATACATAAAGTATTAGGCGGTATGTTTCTGTGGCACTATCCTCACGGTTGCCCGCACTGGGAATTACCCAGCAAGCCTGACCATGTGGGAGCCCGGACTTTCCTCAAGAAAGTTTTATTTTGGAAACAAAATAAAACTTTCTTGCGATTGCCTCTCCTGCTTTCATTTAGCATAATGCTAAATACCCCAAAAATCATCTATTGGGGCTGTAGCTCAGCAGGATAGAGCAACGGTTTCCTAAACCGTAGGTCGTGGGTTCGAATCCCGCCAGTCCCGTAAAAATAAAAAACTATATGTAGTATGTGTGCAAAATTGCTACTCTCTAGCTAGCGTATAGTTAGTAGTAAATCTTTTATGGCTAAGTTGCATGATATGCGTTTAAAGCTCTTAATTCAACAAGAGCATGAACGCATTTCTAAGTCTCAACCTAATGATTTAGATCTTTCAGTAGTTCAAGCAAGATGCCTGTGCTGGCTTGCTCTATTGGCGGAAGCTCACGAAGATCAAGCAAATGATGCTGAAAAAAGAGGCGATGCAGAGCAAGCAATGGGATGGTTTGCTGATTCTATGAGGCTGAGAGATGTAATCAATCTTGTAACAACTATTGAAATTCCCTATGCTAGTGAAAATGAAACATCTTTCATTGATGATGATGTTGAAAATTCTTATGAAAATAATGAAGTAGAGTCTTATACAGAAACAACACTTAGTCCAACCAATAATTTCGCAAACTTCAGCCTTCCTAATTCTTCAAAAGAGACTTCTGAAAGAGATACAGTAAGTGAAGTTGACATTGATAGATTTAAGAATATTGCTCAATCACTTGAGAAACATTGTGAGAAAATTAGTAATTTAATCAAGATTCATGACCAGAAGTTAGAAGAGCAAGCTTTAGTGGATGAAAAATTATTTGAAAAGATTAATCTTATTAAAAATAAAAGTAAAAATCATAATGATACTGAAGTTGAAACTATTGAAGATTCTCTCTTATGGGCAAGAAAAAAATTTGACATGTTAAAACGTAAGGCTAGTTAAAAATTCTTCTTCTTTCTTCTCAATATTCAACTTTTATACCTTTTAGTGCGATGATAGTAACAGATATTTTTTATTGTTTTGACTGATCAACCATGTCAATGCTCTGATTGTCAGAGATTTTATAAAGAGCATGATCGTCTTATTAGAGAATTTCCTACCTTTAAGCAGCAACAAGAATTGAATTGGGCATCTATTCAATCTTTCAGAACTCTTTGCACAAAAATTACTGATGAGTTGCAGAGAGAATTATCTGAAAGAGAATCAAATGGAGATATCTGTCTAGAAGAAAAACATATTTCTGACACAGAAATTACTGAAGCTTTAGATGAACTTGAAAGTGTTAATGCCTATTTATATTCAATTGAAGCATTAATGGAAAGAATATTTGATACAAAAATTTCCAACAACATTGAATCTAAATTTAAAGAAATTGCAAATGAATTAGCTCCAGACCCATTAAATATGGATCGATTAATTTTGAATAGATTATTTCACCAAACCCCAGATTCACCTGATAAGAAAAATATTAATTAGTTAACTCTTCTACATCGCAAGTAATTTCAACTGGCATTGGAGATACCTTCCAAATAGATTTACAGTATTCTCTAATAGATCGATCAGAAGAAAAATATCCTGATCTCGCAGTATTTAATAATGCCATTTTATTCCAAGCTTTTTTATTATTCCAGCATTCACTGACTACATCCTGTTTGTTTAGGTAGTCTTCAAAGTCAGCCATAACAAAGAATGGATCATGTCCAGTCAAGCTATTTAATAAAGGTTTAAATAATTCTTTATCACCATTGCTAAAGTGGCCTATTTCGATGAGGTGTATAACCTCTTTAAGTTCTGGACATTGATCAATAAAAGTTTTTGGGGAATAATTATTGTTTTTTAAATCCATAATTTCGCTTTCAGTTTTACCAAACAGAAAGAAATTCTCTTTTTTCACAAGATCTCTTAATTCCACATTCGCTCCATCTAAGGTTCCAATCGTTAAAGCTCCATTCATGGCAAACTTCATATTTCCAGTTCCAGATGCTTCTTTTCCAGCAGTTGAGATTTGTTCCGAAAGATCCGTTGCAGGATAAACTATTTCACCAAGTTTAACGTTATAGTCTGGTAGAAAAACAACTCTTAATAAACCATCCATATCTGGATCAGAATTAACCACATCAGCAATACCATTAATGAATCTAATCATTAGCTTTGCCATAAAGTAACCTGGGGCAGCTTTACCTCCAAATATTATTGTTCTTGGGACTTCATACTTGTTTGTATCATTTTTGATCCTTAAGTATTGCGCAATAATTTGTAGGGCGTTTAAATGTTGCCTTTTATATTGATGAATTCTTTTTACTTGCACATCAAATAAACTTGATGGATCTACAAGTATTCCAGTTTTCGAATGGATAAAGCTGGCTAATTTTCTTTTGCCATTTAGTTTGGTTTCCTCAAATCTTTCCAAAAAATGGTTGTCATCTTTTTTTTCTTCTAACTTCTTAAGAAGTTCCATATTTGTTATCCAGTTTGGACCAACTTCTTCTTCTAAAAGGTTCGATAGTGATGGATTAGAGAGGGCAACCCATCTCCTTGGAGTAACTCCATTAGTTACATTTGTAAATTTTTCAGGCCACAGAGCTGCGAATTCAGGCAGAAGTTGTCTTTTGATTAGATCTGAGTGGAGAGCTGCAACACCATTTATGTGATGTGCACCAATTGTAGCTAAATGAGCCATCCGAACTGATTTCGAGCCTTCTTCATCAATTATTGAGAGTTTTTGAAGGATTTTGTCATCACCTGGATAACGTAGTCTTAATTGTTGTAGAAATCTCCAATTAATTTCATAAATAATTTCTAAATGTCTAGGAAGAAGATCATTAAATAAATTTAAATCCCATTTTTCTAAAGCTTCTGGCAGTAATGTGTGGTTTGTGTATGCAACTGAGGAAGTTGTGATGTTCCAAGCTTTATCCCAACCTATTTGATATTGGTCAATTAGAAGTCGCATTAATTCTGCAACAGCTATGGCAGGATGGGTATCATTTAATTGGACTGTCCAGTGCTTAGGGAATTCTGTTATTGGTATTGATCTTTTCTCAAGGCTTCTCAGCATATCCTGAAGAGAACAGCTTACAAAGAAGTGTTGTTGTTTGAGTCTTAATCTTCTACCTTCGTCTGTTCCATCATTTGGATATAGAACTTTTGAAAGGGTTTCAGAGGCAACTTTTTCTTCTACTGCTCCATAGTAATCACCAATATTGAAAGCATAAAAGTCAAAACTTTCTGTTGCATCAGCTCTCCAGAGTCTTAATCTGTCACATGTATTTACCCTGTATCCTAAGACTGGAACATCATGAGGGACACCTATTGCATGTTCAGAAGGTATCCATCTTGATCTGTAATTTCCTTTATCGTCTCTATAACTTTCAGTTCTTCCTCCAAAGCCAACAAAACATGATTCATCAGGTTGTGGAAGTTCCCAAGGCCATCCACCTTTTAGCCATTTGTCAGTAACTTCAACTTGCCAACCATCTCTGATTAATTGATTGAATATGCCAAATTCGTAGCGAATACCATAACCAACTGCTGGCACTTGTAGAGATGCTAATGATTCCATATAGCATGCAGCAAGTCTACCAAGACCACCATTACCTAATCCAGGCTCTTCCTCTACTTCGAGTATTGTTGATAAAGATTCAATACCAAATCTTTTTAATGCATCTTCCGCTTCTTGAGTTATGCCAAGATTGAGGAGGTTATTACTTAATTGAGGACCTATTAAAAATTCTGCGGATAAGTAAGCTACAGTTTTTTGTGGTTTTTTTCTTATGACCTCTTGGCTGGCTAAGTATCTTGTCATTAGCCTATCTTTAACTGCGTAACTCAAAGCCATATATAAGTCGTGAGGACTTGCAGAGGTTGCTAACTTTCCAAGAGTGTAGAAAAGATGGGCTGTCATTCCTTGAAAAACAGCATCTGAATCCATCCCAGCTTTCTCAGGATCTAAATAGCAGCCAGGGGTAGGCAAGCGCAGATCGAAGGGTTCGTTGGAATTCATTGGATTAGCCATATAACAGACAATAGCCATTTTTAAGAAAATTTCTTTGTTGTAACTTCAGATCAACACTTGTTGAGTATTTTTGCTTTTTTCTTACATATTTCTTAAAGTGGGCCCTCAATAAACTATCTTCCAATTAGGTAGTTTATTTTTTACACTTAAATGTACTCTTTACTTGCTGAATTAAGTGCACATGATTTAGAAGTTGCTGAAACGTTGGTCGGAGTTATAAGATTTTTATTGATCTTTTTAGCAGCAAGAGCATTAGCAGAAGTATTAGTAAGACTAAGTTTGCCAACGATTGTAGGTGAGCTTCTTGCAGGTGTTGTAATAGGAGCATCAGGATTCCATTTATTGATACCGCCCTCAGCTGGAACTGAACTAAATGAGGGACTTGTAAATGTTATTAGTTCATTAGCGTCAATCCCCCCAGAAGCAGTACCAGATGTTTATTTTGAAAGCTTTCCCTCGCTCCAAGCAGTAGCAACACTTGGTTTATATGCACTTTTATTTTTAACAGGCTTAGAAAGTGAGTTAGAGGAATTGGTAGCTGTCGGTGCTCAGGCTTTTACTGTTGCTATGGCTGGCGTAATTTTACCTTTTGCGTTTGGAACTCTTGGATTAATGTTTATTTTCCAAGTAGATCTAATTCCAGCAGTTTTTGCTGGAGCATCTATGACTGCCACAAGTATAGGAATTACAGCAAGTGTTTTCGGTGAATTGGGATATTTGAAAACTAGAGAAGGACAGATTGTTATTGGTGCAGCAGTGTTAGACGATATTTTGGGAATTGTTATTCTGGCAGTTGTAGTCGCTCTTGCTGCCGGGGGTACTTTAGAAATTGCTCCCATTGTTAAATTAGTTGCAGCAGCTGTAGTGTTTGTTATTGCTGCTATTGCATTAAGTAGAACAGCTGCTCCAGGTTTTGATTGGTTATTAGATAGATTAAAGGCTCCCGGAGCCGTGGTGGTAGCTTCTTTTGTAATACTTGTATTGTGTTGTTTCGTGGCAACAGCCATTGGATTGGAAGCAGCTTTAGGGGCTTTTGCAGCTGGATTGATTCTTAGTAGTTCTAAAAATAATCATGCAATACAACAATCTGTTTTACCTTTAGTTTCCTTATTCGCAACTATTTTCTTTGTATTAGTTGGAGCTGGAATGGATTTATCTGTTATCAATCCACTTGATCCAACAAGCAGATCAGCTCTTGTAGTTGCAGGATTTTTATTAGTTGTTGCGATTATTGGAAAAATTGCAGCTGGATGGGTATTTTCAAGTGATAAACCTACAAATAGATTAGTTGTAGGTTTGGGTATGATGCCTAGAGGAGAGGTTGGTTTAATTTTTCTTGGGCTAGGAACAAGCGCTAAGTTATTAACTCCTTCTCTTGAAGCAGCTATTTTATTAATGGTTATAGGAACTACATTTCTTGCACCTGTACTCTTAAGAATTGTTCTAAAAGATAAGCCCCCAAATGATGGCAATAAAATTTCAGATGATGTTGCAGCTGATCCTGTGGGTCTTCTTTAGTAAATAAGTTTATTAGAATCAATGAAGATAAATTTTCAATGAATGGAAAAGTTAGCCCTGATAGATAGTGATTTAAATTATAACTGGAATTTTTTAAATTACCCAATTCATACAGTTTCCGCTAAGCCCGAGCAAACATCAAAAGAATGTGCAATTTTATTGATTCATGGTTTCGGCGCTTCTACGGATCATTGGAGATTTAATATTCCTATTTTGAGTACAAAATACGAAGTTCATGCTATGGATTTACTCGGTTTTGGAAAAAGTCCTAAGCCTCAAGACGTCGAATACTCAGGATCTTTATGGAAAGATCAGGTTGTCGCTTATGTAAAAGAGAAAATAAAAAAACCTACAATTGTTGTTGGAAATTCATTAGGTGGTTATGCCGCATTAGCAGCTGGGGCAGAATTAAATGAGCTAAACGCAGGAGTGATCTTACTTAATGCTGCTGGATATTTTAGTGAAGAAAAAACTATCAAAAAGAATATAATGCAAACTTCAATTGAAACAGTTGCCGGCATATTTTTGAAAAATATTGTTCTTCAACGTTTGATTTTTGAAAATATGAGAAATCCAAAAAATATTAAAAAAACGTTGAATCAAGTTTATGTTGATAAAAAAAATGTTGATGATTTTTTAGTTGAGTCAATAAGAAAGCCTTCCCTAGATTTCGGAGCTTTTAATGTTTTTAGAAGTGTATTTAACCCATCAGGTCCTCAGGGATTGCCATTGGATAAGCTATTCGCAAAACTAAATGCGCCATTATTACTTCTTTGGGGAGGGAAAGATCCATGGATGAACACTCCAAAAAAAAGAAATCTATATAAAAAATTTACACCAAAGAATACAAAAGAAATTATTCTTGATGCAGGACATTGTCCTCATGATGAGATACCTGAATTAGTTAATCAGCATATTTTGGATTGGGTTGATTCTCTGTAAGTAATTATTGTGAAACTTGAATTATCTAATAAGGAACAAGGAATTTTTGTCTTTCAATTGGATAAAAATAATTACATTAAATTTTGTCCTGAAAGAGGAGGCGTTATTACAAATTGGGTGTCGGATGGTAATGAAATACTTTATTTCGATGAAACAAGATTTATGGATAAGGCAAAAAGTATTAGGGGAGGCATTCCAATCTTGTTTCCAATTTGTGGAAATCTCAATACCTCTAGTTCAGTATTTGGAAATGATTATTTGCAATTACCGCAACATGGTTTCGCTAGGGATTTGAAATGGCAGTACTCCTTCAATGAAAATGAAAAATTTTTATGTTTATTCTTAAATGCGTCTAAAAAAACCAAAAAATATTATCCTTTCGATTTCGAACTACAAATAGAAGTTATCTTAAAAATTAACTCTTTAGAATTTGAAATTACAATCTATAACAAAACAGACTTTACTATGCCTATAAATTTTGGTTTGCATCCCTATTTTAAAATTTCAGATTTTAAAAATTTAGAGTTTTTTGATAATCCACTTAATTGTCAGGATCAAGAAAGAAATACTATAAGTAATACTTTAGATGAATTAAACAAAATTAATTTAGGAGTTGATCTACTTATGTATGCTTCCGGCAGAAGCTCTTTTCGAGATAAAATTTTAAAAAGAGAGGTAACTTTAAATCATCCATATCCTTTTGATCTAGGCGTTATTTGGAGTGATCCTCCAAGAAAAATGATATGTCTCGAACCTTGGACTAGTCCCCGAAATTCTTTTGTTGATGGATTTAGAAACATTATGATTCCTTCAAATGATAGTAAAAGGTTAAATGCCTCAATACAAATAAAATCTCTTAAGTAATTTTGCAATACTTATGAAATTTGTCGTTATAGATGATGATCCCACAGGCTCTCAAACTGTTCACGATTGCTTATTACTGCTTAAGTGGGACTGCTCAACTTTAGCTAAAGGTTTTGAATCTAAATCTAATTTATTTTTTATTTTGGCTAATACGAGGTCACTATCGGAAAATGATGCGAAATCAATAATAGAGGAAATTTGCAAAAATCTTAAGACTGTAATTACTTCTCAAGCCTATGAAGAAGAAATTATTTTTATAAGTA
>CACMTJ010000007.1 GCA_902616595.1 uncultured Prochlorococcus sp.
AATTATTACACAACATGGGTGGGGACTAAATCAATATTTCTGGGATGATTATAAAGTTAATTTTTTAAATAATAATTGGCATTGGCAAGATAATGAAAGGGGCTATTTTTCGACAAACAATTATCAAGCAAAATGGATTAAAAGCGAATCTAAAAAAGAAATCAGAGTGACTTTATGCCATTCATTTGGTTTTCATTTAATGCCAAAAAAAATTTTAAAAGAAGCAACTCATATTGTTCTTATAAATTCTTTTAATAATTTTCTTCCTTTAAGTAATAAGAGAAACTTTATTTTGAGGTCTCTAAAAAGAATGGAAACAAAAATAATAAAAGATGAACCTAAGGATATGTTGAAAGAATTTATATATAGATCATTTTTGCCAAATCATATGAATAATAGTTTTAAAAATATCTTTTATAAAAGTCTAGAGAATTTAAATAAAACTCTTCTTTTAAGTGATTTAAAAGAACTTTACATCAATAGAGATTTTCCAGTATTTTTAAGAAAAGATTGCAAAATTATTTTTATAAAATCAGAAAATGATTTGATTCTTGACAACGAATCAAATAATAACTTTTTAGATTCCTTAAATAAAACACTTGAAAGGAAGCCAATTTTAATTAAATTAGCTCAACAAGGTCATTGCTTGAATAATTTAAATTTATACAAGATCTTACATAATACACTTAACGATTAAAATGGATATTAAAAAGTGGAATGAGAAAATACAAAATAATTTCAATGATGCTGCATATCGGTATTTAGAGCATTCAAATATTCAAAAATTTTTTGCAAAAAAGATTGTTCATCTTATCAAAGAATTAAATCCCCAAAAAAAAGGTGAATGGATAGATCTAGGATCAGGTCCAGGACTATTAGCAGATGAAATAGAAAAAATTTCTTCCCAAAAAGTATCCAGAATTGATTTCAGCAAGAAAATGCTTATTGAGAATAAATTATCTAGAAAAAAAATTTTATGGGATTTGAATAATTATTTACCTTCTGAAATAAATAACTGTTCTCTATTAACATCTAACTTTTGCATACATTGGTTAAACAACCCAGAAAAGATAATAAAAAATTGGTTTAGCAAATTAACACCTGGAGGTTTTTTAATCATTTCATATCCAACAAAAGATTGTTTTCCTGAATGGAAAGATACTTGTAAAAAAATTGATATTGAATATAGTGGTCTTAATTTCCTTTGCTCTAAAGAATTATTAAAAGATTTCAAAATAACTGAAATATATTATTCAAAACAGTTTAATTATCTTGAAAATTTTGAAGATGTATATAAACTTTTTAGAAGCATTAAAAATGTAGGAGCACAATCAACAAACTGTAAACGCAAAACAGTAAAAGAGTTAAAGGAAATTCAAAAGTTTTGGCCAAAGAATTACAATAATACAGTTAACCTTTCATGGCAAATTGAGATTCAAATCATAAAGAAATCATGAGTAGTCACAAAAATATTTTCAAATTTATAATTTGTGGAACAGATACTGATATTGGGAAAACTTTAATAAGCTCTTTTTTCGTTAAAGGATTGAATTCCTTTTATTGGAAACCTATTCAAAGTGGGATTGAATCGCAAACTGATAGTCAAACTGTTGAAAAACTTGCACAAGTAAGTAAAGAGAAAATAATCAAAGAAGCTTATGTCTTTACAAAACCTCTATCTCCGCATTGGGCTGCTGAAATAGATCAAAAAACTATTAACTTTGACAAGTTGAGATTGCCAAAAGTGCAAGGCTCACTAATTATAGAAACTGCAGGTGGATTAATGGTTCCAATAACACGCAATTTTTTGCAAATAGATCAAATAAAAGAATGGAATCTTCCTGTAATACTTGTATGTAAGAGCTCACTTGGCACTCTTAACCATACCCTGCTTAGTATTGAGGCCTTAAAACGAAGAAATATTGAGATTTTAGGTTTAGTAGTCAATGGCGAAAAACACTTAGATAATCCAAAAACTCTAGTTGATTTTAGTGGAATTCCTTTAATTGCTGAATTTCCTTACATCAAAAAAATAGACTCAAATAATTTAGATATACTATGGAAAGAACTACACATCAAGAATAAGTTGATCACACTATTAAACTCAAAAATAAGTTAAATGAAATCTTTGGTTTCAAAAACTCCAAATCAAGATTGGCACCCAAATATTTGGCCACCTTTTACGCAAATCAATAACAGCAAACCGCAGATAGAAGTAACTCATGGTAAAGATGCCCTCCTATTTACTAAAGATCCTGAAAAAGAACTAATAGATGCAATTAGTAGTTGGTGGGTAACTCTTCATGGTCATAGTAACGAATATATTGCGGACGCCATTTTTGATCAATCAAAAAAACTTGAGCAAGTAATATTTGCTGATTTCTTACATCCACAGGCAAAAAAATTAGCGGAAAGACTTAGTGAATTAACAAAACTAGAAAGATTATTCTTTTCTGATAACGGTTCTACTGCAGTGGAAGTCGCTTTAAAAATTGCCTTCCAATCATGGCAAAATAGAGGAGAGACAAGAACTCAAATAGTAGCTTTTGATGGCGCCTATCATGGTGATACATTTGGCGCAATGGCTTTAGGTGAAAGAAATATTTTTAATGAGAATTTCGATAATCTTATGTTTCCAGTTAGAAGAGTCCCATGGCCTTCAACTTGGATGAACGATGAAGAAGTAGAAAATAAAGAAAATAAGGCGATCCAAAAATTAGAAACTCTACTTAAAACTCCCACAGTTGCAGTAATCCTTGAGCCACTTGTTCAAGGAGCAGGAGGGATGAATATGGTTAGGCCTCAGTTTATAAAAAAAGTTTCAGAAATTATAAAAAATAATAATTCTTTGTTAATTGCAGATGAAGTATTGACTGGGTTTGGAAGATGTGGAACCCTTTTTGCTTTTCAAAAGGCAAAAATCATTCCTGATTTAATTAGTATTTCAAAAGGTTTAACAGGTGGATTTTTACCGATGGGAATAACTTTATGTAAAGAAAAAATTTTTCAATCCTTTATCGATGATTCCCCAAGAAAAACTTTTTGGCATGGACATAGTTTTACTGCTAATCCTTTAGGTTGTGCTGCTGCAAACGCTAGCCTTGATTTATTAGAAAAAGAACCACAAAAATACCTTTCATTTGAAGAAAAACATTTATCTCATCTAATTAAATTTAAAAACTTACCTTATATAAAGAAGGTAAGGGTATCCGGCACAATTGCTGCCTTCGATTTGGATATTGGGAACAAAAAAGGTTATTTCAATAATATTGGGAAAGAAATAAAGAGTCTTGCAATGGAGCAAGGTTTATTCATTAGGCCCCTCGGGAATGTTATTTACCTCTTGCCGCCTCTCTGTATAACAGATGATCAATTGGGGGAAAGTTACTGGATAATAAGGCAAATCTTAGACAATCTTTAGAAAGAAGTTTAAGGTCCCTGCAGTATTGCATTTTCCACATCTTCTCTATTAATGCAGTAAGAAAATAGTCTTTTAGTTTCTTGTCCTCCACTTTCCCATATAACACTTAAATCTTCTTGTTCAAAAATAATAGTTGCATTCCAATTTGAAAGTAAAAGATACCATTTAGATGGATTATTAATATCCTTCACAGCACCTAAATCAGTTAACCACAATTCCAATGATTGCAGTGAATTTTGATTGATAGGTTTTTTAGAGGGATTCACAGACTTTTTAAAAAATTATTTAATTAGCCAAAGCGGTATTGTCTCTAATTCTTTTCCAGTAAAAGAAGCAATAAAAATTGAACCAATTAAACTTATAGAAATGATGATAATTAAAAGAAACAACGAAAACAATTCTCCATTCGAAAAAGGTCTTCTATTTCCTATTAAATTTTGATTATTAGAATCGATTACTAAATTATTTAAAACATTAGTATTATTTGAAATCCTAGAGTTTTCTTTTAGTTTGTCATCATATATTTTCCTTAAATCACTATTATTTAAATGTTCATAAGCTTCAAGAACTTCTTGAAATTTATTTTTAGCGATATCTATTTCTAATGAAGTTGTATCGGGATGCAACTCAATAGAAAGTTTACAAAATGCCTTTCTTAATTCATGATTGGATGCATTTTCATTTACACCTAAAATTTTGTAATAGGAAGTTTCCCCTTTCAAAATAATCTTTTATTAATATTGTAATTCTAATAAATTTTTACTAAATAGAATGTATTTAATGGATGGTTAAAATTCATATTTATAACGAAATGAAAAAACAAAACATTCCAGAAGAAATTCTTTCCTTAATAACTGAAGAAGAAATAAATTTATTTCAAGAGTTACAAATTAAAATTAAAGAATTAAATAATAAGACCAATCTCACAAGATTAACTGATGGTGATGATTATTGGGTATCTCAAGTTTTTGACAGCATTTGGCCATTCAAAGCTTTCACGAATATAAATTTTAATAATAAAAAATTTTTAGATATTGGATCAGGTTGTGGCTTCCCAGGTTTAGCTTATGCAATAACTCATCCTAATTCTGAGATATACCTAATTGATTCTTTGAAAAAGAAAACAGATGCAATAAAAATTTTAGTTGAGCAGATCAATTTCAAAAACAATATTCATGTAATCAATGATCGTGTTGAGAATTTAGCCCACCAATCGTCAATGAGAAATAATTTTAATATTGCAACAACTAGAGCGGTTAGTAACCCTTCAACAGTTTCAGAATATATACTACCAATGTTAAAAAAAGAAGGTTTTGGAGTTTTATATTGTGGCAAATGGACGAATCAAGAAAGCAAAAATCTAGATAAAACTTTAGAAATATTAGAAGGGAAAGTTATAGATAAAAAAGAGATACTATTACCAAGAAATAAAGGCACCCGAAATATTATTCTTATTAAACCAAAGAATTTTTGTCCTGAAATTTACCCAAGAAAAGTTGGCAAACCTGAAAAAAATCCATTATGAAATTATTTTCTTGATAATCTTTTAGCATTCTTATCTCCAAACTTTTCTTTTAAATTTCTCAATTTTTTTATAACTTTTTTTGGATTTATATGACCTTCTAATACTTTCAATAATTGCCCTTCAGAAACATCTACATCTAGTAAATTCGCGTTGAATCCTGGGAACCAGTGGCTTCCATTACCAAGCAATTGATATCTAGCTCTTGCATATCCTTCCATACCCAACCAATCAATTAAATTTGAAAGCCAAAGCAGAACAGGAATATTAATATTTCCAGGAGTATATTCCCAACTTGGTAAATTTCTATTCCAATTTTGATGCCACTCTAAACCTAAGGAATTAATTGATTCCTGCCTTAATTTGTCAATTATCTTAGGCACATACTTCTCAGATTCTGATAACAACGAGACAGCTTCTAAATGCAGAGCAAAATCTGTCTCTTTTGCAATACCGACACTCAAAGTATGGACATTTTGATTTCTTAAGCAAAAAAGATCATTAAAAACTATAGGATGAAGAGGTTTACAAAATTCCAACATTTTTCTTGAGGGAGTATGAAGATGTCCCCCTTTATCAGTAGGACTTATTATGAAAACCCCAAGATCATGCTTTTTGGCTAAATTAATAACCTTTGTATTTTCCTGATTAATGAAATACCAGTGCAAATTTACATAATCAAAAAAGTTTGTTGATATGGCCTTTTCAATAAGTGAAGATTTTCCATGAGTTGAAAATCCAATAGATCCAATTAAATTTTCTTTTTGAAAATTCCTCAAAATATCAATGCAACCTCCATCTCGAATAGCCTGATGTAAATGTTCAGCAGTATTGATACCATGTATTGCTAACAAATCAATTTTTTTAACTTTCAATTTTTCAATGCTAGATAATACATCTCGCTCAAAAATTTCCGGATCACTATTTGGTGGAATCTTTGTTTGGATTATATTAGGGATTTTCTCAGTATTCTTAAAACACATCCCTAATTGCACCTCAGAAGTTCCATAGTACTTGGCGGTTTCTACATGGCTTAAGCCATATTGTGTTGCAAGATCTAATATATTTTCTAATTTATTTTGTTCTTCGTATGAAACCTCAGAAAAATCTAATTGATCCCAACTTTTTTGAAATCTCATACCACCTAAAGATAAAACAGGAATCTTCAGATTGGTCCTACCAAATCTACGATATTGCATCTTTTTGATATTAGTGCTTATTCATTCTCGGTGGCTTTCCAAATGTTTGAAACATATCCCTATCGAGACTATTCTCTAAATCATCTAATTCTTCAAATTTGACCCAATGAATACAATCAACAGGGCATGTATCTATTGCTTCTTGTATGACATCAGAACTATCCCCATCTTGTCTAATAGCTCGACTTCTACCATGAAATTCATCAACAGTGAAAGTGTTCGAAGCGACGTGAACACAGTACTGACAACCAATACACTTTGCTTCGTCAACCCATACAGCTTTTTCAGCTAACTGACCACCTAAAACTGGCTCATAGCCTGTAATCTCAATACTTTCCCCAGTATTATAAAATGGATCCGTAAAATCCATATCTTGACATTAGTTTTCCCACTTGGTTAAAACCAATTCAATAGAACCATCATTTTTATTTTTTTGCTCTACGATTTGATATCCATCTTCTTTAGTTTTAGAAATGATTGTTTGGTAAGCATACATTTGTGTAACTTTTGAGATAAATCTTTCTACTGGAATCTCAAATTTCCATAGATCAAGGTCAGTAACTAATTCATATGCATTAGAATTGTTATCCCATTTAAATCCAACTTGGGTATCACCAGGTAAATTCATGCTTATATCAACGGCTGTGAATTGACCTTTATATCCTTTAACAAACTTTTCTTCTTGATTGATACTATAACCAAAATGATTTAAAGCCTTAATTAATGGCTCTACTTCTTTGAGCTGAGTTTTAATTGTACTAAAATGTGACATTAGATTCGTTATTTAATTGTGTTAAGTTTTCACTTTGATTAGAGATGAAAGCATCAGAAGTTTTATTTTTAACTGTTACTTTACCGAGAGCGTCTTCGAGATTTTTTGTAGCTTCATTGCATGAATTACCAGTAAATCCCTCAACAGTCTCTTCAACTCTTCCGTCTTGATGAATTTTGAATCTCAATGTTTTTTGAGGCATTAAATTCAAGTACTGAGTACTTTTACTTTATATAGAATAACGAAAATATTTTGTTTCAGTTGGTACAAGTTAATTAATTTTAATTTTTATATTGAATATCTAATAAATAAAGTCTTTCAGTCGCGTGCTTATCAAAAAAATTAAGAAATTTAGTTATAAAAACTTTGCATCCCCATTGAGTCCAAGGCAGTTTTCGCTTCTTCCATAACAGAAGGTTCTTGATCGAAAAGAGCTATCTTGGTACATTCATCAACGAAACTTTCTTGAAATGTATTGTTTAATTTTTCGTACAATCTACATAATGACCAGATGCAATTACTTCTTACACCTGGCTCATTATCTATTTTTAAACTTATTAAAAGTTGTTCTGCAGCCAATTGAGCATTTTCCAAAGAAACATTGCCGATTTCAGCTAAAGAACTAGATGACCATAACCTTACTGCAGCTACATCGTTTTTCAAAGCATTTATTAATGGCTTCAAAACAATTTGATTATCATAATTAGCCAAGCTCCATGCAGTTGCTCTTCTGACATAAGCATTATCGTCAGTCTCCAAAAGACTGACAAGTTTCTCAACCGCGCTAGGGCATGGATTACGACCTAAAGCATATACCACACTCATTCTTTCTACAGGACAAGGTTGATCAAGTAATGGCAACAAAAGAGGAAAAGATCTTGAATCTCTATATTCACAAAATATTCTTAAGCCCTGTATTCTTTCTTCTCTGTTACCTTTCAGCATTTTTAATGCTTCATTGCACTCTTGAGTTATATTTAAACCTTTTGGAAAGGAATCTTCATCAATTTGTGCTAGAGGATCTATTTCAATTTCTAAGGCTAATTCTCTAGCTAAAACCTCTGGATCAACAGCGATATCAACTAAGCTTTCTTTATTAGGATCCTTATTTTTTGTCATTTTAAAAACTAAAAATATTAATTTATGGGAGCAGGAGACATCATATCTCCTGGCAACCAAATTCTTGCACTAACTGCAAAGAAGGCAATCCCAAAAAGTGAGACAATAGCGAAAGGTAAAATTTTTGTCTTAATAAAACCCAAAGATTTAAGATTAATTAAAACAATAATAACCTGTTTAAGAAACTTTTAAAAAATTTTTAATGGATAATATTATTTAATTTTTGCATTTT
This sequence comes from uncultured Prochlorococcus sp., assembly GCA_902616595.1. Classification (GTDB taxonomy): domain Bacteria; phylum Cyanobacteriota; class Cyanobacteriia; order PCC-6307; family Cyanobiaceae; genus Prochlorococcus_A. The sequence goes on from CACMTJ010000007.1 coordinate 8,266, forward strand.
GTCTTAGCTGACCACATGCCGCATTTTTATCTAGACCTCTACTTTTTCGCAAGCTAACTTCGATGCCATTACGAGACAGTCTAGATTGAAATGATTGAAGATTTTTTAGAGAGGCTCTTTGAAATTCAACCTCATCAATTTGGTTGTATTGTATTAAATTTACGTGGCATTGAAACCCTCTCAGCAAATTACTTAATTCATTAGCATGTTCTAATTTGTCATTAACCCCATTTAGCATTAAATATTCAAAACTTACCCTCCGACCAGTATCTTTTACGTATTGCTTACAGTCTTCAATTATATTTTCGATCTTGTAGTTTTTTGCACTTGGTATTATAGTTTCTCTTGTTTTTTGGTTTGAAGCATGTAAGCTTATTGCTAATGTAAATTGACAATTACCTAATATTTGGAAAGACTTTGAAGATAATTTATTTATCATTTTTGGAATAGCGACAGTACTTACAGTTATCTTTCTCTGGCTAATTTGAAAATCCTCATTTATAGATCTAATTGACAAAAGCAACTCATCAATATTCAATAAGGGCTCACCCATACCCATGAAAACAATATTGGTCACTCTTCTATTCATTTCATTTTCGATAAATAAAATTTGATCTAAAATTTCACTTGCTTTTAAAGATCTCTTCAATCCTTCCTTGCCAGTTGCGCAAAATTTACAGTCCATTGGACAACCAACTTGACTAGAAAGACAGGCAGTTAGTCTTTTTTCAGTTGGTATACCAACGCACTCAATACTTTCATTATCGTTTGTAGACAGTAACAACTTTAAGGTACCATCTTTAGCTAAGTTTCTTTCCTGAACAATTAGCTCACCTAATTTAAAACCATCATCTTTTAACTTCTTTCTGAAATTTAAAGGTAAGACATCTATTTGATCAATACTTTTTTTCTTATTTTTATAGTTATAAATCCAATTATAGATTTGCCTACCCCTAAAAGCAGCTTGACCATAGTCTAAAGCCACATTTTCTAAATCTTTAACACTACTTCCAAGAAGATTTTTCAAATTAAGTAGTCTTTATTTAAAAACTAATTTCACCATAACAGCAAACCATGTTTTAAAAAGAATTCTGTAAGAATAAGCGCAATAAAACCAATCATAGCAATTCTTCCATTAAGTCTTTCATTATAAAAATGGAATCCATAACGAGGTAATTTTCTTTTGGGGACAATCTCTGGCTTAATCATTACTTAAAATTTCAAAAATCCATTCTAGTCACTAAAAGTAATAATAGAAAATATTTATTCATCAGAGAGAAGGCCCTCCTCCTGCAATCCCTCCAATGCCGCAGGATCTGGTAATTGATCTTCAGAAAATTGATTTTCAGCATTAGGTCTTGCGAAGGCCGCAAAATTACTCGAAGAAGGATCGATTCCATGTCGATTTCTCGTTGTTTCTAAATCTTCGTCACTAGGATCATCAAGTATTGCAGTAGAGGTCACGGCAGGTGATTGTGGCATGTCAACTGTATAATCAGGCCTTAAATTCTGTGCTCTCCTGTAACCACCAGATTCTTCTGCAAGGATATCGGGATGAGGACCAGCCTCTGAGGATAGTTCCTCAACAAAACCGCTAAAACCAGTACCTGCAGGTATTAATCTACCAATAATAACATTTTCTTTTAAACCTCTTAACCAATCAGATTTGCCTTCAATAGCAGCCTCTGTAAGAACCCTTGTTGTTTCTTGGAAAGATGCTGCTGATATAAAGCTATCTGTATTGAGAGAGGCTTTAGTAATACCCAACAAAACAGGAGTAAATTGTGCTGGAGCTCCTCCTGTAATTGCCATTGCTTGGTTTATATCTTCCACTTGCCTCAACTCTATGAGTTCACCAGGTAAAAGAGTAGTATCTCCAGCATCTTCTACTCGGACTTTACTCGTCATCTGTCTAACAATAACTTCAATATGCTTATCATCGATTGCTACACCCTGTGACTTATAGACGTTTTGGACCTCATTTACCATACTTCTTTGTAGTTTTGATATGGATTCTCGAGCTGCTTCTATGAGAGGTTTCTCATCTTTTAAATCATTGAAAAAGCAATCTAATAGTTCATGCGGATTAATTGGACCATCAGTTAAAGATTCTCCACCTAAAACTTGTTGTCCATCACTAACCATTATATTTTTCCCAACTAATAGTTGATATTCATTAACTAAATCATCTTTTTCAATAACTGATAAAGAAAGTGATTCGTCATCATTACCTTGTTTAATCTGAACCGTTCCAGATTTTTTACATAATACTGCAGAATCTCTGGGTCTCCTGGCTTCTAATAACTCTTCAATACGAGGCAATCCTTGTACGATATCTCCAGTTTTTTGTCTCTCAAAAACAAGTAAAGCTAGACCATCTCCCCTAAGAACTAAATCTCCGTCTTTAACATGTAAAACTGAATCAGGAGAAACCATATAAGGCCTCCCAAGTCTTAAAGTTACTGAACTATTGGAAATTTCTTCTATTTCTCCGCAAGAAGTTGATTTTACAGACTTACTAATAGGATCACCATCAACTACACGATCACCAACTTTAACAACTGGTTTATCACTAATTTTAATTTCAATTTTATCTTCTTCTCTTTCAACAATTAACCTTCTTATTGGCTCTTCATCAACAATATTTGGTAATTGAACCAATCCTTTCTGTTTACAAAGAATTTGAGTAGTAGCTATTACATCTCCTGCTTTTACAAACTGGTTATTTTTGACTTGCAGTTCTGTATGTGTTGAGCCATGACTGGAGTCAGATATAGTATCTCTTCTAACAAGAATAGACTCCAATATTACTAAATTTAATCTATTGATTGATGCATCTTTTTCATCTTCAATAGACTCGACGTCAATAGTCATTTGAGGAGTAGCATCAAAACTTTCAATGCTTAAATGTGTTCTAAGTAATTCAACTCCTTCAACTGATTTTATCAATTCACCATCTTTATAGGTAAGCCTTTGGATAGCTTTTAAGCCTAAATGTGGTCCTTTATCCTGCTTAACATGTGATAGTTGAGGTACTTCCGCTTGGTCAGGAATAGTAAATTCTTCAACAGTTCTTAATAATAAGCCTCGACAAGTAGGTGTTTCTATTTTTTGAACGAATAGAATTTCTTTATTATCAACACCATCTAAAATCTTTTCGCCTGGATTTACAAGATTTCCTTCTTCTGTAAATCTATTCAGAATTTCTTCATCATCGCACTCATGAAAAGTGCCATTTCTTACTGTTATTTCACGAAGGATATCATTTTTTTGTGTGACAGTAACGATTCCTGATGTTTGACTAAAAATATCTTTTACAACTTCAGTTCCAGCTTCAATCCATTTCATATCTTCGATCATTAGAAGAGATATGTCCTTATTGATTTCATGTGTCTCTTGAGGAATCCAAAGCAATGTCCCACCTTGACTAACTTCAAAACCATTTTTAGATGATCTTGCTTTTTTGACACTTAATCCCGGTGCATATTTCACTAGACCTCCAGTTTTTGTACGGAACCTTTCATCCGTCAAATCTGCTATTACCTCACCATTACTGATTTTACTTCCAGGGGAAATATTTAAACGATAAGATGTACCTTCACTAGATTCCAAATTATATATTTGACCTGAGTGGGTAGATTCTTCAATTAATTTGAAATTAGTTAAAGACATTGAAGTGGTAACAATCTGAACTTCTCTTGAATCTCCTATTGAATCTCTTAATCGAACTTGTCCACCAAACTCACTAGATTGACTTGCTTCTGCCAAAACTGTTCCTTCATCTACAGATTTTCCAGAAGAGATAACCGGTCTTGCATTAGGTGGTAAGTTATAAACATCTCCAGCTAAAACCCATAATCTGCCTAATCTTTGAGCTTTTAAGGTAATATTACTCTGCCTGTCTGTTACCTCCTTTGGTTGAATAACCTTGTCATACCTAACTTGACCAGCTAAATCACAGATAACGTCTTTTGTCGCCTTTTCTACACTCTTTTTCACGGCTCCGGCAGTAATCTGAGCAACAGTTATATCAGAATTAATTTTTTCGCCGTCATCTACAAATAAAAGAGATCCACTAGAAACTTCAATTTTTTGAGCTTTGCCAGAATTATTACCTTGAGGAACAATCTTTAATATGAAATCAACTTCCGCCTGTTTAGCTTCTACACCATGTGGTGTTCTATAACCCCTAACCTTTGCTTTTGAACTAAATTCAATTGTACCAGAAATTTTTGATCTTACTACTCCACTTTCAGCGGTTGATACACCTCCAGTATGGAAAGTTCTCATTGTCAATTGAGTTCCAGGCTCTCCAATCGACTGAGCAGCTATAATTCCAACTGCTTCACCAAGATCAACCAAATGATTATGAGCCAAAGCCCATCCGTAACACCTCCTACAAACCGATCTGTTAGCTTCACATGTTAATGGAGATCTAATTTTTACTGCATTAATAGATGCTTTCTCAATTTCTACTGACAATGCAGGATCTATAGCAGTATTTTGAGGGACTACAATATTTTCTTCAGCATCAAAAATATCCTCAGCGGTAAGCCTGCCAAGAAGCCTTGCTCCAAATTTACCATCTTCAGCTTCAACAACTATTGATCGTTCTGTTCCACAATCTTCTTCTCGAACAATTACATCTTGAGCTACATCGACTAATCTTCGAGTTAAATAACCCGAATCGGCAGTTCTTAAAGCGGTATCCACCAAACCTTTCCTCGCCCCATAAGAAGAAATTACATATTCAGTAACAGTGAGTCCTTCTCTAAAATTAGTTCTTATTGGCAGGTCAATGATTTCTCCTTGAGGATTAGCCATCAATCCTCTCATACCAACAAGTTGTCTTACCTGAGACATATTACCCCTTGCTCCTGAATTAGCCATCATCCAAACGGAATTTAGAGGATCATTTTGATTAAAATTATTCTTTACAGCATCTACCAATCTTTCATTAGTTTCAGTCCAGGTATCTATAACTTTTGTGTGTCTTTCAACTTCGGTAATTTCACCAAGTCTGTAGCATTCTTCTGTAGCAGATATTTGCTCTTCAGCTTGTCCAATTAAATCTTGTTTAGCTTCAGGAACTTTTAAGTCATCTACAGAAATAGATACAGCAGCTTGGGTAGCATATTTAAATCCTAAGTCCTTTAAATTATCAGCCATGGCTGCAGTTATAGCAGTTCCATGAGTTTTATAAGCCCAAGAGACCAAATTTTTTAAAGCTTTCTTATCGACTACCTTATTCTTAAATGATGGGGGCGTTTTAGCGAGTGGAGGCATTGTAACTGGATTAGTCTTTTTTGAGTTTTTAGGAGTTTTACGTACTCTGGATGTCTTTTTAGGTTTAGATGAAGTCATGATTTTTAAATAAATGAAAAATAGTTTTTAAAAGATTACTTTTTAGAAACAGAATCGATGATGGTATAGTTCATAACTACTCTCCCAACAGTAGTTAGCACAAATCTACTTATTAAATTATTATTAGAGTCAAATCTGTCCCTTCTTAAATTCCAGATTTCTAATCTTGAGCCATCTTCTAGGTCTTGTATTTTTTGTGGGTTACTCAATTCGTCTTCATCTTCAACTTCTCCATTAAACCTAACCCAAACCCATTCATGTAGGCTTAGTCTTTTATCCTCAAAGGCAAGAATGACATCTTCTAATGAAGCAAAAGTATTATTATCTCCGAATTCTGGTTTTTGATAATTCGGTTGCAAAGCCGTCAGATAATAAGATCCCAAAACCATATCTTGTGATGGAGTCACAATTGGTTCTCCAGTGGCGGGAGAAAGAATATTATTACTGGCCAACATAAGCATGCGTGCTTCAGTTTGTGCCTCTAAAGCTAAAGGAACATGAACTGCCATTTGATCTCCATCAAAGTCAGCATTGAAAGCAGGACATACTAAAGGATGAAGTTGTATTGCTCTACCTCCAACTAATTTAGGTTCAAAAGCTTGAATTCCTAAACGATGCAGCGTAGGGGCTCTATTTAAGAGAATTGGATGACCTTCAATAACTTCCTGGAGTACCTGCATAACTTCGTCATCGGCTTTTTGTATTAATTTTTTTGCAGCTTTAATATTGTTCACAATATTTTGTCGTATCAATCTATGAATTACAAAGGGCTGAAAGAGCTCTATCGCCATTTCTTTTGGGAGACCACACTGATGCATTTTTAATTTAGGGCCCACAACTATTACTGATCTTCCTGAATAATCAACACGTTTTCCAAGAAGATTTTGTCTAAATCTTCCTTGTTTTCCTTCAATTATGTCACTTAGGGACTTAAGAGCTCTATTATTTGCTCCAACAACTGTCCTCCCTCTCCTTCCATTATCTATAAGGGCATCAACTGCCTCCTGAAGCATTCTTTTTTCATTTCTAACGATAATTTCAGGAGCTAAGATTTCTTGAAGCCTAGCTAGTCTATTATTTCTATTAATAACTCTTCTATATAAGTCGTTTAAATCAGAAGTTGCGAATCTTCCACCATCAAGCTGAACCATAGGTCTTAGATCTGGAGGTATCACTGGGATTGCATCTAAAACCATCCATTCTGGATTTGCATTCGTTGCAATGAAATTATCAATAACTCTTATTCTTTTTATAAGCTTTGCCCTCTTTTGCCCTTTGCTATTAGTAATTTCTTCTCTAAGTTCCTCAGCAACCTGATTTAAATCAAGGTCTTCAAGTAATTGCTTTAGTGCCTCAGCACCAATTCCAACAAAAGGTTCATTTTCGATAGTTGAATCTTCAGCATAAATTTCATCTTCAATTTCCAGCCACTCATCCTCAGTAAGTAATTGCTTATATTTGAGTTCTTTATGATCACCTGGATCTAAAACTACATAACAATTAAAGTAAACAATTTGTTCTACATCCCTAAGCGGAATATCCAAAAGTATTGCAACGTAACTAGGGATACCTTTCAAGTACCATACATGGGAAACTGGCGCAGCGAGTTTTATATAGCCCATTCTATGTCTTCTGACTCTACTTTCAGTCACTTCAACCCCACATCTCTCACAAACAATTCCGCGATGCCTTACCCTTTTATACTTTCCACAATGGCATTCCCAATCTTTAGATGGCCCAAAAATCTTTTCACAAAACAATCCGTCCATTTCAGGTTTAAGTGTCCTGTAATTGATAGTTTCAGGTTTCGTAACTTCCCCTACTACTTGTCCGTTGGGTAATGTCCTCTGCCCCCAATCCATTATTCTTTGTGGAGAAGCTATTGAAATTTTGACGTAATCAAAGTGATTTTCGGTTCTTAAGTTGCTGTTTGTCATTTTTAGCGAATTTAAATTAAAAGGTTTTTATTGAGTATTTAATCTTCCTCATATTCAGAGGTTCCGAGTGATTCGTAAGTCGGCCTTGATGGAGTATTTCTCCTCGGATTAATATCCTGCATTAAATCCACCTCTTTTCCTTCATCTGTATAAACCCCTATATCCAGGCCGAGAGATTGTAATTCCCTCATAAGAACTTTAAATGACTCAGGAGTACCAGGCCTTGGGATCGGTTTACCTTTTACGATCGCATTAAGTGCTTCATTTCTTCCTTGCATGTCATCAGATTTAACTGTTAGCAATTCCTGAAGAGTATAAGCTGCTCCATAAGCTTCAAGAGCCCATACTTCCATTTCTCCTAGCCTTTGTCCACCTTGCTGCGCTTTACCGCCCAATGGTTGTTGTGTAACCAAAGAGTAAGGCCCAGTAGATCTTGCATGAATTTTATCATCCACCAAATGTACTAATTTGAGGAAGTGAGAGTATCCTACAGCAACTGGCTGATCGAAGGGTTCCCCTGTTCTACCATCTTTAAGTAATAACTTTCCAGGATCTTCGGGATTGTAAACCCATGCTTTACCTGGCTGTTTTGAAGCTTCCTCTAAAAATGCTTGAACAGTTTGATGTGATTTTTCAGCTCCATACATTTCATCAAATGGAACAACTTTAACCCGGCAATTTAAGTTGGAGGCTGCCCAGCCCATCAATAATTCAAAAACTTGACCTACATTCATCCTACTTGGGACTCCTAATGGATTAAGAACTATGTCCACAGGGGTTCCATCAGGTAAATAAGGCATATCTTCTCTTGGTAAAATTCTGCTAATAATTCCTTTATTTCCATGCCTCCCAGCCATTTTGTCACCAACTTGAATTTTCCTTCTCTGAGCCACATAAACTCTAACAACCATATTGGCTCCTGGAGGTAGTTCGTCACCTTGTTCTCTTGTATAAATACGAACATCCAAAACTCTTCCTTTTTCAGTTTTAGGTACCCTGAGGGAATTGTCTCTTACATCTCGAGCCTTTTCACCGAAAATAGCCCTTAACAATTTTTCTTCAGGTGGTTGGTCTGATTCTCCCTTAGGAGTCACTTTTCCTACAAGAATATCTCCACTCTCAACAAAAGCACCAATCCTAATAATTCCCATCTCATCAAGATTATTCAAGCTTTCTTCAGAAATATTAGGAATTTCTCTGGTAATTTCTTCAGGTCCTAGCTTTGTTTGTCTTGCTTCAATTTCATATTTTTCAATATGTACTGAAGTATATAAATCATCAGTTACCATCCTCTCGCTGACAAGAATCGCATCTTCATAGTTGTATCCCTCCCATGGCATGTAGGCAATTAAAACGTTTTGGCCAAGTGCTATTTCCCCTCCTTCACATGCGGATCCATCTGCTAAAACCTGTCCAGATATAACTCTATCTCCAATTTTCACAATAGGTCTTTGGTTGAGGCAAGTATCTTGATTCGATCTTTGATATTTCTGAAGATAGTGAAAATGTTCATCACCATTATCGTCTTTAACCACAATCTCATTAGCGTCTACATAAGATACAGTTCCATTAACTTTTGTTATGGGTACCATCCCTGAATCTCTAGCAACTTGAGATTCTAAACCTGTACCAACTAAAGGACGTTCTGGCCTGAGCAATGGAACGGCTTGGCGTTGCATATTTGATCCCATGAGAGCTCTATTGGCATCATCATGTTCTAAGAAAGGAATCAGTGAAGTAGCGACTGAAATAACTTGAACCGGAGAAAGCTGAACATAATCAACTTGATGAGGAGGAACTTTTTCAAAATCCTGTCTATATCTTACTGGTATTAGATTTGCAATTATATTGCCTTCCTTATCAGTCGCAACGTCTCCTGGAGCCACCCTACACTCATCTTCTAGATCAGCAGAAAGATAAACAGGATTACCTTCCTTATTCACTTTACCGTTATGAACTTCCCAAAACGGTGTTTCAATAAAACCGTACTCATTTACTCTTGCGTGGGTAGCTAAAGAATTTATAAGTCCTGCATTAGGACCTTCAGGAGTCTCGATAGGACATAATCTTCCATAATGCGAAGGGTGTATATCTCTTACCGCAAAGCCTGCTCTTTCTCGAGTTAAACCTCCTGGGCCTAATGCTGAAATTCTTCTTTTATGTGTCAATTCAGCCAAAGGATTAGTTTGATCCATGAACTGACTTAATTGACTGGAGCCAAAAAATTCCTTTATCGCTGCAACCAGAGGTTTGGGATTAACTAGTTGAGCTGGAGTTAGAGAATCTGTTTCTCCCACAGTCATTCTCTCTTTGATAATTCTCTCTAAACGATTAAGTCCAACCCTTACTTGATTTTGAAGAAGCTCTCCTACAGATCTAACCCTTCTATTACCAAGGTGGTCAATATCATCCAAACTAGCGCCGCCAATATCCAATTCCAGATTAATTAAGTAATCAATAGTGGAAAGAACATCTTCATGGGTAAGTGTCCTCACATGGTCTGGGACAGTAAGTCTCAATTTTTTATTTATTTTATATCTCCCAACTCGGCCTAAATCATATCTTTTGGGATCAAAAAATCTACTGTGCAATAGCTGTTGTCCACCAGAAACGGAGGGTGGTTCACCAGGACGGAGCTTTTTGTAAAGCTCAAGTAATGCCTGATCTTCTGAATTTATGCCCTCGTCATTGGCTGACTCAATTGATTTTTGATAAAACTCTGGATGCCTAATTTTATCGACCACATCATTATCTGAAAGACCCATTGCTCTCATGAGAACATGAGCATTAATTTTTCTAGTTTTATCAACTCTCACATAAAGTAAATTATTTTTGTCAGTCTCGAATTTTAACCATGCACCTCTATTAGGGATAACGCTGGCATTGTAAGTCCTTCGACCGTTTTTATCCAGTTCATCTTTGAAATATACTCCCGGACTTCGAACAATTTGATTAACAATAACTCTTTCGGCACCGTTAATGATAAAAGTTCCTCTTTCAGTCATTAATGGTAATTCGCCGATAAATACTTCTTGCTCTTTAATTTCCCCTGTCTCTTTATTAATTAACCTGCAGGTTACATACATTTGAGATGCGAATGTAGCATCTCTTCTTTTAGCTTCTTCAACATCATGCCTAGGTCTTTTTAACCTGTACTCTTCACCAATAAAATGTAATTCTAGTTTACCTGTGTAATCAGAAATAGGAGAAAAATTTTGTAGTTCTTCTATTAAACCCTTTTCCAAAAACCATTTAAAGCTTGCTCTTTGTACTTCAACTAAATCTGGTAGATAAGTAGCTGTTTTTGCTACCTGTAAAGCGCTACTGCTCATCCAAGAAAACCTGCAATTTTGTGAGATTTACTATTTACTTTTAATCTACTCAATATTTAGTTCATTAACTTATCACTTAACATGAGATCAATCATTAAATCTCTATTTCAACAAAAAAACCAATTTAATAAAAATTGATCTAACGCTGATAATTCATTAACTGTGTAAGTTAAAGCTCAAAAATTAAGAAAAATTTCCAGTAATTTCTAATTCTAACAGCTTCCATGTCAAATTAACAAGTCAAATTTAAACAAATCTTCAGCATTCTTAGATGACTCCCTAGCAATTGTGATTAATTCAGTAGATCTTAAATCTGCTAAAAAATTAGCAACATTTTCGACAAATGCAGGTTCATTTCTTTTACCTCTGTAAGGGACAGGAGCTAAAAATGGCGAGTCAGTTTCAATTAGGTATTTATCATTTGGAACTATTTTGGCACACTCATGAATTTCATACGCTTTTGGGAAAGTTACTATTCCACTGAAACTTATATAAAATCCAAGATCCAAAAATTGCTTCATTTCTGTTGGGGTTCCTGTCCAACAATGAAGTACACCATCAGGACATTTTCCTTTTTTAGAGAGATCACTACATATCTCAATCATTTCTTTCGCAGCATCTCTGCAATGGATAATTACAGGTAATTTAAGTTCATGAGCTAACTCCATTTGCGGAATAAGTGCTTCAATTTGCTGAGTTTTATCGTCATTTTTAAAAAAATCCAAGCCTAATTCACCAATGGCTACAACTCTTCTATCTTCTTGTGCAGATTTTCTTAAAAGAGATTTTGAGCTTTTTTCCCATTTTTTTGCTTCTAGCGGATGCAAACCAACTGAATAGTAAATTTCATTAAATTCATGAGATATTTTTTTCAACTTTGGAATTTCACTTAATTCACAACAAGCATGAACTAATTTTTTTACACCTTTGGAACGTAATCTTAAAACAACTTCTTCAAGATCTTTTTCGAAATTTTCAAATATTAAATGACAGTGGGAGTCTATGAGTTCGATATCGCTCATAAAAAAATCTACTTTTTTACTTACTAGTAAGTATAGTTTTTACAAATTTGTTAATTCTTGATTTTTTATTAGCACCATTATTCTTGTGAAGAATATTTTTTTTAACAGCTTTATCGATTAAGCTGAAAGCTTTATTAAGGCTTGTTTTAACTAAATTTTCATTATCCTCATTAGGGTTTTTTTTATATTCTTCGCAATTCTGTATGGTTTTTTTAGTTAATGTCCTAACAGTAGATTTATATGATTTATTAATTAGCCGATTTCTCTCGGCAATTTGTATTCTCTTTTTTGCTGATTTGTTATTAGCCACTTAGTGTTTATAAATGTAGAATAACCATCATATCAAATAAATCGACCACTGATCAATCATATATACTTTATAAAGTTATTAAATTGGGTTTTGAGCCTTTAAATTTGAAAAAGTTAAGCATATGAAGATCATAAATAGTAAAAAGGATGCTATCAAGGAATTAAAAAGAATTTCTATTCGAACAAATTCAGAAAACAATAATAATATTTACACAACTGTTGAAGGAATTCTTAAAGAGGTAAAAATTCATGGAGATTTAGCAGTAAAAAAATATACAAAAAAATTTGATGGTTTTGACCCTGACCCTATGCAAGTGAGTGCGGATCAAATACAGAATGCATGGGATGAAATTGATAACAATTTGAAGTGCTCACTTAAGGTGGCTCATAAAAGAATTCAAAAATTTCATGAAAAAGAAATTCCTCAATCATTTACTATAAAAGGTGAATATGGTGATCTAGTCCAAAGAAGATGGAAACCAGTTAAGAATGCAGGTATTTATATTCCTGGAGGTAGAGCTGCTTATCCAAGTACTGTATTAATGAATGCAATACCTGCAAAAGTAGCAGGAGTGGAAGAAATTATAATGGTATCTCCTGGTAATAAAAAAGGGGAAATAAACAAAACTGTTTTAGCTGCAGCTCACTTATCAGGGATCAATAAAGTATTTAGAATTGGAGGTGCTCAAGCAATTGGAGCTTTAGCATTTGGCACAAATCAGATTAATAAAGTTGATGTTATTTCAGGTCCAGGGAATATCTATGTTACAACTGCGAAAAAACTCATTTATGGCTCTACTGGTATTGATTCTCTAGCTGGTCCTAGTGAAATATTAATCATTGCAGATGAAACAGCTCAAAGCACTCATATAGCATCTGACCTACTAGCACAAGCAGAACATGATCCTCTAGCTTCATCAATACTTCTAACTACATCACAGAACCAGGCAAAAGAAGTTTTAGAAGAACTTTATAAAAACATAGATGATCATCCAAGAAAAGAAATTTGCATGCAATCAATAAAAAATTGGGGGTTAATTGTGATTTGCGAGAATTATGAATCATGTGTTGAACTAAGCAATAACTTTGCCCCTGAACACCTAGAAATTCTTACAGTAGATCCCAAAAAAATTCTTGCAGGTATAGAGAATGCAGGAGCGATATTTTTAGGAAAATGGACTCCAGAAGCTGTTGGAGATTATCTTGCCGGACCAAATCATACTTTACCCACATCAGGAAATTCTAGATTTAGCGGTTCTTTAGGGGTTGAAACTTTTATGAAAAATACTTCGATAATAGAATTTAATGAAGAAAGTTTAAAAGTTAATACCCTTGACATTATTAATCTTGCTAAAAGTGAGGGCTTACATAGCCACGCTAACTCAGTACAAATCAGATTTGAAGATTAGCTAGCTCTTGAGGGTGAGTAAACCATTGGAGTATCGTTTTCAATTTTACCAACTAATACTTTGTCTGTAAGATCAACGAATAATCCATTTTCTAAGACTCCTGGAATATTATTAATTTGCATTTCAATGTTTTTTGGATTCTTAATACCATCATTAAAAAATACATCTAGGATGAGGTTACCTTGATCAGTAACAACTGGGCCAGCTTTTTTTGTAGCCATTCTTAAAGAAGAGCTCCCATTCATTTCTAAAATCACTTCCTTAACTTGCTTCCAAGCATTTGGAAGAACTTCTACAGGTAAAGCGAAAGATTGATTTAGATTTTGTACAAGTTTAGTTTCATCGACAACTATCAACAATTGATCAGCTTTAGATGCCACCAACTTTTCTCTAACATGGCATGCTCCTCCTCCTTTTATTAATTGAAATCCTGGATCAACTTCATCTGCCCCATCAATAGCTAAATCAATTTGAGATACAGAAGCTAAATCGATCATTGGGATATTCAGTTCAAGTGCCAAAACTTCTGATTGAAAAGAAGTCGCAACACCTCTTATATTTTGAATTTTTCCAAGACGAATTTCATTGGCGAGGCTTTTTATCATTAACGCAGCTGTGGAACCAGATCCTAATCCGAGAACCATGTCACTCTTTACTTCTCTTATTGCTGCATCTGCAACTGCTTGTTTCATTTGAGTTTGTGAATCCAAATCTTTTTCTTTAATAGTTATAAATTATTAAATTTCAATGGGTGATTTATGTCAAACCTGGGAGGGGTTCTGGTTTGATATTTATCTGTATCTCTTTATTTTCTCTCAAAATATTTAAAAGGAATACTTTTCCTATCTGAGCTTTTTCTACTTCATCCAGTAAAGCTTTAGGTTCTTTTATAGAGATATTTTCTGCTGCTATTACTAAATCACCTCTTCTTAAGCCAGCTTTTTCAGCAGGGCTATTAGGTATTACTGATTGAATTAAAGCTCCATTTCTTTCAGGTAATTGAACTAAGGAATTGGGGTCTCGATTATGTTCTTTAGCAATTCTAGGATTTAAAGAAATCAATTGTACGCCTAAATATGGATGAATAACTTCACCATTTTTAAGAAGCTGATCAGAAACACTTTTAGCTAGATTGATGGGAATCGCAAAACCTAAACCAGCTCCGGGGCCACTTCTTACTAATGTGTTGATTCCTATTACTTCACCATTGTAATTTATGAGTGGGCCACCAGAATTTCCTGGATTTATTGCCGCATCAGTCTGTATAAGATCCAGCCTTTTATCTGAAAATCCTAAACTATTAATATCTCTATGCAGGCTACTAACAATCCCCAAGGTAACTGTTTTTTCAAGACCATAAGGAGTACCAAGAGCTATTGCCCAATCCCCAACTTCAAGATCTTCAGAATTCCCAAGTGGTGCAAAACCTGAATAAGCATCTTCATCAATTTTTACTAAAGCCAAGTCAGTTACTGCATCTGTGCCCAAAACTTGACCATCACAAATAGATCCATCTGCCAAAGTAACTGAAACATCATCTACTCTTTCTACGACATGAGCGTTTGTAAGAACCAAACCATTCTCATTGATAATCAATCCAGAGCCTTGTCCTCTCTCTCTTTCAGGAGTAATACCTTGCTCACCAAGTAAATCCCTTAATAAAGGATCAAGTAAATTAGGATCAAATTGTTGCCTCTCTACCAATCGCTCAGTATCAATTTTTACAACTGCAGGACCAACATTTTTCACTGCGGATGATACGAAATTATGACTTTCAAAAGAAGTTAAAGCAAAAACTTCAGCATTTTGAGAGAAATTGACTAAACAAATACAAAGAACAATGAAAATATGGATTAAATTAATAAATTTAATCTTGATAAATTTCATTTGTTTAATAGTTTTACGCTTTATTAGATAAATCTAATTGAAGAAAAATATTATTGTTGTTTTTTTGTTTACATCCATAAAATACAAATATCTAAATTTTTCTATAGAAAAATTCTTTATGTGTGAAAATAATTCTAAATAAATTTATAAATTTGGATAAAGAAAACAAAATTAAATTAGAATCTCTTCTGGAAAAAGCTGCTAATGAGTTGGATTTTGAAATTTACGGTTTAAATATACAAACCAATCAAAATCCAATTGTTATGCAGATAACTATAAAAAAAACCAATGGAGATGACGTTTCCTTAAATGATTGCACGCTATTTAATACCCCAGCATCTGAAGAAATAGAAAAATCAAATCTTTTAAATTGTTCATATGTGTTAGAAATTAGTAGTCAAGGGGTCAGTGATGAATTAACCTCAGAAAGAGACTTCAAAACTTTTAAGGGTTTTCCAGTTAATGTGGAGTTAAACCAAAAGAATTCAAATATAAAATTCCTGAATGGTTTACTTTATGAAAAGTCTAATGATTATTTAGCCATTAACATTAAAGGTAGGATAAAGAAAATCCCTTTCGATGAAGTATTAAAAATTAGTCTTTGTACCTTAAAGGATTAATTATTTTTCAACCATTATTCAATTTTCCCATCATAGATGGCATTAGTTATTCTCCCAGGTTTAAACAATCTCATTGAAGATATTAGTGAGGAAAAAAAGTTACCTCCTAACATCGTGGAGGTTGCCTTACGCGAAGCTTTATTAAAAGGATACGAAAAATATAGAAGAACTTTTTACATCGGAGTTAACGAAGATCCATTCGATGAAGAATACTTTAGTAATTTTGATGTTGGACTAGATCTAGATGAAGAAGGTTATAGGATCTTATCAAGTAAAGTAATTGTGGAAGATGTCGAAAGCGAAGATCATCAAATATCTTTATTAGAGGTTAAACAAGTAGCTGATGATGCACAAATAGGAGACACGGTTGTTTTAGATGTTACTCCAGAAAAAGAGGATTTTGGACGAATGGCTGCTTCAACAACAAAGCAAGTTTTAGCTCAAAAATTAAGAGATCAACAAAGAAAAATGATCCAAGAAGAATTTGCAGATTTAGAAGATCCAGTTCTAACTGCAAGAGTTATAAGATTTGAAAGACAATCAGTAATTATGGGAGTAAGTTCCGGTATTGGTAGACCTGAAGTAGAGGCCGAACTTCCAAAAAGAGATCAATTACCAAATGATAATTACAGAGCCAATGCTACTTTCAAAGTTTTCTTGAAAGAAGTTAGCGAAATAGCCAGAAAAGGACCACAACTTTTTGTAAGCAGAGCAAATGCTGGATTAGTAGTTTATTTATTTGAAAATGAAGTACCAGAAATCCAAGAAGGTACAGTAAAAATTGTTGCTGTTTCAAGAGAAGCGAATCCTCCCTCAAGAGCTGTTGGGCCAAGAACAAAAGTAGCTGTTGATAGCGTCGAACAAGAAGTTGATCCTGTAGGTGCCTGTATTGGAGCTAGAGGAGCAAGAATCCAGCAAGTAGTAAATGAATTAAGAGGAGAAAAAATTGATGTTATTAAATGGTCCTCTGACCCAATTCAGTATATTTTAAATTCTCTCAGTCCTGCGAAAGTAGATCTTGTGAGACTTGTTGACCCAGAAGGACAACATGCGCACGTACTAGTTCCTCCCGATCAATTGAGTCTCGCAATTGGTAGAGAAGGACAAAATGTAAGACTTGCAGCAAGATTAACTGGTTGGAAGATCGATGTTAAAAACTCACATGAATACGATCAGGAAGCAGAAGATGCTGCAGTCTCTGAATTAATCATTCAAAGGGAAGATGAAGAGAATCTCCAGCGAGAAGCTGAGCTCAGATTAGAAGCAGAACAGGCTGAGCGTGCTGCGGAAGATGCAAGATTAAGAGAGCTTTATCCCCTTCCTGAAGATGATCAAGAATATGGAGAAGAAACATATGAAGAAGAGACCTTTTCTGAAAGTGATAAATTAGAGACAATTCAAGATGATGAAATGTCCGCCAAAGAGGAGAGAAAACGGTGACACGAAAAAACCCTGTTATGCGTATATGCATTGCATGTAGAAAAACATATGACAGGAAAAATCTTATAAAGATTACTAAAGATCATAAGCAAGGTATTTTGTTGCAAAAGGGGATGGGTCGATCAGCCTACATTTGCAAGTCAAAAAAATGTTACTCAGATTCTAAGATAAAAAAAAAGCTCCAAAAAGCTTTAAAAACATCTTTAAAACCTGAATTTATTGATATTTTTGAAAAAGAAATTACAAGCTATAATAACAATCCCAATAAAGGAATATAATTAACTTAAATCCTCTTTAATTTCCTAAAAGAGTACAAATCAGATTAAATGACTATCAGCGATAAAATCAGAATTTACGAACTTTCCAGAGACTTAAATCTGGACAATAAAGATATATTGGATGCCGCTCAAAAACTTTCAATTTCGGTAAAAAGCCACAGCAGTTCAATTAGTGCAGAGGAAGCAAAAAAAATAAAAAATCTTATTATTAAAAAAAATTCAGATAAACAAATACTTTCTATTAAGAAACCTTTAATTAAAAAAGATGATGAATCTTCCGTTCACTCTTCTATAAAAGGTGAACCTCTCAAAAATAATTCAAACAAAAAGCCATTGTTGATGAAACCTCTTAATAAGACTGAGAGTAAACAAATAATTTCAAATAAACCTACTAATCTCAATAAACCCATAATTACCAATAGTTCACAATCTCAAGCAAATCTTACAAATCAGAATAAAAATATTAAAACTTCACAAAATCTCAAAGAAGATAAAAAAACTTTCCGAAATAATACAACCCCACCTATAAAAAGTCCTGCAAAACCACCAATTCAACTCATTGCTAAGCCTAGAAATATTAATAATAATTTAAAATCTTATGAATCTTCCCAAAAAATTTCTAGTGCAGGGGAAAAAAGACAAATATCAAACCAAACCAACCAAAAATCTAACAAATTTCAATCAAAAAATATTAACAATAAAATTTCCCCCCCTGAGCTCGTGGGAGCTCCAATAAGAAGAGACGGGCTCAATCAAAAAAACAATAAGCAAAACATTTCTTCTAAACAAACTTTCCCCAACAGACCTGGCACGCCCAATAAGCCGGGATCAAGAAATAAACCATTAGATCAAGGCAGACCTGGATCTTTCAATAGACAAGCAAATACAAGTAGGTTTGGTGATCCCAACAGACCTGGATTAAGAAACAAATCATCAGATCAAGGCAGACCTGGATCTTTCAATAGACAAGCAAATACAAGTAGGTTTGGTGATCCCAACAGACCTGGAATACACAACAGACCTGGAATGCCCAACAGACCTGGGGCAAAATTCAACGGTCAAAAGTCTCCTGGAATTAGAAAGCCTGTATCACCAAATGAACTCTTACAACTTCAAAAAACTAAAAAATCTGAGAATGACAAACAAGTTATAAAGAATAACGAAAAACAAAATTCTGATCCCTCTAAACAGAAGGCGAAAGCTCCAAATAATCGTCCACATAATGCCCCTAATTCAAAAAAACCACCGCATAGAACATTCACAAATAATGCTAAAAAACCTGGAAAGACAGACTGGGACGATAGCGCGAAACTTGAAGCATTAAGAAATAAAAATCCCCAAAAACAAAGACAGAAAGTTCATATTATCGGTGAGAATGATGATTCATTAACATCTGAAACTAGTGGATATTCAGGAGAAAAAATTTCAATCTTATCAGCTAGTTTAGCGCGTCCAAAGAAACAAAATTCTGATGAGGCAAAATCTCAAAAGAATATAAAACAATTTAAAAAGAAGAAAAAAGAGACTACTAGGCAGAGGCAGAAAAGAAGAGCTATGGAGTTAAAGGCTGCCAAAGAAGCCAAACAAATAAGACCTGAAATGATTGTAGTCCCAGAAGACAACTTAACAGTGCAAGAATTAGCTGATAAATTAAGTCTTGAAAGTTCTGAAATAATCAAATCTCTCTTCTTTAAAGGAATAACTGCAACTGTTACTCAATCTCTTGACTTAGCAACTATTGAAACTGTAGCAGAAGAATTTGGTGTCCCTGTTTTGCAAGATGATGTCCAAGAAGCTGCTGAGAAAACAGTAGATATGATTGAATCTGAAGATATTGATAATCTAATAAGAAGACCGCCTGTTATTACAGTGATGGGTCATGTAGACCATGGCAAAACAAGTCTTTTAGATTCTATCAGGGAATCAAGAGTAGCTTCGGGGGAAGCAGGGGGCATCACTCAACACATAGGAGCTTATCAAGTTGAATTTGAACATGAATCTCAAAAGAAAAAATTAACTTTTCTTGATACCCCTGGTCATGAAGCCTTTACTGCAATGAGAGCAAGGGGTACAAAGGTTACAGATGTAGCTGTTCTTGTAGTTGCTGCAGATGATGGTTGTAGACCTCAAACACTAGAAGCTATCAGTCATGCAAGAGCTGCGAAAGTACCAATAGTTGTTGCAATAAATAAAATTGACAAAGAAGGAGCATCTCCAGACAGAGTAAAGCAGGAACTATCAGAAAAAGATTTAATTGCTGAAGATTGGGGAGGAGATACAGTGATGGTTCCTGTAAGTGCTATCAAGAAACAAAACATTGATAAATTACTCGAAATGATTTTATTAGTTTCAGAGGTAGAAGATCTACAAGCTAACCCTGATAGATTTGCAAAAGGGACTGTTATTGAAGCCCACCTAGACAAAGCGAAAGGGCCTGTTGCTACATTATTAGTACAAAATGGAACCTTGAAATCTGGAGATGTTTTAGCTGCGGGTTCAGTCCTTGGAAAAATTCGAGCAATGGTTGATGAAAATGGTAATAGAATCAAAGAAGCAGGTCCATCATTCCCAGTGGAGGCACTAGGATTCAGTGAAGTACCTACTGCAGGAGATGAATTCGAAGTCTATCCTGATGAGAAAACTGGCCGAGCCATTGTCGGAAAAAGGGCAACAGATGCTAGAGCCACAAAATTAGCTCAGCAAATGGCATCTAGAAGAGTCAGCTTATCATCCTTGTCCACTAAAGCAAATGATGGAGAACTAAAGGAGTTAAACTTAATCCTTAAGGCTGATGTTCAAGGTAGTGTTGAAGCTATATTAGGATCACTAGAACAATTACCCAAAAATGAAGTTCAAGTCAGAGTTCTACTTTCTGCTCCCGGAGAAATAACTGAAACGGATATCGATCTCGCTGCTGCATCTGGGTCAGTAATCATTGGATTTAACACTTCATTGGCTTCTGGCGCGAAGAGAGCAGCTGATGCAAATGACGTTGATATAAGAGAATATGAAGTAATTTATAAACTCTTAGAAGATATTCAGTTGGCCATGGAAGGTCTACTTGAACCCGATCTCGTCGAAGAATCATTAGGAAAAGCTGAAGTTAGAGCAACTTTCGCAGTCGGTAAAGGAGCTATTGCAGGCTGTTATATACAAACTGGCAAATTACAAAGGAATTGTTCTCTGAGAGTTATTAGATCAGAGAAAGTGATATTTGAGGGTAATTTAGACTCTCTAAAAAGAGCTAAAGATGATGTAAAAGAAGTCAATACAGGATTTGAATGTGGAGTTGGCTGCGATAAATTCTCTTCATGGATTGAAGGAGATGTAATCGAAGCATTCAAATTTGTCACCAAAAAGAGGACTTTATCACAATAATAAACATCCAGCTTATTAATCTTTATTTCTGTCAAAGATTAATAAGGTAGGAAATATTACACAAGCACCCAACTGTATGAGAAGGCTATTTTGCTGTAATTCAGTCCCGCTTGCAATTCTAGAAAGCATTATTATAAGTCCCAAAAATGCAGAACCGCTAAAAGCTATCCACAATATTCTTCTCAATCCTTTGAAAGGAGCTTGGGATTCTTTTAATAATTTCTTTTTCAATTCAGGATCTATTTTTGACATAAATACTTTCAATTATAAAATTAAGTCTATATGAAAAATTCAATATTTAATCTGGCCGGTGTAGCTCAGAGGTAGAGCAACTGTCTCGTAAACAGTAGGTCATTGGTTCAATTCCAATTATCGGCACTTACTTAGCTAATTAAAATGGTTAATAAAATTTTAAAATTAAGATATCTTTTTAAATTATTTGTTTTTATTCCTCTCATATTTTCTTTTGGCAAAAGAAGTTATATTGCCTTTGATGAAGGTTTTTATGCACTACAAGCTAGATGGATATTAGAAAAAGGTAACTGGTCAATTCCACTTTGGTGGGACGAATATGTTTTAGACAGAACAATAGGATTACAGTTTTTAATAGCAAAGTCACAAGACTTATTTGGAAGAAATATTTTTTCTGCATATCTACCAACAACAGTAGCTTCAATATTGATGCTATTTACAACTTATAAATTACACGAAGAATTATTTAATAAAAAATATGCAATTATATCTCCACTAATCCTTGCCACTACATATCTATGGTTTGATTACTCACACTTAGCAACTCAAGATATTATTTATTCATGTTTAGTAACTATTGGAATATTAGCTTTAGTCAAAATAAAAAGTAAAAATAACAAACTCTATATTCTGCTTTTTGGAATTTGGATTGGTTTAGCTTTTATGATGAAAACTTTTTTAGTTTTAGTACCTTTATTATCACTCATACCATATATTCTTTTAAAAAAAAATTTTTTATTCATCAAATTCTTTTGGCTAGGACTACTAATTGGATTTATTCCTTTTTTTTTCTGGACGTTTTCTATCAACTCTTATTTAGACAAAAATATTATTTTTTACTTAGTCGAAAAGTTTAACTTTCTATCAAGTAAAAATACTTTTACAAATCCTTTCTATTATTATTTCTGGAATGTGCCCGTAACATTTCTGCCATGGAGTTTTTTCGCAATTATTGGCACAATATACAATATTTCTCAAAGTAAAGAGAATAAATATATACTCGCTTTTTTTCCCTTAATTTTATTAGCTACTCTTAGCATTTTCTCCACAAAAACACCCTACTATCCTCTACAAATCTCATCTATTTTTTCATTAAATACATATGTAGGAATAAAGTACTTATTCAATACTTATAAATATGCTCGATTTTTTATATTTATAACTTCAAAAATAATTCCATTATTTTTATTTGCCCTAACTTTTACATATTATTTTTTCTTTAAAGATTCAATTGACTTTAATACAAAGGAAAATACATTTATAATCCTTGGATTATTATCTTTCGGCTTATCTTGGTCATTAATAAAACATAAAAGTTCGTTCAAAGAAATATTAATAACTCTCATAATTGGGCCTTACTTATTTACTTCATTTATTTTGCATTCAGGTTTATTCACTGATAGATCAAGAGAACTAAGAGAACAAATGGAATATGTTTCATCCCTCGATTTAGTAAAAAATCAAACGATCATGGTTGATAAAAAAGGATTCAACAATTCTCGATCGCAATCAAAAATCATAAGGATTTCTTTATCAACTCCTAAATTAGGTGGGGGGCTAAAAAGTATTAATCAGTTAAAAAAATCTGAATTAGCATGGACAACTGACCTTAAAACAATAAAAAATAATGATGATTCTTATGAAGTGATATACGAAAATGAAGTTTTAAATCCATGGAAATTAATAATAAAAAAGTAAATAATCCATATATAATGGTTGTCGTTTGTAATCTTTAATAATGAGATCTGTTAAGAGTTGGAATTTAACAAATAATAAACTTCATCAATTATTTAAAGACAATAACGAATTTATTTCTATTAAAGTCCGTGGTAATACTTGGGAGCCTATCACAAGATGGCTAAGATTAGATTCAAGAATTTTTAGAGAAATTACTAGCAAAGCAAGAATAACTTTATGCGATATCGAATCTTTAGCAGAAATTTATAACTACAGATCAATTAGATGGAAAGCAAAAAAACTAACTCCTATTCCTACCAAGTTAATTCCAAAATCTATTAAAAATATTTTTCGGAAAATTCCAATCATAAAACAACTCGCCTACGAACTCGAAATAGTTTTTTATAAATATAGTGAAAATGTTTCTGAACAATTAATATCAATAGTAATTCCTGCAAGAAATGAAGCTGGTAATAAAAAACTTTTAATTAATGCTTTAAATAAATTCAAAAATATACCCAATAAATTAGAAATTATTTTTGTTGAAGGTAATAGCAATGATAATACATATGAAATGTTGAGAGAATTAAAAGAAAATTTCTCAAATTTCTTTAAGATATCTCTTTTAAAACAAACTTCTAAAGGGAAAAAAAATGCAGTAGTGGAAGGATTTAATATTTCTTCAGGTGAGACCCTCGCCATAATTGATAGTGATTTCACTGTAGATATTGATGACAGTATTGCAGCAATTTTAGAATCGACCAAAAATAAAAATATTCTTATTAATTGCGCCCGCACAACTTTTCCAATGGAAAAAGATGCGATGAGATGGGCAAATTATATAGGAAATAGACTCTTCGCAATTTTTTTATCAATTCTTATAAATAAGTCTGTATCAGATTCACTCTGTGGAACAAAAGTTTTTTCAAGAAAGTTCTTTAAACTTATGAAACAAAACGGAAGTTGGGATTCCAAGTCTGACCCATTTGGAGACTTTACAATAATATTTGAAGCTGCGAAAAATAACATCAAAATACTAAATTATCCTGTTAGATATTACGCTAGAAAATCTGGAGCACCAAATATATCTAGATGGATAGATGGATTAAAACTTCTTAAAGTATGTTGGATTTATATGATTTCTGATATTTGAGCTATATAAAATTTTCGCGAGTATTTTCTTAGGATTTTTTAATTTCTCCAAATTAGTAATAAAGTAGTTAGATTCTTAAGTGAAATAAATTCATTAAATTTCATGACATGAATTTTAATTTGAAGTTCGAAAAATTTAATAAAAAAAATTACCAAAGAAAGCACTATGGAAAAGTACTAACTGTAAGATTGCCTTGTAATCCAATATTTCCAATAGGGCCTATTTATTTAGCTGACCATATTCATAAATGTTTTCCAGGTTTAGAGCAGCAATTCATTGATCTAGCAATAATTCCATCTAATAAAGTTTCCAAATATTTAGCTAGAAAAATTGATCAATTTAGACCACATCTAATCATTTTTTCATGGAGAGATATACAAATTTATGCACCTGTTGATGGTAGAAGTGGAAATCCCCTACAAAACTCTTTTGAAGTCTTCTACTCAAAAAATATCCTTAAAAAAATTAGAGGTTCATGGGGAGGATTAAAATTAATAGTATCTCATTATGGAGAAATATATAGAAATACTTCTTTAGTCAAGATGGGGCTAAAAAGAGCACGAAAATACAATAAAAATGTAAAAGTTATTTTAGGAGGTGGTGCTGTTAGTGTCTTCTATGAACAATTGGGGAATCTACTCCCAAAGGGAACTGTTATTTCAGTTGGAGAGGGCGAAAATCTAATAGAAAAAATCATTAGAGGAGATTCAATAGAAGAAGAAAGATGTTACATTGCTGGACAAAAACCTCGCAACAAATTAATACATGAACAACCTTCAGGAACTGTTAAAACTGCCTGCAACTATAAATATATTAAATCAATATGGCCTGAATTCAATTGGTATATAGAAGGTGGCGATTATTACGTAGGGGTACAGACAAAAAGAGGTTGTCCTCATAATTGTTGTTTCTGTGTTTACACAGTTGTAGAAGGGAAGCAGGTTCGCATTAATCCTGTTAATGAAGTAATCAAAGAAATGAAGCAATTATATGATCTTGGAGTAAGGGGATTTTGGTTCACTGATGCACAATTTATTCCAGCCAAAAAACATATTGAAGATGCAAAAATACTTTTACAAGCAATTAAGGACCAAGGCTGGGACGATATTAATTGGGCTGCATACATCAGAGCAGATAATATTGATGCTGAGTTAGCTCAGCTTATGGTTGATACAGGTATGAGCTATTTTGAAATAGGAATCACGTCTGGATCTCAAGAACTTGTTAGAAAAATGAGATTAGCTTATGACCTTGAAACCGTATTAAATAATTGTAAAATGCTTGTCAAATCAGGTTTCAAGAATCATGTTTCAGTCAATTATTCATTTAATGTTTTTGATGAAACGCCCAGCACCATAAGACAAACAATTGCCTACCACAGAGAATTAGAAAACATTTTTGGTAAAGGCTTAGTTGATCCAGCTATATTCTTTATAGGTTTGCAACCTCACACTCTTCTTGAGAAGTACGCATTAGAGCATAAAATTTTGAAGCCAAATTATAATCCAATGAGCATGATGCCATGGACAGCGAGAAAACTTCTTTGGAATCCAGGATTACTCGGGGAAAAACTTGGTCAAGTTTGCTTAGAAGCTTTTGATAATCCAGAAGACGAATTTGGCAAAACAGTTATCGACATTCTTGAAAGAGAATATGGAAAGTCCTCCCTAAAAGAATCCCTAAAAGTCCGTCCTTTATCAGAAAGGAAATTAGCTCATTCTAAACAATAAATTTAACTATAATTAATCCTCTTTCTCAATTGAACTAGAAATTCCTTTAGATTTTAATGATTCTGAGTAAAATTCTGCTGGCTCTAAATCACAAACAATTACTAAACCCACCCCAGTATTGTGTGCCTCAAGCATTATGGCAATAGCATCTTGTTCGCTTAATTGCGGCACAACCTCTCGTAGTGAAATAGTTACATACTCCATAGAATTAACTGGATCATTATGAAGTAAAACCTTATATTTTGGAGATTTATTTTTTAATTCAGCAGGTTTCTTTTCAATCACTGCTGAATTATTATTTACACCTTGTTCTAACTTTATAGATAGCATTAAATTTATTAGAGTTTAATTTGTACTAATAATTATATATTAATTATTCTTTCCATTGCATCAAGGACGTTTGATCGTGAGTTGAATGCTGACAAACGAAAATAACCCTCTCCTGCTAATCCAAATCCGCTCCCAGGTGTTCCCACTACACTAACTTTTTGGAGAAGGAAATCAAAAAAGTCCCATGATGTCATTTGATCTGGAACTTTAATCCAGATATAAGGAGCATTGTCCCCACCATAAACTTTATATCCTGAATTCTGAAGTTTATTTTTCATTATTTTTGCATTTTCCATATAAAAATCAATTAATCCTCTCACCTGTTTCTTCCCTTCAAGAGAATAAACAGCCTCTGCTCCTTTCTGAACCACATAACTTACTCCATTGAACTTTGTAGATTGTCGCCTATTCCAAAGAGGCCATAACTCTATTTCCTCATTTGTTGAGCTGAAACCTTTGAGATTTTTAGGTATTACTGTAAAAGCACATCTAACTCCAGTGAATCCTGCATTCTTTGAAAAAGATCTAAATTCAATAGCACAATCCTTTGCTCCCTCAATCTCATATATTGAATGTGGAATATCATTATCTTGAATAAATGCTTCATAAGCTGCATCAAAAAGTATTAGGGATTTGTTTTGGAGAGCATAGTCAACCCAATTTTTCAATTCTGCTTTATTAATCGTTGCTCCAGTCGGATTATTAGGAAAACAAAGATATAAAATATCAACTTTTTTTTCAGGTAGTTCTGGCAGAAAGTTATTCCCCTCGTTTATTGCAAGATATGTCAATCCTTGATAAGTTCCATTTTCAAGAGAATTGCCAGTTCTACCTGTCATAACGTTACTATCAACATATACTGGGTAAACAGGATCTGTTACAGCAATTGAATTATCTTTGCCAAGAATATCTAAAATATTGCTACTATCGCATTTTGAACCATCAGAAATAAAGATTTCCTCTGGTGAAATTTGACAGCCTCTCGAAATAAAATCATTCTCAGATATTTTTTCTCTCAGCCAAGAATATCCTTGTTCTGGTCCATAACCTTTGAAACCATCTGTTGTTCCCATTTCATCTAAAGCTTTACTCATAGCCTCTATGCATGCTCTAGGTAATGGTTCTGTAACATCTCCAATACCAAGCTTAATAATTTCAGCACTCTTATTTGATTGAGAATACATTTTTACCCTTTTAGCAATTTCAGGGAATAAATAGCCTGCTTTGAGTTTTAAATAATTTTCGTTTACTTGAACCACTTTAGATAAAAAATTTCACCAGTACTTAGAATAATGTATTTATGTGCTTTAGTGGTGATTAGATGTTAAAGTTATTTTAGTTATGATTAATTTAAGAGATAATCATAGCTGTGAAATCAATTTAAATTAGTTTGAAAATCGTTTAAAGCTTTATAAATTGCAGAATTTAATCACATTAACTTTATTAAATTCAAAAAAGTAAATATTAATAGATAAAAAGCTTTATTAAAAGATAAAAGCTAATTCTTTAATTTAGAAATTTTCAAAATCCAAATCATTCAGAATCAATTATATGTCTCAGCAAATTATCATCGCTGAGCAGGCTCGAATAGCAGCACTACTCACAGATGATCGAGTTGATGAATTAGTCGTCGCACAAGGTCAATATCAAATTGGCGATATTTTTTTAGGAACAGTTGAAAATGTTCTCCCAGGCATCGATGCCGCTTTTATAAATATTGGAGAAAGTGAGAAAAATGGATTCATCCATGTTTCAGATTTAGGTCCACTAAGACTTAAAAAAGGGACATTTGGAATAACTGAATTACTAGAACCAAAGCAAAAAGTTCTAGTACAGGTAATAAAGGAACCCACAGGATCAAAAGGTCCCAGACTAACTGGAAGTATTTCGATCCCAGGAAAATACCTGATATTACAGCCATATGGCCAAGGAGTAAATATTTCGAGAAAAATAAATACAGAAACAGAACGGAGCCGTTTGAAAGCTCTTGGAGTTTTGATAAAACCACCTAGCACAGGCTTGTTATTTAGAACAGAGGCTGAAAAAATAAAAGAAGAACTTCTAATTGAAGATTTAGAACAACTAACTCAACAATGGGAAAATATACTAAAAATTTCTGAAGCTTCTAATCCGCCAAATTTAATAAAAAGAGATGATGATTTCTCTCTTAAGATCTTGAGAGATCATATTAAAGAATCAACTAAAAGCATAATTATTGATAGTAAATTTTCAGTTGCAAGGGCAAAAGATTTTTTAATAAATTATGCATCCGATATAGATATTGAATTTCACGACAACAGTTTAAACCAACATATTTTCGAAAAGTACGAAATTAGGAAGACAATTCAAAAAGCTCTCCAGCCGAGAGTAGATCTTCCTTCAGGAGGTTATATCATTATCGAACCTACTGAAGCTTTAACAGTAATCGATGTAAACTCTGGATCATTTACAAGATCCGCAAACTCAAGACAAACCGTTTTGTGGACAAACTGCGAAGCAGCAGTTGAAATATCAAGGCAAATGAAATTAAGAAATATTGGTGGAGTTATAGTAGTAGATTTTATTGATATGGAATCTAGAAGAGATCAATTTCAGTTACTTGAGCATTTTACCTCAGCAATAAAAGATGATTCTGCTAGGCCTCAAATAGCTCAGCTTACTGAATTAGGCTTAGTAGAGCTAACCAGAAAAAGACAAGGTCAAAATATATATGAATTATTCGGCAAAAAATGTTCTACATGCGATGGTACCGGACATGTAGAAAATATTTTAAATAACGAAATTTCTAACTTCAAAATTAAAAATATTGAAAATAAATCTAATCAATCAAACAATCTAAAAGCTATAGCTACAGATACTTATCAATCAACTGATGGGCAGGAAAAAATAATTGACAATGAATTAATTAACTCCAAAGATCCAAGTAAAGAGAATTCTTCTAATAAAAAAGAAAAAGAGAATGATGATGATAATTTGAACCAATCAAATTCAAAAGAAAAAAATATAGTAACAGTCGATCTTACAAATGAAGAAAAAATTGTTTTCAGTCAATTAGGTATTAATCCACTTATAAAGTTAGGTAAAGAATATCTCACCAGCAATAATTTTGTGCGTTTAAAAGAAAGTAATAAAGAAACGGAAAAACCCTTAGATAATAATAAAACAAAAGCAAAGCAAATTAAGAAAATCTCAAAATCGGGAGAAGATAAGATTCAAATTAAAATTGAAGCAAATGCAAATTCTAAAGATAAATCAACAAATAAAACCAATGAAAATAATGCAGTTTTGTTTACTGATAAAAAGGATGAAATTGAACTTACAGATGAGCTAAACAATGCAAGAAAAAAAAGAAGACGATCTTCAGCAAGCATTGAATAAAGTATTCGAAGTTGGAATAGATGAAGTTGGGAGGGGAGCAATTTTTGGTCCAGTTTTTGCAGCAGCTGTAGTATTAACTGAAAAAAATAAATTAATCTTAAAACAATTTGGAGTAACAGATAGTAAAAAACTAACTCCCAAAAAAAGAAAATTACTTTTACCAAAAATTTTAATACTCTCTTCAAATTATGGAATTGGGCAATCTTCGGCCAGAGAAATAGATAAGTTAGGTATCAGGGTTGCAACAGAACTTTCAATGATAAGAGCTTTAAAAAAATTAAAAGAAAAGCCATCCGAATTAATAATTGATGGTCCCTTATTATTAAGGGCATGGGACGGAATTCAGAAAAACATAATATCTGGAGACTCAAAGTTTATCTCGATAGCTTCAGCAAGCATAGTTGCCAAAGTTTGTCGCGACAATCTAATGGAGAGGTTAGAAAAAAAATACTCAGGATACTTGATATTTAAAAATAAAGGTTATGGAACCAGAGAGCACCTTTCATTAATCAAAAAAAATGGAATAACTAATCTTCATAGGAAAAGTTTTTTAAAGAAATCAAAACTTGTTTAATTCACACCAATCTAAAAAATCTTTTACGAGTTGCTGTTGAACCCTTGACTTTATACCCAACAAAATCCCATTTAATACCGAATGACCAGTAGATTCCAAAATTTTCTTTGGTACAAGTTTTAGTAGAGGGGGTTGGCTAACAGATACTCCAAGAAGCGCCTCACCTTCTAACCCAATATCAGTTGCTTCCAAATTCGCTTTCAATATAAGATTAAAATCATCTATTATCCCTAAACCATCTAATGTACTTTCAAGGGCACTCATTTTTAAGATTCCATTTTTATTTTCTACCCCAATTGAGACAACAGGGTTAATATCTAATTGAAAAACCTTAAAACTTGTTACTGTATACTTATATCTACCTACTCCTTCTGGTACTAATTTTTTGGAGTCAAGCATTGCTCCAACAACTCTTTCTTCTTCCAAAAGATATTTAGAAAGATATTCTTTATTACGTGTTACAGAGAGTTTTAGTTTCTGTTTAGCATCAAAAGACAATAGCATTTTCTATATTCCTCCAATGCTTATTTGATCTCATTTTCTTACGATTAATCATGCGCAAAAAAGTTGCATATTTAGGTCCTAAAGGAACATACGCAGAAAAAGCAGCTAATATATTATCAAAGCTTGCCAATTTTCAGACTCCTATATTTGTACCATGTAATGGGTTACATTCGGTCATTAAATCAATAGCGTACAACAATTGTGATGCTGCTGTAGTCCCTATAGAAAATTCCGTAGAAGGGGGAGTTACCGCCACCTTAGATGCCCTTTGGAAATTTCCTGAAATTTTCATAAATAGAGCAATTGTTTTACCTATAAAACATGCATTAATTAGTGATGGAGAACTTTCAAACATTTCAGAAGTATTATCTCATCCTCAAGCATTAGCTCAATGTTCAGAATGGTTATCTGAAAATCTTCCAAATGCAATTCCTCTCCCAACAAATTCAACATCAGAAGCTGTCAATATGGTTAAAGGGAGTAAATTCAGAGCAGCTATCGGTTCAAAATCATTAATTCAAATCGAAGGACTTAAAGAGTTAGCCTTTCCTATTAATGATGTATCAGGTAATTGCACTAGATTTGTCTTATTGAGCAAGGAATCAAATTCAAATTCAGCTAATATTGCTAGTTTTGCTTTCTCATTAATCTCAAACAAACCAGGAGCATTACTTAGAGCTTTGAATTATATTGCAGATTTTGGATTTAATATGAGTAAAATAGAGTCTAGACCTTCTAAAAGAGAGTTAGGCGAATATATAATTTATATCGATCTAGAAATTGATCGCCAACATAACGTTGAAAAGTTTCTTGAACTAAAAAAGCAACTAATGTATCTCTGCAATAACTTTGTAGATTTTGGAAATTACTTTTCAAAAAATATTGAATTAGATTAATTTATCCTCTACATTTATAAACTCCAAACTCCATTAAACCTTTTCTGAATGCCCAATTCATAAGGAGTATAGTTGGTATTTCTCTAAAAGACTTTATTATCGCTGAGGGACCAAGAGATAAAATTGATATAGGTCTTCTAATTCCTTCAAGAATTGAGTCATACCATGAAGGGTTAGTATAAATATTCCAATTTTCAGAAATAATCCTTCCTGAACTATTTCTATTAGTACTAAGAATATTACCAAATTCGTTAATGCTAATAAAATTAGGATGTACCCACTGTTCAAGTAATTGCTTAAGAACCAATTTCTCAAAAAAAGATGGGGGATAAGCTCTGAGATCTCTGGAATTCCAATCAGCCAAGGCAAAATACCCTCCAGGTCTTAGAGTTCTCAGCATTTCATCTGCAAATCTAGTTTTATCATTCATGTGTGCACCAGCCTCAACACTCCAGACGGCATCAAATGATCCATCTTCAAATTTCAAATCCAAAGCATCCATAACTTGGAAGTTGCAATTTAGCCCATCAGGAGTAAGTTCTCTTGCTCTTTTAACTTGAGCCTGACTAATTGTAATACCAGTGACATTAAACCCATAATATTTTGCAAGAATCCTAGAACTTCCCCCTATTCCACAACCTACATCGAGAATTCTGGATCCCTTTGGTAATTTATCTAAACCACTCCATTTGACTAATTCATGAACAAACTGAACTTTAGCCTTTCTGAAATCAATATTTTTTTGGCCTGAGGGATAAAAACCCAAATGTATATGTTCTCCCCATAATCTCTCAAGTAATTTATCCTGGGTCCAAGCATCATATGCAGAGGCAACTGTACCGGAAGAAATATATTTTCTAGCTTTATTTCTCCATAATATGGCGATGACTAAAAAGAAAAAAACTATTAAAAAAAAAGGGAATACTAATTCAAACATTTAATTTTCTTTTATATCAGGAAAGCTCTCTTTCAATGCTGTTCTTGCTGCAAGTTGTTTTCTTGTATGATCAAGCATTTCATATTCTCTTCGCAAACGTGTAAAAGTATTTCTCTCTTCAAGAAGTCTTTGCTGTTCTTCCGCAACAGGACCGCCCAAATGAGCTCCTATCCAAAATGATAAGTCCATTGGGTTATCAGGTAATTTTTCAGGTAGATTTTTTTTTGTATTAGTCAATTTACTCGTTAAATTAATAACATCACTAAGTGCTTCTTTTACTGAATCTTTTAGAGAATCTAATTTTTGAAAGTCATCAATATTATCATCACTAATCCAACTAACCATCGCAGAACAAAATGGCGTCGAACGGGTAATTTCTAAGACTTGAAATCTTTGTTGGCCGAGAGTGATAATATTGCTTCTCCCATCCTCTGCAGTTTGATGTTTTAAAATTTGTGCGCAACATCCAACATTAGCCATACTTTTAGTAGTTGGATCCCACTTTATAACTCCAAACATAGAATCACTTTCAAGCACAGATTGGAGCATAATCCTGTATCTCGATTCAAAAATATGTAAAGGCAATACTTCTTGAGGAAAAAGGACTACCTCTGGCAAAGGAAATAAAGGTAATTCCCTTACTGAGAGTTCTCCCATTTAAACCTCATTTCATTTTTTTTATACTAGTCAATTTAGGGCGGTTTCGGGATTTATTAAAGTTTAACTTCTATATCTACACCACTAGGGAGGTCTAGTTTCATTAAAGCATCAATAGTTTTTGCTGAAGGACTGTAAATATCTATTATTCTTCGATGTGTTCTTGTTTCAAAATGCTCTCTAGAATCTTTATCAACATGTGGTGATCTTAGGACACAATAAATCTTCCTTTTTGTAGGTAAAGGTATTGGACCTATTGCTGAGGCAGAAGTAGTATCTGCTGTTTGGATGATTTTGTCGCAAGATAAATCAAGCATTCGTCTATCAAATGCTTTGAGCCTTATTCTTATTTTTTGTTGTGCAATTGATGCAGTCATAGTGTCAAATAACTTCTATTAACGGGTCATTAATTAAAATGACCCTTATCAATAAATCTATATTAGATGATTGAGGTTAAATTTTTAAAATTCAAATTTATTATTTGAGAATTTTAGAAACAACTCCAGCACCGATAGTACGTCCACCTTCACGTATGGCGAATCT
Source organism: uncultured Prochlorococcus sp. (assembly GCA_902616595.1). Lineage (GTDB taxonomy): Bacteria > Cyanobacteriota > Cyanobacteriia > PCC-6307 > Cyanobiaceae > Prochlorococcus_A. The sequence continues at coordinate 41,873 of CACMTJ010000007.1, forward strand.
CATACCTTGTTCAATAGCTACTGGACAAATTAATTCTCCAGTCATCTTAATTCTGTCTCCTGGCATCACCATTTCAACATTAGAGCCATCATCTGAGGTAAATGCGGTTATTTGACCTGTCACATCAGTTGTTCTGATGTAGAACTGAGGTCTATATCCTGCAAAGAAAGGAGTATGTCTTCCGCCCTCTTCTTTTTTGAGGACATAAACTTCTCCTTCAAACTGAGTATGAGGAGTAATAGATCCTTTCTTCACAAGAACCATTCCTCTCTCAATATCTTCCTTCTGGACACCACGTAAAAGTAAACCAACATTGTCACCAGCCATTCCTTCATCAAGAAGTTTTCGGAACATTTCAACTCCAGTAACAGTTGTTAATCTTGTATCTCTTATTCCGACTATTTCTACTTCTTCTCCAACCTTAACTTTACCTCTCTCAATTCTTCCAGTAGCAACAGTTCCTCTACCAGTAATCGAGAAAACATCTTCAACTGCCATCAAGAATGGTTTATCAACTTCTCTTTCAGGTTCAGGAATGCTAGCATCAACTGCTTTCATTAATTCCTCAATCTTTGATTCCCAAGTAGAATCACCTTCGAGAGCTTTTAAACCTGAAACTTGAACTATAGGAATGTCATCTCCTGGGAAATCATAACTATCTAAAAGTTCCCTAATTTCCATTTCGACAAGTTCAATAATTTCTTCATCATCAACCATATCGCACTTATTTAGAGCAACAACAAGAGCAGGTACTCCAACCTGTTTAGCTAATAGAATATGCTCTTTTGTTTGAGCCATAGGACCATCTGTTGCTGCACAAACTAGAATCGCTCCATCCATCTGGGCGGCCCCCGTGATCATGTTTTTCACATAATCAGCATGTCCTGGGCAATCTACATGAGCATAATGTCTGCCTTCAGTTTCATATTCAACGTGAGCTGTATTAATGGTAATGCCACGCTCTCTTTCTTCAGGAGCACCATCAATGTCTCCATAGTCTTGAGCTTGAGCTTGACCTTTTTTAGCTAATACATTTGTAATAGCAGCTGTTAGTGTTGTTTTTCCATGGTCAACATGGCCGATAGTACCTATGTTGACATGTGGTTTGTTTCTTTCGAACTTCTCGCGAGCCATTTTGAATTAAAGAATCGAGGGTTTAAGAGTGTTTAGTTTAGAGATCAGGAGTTGCCCTGATTCTTGGAAATGATAGCTTCAGCAACATTACGAGGGACTTCCTCATAATTTGCGAACTCCATTGAAAATATACCCCGACCTTGAGTCATTGATCGGAGTTGAGTGGCATAACCGAACATTTCGGCTAAGGGCACTTTGGCCTGTACCTTAGACAATCCATCATCAACAGATTGTCCTTCTACTTGACCTCTTCTGGAAGAGAGATCACCAATTACAGATCCAAGAAAGTCGTCAGGACTTTCGACCTCAACTTTCATCATAGGCTCTAAAAGGACCGGATTGCATTTTTTAACCCCGTCTTTAAAAGCCATGGAACCTGCAATTTTGAAGGCCATTTCAGATGAGTCTACATCGTGGAATGAACCATCGACTAGTGTTACTTTTACATCAATGAGTGGATAACCGGCAAGAACACCAGATTCACAGGTCTCTTTCATTCCGTTAGATGCAGGACCAATATACTCTTTTGGTACAGCTCCACCAACAATTTTGTTTACAAATTCAAAACCTTTACCAACTTCAGCGGGTTCCATTTCAATAATTACATGACCATATTGACCTTTTCCTCCAGTCTGTCTTGCATATTTACCCTCACCCTTAGAACTAGACCTAATTGTTTCTCTATATGAGACCTGTGGAGCTCCAATATTTGCTTCAACTTTAAATTCCCTTAACATTCTGTCAACAAGGATTTCTAAGTGCAATTCACCCATTCCTGCAATAACAGTTTGATTTGTCTCAGGATCTGTACTTACCCTAAAGGTTGGATCCTCTTCAGACAAAGCAGTTAAAGCTTTTGATAATTTTTCCATATCGCCTTTAGTTTTTGGCTCAACAGCCACAGAGATAACTGGTTCAGGAATGAACAATGTCTCCAACACTATTGGATCTTCTGTATTACATAATGTGTCACCAGTTGTTGTGTTCTTAAGACCTAATACAGCACCTAAATCCCCAGCCCTTAATTCATCAACCTCCTCTCTTTCATCAGCTTTAAGAATCACTAATCTAGAAATTCTCTCTTTAGCATCCTTAGTAGAATTCATTACGTAACTTCCCTTTGAAAGTACACCTGAATACATTCTTACAAAAGTTAATTTGCCATAGGGATCTGACATCACTTTGAAAGCTAATGCACTGAAAGGAGCGTTATCATCTGAAGGTCTAACATCTTCCTTACCACTAGGCAAAACTCCTTGTATTGGTTTCACATCAACTGGAGCTGGCAAGTAATCAACTACAGCATCTAATACAAGTTGGACTCCCTTATTCTTAAAAGCTGAACCACAGAGAACAGGAACTAATCCATGCTTTAAAACACCTTCCCTAATTCCTTTTTTAAGTTGTTCAGTGGATAATTCACCTGTCTCAAGGAAAATCTCAATTAACTCTTCATCATTTTCTGCAACACTCTCCATCAACTTATATCTCCACTCATCAGCTTCGTCCTTCATTTCAGATGGGATTGGTGCTTCTTCTATATCAGTACCTAAGTCATTTTTATAAAGATATGCTTTGTTAGCGACTAAATCAATAATACCTGTAAGATCACCTTCAGCCCCAATAGGTAGCTGTATTGGGAGAGCATTTGCCTTTAGTCGATCTTTAATTTGTTTGTTAACTTTTAGAAAATCTGCACCAGTTCTGTCCATTTTATTAACAAAAACCATTCTTGGGACAGAGTATCTATCTGCTTGACGCCAAACAGTTTCGGATTGAGGCTGAACTCCACCAACTGCGCAAAATACAGCTATAACTCCATCCAACACACGCATTGATCTTTCAACTTCAATAGTAAAATCAACGTGTCCAGGAGTATCAATAATATTAATCCTATGATCTTGCCAACTAGTAGATATTGCAGCAGCAGTAATAGTTATTCCTCTTTCTCTTTCTTGAGCCATCCAATCGGTTACAGCAGCACCATCATGAACCTCTCCTATCTTGTGGACTACACCTGAATAAAACAAAATTCTTTCAGTAGTTGTTGTCTTACCTGCGTCAATATGAGCGGCTATACCTATGTTCCTTACTCGTTCTAGGGGAAAGTCGCGTGCCAATTTTAAAGCTCCAAATAAAATAATTTTTGATAAGTGTAGTTCACCCTAAAAGCAAACTTTAATAATAATAAACTACTTAAGTACCTTTTGATGAAATTAATATCTGTAATGTGCAAAAGCTTTATTAGCTTCTGCCATTTTATGAGTATCTTCTCTTTTTTTAACGGCACTACCAGTTTCATTTGCAGCATCCATTAACTCACCAGCAAGTTTTTGGGACATACTCTTTCCATTTCTTGCTCGTGAGAATGTAACAAGCCATCTTAATGCCATTGCCGTACCCCTCTCTTGGCGAACTTCCATAGGTACTTGATATGTTGCGCCACCAACTCTTCTAGCTCGTACCTCGACAAGAGGAGTGGCATTTTTTACAGCTGTTTCGAATAATTCCACTGCATTCCCTCCTGTTCTCTCACTTATTAAAGAAAACGCATCAGACAATATTCTTTGAGCTGTAGATTTTTTACCATGCTTCATCAATCGAGAAATCATCATTGAAGCAAGACGACTATTAAATTGAGGATCAGGAAGAACTGGTCTTTTTACTGCTGCATTACGACGTGACATGATTTTTAAAAGTGATGTTTACAAATTAATCTTTTGGAGCTTTTGCTCCATACTTAGATCTGGATTGACGTCTATCTTTGACTCCAGCCGTATCTAAAGTTCCTCTTATTATATGATATCTAACTCCTGGCAAATCCTTTACTCTTCCACCCCTAAGCAGTACTACAGAATGTTCTTGCAAATTATGACCAATACCAGGGATATAAGCAGTTACTTCGAAACCAGAAGTTAATCTAACCCTTGCAACTTTTCTCAGAGCAGAATTAGGTTTTTTAGGTGTTGATGTATAGACTCTTGTACATACCCCTCTTCTTTCAGGGCAAGCTTTTAATGCAGGAGATTTTGTTTTCTTTGTCAGACGTTTTCTTTCTGAACCTACTAATTGTGAGATGGTGGGCATCTATTAAACTTAGATAAAAATAAACATTTAACCATCATAACCTTTTAAGAGCACTAACTAAAAGTTTTTAATTATATTTTTTTTAAAATTTGTCAAATTAAAATTATTTGGTAATTATTCATTATCTTTAGATTTATTTTCATATTTATTTTTATAATAGAAATACATAAATAACTAAATAGAATTAAATAATCTATGGGAGAGAGTATCAAAAGAATCGTTGGCCCATATCAAGATAGTTATTCCCCAAATGGAATAATTGGGGAGAAAGATGCGTGTGGAGTTGGTTTCGTAGCAAATGTTGAAGGTATAGAAAGCAACTGGATCCTTAAACAATCTCTAAAGGGACTAAATTGTATGGAGCATAGAGGAGGTTGTGGAGGAGATAGTGACTCAGGAGATGGAGCAGGCATTTTATGTTCAATTCCATGGGGATATTTAGAAGAGAAAATTAATCTAAAAAATACTCAAGAATTTAATAGAGGTTTAGGCATGGTTTTTATGCCTAATAAAAAAGAAAAAATTGAAATATGTAAATCAATATGTGATGAAGAAGCAGAAAAATTAAAAGTCACCAAAACATTTTGGAGAATAGTACCCGTTAACAATGAAATATTAGGTCCTTTAGCTAAAGCGAATGCTCCATTCATCTTTCAGTGGATTTTATATATAGATAAAAAAAATCATAAGGATGTTGAACGGCTTTTATTCCAATTAAGGAAAAGAATTGAGAAACAAATAAGAGAAACTTTCAAAAACGATGTTGGGGATTGTGAATTTTATTTTGCCTCACTAAGTTCTCAAACAGTTGTCTATAAAGGTATGGTTCGCTCTGAAATATTATCCGAGTTTTATCAAGATCTAAAAGAAGAGAATTTTAAAGTTTCATTTTCTGTTTATCATCGTAGATTTAGTACTAATACACTTCCAAAATGGCCACTAGCTCAGCCCATGAGATTTTTAGGTCATAATGGCGAAATAAATACTCTCTTAGGCAATATTAATTGGGCTAAAGCTTCAGAAACACATATAGATGATTTTTGGGGAAAGTTATCTAATGAAATTAAGCCCATTGTAGATGTCAACAAGAGTGATTCATCAAATCTTGATGCAACCCTTGAAATCAATATTCGTTCAGGTCAGCCCATTACTGACTCATTATTAAAACTTGTTCCTGAAGCATTTAGAGATCAACCAGAACTTGAGGAGAGAGAGTATATAAAAGCTTTTTATGAATATTCTGCAAGCCTACAAGAAGCTTGGGATGGTCCAGCACTCCTTGTATTTGCTGATGGAAATTTTGTCGGAGCAACGCTTGATAGAAATGGCCTAAGACCAGCAAGATATTCAATCACGAATGATGGTTTTGTAATAATGGGTTCTGAAACAGGAGTAGTAGATCTTGAAGAAGAAAGAGTAATAGAAAAAGGTCGATTAGGACCGGGACAAATGTTGGCAGTTGATTTTCATCAGAATAGAATCCTAAGAAATTGGGAAGTAAAATCTGAAGCCGCTCAAAGGCATGATTATAAAAATCTTCTTAGTAATAGAACTATAAAAATTGAAAATAATGATTGGGTTAAAGACTGCAAACTAAAAGACCTTGAGTTGTTGCAACAACAAACTGCATACGGGTTTTCAGCGGAAGATAATGACCTTATCTTAGATTCAATGGCTTCATTAGCTAAAGAGCCTACTTATTGCATGGGCGACGACATCCCATTAGCAGTTCTTTCATCTAAGCCTCATATTTTATACGACTACTTTAAGCAAAGATTTGCGCAAGTTACTAATCCTCCTATTGACCCTCTGAGAGAAAAACTTGTAATGAGTTTAGAGATGCATCTAGGAGAAAGATGTACACCATTTGAAATTAAAGATGCTAAACCTTTTATTCATTTACAAAGTCCAATTCTAAATGAGGAAGAACTCATTTCTATCAAAAAATCGAAAATTAAATCTCAGACAATTTCAAGTTTGTTTGATTTAGAGGAAGGTATTCAAGGCCTAGAAAACCAATTAAAACTAATCTGTAAACAAAGTGAGCAGTCTATAAAAGAAGGTTGCTCTTTAATTATCATTTCTGATAAGGGAATTAATCCTAAAAAGACTTTCATACCTCCTTTACTTGCTGTTGGAGCAATTCATCATTATCTTCTTAAAAAAGAAATTAGGCTAAAAGCTTCTCTAATAATTGAGACCGGTCAATGTTGGAGCACACATCACTTAGCTTGTTTAATAGGATATGGAGCAAGTGCAGTTTGCCCTTGGTTGACCTTCGAAGCAGGTAGACACTGGTTAAAACATCCAAAAACACAAAAACTCATTGATAGCAAAAAAATAAATCCATTATCAATAGTTGATGTTCAAGAAAATATTAAAAAAGCTCTAGAAGACGGGCTAAGAAAAATTCTTTCAAAAATAGGCATCTCACTTTTATCTAGTTACCATGGTGCACAAATTTTTGAAGCTGTAGGCCTTGGATCTGACTTAATAAAAATTGCTTTTGATGGTACAACAAGTCGTATCGCTGGCATAACATTAAAAGAATTAACTAATGAAACACTTTCAATACACACGAAAGCCTATCCGGAGATCGATTTAAAGAAATTAGAATTTTTAGGATTTGTACAATTTAGAAATAATGGAGAATATCATTCCAATAACCCAGAGATGTCCAAAGTTTTACATTCGGCGGTAAAACAAGGGCCAGGATACGATCATTTTGAAACTTACAAAAAACTTATTAGTAATAGACCGACAACATCTCTTAGGGATTTACTAACAATTAATTCAAAAAGAAAAAGTATTCCATTAGAGGAAGTTGAAAGTGTTGAATCAATTTGCAAAAGGTTCTGTACTGGAGGAATGAGTTTAGGTGCTTTATCCAGAGAAGCGCATGAAGTTTTAGCAGTTGCAATGAATAGAATTGGTGGAAAAAGTAATAGTGGAGAAGGGGGAGAAGATCCAGCTCGTTTTAATGTTTTAAATGATATCGATGAAAATACTCATTCAGCGACGTTGCCATTTATTAAAGGGTTAAAGAATGGAGACACTGCATGCTCAGCTATTAAACAAATAGCATCCGGCAGATTTGGAGTTACACCTGAATATCTAAGAAGTGGTAAACAACTCGAAATTAAAATGGCTCAAGGTGCAAAACCTGGAGAGGGAGGACAATTACCTGGTCCAAAAGTTGATTCTTACATTGCAAAACTAAGAAATAGTAAACCCGGAGTAGCGTTAATATCTCCTCCCCCGCATCATGATATTTATTCAATTGAAGATTTAGCTCAACTTATCCACGACTTACACCAAGTTCATCCAAAAGCGAAAGTAAGCGTTAAACTTGTTTCTGAAATCGGTATAGGCACTATTGCTGCTGGAGTAAGCAAAGCTAATGCAGATGTAATTCAAATATCAGGCCATGACGGAGGTACAGGTGCTTCACCCCTGAGTTCTATTAAACATGCAGGTTTACCATGGGAACTTGGTGTTGCTGAGGTTCATAAATCTCTTTTAGAAAATAATTTACGTGAAAGAGTAATTTTGAGAACTGATGGAGGTCTTAAAACAGGCTGGGACGTAGTTATTGCAGCTTTACTAGGTGCTGAAGAATACGGTTTTGGTTCTGTAGCGATGATTGCTGAAGGATGCATAATGGCTCGGGTTTGTCATACAAACAAGTGTCCTGTTGGAGTTGCCACTCAAAAAGAAGAATTAAGAAAAAGATTTAAAGGTATTCCAGAAAATGTCGTCAATTTTTTCTTGTATATTGCTGAAGAAGTAAGACAGATAATGAGTAGTATTGGTGTTTCTAATATGGAAGAACTGATTGGTAATCAAGAATTTCTCTCTGAAAGAAATATCGATCTTCCAAAAACTTCTAATATTGATCTTTCTTCTTTAGTAAATAAACACTCAACCCCTGATAGAGCATGGTTAAAACATTTAAAAACTGCCCATAGTAATGGTTCTGTATTAGAAGACGAGTTTTTTTCTGATACTAAATTTATAGATTCAATTAAAAATCACGAAATATTAACCAAAGAAATTGAGATAAAAAATACAGATAGAAGTGTTTGTGCGAAAATATCAGGCGAAATCGCAGAACTTCACGGTAACACTGGCTTCAATGGCGAACTCAACTTAAATTTCAAAGGATATGCAGGACAAAGCTTTGGTGCCTTTTTATTGAAAGGAATGAATGTTCAATTAATTGGAGAAGCTAATGATTATGTTTGTAAAGGAATGAATGGAGGAATACTCACAATAATTCCACCAAAAATAAATGAAATCTCCTCCGAACAAGTCATCCTAGGAAATACTTGTCTTTATGGAGCAACAGGTGGAAAATTATTTGCGTTAGGAAAATCGGGAGAAAGATTTGCGGTTAGAAATAGTGGTGCTACAGCGGTAACAGAAGGAGCAGGTGATCATTGTTGTGAATACATGACTGGTGGGAAAGTTGTTATTCTAGGTTCCACAGGAAGGAATATTGGTGCGGGCATGACTGGTGGAATAGCTTTTATAATCGATGAAAATAATGATTTAATTAATAAAGTAAATAAAGAAATAGTAAGCATTCATCAAATAACTTCATCAAAGCAGGAAAATATCTTATTGGAAATTATTAGAGAATATCAAGCAAAAACAAATAGCTTAAAGGCTGCCAAAATAATTGAAAATTGGTCTCAATTTAAAAGTACTTTCAAATTGATTGTTCCCCCAAGCGAAGAAGAGATGCTTGGTATAAAAAAAACGTAAATGCCTTTCTTTGTAAAAACTGAAATTATAAAAAAAGAATACTTAATTAATAATGATTTAAAACGAAAAATAATTAACGAACATATTGATTGGATAAAAAAATTAAAAAAAGAGGGAATTAATATAAAAAGTGGTTTTTTGGTAGATGAGGTAAATAGGCCAGGTGACGGCGGATTACTTATTCTTGAGATGAATAATTATAGAGATGCACTAAAAATAATTAAGAATGATCCAATGATTAAAAATGATCTAGTTGAATGGAAATTCAATGAGTGGGTAGATCCAGATAAATGAATATAACTATCTTGGATACTTTTTCATAAGTTTTTGAATCTCTTCAGCATGGTAGCTACTACGAGTTAAAGGAGAACTAACCACTTGCATGAAGTTTAAATTTTTTTCACCGAACGCTTTAAAGTAGTTAAATTTTGAAGGACTTACAAATCTTTTAACAGGTAAATGATTAGGGCCAGGAGATAAATATTGGCCAATAGTAACAATATCAACGAAATTACTTTTTAAATCCTTAAGCAGACTTAAGACCTCCTCGTCTTTTTCCCCTAAACCAAGCATGAAGCCTGACTTTGTATAAATTTTGGGACAATAGTCTCTGGTTCTTTTAAGCAACTCAAGAGTTCTTTCATATTTGCCTTGAGGTCTTACTTTTTTATAAAGCGAAGACACAGTCTCAATATTGTGGTTTAAAACGTTTGGATTTGAATCAAGAACTTTTTCAAGAGCTTTCCAGTTGCCACAAAGATCAGGTATTAGAAGCTCAATAGTAGTTTCAGGAGATTTTTCTCTTATTTGATGAACACATTGAAAAAATTGAGATGCGCCACCATCCTCAAGATCGTCTCTATTAACTGATGTGATTACAACATGCTTAAGCTTCATTCTAAAAACAGCTTCGGCTAAACGATATGGTTCAGTTGGGTCTAAGTCTCTCTTAGATCTATCAAAATCAATATCGCAATATGGACATGCCCTAGTGCAACCAGGACCCATTATGAGGAAAGTTGCAGTTCCACTAGCAAAACATTCGCCGATATTTGGACAGCTTGCTTCTTGACATACGGTATTGAGATTTAAATCATTTAATAAATTTGCAGTATTACCAATTCTCTCAACTTGTGGAGCTTTAACCCTTAACCATTCAGGTTTTGAAATTAAACTATTAGGATTATTAGTCACATTAAATCTTCTTGACCTGTAATTATATTTTACTAAAAACAAGATGAATTAACTATTTATAATTTCAAAGACGAAGCCACATTCAACAGAAGTAAATAAATAAATGAATTTAACTAATCCTTCTGCAATTTAAAAAATCTTAATTAAATTTACTCATTACACAACCTTTTTGTTTCATTAACTAAAATTGAATCAGATTTGATAATATAGTTTTTAATACAGATATCAGAACATACTAATTTCAATAATATGGCTCAAATGTACGCATAATTTGCATTATGTTGTACTAAAAAGTGTTTTTTTTATAATTTTTTGATACAGTAAAAAATATATGTAATAAAACATTGACTTTTAAATTTAAAAGAAAACGTATTTTATTAACGGATAAAAATAAAAACTCTAAAGCAATAGGTTATGCTAGAGCTACTCATAACGAATATGAATATTTAGAAGAGCAAATAAAAATTTTGAAGGAGGAGGGTTGCAGGTTAGTGTTCTCTGAATTTATAAGTTTAGATGAAGAAATCAAACCCCAACTCAATAAAGCTATAAATTCCTTATCAAAAGGCGATCAATTAATAATAACTCGGCTTGATCGAGCATTTAAAAATAAAAAAGAATGTTTGATAACAATAAATAAACTTATTAATAAAGATATTCAATTGCGAACTTTGACAGGTTTTTTTGCTGCTAATGAATCTTCTAATGCAAATTCTTCAATTTTTAAGATTTTGTATGAATTAGATAATTTAGAAGACAAAAGTTTAGGTGAAAGAAAAAAAGAACAATTATTACGCAGAAAATTATCTGGAAATAATTTGGGAGGAAGGCCCAAAATAAGTCCTCTTAAAGAATCTTTAGTAATCAGATTGCGTAATGAAGGATATTCTTATCGATCAATCAGATCACAAACAGGAATTGCGTTATCAACAATAAGAAGAGTAATTTTGGAAGGAGAACTAACATAGAATGAAGAGGAAAGAAATTGAAAATTTAATTAAAGAAAATTTTAAAGATACAGCTTTGCGTATTTATGAATTAGATAATGAAGATAGAAAAAGTTTATTAGCTGAATATAGAGAATGGATTATGAATGATTTAGATTTCGAAGAAGTAATGATGTTGCCTTATGAAGCATATACTGACAAATTAGATTCTAATTTCTTAGAAGATTCGATTTAGTCCTTAATAGTATATTTTTTATTAAATTCATATACTTCTTTTGATATTAATGGTAAGAAAGAAGAATCTTTAGAATATTTTTCGCCATCACAAAAAACAACTAATAAAGTGTGTAGAGATTGACTATTAGTCCACCAAGCAGAATCATGTCTAACTTCTGACATTAAGCCTGCTTTACTCCAAAGATTAATGCTTTCTGGTAAGCCTGCACCCAAAAAACCATCTATTTGATTAAGAGGATCGTTTTTAAGAACAACTTTATCTAAATTTCTTTTTAAAAAACTTCGTAAATTTAAATCATTTTTTTGATAATCAATATGAATCATAATTTCCTCCAAAATCCTTGCGGCCGAATCAGAATTCATAGCGTTTCTATTTTTATTATTATGTCCATAAAATTCTTTTTCACGACCAAATGGTGCATCATCCCAGGTCTTCTGACAGCAATTTAAACCACTCAATTCCTCCCAATGTAAATCATGTAGCCAATCGTTTATTATACTTCTTTGATATTTCCAATTTTCCCATGATTCGCCCTCAATACAAGGTCCACTTGTTGTTCCAGTAAGTAAATCAATTAAGAAGCTTGTTGCATTATTACTTGAGAAAGATAACATTTTCCTTACAGCTTCAATAATTTCATCCGATAAGAATAAACTTCCTTTTTTAATCCAATAATATGTAGCAAGACCATAAACCAACTTGACTATGCTGGCAGGGTAAACCATTTTTTTATTATTTATGCCAGTGCCAAAACCTTTAAATACACTTTTATTCTCACTTTTATAATTAATCCAAGTTATGGCAATATCTTCACTTGAAAAATCTTTATTATAAGAGCATACTCTCCCTAAAATATCATTTAAGGCTAGACCCATCTCTTCACTTAAATAGTAAAAGGACATTGTATGGAAAATTATAAAAATCCTATCTCACTATTTAAACAAACTAATTTTTCAAAAACTATTTGGTGGAAATTAAAAGTTAATATTTCGGGATATCAAAGTAAAACAGAAGATAAATTAGTTACTGAAATATTTAAAAATAGAATTTTTAGGCTTATTTATCCAAATATTTATCAAAACAACTATAAATTTTCAAGAATACTAGTTCAACTATATGAAGATGGTTACGTTTGTTGGATAAATTTAGATGGATTAATTATTGAGAAATACAAATTCAAAAAAAATAACAGTTTAGAAAATAAACACTTCTTTATAAAAGATAAAGTTAACTCAATTTTAAAATGGATCAAGGATCAATCTGAGTTAAATAATGAATATCTTTGGGGAGGTACATTAGGACCCAATTTTGATTGTTCTGGATTAATTCAGACTGCTTTTTTAAAGCATCAAATTTATATTCCTCGAGACTCTTTTCAAATAAAAAGTTTTTGTAAGCACCTTTTTTATTACAAAGAATCGTATACAGCTCTACGACCTGGAGATCTTTTATTTTTTGGAAATGAAGAAAAATGTGATCATGTTGGAATCTACAAAGGAGACGGATTCTATTACCATAGCTCTGGAATAGATTTTGGCAGAAATGGAATAGGATTAGATACCCTAAAAAAGTCTAATGATAAAATCTCATTGCATTATAAATCTAAACTTATTTCAGCAGGAAGAGTAGTTAGAAATTATAGATGGGACCGCACTATACGTTAATTAATAGAGCTCACCTTAAAATTTTAAATTAAATTAAATTAAAATATTACTTATTATTTTACTTAGAAATTAACCAGCACTCCAAATATTTTTAATGATTGGCATTATGGTATCTAAATGTAATGTCCCAACAAGTAACCAAGCAAAAACAGCTCCTCCACATCCTCCTAACCAAAATCCACTTGTAAAATCAGCCCAACCAGCTCTTGTAAATAAGTCCTTTGGCGGATTATTAACAGTCGCATCTGGAGGTTGAACATTAGGTGCTTTACCAGGTGCATTGTATAGAACAAAAAGTGCTGTCAAAATATGAACAGCTCCAATAGTAGCGAGAAGTCCAGCTGTTAGAGCAAATTCAGAATTTCTTAATGGGCCAGTCATGGTAAAAGGTCCGTATAAAAGATATCCAAAAGCTGCTCCGGTTTCTAAACCTCTAAAATTAGGGGAAATACCTTCTCTATAAAAAGGTAAATTATTTATAAAGGCTTTTGTAAAATAACCACTATTAACTGGAGTAGCTAAATTACCAACACAAGGATCTGCAACTGTTTTTACTGCCCATTGTTCTGCTACGCCAATATCATTTGGTTGTACAGAAGTATCTATGTATTTTTCATCAAACTTAATAGAACTTGTTGATTCAGAGAATGATTTTTGAAAGTCGCTCATTTTTTTAATAGTTTAGTGTTTGATAATTTATTCAGTTGCTGTAATTAATCTTCCAATTAATACGATAAAAACAGCAGGCATTGCTATACCAATTAATGGAACAAAAATTGAGGGTAAAA
>CACMTJ010000008.1 GCA_902616595.1 uncultured Prochlorococcus sp.
TTGCAAATAATGTAGAAGATAGATTTAAAAAGATTTTTAGAAATTTAGGCATTTCAAATATTGAGAGCTTTCCACCAAGGCAATCAACAGAATTACCAAAGATTGGCAAAAATACAAAAGTATTATTAACTCAGCCTTATTTAAGTGATACAGTTCGAGACCTTAAACATCGTGGTTGTGAAATAATTTCGGCTCCATTTCCTCTTGGTATAGAGGGAAGTACTAAGTGGTTTTTAGCTGCAGCTAAAGCTTTCAAAATTAGTGAACTTAAAGTTCATGAAATTATTTCGCCTTTAATTAATAGATCAAAACTTGCTCTCGAATCTCACAAAGAAATACTTAAGGGGAAAAGATTATTTCTTCTACCTGAATCGCAACTGGAAATATCTTTGGCAAGATTTTTGCATAATGAATGCGAAATGGATCTTATAGAAGTAGGCACTCCTTACCTAAATAAGGATTTAATGAAAGAGGAGATTAATTTATTACCTGAAAATACAAAAATTGTCGAAGGTCAACATGTTGAAAAACAATTAGATCGAGTAAGAGAATCTAATCCGGACTTAGTAGTTTGTGGGATGGGTTTAGCTAACCCACTGGAGGCGGAAGGAATTAGTACTAAGTGGTCAATAGAAATGGTATTCAGTCCAATTCATGGTATTGATCAAGCTGCAGATTTGGCAGGTCTCTTCTCCAAACCTTTAAGAAGGAATCAAATACTAACTTCAAAAACTTTAGTAACTCATTAAAAGAATATGGAATTAACTCTATGGACATATGAAGGACCACCACATGTTGGTGCGATGAGAATTGCCTCTTCAATGAAAGATATACATTATGTACTTCATGCACCTCAAGGAGATACATATGCAGATCTTCTTTTTACAATGATTGAGAGGAGGGGGCAAAGGCCTCCAGTGACTTATACAACCTTCCAGGCTAGAGACCTCGGAGGCGATACAGCTGAATTAGTGAAGAAAAATATTAAGGAAGCTGTAGAACGATTTAAACCAAAAACACTTTTAGTTGGAGAAAGTTGCACAGCGGAACTTATCCAAGACCAACCTGGAGCTCTTGCAAAAGGAATGGGGTTTGATATGCCAATTGTTAATCTCGAATTACCTGCTTATAGCAAGAAAGAAAATTGGGGGGCTTCAGAAACTTTTTATCAATTAATAAGAACTCTTTTAAAAGAGAAAGTAAGTTCTTCAGAAAAAATAAGTCCTCTAAGGTGGAAGGAATTAGGTCGCAGACCAAAAGTCAATATACTGGGTCCTTCATTACTAGGATTTAGATGCCGGGATGATGTTATTGAAATCCAACGTATACTCTCAGAACAAGGAATCGATACAAACGTTGTTGCTCCATTAGGTTCTAGTCCAGAAGATATTGAAAGATTAACTGATGCTGAAATAAATATTTGTCTTTATCCAGAAATTGCGGAAGCATCATGCGAATGGCTTAAACGGAACTTTGGAATTGAATATACAAACACTATTCCAATTGGAATAAAAAATACAATTGAATTTATAAATGAAGTTCATAAGAAATTAGATCTTCCTTTGACGAATAAAAAAGAATTAGAAAATAAATCAAAACTTCCTTGGTACTCAAAATCAGTTGACTCAAATTATCTAACTGGCAAAAGAGTTTTTATTTTTGGTGATGGAACACATTCAATTGCAGCAGCCAAAATTGCCAAGGAAGAATTGGGTTTTGAAGTAGTGGGTCTTGGAACATACAGCAGGGAGATGGCAAGACAAGTAAGAGCTACTGCAAAAGATCTAAATGTAGAAGCTCTGATAACTAACAATTATCTAGAAGTGGAAGATGCCATGAAAAAAGCCGCCCCTGAACTAGTTTTAGGGACCCAAATGGAAAGGCATAGTGCAAAAAGACTCGGCATTCCATGCTCAGTAATTAGTACTCCAATGCATGTTCAAGATGTTCCTGCGAGATATAGCCCTCAAATGGGATGGGAAGGAGCAAATGTGATTTTTGATGACTGGGTACATCCCCTAATGATGGGCTTGGAAGAGCATCTTATTGATATGTTCAAACATGACTTTGAGTTTGTTGATGGTCATCAAAGCCATTTAGGACATACAGCGACAAACACAAAGGATATTTTAAATTCTGACGAAAAAAAAGAAAAAGATAGTAAAGAAGGAATTATCTGGACTGAATCTGGTAAAGCTGAATTAACAAAAGTTCCATTTTTTGTAAGAGGTAAAGTTAAAACAAATACTGAAAAATACGCAATCTTGAGAGGAATTCCAGAGATAAGCGATGAAACTCTTTACGATGCCAAAGCATATTTCAGTTAATCTTTACAAATAAAGTATAATTAAGTCATGAGTATTTTCACCCATAAGATAATAGATTTAATCCTTAAAATTCAGTTATAAGAACATTTTTCCCGCTTTTAATACAATTAAATACATATTTGTTTATAAACATATTGCATGTGTATTTGCGCTGCAAGAATATAAATAATAATGTGTTTTAAGCTTTAAATGACAAGTACTATAAATAGACCTCTTGATGGAGAAGGCAGTGTTCAAGTAAAGCAAGATCCAAAAATAAATATTGAGGAAGGGGCTTTAGTTATTGCCGTATATGGGAAGGGTGGCATTGGAAAATCAACTACATCATCAAACCTTTCTGCAGCATTCTCAAAATTAGGTAAAAAGGTTCTACAAATTGGATGTGATCCGAAACACGATAGCACTTTCACTTTGACGCACAAAATGGTTCCCACAGTTATCGATATTCTCGAAGAGGTAGATTTTCATAGCGAAGAATTGAGGCCAACCGATTTCATGTTTGAAGGTTTTAATGGCGTAATGTGCGTTGAAAGTGGAGGTCCTCCTGCCGGGACAGGGTGCGGGGGGTATGTAACCGGACAGACAGTTAAACTATTAAAAGAACATCATTTATTAGAAGATACTGACGTTGTTATATTTGATGTCCTAGGAGACGTCGTTTGCGGAGGATTTGCTGCTCCATTGCAACATGCAAATTATTGTCTAATTGTTACTGCTAATGACTTCGATTCAATATTCGCTATGAATAGAATTGTCTCTGCAATTAAAGCAAAAGCAAAAAATTATAAAGTCAGATTAGGTGGGGTAGTCGCAAATAGATCAAAAGACACAGATCAAATTGATAAATTCAATGAAAGGACAGGTTTAAAAACTATGGCCCACTTTAGAGATGTGGACGCCATTAGAAGATCAAGACTAAAAAAATGCACCATTTTTGAAATGGAACCAACTGAAGATGTTATTGAAGTTCAAAATGAATATTTATCTCTTGCCAAAAATATGCTTGAAAAAGTAGAACCTTTAGAAGGTAATCCACTTAAAGATAGAGAAATTTTCGATTTATTAGGATTTGATTAATCTAATCCAACCAATTTGCTTGTTAAATCATAAGTTTGTTGAGAGGTCTTCGTATCAATTATTCTTTTTGACAACTTTTGAGAAAAAGCTTTTCTGCCAGTTTTCTGACGATTTCCCCAGCTCCAATGGACTGATGGTTTAGCAAATTCTTTATAAGTTGCCACTTGAGCGACCCTCTCTCCTGCCAGTCTTTGTGAAACATATCCTTTTGTTATGAATTTTTGAAATATCGGGAAAAGGAATCTAAACAACCAAGGTGTATCTCTAAAAAGTTTTGTATCAGCGACACACCCAGGATATAGAGAATTTACAATAATTTTCTCATCAGGATATCTTTTTGATAATTCCTGAACGGTCACCATATTGCAAAGTTTACTATCCTTATAAGCCTTACCAGGTTTAAATTTCTTTCCATTCGCCATACTTATTGGAGATAAAAAACCATTTTTGAATCCAGATAAATCTCCCAAATCAGCTGGAGCAGGAATGGGGATCCTTCCCCCAAGTTCTGAATAATTAGCCGTAACAGTCCCTAATACTGTAATTCTTGGCTTGAATACAGTTGATTTGCCATTTAAAACAATTTCTCTTTCAGAAGATAAAATATTTTCCATAAGTAGGTTTATCATAAGAAAATGCCCAAAATGATTTACTGCCATAGAGTTTTCAAACCCCTGAGCAGACCTTTCAGGTCTCTTTAGTCTCGGTTTATAAACTGCCGCATTACAAATAAAAGAATTTATTGGCTTCTTAAATCTTTCTAATATTTCATCGCAACCTTTTCTCACATCATCCAAGTTAGAAAGATCTATTTCTATAAAGTGAACATTTTTAACTTCCTCTTTTGTCAAGAATTCTTCAGCTATCTTAATAGCTCTTTTATTCGATCGATTAACTGCGATAACCTCCCATCCAAATCTTAATAGAGGTTTTAGAGTATTTAGTCCAACTCCTGAAGTTGTTCCTGTTATTAGGACTAAACCCTTAATGTTCTTAATCACTAGCTAAAAAGTTAATTGAAAAATGAAAAGTAGAATGATTCAAGATCATCCGTATCAACGCCATATTACTCTGATAATGTCCCTAGAAATTATTTGATCCTGATCCTTCATAAATCTTTGCTCACCTTCAGAAGAGAATAATTCATCAAACTTATGTGTTAAAACATTAAATCTATATTTTTCATATAAAAATGAGTCTTCAATTTCCCTTAATCTGGTAAACCTTACTTTAGAACTATATCCAAGCTTAATCAGGCTTATTATTGCTAAAAGGGAAAAGCTAATTTTTATAATTAAAAAAATCAATAATACAAAATTATCCTGTTGGTGTTGTCTTTTTATAAATACAGACCCTAGATATTTTTTGTGGAAAATACTATTTTTATAAAAAGATTTTGACAAATTAAGTCCTTGATATTTTTACTGAATAAACCAATTCAGTCTTTCTTTATTATTACCTTATAAACTTTAAATTTTCTAATTAAATTTAGTTTCTACCTAAACTAATTCCCAGTCTTAATGCTAAAACTCCTGCATGCATAACAACTATAAGGCTTAATGCAATAAGGTTTATTGTTTGAGTTGGCTCCATGGTAAAAAATTCTTTTCTATATTCTCCACCGAAAAGAGAAGATTTGAAACAGTATTACAAAATGATGTTACGTAATTAACAAATTGAAAGAAAAAATTTATTGAAAATTATCATAAATTAACCTACAAAATTAATTTTGGGAATTGAAAATCAGGCTTTAATTTTTTCAACAAATAATTTATCTGGATTTGATCAAATGGCTTTAGATTTAAATTCTTTAGATCAGACAATATCGAATCCTGAAATAATTCTCACATTGAGGTTCTACTATTGGACTGGGGATTGGCTCTCAATTGGATATCACCAAAAGGAAATTCCTCTTCATTGGAAAAATTTATTATCAAATGGGGAAATTAATATTGTTAGACGTCCCTCTGGAGGGGGTGCTGTTCTGCATTCAGGAGGCATAACATATGCATTAACATTTAAAAAAACCTACTATAAAGTTTTAAGTTATGAAATGGTTAATAATTGGTTAATTAAAAGTTTTAGAGAATTAGGTCTAAACTTACAATATGGTAATTTACGAAAATCAAGCATTAAAACAAATTGTTTTGGGACTTCATTAATTTCCGATTTAGTTGATCAGGATGGGTTTAAGAGAATAGGTAGTGCTCAATTTCGTAAAAAAGGTGCATTCCTTCAACATGGAGAAATTCAAACAAATCCTTCAAGAGATTTGTGGTTCAAATTATTCAAAGAAGAAGCTCCACCAAAAGTAAATTTAAAACTAACAAATGATGAAATAGTTCAACATTTGAGTAATTCATTCCTGAAAAATAAATCAAACATAAATTTCAAAAATATTGCCATAGATAATAAAAAATAGAAAATTTATTGACAAGAATTATTAAAGATCTCCGTTCTGCTTCATTGAATTAATTATCCTTGGCAATTCAATTCCTAAGGGATAATGATTTTTAAAGTTTAATTTGTTAACAATATCTGTAGGCAAATTAAAGCCTAATTTATTCAATACAAAGTTTCCAATTTTTGACCTATCAATTATCCCCAAAGGGATATCTGCAGCATTGAAAACCAATAAAAAACCTTCATTTGTTTCTTCAAGTCTTTCAATAGTTCTCCATAATTTATAGTTATAAGATACACTTTCAAAACTATCGATTGGTTTCTTAAAATCTCCAACAAAGTTTCTTTCCCATTTTTTTAAAGACACAGTTTTTAAAATATCCTCATCAACAAAACCGGTCCACCTACCATTATTCGTAACAAAAAAATATTTATCCGATGCATCCTTCTTATTTTTTATTAATTTATTAAATTCTGAGAAATTTGAATCGTATTCAATTTTCCTCAAAGGCTTTAGTTTAATATCAGAAACTTTACTAAATTTAAGTATGTTCTCAATTTCAAAAAATTTACTTTCAGATTTTGAAGAATTAACTCCAAACAAGCCCAAAAAAGAAAGAATAAAACCAAAGTAAAAGTTAAATCTAAATAAACAAACTATCCCAAAAAATAAAACAAAAAAAGATAATAATAAATTTACTTTATTGAGGAAATTCCTTCCTTTATTTTTACTCCCTGAGAAATGCCAAATAATACTTTTTAATAAATTTCCTCCATCTAAAGAACCAATTGGAATCAAATATAAGAAGCCTAAGAATAAATTTAATATACCTACTCTTGAAATTACATTAACTGCTATTTGTTCTTGAGATAAAATGTTATTACTAATTAAAAGTAGGATAGATGCTGTCGCAAAACATGAAAGAGGTCTAACAATTGCAATTTTTATATTGCCTAAAGCAGTTTGACAATACTTATCTATTTGTAAAATTGCTCCTAAAAAATAAAAAGTAATTTTTTTTATTTTTACACCCTGATTTAGGGAAACAAAAGTATGAAAAACCTCATGAAAAATTATTGAAGATAATAAAAAAAAAGAAGTTAAAAACCCTATAAACCAAGCTTCTTTATTATTGTAGAAATCGCCAGAAGATAAATTGACCTGATTACTTATACTCCATGAGAATAAAAAAAGAATAAAAAACCAATAGGGATGAACTTTAAAGGGAATTCCCCATATTTTAAAAATTTGCCAACTTCTCAAAAATAATCTCCGCTATATTTAGCAATAATATTAATCTTACATGCAGGATAATGATATGCCCAAGACTAATCCTTTAGTTAAAATTTGTGGACTAACTTCTGAAGAGCAAGCTCTTCAAGTCGCTAAATTAGGAGCAAATGCTATTGGCATTATTTCGGTTGAAGAGTCTCCAAGGTATGTATCAGCTGAAATTAAGAAGAAAATATTTAAAACCCTAGAAAATTTTTATCCAAAAATCGATAGAGTAACTGTTGTGCAAAATTGTCCTATAGATTTAATTATCAAAAACTTCTTAGGCAACCCAAGTGAAACTATCATTCAATTACATGGAGATGAAGATATTGATTATTGCAAAAAAATAAGGGAAAAAATTCCCCATATTGGCCTATGGAAGGCTTTCAGAATAAAAACAGAAAAGGACCTCGATAAAATAAAACCTTTTGAGAATTTTGTAGATGCGATACTACTTGATTCGTGGAATAAAGAAACTTATGGAGGTTCAGGGAAAAAAATTAATTCTATTTATTTAAAGAATTTGCAATTTAGCAAACCATGGTGGTTAGCAGGTGGAATATCAATTGAATGGATTGATGAAATCCTCACAGACTTCAAACCAGATGGACTAGATATTTCAAGTAGTATTGAAATATCTCCAGGTTTAAAAGATATAAAAAAAACAGAGGATCTTTTTAAGTTGTTAAAAAGAATTTAGTAATTATTAGAAGCTGACTGCTGTTTTACAAGTTCAAAAAATTCTTGTTTTAAACTTAAATCGTGTCTAAAATCGCCTCTCACAACAGAATTAATCATGCTTGTATTTGGTTCTTTGACTCCCCTCCACTTCATGCAATAATGTTGGGCCTTTACAATAATGCCTAAACCTTTAGGTTCGCACAGTTTTTCAATTTCATCTGCAAGGATCATTACAGCTTCTTCCTGAATATGAGGTCTTGAGAAAACCCAATCAGCAACTCTCGCAAATTTAGAAAGACCTATTACTTTATTTCCAGGTTTAATACCAATCCAACACTCTCCTAGAATTGGAACTAAGTGATGTGAGCATGCAGATCTGACAGAAATTGGGCCAACTGTATAAATTTCATCAAGATTTTTGTCATTAGGGAAACTTGTAACTTTAGGTTGTTCATGATATCTGCCTTTAAAAACTTCATTTAAATACATTTTTGAAACTCTTTCAGCAGTTTCTAGAGTATTATGATCATTTTCAATATCTATTACTAGGGACTTTAGTAAGTCTTTAACTCTTGAGGCTACTTCTTTTTCTAAAATTTCTAATTCACCAGGATTTATAAAGTCAGAAATATTATCATTAGCACTAAATCTTGTACCAGAATTCTTAATTCTGTCTCTTATAATTTCAGAAATTAGTTTGTTAGTAATCTGGTCGTCAAAGTTTCTAATATTATCGTTGGGTAATGTAGAGGTCATAAAATTTTAAACAGAAAATTGTATGCAACTTAATTAACTGTATCTTCCAAAAGCTTAATTGCTTATATACTATATCACATTCTCTTGTTCAATCGGGTTCAAAAAGCACTAAAAAAAGTCACTGTTTTAAGAAAAGGCAGATAAATAGAATGTTTAAAAGGCTCCTCCAGAGGGCATTAAAGTTAAGTCTTCAATTAGTTGTGATTCAGGTTGTTGAGCCATGTAGAGAATGGTATCTGATACTTCGCTTGAGGAGAGCATAGAGGTTCTATCAAAATCAGCATTGATAGATTCTGAGTCCCAAAGAGGAGTATTTACTGAACCTAAAGTTATTGTGCAGGCTCTAATTGAATTAGATCTCTCCTCTTCCCTCAAGCATTTAGTAAACATAGCTAGTGCAGACTTTGAGATGCAATATGCTCCCCATTGGGGGAATGCATGATAAGATGCATGGCTACTAACGTTAATGACTAATCCACCATTTTTTCTCATTTTAGGAATTATTGAACTGCAAATTTGGAAAACACTTGTGAGGTTTATTTGCATAATTTGTTCCCATTGACCTAAATCCATTTCAACTAAGGGGCCATTAAATGCACAACCCGCATTATTTATCAATACTGAAGGGCACCCAAACTTCTCAATTGCTTCTCTAACACAATAGTCTATTTCTAGAGGATTAGATAAATCACATTTGACTAGGTTAATTTTTGATTTAGTAGGCAACAGTTCGCTCTTTAGTTTCTCCATTAAATCCATATTCCTAGAGAGTAAAATTAAATCCCAGCCAGCATTAGCAAAAGTAATTGCAGTAGATCTGCCAATACCTTTAGTAGCACCCGTTATAAAAGCTAGTTTCAATTTATTCGGTTTTTGGGGGGATTTCACTATAAATCTCTTCAATATTATTTGCTTCGATAAATTTACCTAAAACCCTAAATTTTTTGTATCTTTCCTCAATTAATTCTTCTTCAGACATTTGCAGCAAAGCATTAAGGTGTTTCTCAATAGCCTCTTTGAGTGTATTGCCAGCATCTAAAGGAGCCCAATTATTACCTCCTGAAGGTTCTGGTAATACCTCATCAATTATCCCCAATTTAAGTAAATCTTTACCTGTAATTTTAAGTGCTGATGCAGCTTCTGGAGCTTTAGCAGCATCTCTCCACAAAATTGATGCGCATGCTTCCGGACTAGCAACTGTGTAAACACTATGTTCAAACATTATTAACCTATCGGCGACACCTATTCCAAGTGCACCTCCTGAACCTCCTTCTCCAATAACAGTAGCCACAATTGGAACTTTAAATCCAAACATCTCTCTAAGGTTTCTTGCAATCGCTTCCCCTTGGCCCTGTTCTTCAGCTTTTAAACCAGCATAAGCTCCTGGAGTATCAATAAATGTAAGAATTGGTAAAGAGAATCTATTTGCATGCTGCATTAATCTAAGCGCTTTTCTGTAACCTCCGGGTTTTGCCATCCCAAAGTTTCTTAATACATTTTCTTTTGTGTCCCTTCCTTTCTGATGCCCTAACATCAAGACTGGTCTATTATTTATCGAGCCTATCCCCCCAATTAGTGCCATATCATCGCCACCATTCCTGTCTCCATGTAATTCGATCCAGTCATCACAAAACATTTGGACAAAGTCCAAAGTACTTGGTCTTTGAGGATGCCTAGCTACTTGAATCTTTTGAGCAGGGGTGAGAGATTTAAATATTTCTTCTCTTCTCCTAGTAGCTAAGGTTTCAAGCTGTAGAAGCTGTTGACTAACATCTACCTCTGAATCTCGAGCTAATTCTTTAATTTGTTCTATCTGCTTCTCAAGTTCAACGAGAGGCTTTTCAAAGTCAAGGAGGTAACGTTTAGCCATAATTTATACAGTTAATACTTTAGGCTGCTTATCAAGTCCAATCGCAGAAAAACCATGCTTTAAAGAAGCTGCTCCAATAAATTCCATCTTTTCAAGGGAAATGTTGTTTCTCCCCCAACTAAAGTTTGTATGACACTTTTCAAATTCTAAAATCATGGCTTCTGCAAAGCAAGCAAACATCTCTCGCTGAGGGTTCTGCATTTCCGCAAGTTCCATCATATTCCAACCAATATCATTGAAAAACTCTACTATACCTCCTTTTAAAACATGAATATTTTCACCTTGAAATTTCTCATCAAGATTTTTGGGGTATCCACCATCAATCATTAAACATGGTTTTTTTAGGTTATCAGTATCAATTTCAATAGTTTTTGGCATACTTGCAACCCATACAACAATATCCGCTTGAGGCAACGCCTCATCTAAACTGGTTATGGTCCCACCATCTAATTCTTTTTGTAACAGTGCTAGTGGTTCTTGTTGTCTCGCTACCATAAGAAGTTCTGAAATCCCTGTTTTATTGATAAGCCACCTACAAACAGCACTACCAATATCCCCGGTAGCACCAATTACAGCAACAGTTGCTTTTTTAAGGTCTATCCCTATGCGAGGGGCATTTATTTCTAGTTGCTTACAAATAACCCAAGCAGTATGAGTATTTCCAGTAGTAAACCTTTCCCACTCTAATGAAGTATTTCTAATTTGTTTATGCTGTAGAAGATTAAAATTCTCGAATATAATAGAAGTGAATCCTCCTAAAGCAGTGATGTTAATCCCTTTTTTCTGAGCTAGTTCCATAGCATTGAGTACTTTTCTTCTGGCGGTTTTAAACCTAGAAAGCATTTCAGGAACAAAGCACGAATCTATATAAGAACCTTCAATAGATATTCCAGTAGCACTCTTAACTTCTACATTTTCAACAAGCTGAGGAGGAGCAGTACACCAAACATCCAAGTCGCCATCTGCAATATGATCAAAGCCTAGCATCGAAGCTTTTCTTTTTGCATCTTCAAAACTGGTTGAGTGGCCTATTAACCCAAACATTTAAAATTTATAAATGGTTTCTGTACGATGATATGAACAATAGCACAAAGGTAACTACTTAAAATGGGATTGATTAATTATTAAAATTCTTAATTAATTAGAAATGTAATTAGACGATAGCTGCCATGGCCATTCTTGCAATTTCTCTATTATCTAGACCTATTTCCATCAATGTGTCTTGATAAGCAATCATAAATTCTTCCATTAATTCTTCTCTATCCATAGCTAAAACTGATGCATCATCTGCTACTTCATCTAACATTTTTTTAATTAAAGGAAGATTAACCTTATTAGCTTCCATTAATTCCTCTTTACAAGTAGATAGATTCTCTTTAAGCCACTCTTGACCATAATTTAAATGAAGATATTCATCTTTAACAACTCCCTCTGTTATTTTTTTTGCAAAAGGATCCGCAACTCTTATGTAGACGTTATAAGCAGAAATTGCAAATGCTTCAATTAAGATAGCTTGTATTAAAAGGCATGTTGTTAAGTTCCCTTTTTCAAGAGCAACTTGAAAATTACCGTGTAATTTAGAAAAGAATTTTTTAGCAAATTCCATATCAGCAACTACACCTAAATTTCTTCCACATGCAGTAAAGCCTTTTTTATGCTTCATTTCCATTCTCGCCAATTTAGTTAACTCCTCTAGCTCATTTGGAATTAAAGTTGCTATTGAAATGTAATTATCATGAGCCTCTTGTTCTCCCTCTATAACAATTGCATTTATTCTGCTGTATGCATCCTTATAAGAATCTGTAGTGAAGTCTGGTAGATCTAAAGAAATCGGATTTGTAGATTCTTCAATAGTTTTTTTATTTGATTCTAGAGTTTGCATGTCAGTAATCTTTAGCTCATTATGCATGAATATTACACGATTATAGAGAGTTTATTTAAATATCATGAAAATAGTTTCAATTGTTAAGTCACATTTTTTACTAAAACTTATTTAAGAATTGTTTGGCCAATCTGATTGCATCAGATTCATAATCAATTTAAACCAATGATTAATCAATAATTCCTTTAAATTTTTCCCTAAAGACTCATTTGCTCCTCTACTATCTCCAATAACTCCTGATTTACTGAAGTCGTCAGTAAGCCAAGCAGTAGGCGCATTGCCCTCTAGACTCCAACCTTCAGGGATCTCTACTTTATAGCCCTCATTTGGGCGTTCATCACCTACTAATTCTGGTTTCAAAGCCAGCATCAAACTTGTTTCAGCTAAAGAAGCATGAAGCCCATCCTCAATTTCAGTTTTTGTTAACAATTCACTCAATCCATTCACACCACTCCATAAGAAACAAGGGAAAACTGCCATCCCTGGTGCGACACATCTTAGCTCTCTTGCAGCTGTATTTAATAGTGAAATTTGACCTCCATGTCCATTAATTAATATCAATCTTTTAAAACCCATTTCAGATAATTGACCTCCGACTTCCTTTATCATTGAGGTTATTAAATTTGAGGAAAGTGATATTGTCCCGGCAAAACCCTTATGTTCTGGAGAAAAACCAATATATTGCGTTGGAAGTTTTTTTAATGGAATATCGGCAGAGAATAATTTTAAAACTTCGCTAATAATTTCATCAACAAAAATACTGTCTGTAGCAAGAGGCAAATGTGGTCCATGTTGTTCAACAGCACCGAATGGCCATATCACTGTTGATCTTTTGTTTTTTGCAACACATTCAATTTCTTGCCAATTTAAATATTCAAATTTATTAGGTATTGGTTTAAAGTTCATTAATTTTAATTTTGAGTACTAACATTTAGAGTATGTTAATAATTAATCATTCTTATTTTACCTACGATGGGAGTCAGTAATAAAAATGCCCAAGATAATATCCAACCAAAGGGCACCAAAAAACCTCTTCAGGTACTTCATATAAGCAAGAAAGATACTCAAAAAATAGATAATGAGCTAACCAATTCGCAAGAAGAAATTAAAAAAGAAGATATCGCAATCAAACCGCAAATCATTAAAACTGATTCAGTAAAAAAAATTGAGGAAAATAACGAAAAGACCAAGGATTTAGATATATCTCAACAAAATTTAACTCAAAAAGACTTAAATAGACCCTTTAATTTTTCTGAGCAAAACACAGATTTTCAATTTGAACGAACAGTTGATGAATTCGATTTTGATGAAAGTGCTTTTTTGGAGGCTTTAAATGCAAATGAGCCAATTGGGGCTACAGGAGAAACAATTTCAGGTAAGGTTATAGCAATCGAAAGTGATGGACTATATGTTGACATTGGCGGAAAAGCACCTGGTTATATGCCCAAAAAAGAATGTGGTTTGGGTGTCATCACTAACTTTAAGGAAAAGTTTTCTATAGGCCTTGAAATGGAAGTTTTGGTTATCAAAGAGCAAAATGCTGATGGGATGGTAACAGTGAGCGCTCGGGCATTAATCCTCAGGCAAAGTTGGGAGAAAGTATCAAGTTCCGCAAAAAGTGGCGAATTAATTAACGTTTTAATTAATGGATTTAATAGAGGTGGGCTTACGTGTGATGTGGATGGATTAAGAGGATTCATCCCAAGATCCCAACTTGAAAATGGTCAAGATTATCAATCTTTTGTTGGCAAAACTCTAAAAGTAGCTTTTCTTGAGGTGAATCCAGAATCCAGAAAATTAGTTCTCTCTGAAAAGAAAGCATCATTAGTCTCTAAACTTACAAGTTTAGAATTAGGTCAATTAATTGAAGGAGAAGTTTTAGCAGTAAAACCATATGGCTTTTTTATAGATTTAGATGGGGCTAGTGGACTTCTTCATCAATCCTCACTAACAAATGGATCGATTCGTTCCTTAAGAGAAGTTTTTAGAGAAGGGGAAATGATAAAAGCTTTAATATCTGAAATAGACCTCGAAAAAGGTCGTATTGGTCTCAATACAGCACTCCTAGAAAACTCTGCGGGAGAATTAATTATTGATAAGCAAAAAGTTATGCGAGAAGCCTCAGAGAGAGCACTAAAAACTAAAGCACTCTTCGATAAAAAAGAACAAGATAAATGAACATTAATAAAAAAATAGAGTCAAGTCTTAAATTAAAAATTTCAGATTGGGAATTAGATTTTTACTCAAGACCAATTATTGAATCAAATGGAAAAAAAAGGTGGGAATTAATTATCTGCTCTACAAGAAGTTATAAAACAGAAGATGTTTTTCTTTGGAATAAAAAGTGCCCTGCTAATGAAGTTAATTCAGTGTGGCTTACAAAGTCGCTAAATGAAGCAATAAGTGAAGCAAAAAAACAAGGGTGGGAGAAACCTTCTATAGTTCGATTCTGGAGGTCGTCAATGAAATCGATCATTAAGAAATCTCTGGAGGCCGTAAGTATTGAGGCAATTGTAAGTAGGAGAACTTACAATTTATTTGATAGAATCGAATTTCTTGAAAAGGAGATTTATCCAAAGGAAAAAGGTTATGTAAGAGGTGTATTAGCTCCTACTTTTACTTCTAAAATTGAAAACTCTCCTACACCTCTACCAGAAGCAGTAAGAGGTGATGCTTTAACTATCTCTGAAATATCATTTGGCGAATTAAAATTAGCGGAAAATTGGCCTATGGAATTTGGAGATATTTTCCCAATTCAGCAAGATTTAGATGATAATTACTTAGTTCCAGGATTAAGACTTTTTAGCAAAAATAGATCTCTAGCACTTTCGGCATGGTTTAGTTGTTTAGAACCTATTAAATTAGTCGTAAACAAGAACCAACTCATACTTGAAGCTTCAGAAGATGATAAGTGGCTGGTAACTGATTTACCAGAAAAAGATGCAAACATTTTGAATACAAAGTTTTTAGAGAATAAAAAAAATTCTTTTGGTTATCAATTTATTTCCATACAGTCAACGCCTTATATTGAAAAATTTGCAGGATTCTGGATTTTAAGAGATATTGAATTAATTTCATAAATTCAGTCTAGGAGCAGGAACTATTCCTTACAAAGAAATATATTTCATAAAAAAGGAAATTTATATTCAAAACAAAAAATTTGAGTATTATTCATCACCTGTACTTAGTCAAAATAATTTCAAACATGCATACTTCACGAAGTCTTGCTCTGAGAAATTTCTTCAATTATTAGGGAATCACTTTAATGAAAATTCCATAAATTGTGTTTCCAATCAAATTCACAGTAACGTGATAGTGTTTGGATCTCATTCGCAAAAAGGAAATAAGACTGATGCAGATGGTCTTATTGGCAATAAAAGCAGTCAAAACTTATGGGTTTACACAGCCGATTGTATGCCAATATTTTTTGCAGATAAAAGAACAAGAAATGTAGCAAACTTGCATTGTGGAAGAAAAGGTTTAGAAAAAAAAATAATAAAAAATCTGGTAAAAATTTTCGATAATTTTGGGACATCTAGAGATGACTTACTCGTTGCAATAGGACCAGCGATTTCTAAGGAACATTATCTAGTTGATAAAATGACACTCAAAGAATTTTATAGCAAGGCCGAAAACAAAAACATAACTTTCAAATTGACTAAAACCAAAAAAGATCTTTGTTTTAGTAATTCAAATCACTTCAGCGAGCAAAACTTAAATCAACTTGACCTAAAAAGATCTGCCTATAGACAACTTTTAAATGAGAACATCCCTCATACAAATATAGACATCTCAAATTTATGCACATACAAATTCAATAATGAATTTAATTCCTGGAGAAAGAGCAAAACAATCTCGAGACAATGGAATCTTATTTGCTCATAAAGATAATTAACTTGGGCAAATTTCACTACTTAAATTTTTAGCAACCAATAATTCCGTCATCTCCTTAGTACCTTTAATATTAAAAACCTTGGCTAACAAAACATCCTCTTTGAAACCAAAAGGCTTTATTTTCACTTTGCTCCCCCTTGGGAATTCACTCTTAAGTAGATTAGTTGCTTCAATCTCATCATTTTCTTTTACATCTACACAAAATAATCCTATAGTTAAATTTCTATTTTGATCCCCCATCAAAATAGTATTTGAACTTTTAATTTGAAGAATTTCGGCCGAGTTTACCTTTACAGGATTAAGAACAATCAAGCAAATTATAATTATAATTTTTAATAATTTTTTCAATTCAGAAATATCTAAGTTTTCTGAATTATCCTAAAGTTAATTTTTTAAAATGACGAATTTTTAAAAAAAATTAGTCTTCACAGTTTACATATCCAACCATTTGAGCATTACTTTTACCAGGAGGAACCATTGGATAGCAATTTTCACCTCTTCTGACAAGGATATTAATCAAAGCAGGGCCTTCATGATCAAGCGCATTTTTTAATTCATTCTGTAATTGCTTCCTATCAGAAATTAAGTATCCTTTAACTCCAAAAGACTCTGCAAGTTTTACAAAATCAGGTTCACCACAACTCATATCAGATGAGGAATATCTTTCATCATAGAAACTTTCCTGCCATTGTCTTACCATCCCTTGCCAGCGATTATTAATAATGATCAATTTCACCTTTAGACCATATTGAGATAAGGTTCCTAATTCTTGAATATTCATTAAGACACTTGCATCTCCTGCAATACAAATTACATCTGAATTAGGTAAGGCTGCTTTTACTCCAATTGCCGCTGGCAATCCAAAACCCATAGTTCCTAAGCCTGCACTACTAATCCATTTTCTTGGAGAATTCCTAAGATATTGAGCAGCCCACATCTGATGTTGTCCTACATCTGTAGTTATATAAGATTCTGGTGAAAGTTCCCTCACTTTTATAAGAACTTCCTGAGGATAAATTTCTCCTTCTTTAGGGGGTTCATATAAAGGGTGTTTATGTTTCCAAGAATCAATTTTTTCTAACCAGTTTTTCGTCTGACAAGTAAATTTGTTTTTTAGAGATTGTTCATTAATTTTCAGAACAGCTTTTGAAACATCAGCAACAATTGCGACATCTACACGTCTATTTTTATTAACTTCTGCTGGGTCGATATCTATATGAATTACCTTTGCATTAGGTGCAAAAGTATCTAATTTCCCTGTCACCCTATCATCGAATCTAGCTCCAATAGCAATTAAAAGATCGCATTCTGTAACAGCAAAATTTGCATAAGCAGTTCCATGCATTCCTAACATCCCAACTGATAAATTGTCTTTTTCATCAAAAGCACCCTTCCCCATTAAGGTGGTGGTAACTGGTATTTGATAATTCTTTGCCAAAGTTTTTATTTCATCATGAGCTCCTGAAGATATTGCCCCACCTCCTACATATAGAAGAGGTCTTTCAGAATCTTCAATTAATTTAATTGCTTTGTTGATATCGTAATCATTAATTTCTCCATTCCTTTTAAATCCTTTAGGAATAATCTCACCAGGCAAAACTCTTTGGTAATTAAAGAACTCCTGACCTACATCTTTGGGTATATCAATTAAAACAGGGCCTGGCCTTCCAGATGAGGCTATAAAAAAAGCTTCAGAAACTACTTTCGCAATATCTGAAGGATCCCTTATTACCCATGAATGTTTCACTATTGGAAGAGTTATGCCGAAAATATCAGTTTCTTGAAAAGCGTCTGTTCCTATAGCAGGTCTTGGAACTTGACCTGTAACTACAACTAGAGGGACTGAATCCATTTGCGCAGTGGCAATTCCAGTTACCAAATTTGTTGCACCTGGGCCTGAGGTTCCAAAACATACTCCTACTTCACCAGTAGATCTTGCATAACCATCAGCCGCATGTGAACCACCTTGTTCATGCCTAACCATATAGTGCTTTAACCAACCATCTTGTTCTGCCTTATGAACAGCATCATATATCGGTAGAATGGCTCCCCCGGGATATCCAAATATAACTTTTACTCCATGAATTTTTAAAGAATCCATTAGTGCATCTGCACCAGTTATCCAAACTGGATTTTCATGTTTTGAACTACCCTTTGAAAAGGATCTCGAAGTAAGGGTCACTAAAGATTTCAATATTTAATATAAATATTAAACTCAATTAAATACTTTTGCCTCATTTAGAAATGTAATGTCAGAAATGTATTCAAAAAATCTTTAAAAATTTAAAAATTTTCAAATAAATATTAATTTTTTTATTATAAGATACCTAATTTATGTAATGGACCAGAGCCTGAAATAAGTTCAATAAAAAGCACAAGAAAAATAATCATTGCAACTCTTCCATTCCACACTTCTGAACTATTATTCCAACCCCATTGCCACTTCTCCTGAGGATAAAGCTTAACTTTTTCAGGCAACTGAGAGGCCTCCTCTATATTAACTAGAGGCCCTTCCAAGCAGGAAATCACTAAATCACTAAGACCCTCAATAAAAGTAGGATGAGTATTTAGAGCCTTAACCCTCCGAAAATTTTTAATACCAGCCTTTTCAGCAATTTCTTTATATTCAATATCAATTTCTTGTAATGTTTCGATATGCTCTCCAACGAAACTTATAGGAACCACAATCAGATCATTAACATTTGACCTCCCAAGATCAGCTAACACTTCTTCTGTATAAGGTTTCAACCATTCCACAGGACCAACTCTACTTTGATAAGAAAGTGTATGAGGGTTACTATGACCCAAACATTTTTCCAGCTCATTTACAATTAATAAAGAACAATCTTCAATTTGTTGTTTGTAAGGGTCTCCAGCTTCCTCTACGTAACTCTTAGGAACTCCATGAGCAGTGAAAAATATATGGGCTTTTGAGGGTGATTCACAAAGTGAAATCTGTTCAGAAATTAATTCGACCATAGACTTTAAATAACCTGATTGACTGAACCAACTCCTAACACATCTCATTGGAACCTTCTTAAATTCATCATCAGAATCTCTCAATTTTTTTAATTCTCTAAAGCTCGAACCACTAGTACTTATCGAAAAATGCGGATACAAGGGTATTACAATAACCTGATCTATGCCATCTGCTTTCATATCAGCAATTGCTGATTCGGTAAAAGGATGCCAATACCTCATAGCGATGTAGGTAGTGGCATTAAATCCCTTGTCTCTTAATTTAGATTGTAATTCTCTTGCTTGTTGTTCAGTTATCCTTCTGATAGGTGAACCTCCACCGATTGAAAGGTAGGCCTGTTGTGAAGTAGTACTCCTAAGCGTACTAATTAACCAAGCTAAGGGCTTTTGAAAAAAAGGGAAAGGGGTCCTGATTATTTCTGGATCAGAAAAAAGATTATATAAGAATGGGCCTACATCATTAATGCGTTCAGGCCCCCCTAAATTCATTAGTAAGACGCCTATTTTATCCATCTAAAATTTATGTAGATTGAAAATAAACATTAAAAACGTCATCATATGGTCAATTATATAAGTAAATGAACGTAATTCAGGAAATTAATAATTTCAATGATAAATTTGCTACTCAAGGAAGCAAGCTTAAAATTGAGAAAAGAGGAGAAAAATTAAATATTCGTGGTTCACTACCCTCCAAAGAAGATAAAAATATCTTTAAAATTCAAAGAATATCTCTTGGTTTAAAGGCTAATATTTCTGGATTAGAGGAAGCCAAAAAAAAATTACAATTAATCAATTTGCAATTGGAATTGAATCAATTTGATTGGATTAATTGGATAGGCAATCCCTATAAAAAGCAAATAAAAGATGGTTTTGAATTCCCAAATAGATTAAATCAATTTGAGGAATTTTTTTTTAAAGAAAATAAAGGTGATTTTAGAACCAGCACTAGAAAAACCACTTGGAGGAGTTCTTACAAACCATATATGAAAAGAATCTTAGATGTTTATAGTGATCACGAAAATGAAGCTTTAGAGAAAATATTTCAAAAGACACTTGAAAGTTACAAGGAAGGAAGCAGAAGTAGAAAACAATGCGCTACTTCTCTAAGTGTTTTAGCTAAGTTTTTGGAAATTAAACTACCAGAAGATTGGAAATTAAATTCTAGAGGATATGGTCTAAACAAAGCAGGATTTAGGGACCTCCCGACAGATGAGTTAATAGAGAAACTTTGGGAGAAGATACCAAACAAATCTTGGAAATTTGTTTTTGGTTTGATGGCTACATATGGATTAAGAAATCATGAAGTATTTTTTTGTGATTTAAGTTCTCTAACTAATTTTGGGGACAAAATTATTAGAGTTTTACCTACAACTAAAACTGGGGAGCATCAAGTTTGGCCATTTCATCCTGAATGGGTGGAAAAGTTCGAATTATCAAAACTTGGTGAGAATCCAGAACTACTACCAAATATTAAAAGAGACCTGAAAAACACAACCTTACAGAATATTGGGAAAAAAATTACAGATCAGTTTAAGCGTTACTCTTTACAAATAAAACCTTATGACCTCAGGCATGCTTGGGCAGTGAGAACTATTTTTTATGATTTACCTGATACTGTGGCAGCTAGAATGATGGGACATTCGGTTAGTTTACATACTCAAACTTATCACCACTGGATTACTAAAAGAGATCAACAACAAGCAGTAAATAATGCACTATTAAAAGTTAAAAAAGCTAAAAATATTTAAAGATTTATAATCATATAATAAAAAATTAGGTTCATATGCAAGAAAAACATTCATCTTCCGAGAAAATATTTAATCTCGATAATCAAGCAAAAAAACTTGGTATGGGAGGAAAACTATCCCCAGATAGCGATGAGAGATCATATAAAAAAAGAATGCAACAAAGAAAAGATATTCAAGCCGAAAGACTACAAATTAGAAAAACAAAAAAAGGATTATTGATTGTTTTTACAGGAAATGGCAAGGGCAAGACAACTGCATCTTTAGGTATGGCTTTAAGGACGATAGGGCATGGCTATAAAGTGGCAATAATTCAATTTATAAAAGGAGGCTGGACCACTGGAGAAGAAAAAGCACTTAAAAATTTATCTTCAAACATATCTTGGCATTCATTAGGAGAAGGATTTACTTGGGAAACGCAAGACAGAATAAGAGATGAAAAATTAGTTAAAGAAGCATGGCAACTAGCCAAAGAATACATTAAAAACAAATCTTATAAACTTATCATTCTTGATGAAATTAATATCGCCACAAAACTTGGCTATCTTGCACCAGAGGAAATTATCACTTTTTTAAATAGCTTAAACGATAGAAAAAATCATATTGTTTTGACTGGAAGGGGAGCATCTGATTCAATTATCAATTACGCTGATCTAGTTACAGAGATGAAACTAATAAGACATCCTTTTAAAGAACAAGGAATAAAAGCACAAAAGTGTGTTGAATTTTAGTTACAGCAAATTATTATTTAAATTTTCTTTAGGCAAGTTTAGAAATGTTTAAAGACGCAAGCAATATCTGAACAAAAAATAAATTTGGTGCATTTACTTGCTAAGGTCTTAAAAGTACAATCATTGAATGACTTACAAAAGAGTTCTCTTAAAACTTAGTGGTGAAGCACTAATGGGTGAAAAGCCATATGGTATTGACCCTGCTATAGTGCAGTCAATTGCAGAGGATGTTTCAAAAGTAGTCGAAAATAATGTTCAACTTGCAATAGTCGTTGGTGGTGGAAACATTTTTAGGGGACTTAAAGGGTCTGCAGACGGAATGGATCGCGCGACAGCTGATTATGTAGGGATGCTAGCAACAGTAATGAACGCGATTTCACTTCAAGATGGTCTCGAGAGAGTAGGAGTTGCAACCAGAGTGCAAACAGCAATCGAAATGCAGGAAATTGCCGAACCCTATATTAGAAGAAGAGCCATGAGGCACCTAGAAAAAGGTAGAGTTGTAGTTTTCGGAGGTGGATGTGGAAATCCATTTTTTACAACTGATACTACAGCAGCTTTAAGGGCAGCAGAGATAAACGCTGAAGTTGTTATGAAGGCTACTAAAGTTGATGGAGTATACGATCGTGATCCTAATCAATTTAAAGATGCAAAAAAATATTCCTCCCTCAGTTATCAACAAGTTCTTAGTGATGAAATTGCAGTAATGGACAGCACTGCGATTGCACTTTGCAAAGATAATAATATTCCAATTATGGTTTTTGATATATTCAAAAAAGGAAACATTTCTAAAGCTGTTGCTGGTGAGCCAATAGGCTCTTTAATTAGTTAAAGATCATTTAATTTTTTTATTATGAAAGAACAAGAAATTCAAGAAAATATGAATAAAAGTATTGAAGCCACTCAAAGAAATTTTAATACAATTAGGACCGGCAGAGCTAATGCTTCATTGCTTGACAGAATAAGTGTTGAGTATTACGGAGCAGAAACACCAATTAAATCACTTGCCACAATAAGCACTGTTGATTCACAAACAATATCAATACAACCGTTTGATATCTCATGTTTACAAGCGATTGAGAAATCTATTTCTATGAGTGATTTAGGTATTACTCCAAATAATGATGGTAAATTAATAAGAATAAATGTTCCTCCTTTAACAGAAGAAAGAAGAAAAGAATTTTGTAAATTAGCCTCTAAATATGCAGAGGAAGGCAAAGTGGCCTTAAGAAATATCAGAAGAGATGCTGTTGATAAAGAAAAAAAAGACGAAAAAGATGGTCTCATTTCTATTGACGAATCGAGAGATAATCAATCTGAAATTCAGAAAATTACTGATAAATATATTGCCTTAATAGAAACTAAATTGTCTGAAAAAGAAAAGGAAATTCTAAAAGTTTGATAGGGTTTGACGTCATAATAATTGGTGGAGGTTTATCAGGATCTTCCACCGCTCTTAACCTATCAAAGAAAGGATATTCAGTCTTAATTATCGAAAAAGAAAAATCCCAAGATTACAAACCATGTGCAGGCGGGATGGCATCTTCAATGCAAAGATTTCTTCCTTTAGATATAAAAGATTCCATAGAATCAAAAATTAAGAACGTTGAATTCAGATGGAAGGCTTCAGATAATGTAACTGCTGATCTGACTGGTGAATCCCCGTTTTGGATTATTAAACGAGAGAAGCTTGATCAATTATTACTTGATGAGTCCTTGAGTAATGGAGCTCAGATAATTAGACCGTTATTGATCGAAAAAATCATAAAAAAAAATGATAAATGGGAAATTACTTGCAATAACAAAAAAAAATATACTACAGAATTTCTTGTGATTGCAGATGGGTCCCAATCGAAATGGGCGGGTTATTTCAATTTAGGGCCAAGAAAACCGAAATTTGCCAACACAATCTCATTAAGATTGAAAGGGTTAGGTGAAATACCTAGAGATGCAGTTAGATTTGAGTTCGGATTTATAAAATTTGGTTTTGCATGGGCATTCCCCCTAAGAGAAAACTTAAATATTGGTCTAGGTACTTTTATAAATAATGGTCTCCTTGAAAATCAGGCTATAAATAAACAAGTAATCAGAAGCTTCGGTTTTGATGATTTTCCTGATAAAACAATTAGTAAGAAACTGAGAATATGGAATGGCTTCCACTCAATTAATGGTGACAAAGTTTTAGCGGTTGGAGATGCAGCTTCTCTATGTGATCCATTTTTAGCTGAAGGAATTAGACCATCTTTAATTAGCAGTTTTTATGCTGCAGAATATATAGATCAGTGCCTAACAGGAAAAGTAGATGATTTAAATCTTTATACGAAAGAAATTAACAACATTTGGGGTAAATCAATGGCTTGGGGAAGGAGAATAGCCCAAGTATTTTATAGATTCCCTAAAACTGGATATCAATTAGGTGTCAAAAGAAAAACAGCACCTAAACGAATTGCTCAGATATTATCAGGAGAAATGAGTTATGAAGATATTGCAAAAAGAGTTATCAGAAGACTTTTAACAAAAAGTGAAACTTAATTCTTATTTTTTTTTAATTCAAATTTAAATTTAGTTAGCAGAAATCAATTTATGATTTTTAATATCTGAATATCTCTTGAGTAGCAGCTCTTCCAATTCTTCTATAGCCTTACTGAATCCAGTAATACCTTCACTAAGCTTTTCACTTGCCATTTGATCTTCTAACATGCTTAATCTGAAATCTTTTTCTTCAAATTCGTAGTCAATAGAATGACTTATTTGGGTACTTAGATCTAATTTCCTAACTAACTCTCCTTTCTCTTTTTTCAGTTCCTCAAGAAATTTTGGTGCAATTGTTAAAAGATCGCAACCTGCTAATTCTTTTATTTCATCGAGATTTCTAAAACTTGCTCCCATTACTTCTGTCTTGAATCCCTTTTCTTTAAAGTACTTATATATTTGTGTAACCGAAATAACACCTGGGTCTTCAGAACCAACAAAACTAGTTTTACCAGTTTTTGCTTTATGCCAATCCAGTATACGACCAACGAACGGAGAAATTAGAGTTATCTTTGCATTGGCACAAGTTACCGCTTGGCAGAAGTTAAAAAGTAAAGTTAAGTTGCACCTAATACCCTCTTTTTCCAATATTTCAGCTGCTTTAATTCCCTCCCAAGTTGCAGCAATCTTTATCAAAATTCTTTCCTTTTCAATTCCAAAATTTTTGTAAAGATTGATCAATTTTCTAGCTTTTTCTACCGTAGCTTCGGTGTCAAAGCTCAGTCTTGCATCAACTTCTGTAGATACTCGCCCAGAAATAATTTTCAATATTTCTTTTCCAAAAAATACTGAAACTTGGTCAACGGTTTCTTTAATTAATTCAATTTCGGAGAATCCTTGGGGCAATGCATTTTCTGAACTTTCTAAAGCTTTATCAATTAACTTCAAATAATCAGGATTCTTAGCAGCGGCAAGTATTAGCGATGGATTAGTGGTGGCATCTCTTGGTTGAAATTTTTTTATCGAATCTAAATCTCCAGTATCAGCAACAACTACGGTCATTGAGGACAATTGTTCTAAAATTGATTTCATGTCTAGATAATCATACATATACACAAACTAGCTTTAATTCCTGATGAATTCATCAGATAGTGAATTAAATATTTATAAAATTGGAAAATTTTAGGGTTTTTTAACAATCATTCCATGATCTTTAATCTTAGGAGGTAATTTTTCAATTACTATCAAACTCTCGATAATTTCTTTCACAACTGGTACTGCAACAGTTGAACCATATGCATATGATTTAGACGGCTCATCAACGACTACAAGAACAGCGTATTTTGGATCATTAACTGGTAAGGTCGCGACAAAACTACAAACTTTTTTGCTTGTATAAGAACCATTTAAAGCTTTTTGAGAAGTGCCCGTTTTCCCAGCAATCCTATAACCCTCGATTTTTACTCCAGATCCACTACCTTTATCAACTACGCTCTCCATCCATTCAAGAACAGTTTTAGAAACCTCCTCTGAAAAAAATTGCTTTTTTGGTTTTTTATCAAATCTTTCTTTGAAAGTTGAGGTCACCACATGAGGAGTCACTTCAAAACCCCCATTTGCCAGAGCCGCATGAAGTTGAAGCAATTTAAGTGGCGAGATTGAGAACCCTTTACCAAAAGAAGTTACAGCAGGCTCAATTGATTGATTTACAAATAAATCTTTTCTCTTAAGTTGGCCAGCAGTTGATTCAAATAAGTCAGTCTCTAAATTTTTATTTATCCCTAAATTTTTTAGCCAATCCCAATAAATTGTGGGTTCTAAATTTTGCATTATTTTTACCATCGCAACATTACTTGAAACCTGCAAAACTTTTGGAAAGTCAATGTATCCATTCCCTTTTTTATCCCAATTAGAAAGTGTCCATCCTCCAACATTAATTTTTCCAATATCTTCAACTACTCCATCTTTCTGGATTACTTTTTCTTCCAAAGCTAAGGCAAGATTAATAGGTTTAAAAGTTGAACCTGGCTCAAATAAATCTTGAGAATACCAACTCCTAAAAAGTTCAGAATCATACTGCCAAAATTTATTTGGATCGTACGAAGGAACTGTAACCAAGGAGAGAATCCGACCATTATTAACGTCCATAACTATGGCAAATCCCTTCTTTGCTTTCCATTTGCTTACTTGCTTTGATAATGCATTGAATGATGCTTTCTGTAATTTTGAATCTATAGTTAGGCTTAATTTTTTGTAATCAGAAATAAAATCACCTGGGGCTGAATTATCCGGTAGAGGTGTCCCATCCCCTCCTATTTTTAAAAAATTACTTTTATTAAAAACTTTAATTTGATTATCTAAATGAAGCTCTAAACCTGCTGAAGCTATATTCTCATCATTAACAAAACCGACCAGATTAGAGTAAATCTCCCCTTGTGGATAATATCTCTGCGAATATTTAAACAAATCAAGTCCGCTTATTTGAAGGTTTTTAATCTTTTCTGCCTTTTCTTCGGAAATCTTATCCAAAAGCCTGATACCACTCATTTTATTATTAAATTTACTCAAGAGTATTTCACCATTTATATCCAAGATAGGTGATAATTTTTCTGTAACTTCCTCAATACTGCGAACTCTGTTAATTGAATCACCAGGAAAATTAAAATATTTTGGATGGGCCCATAATTTATAAAGAGGTTTATCGTAAGCAACTAGTCTATTATTTCTATCAACAATCGCTCTCCTTTTTTTTAAGGCGTTAGTTTTAGAAGACTGTATTAATCTAGCTTTCCTTTGCAAATCAGAGGCGTTAAAGACTTGCAATTTCACTAACCTACCATACAAACAAAATATTAATAGTAAGCCAAAAATATAGAGAAATTTAAATCTTCTTTGATCAAGGGGTACAATACGAACAATTTTTTTGTATTTTTTCATCAATATCCCCTTTGATATTTGCTATGACTAAAACCTTCAATGAAACTACTTAAATTTTTCTTAAATAAACTTTCTTTTTTTTCTGGAAGTTTATCTAGGTAGATTAAATCTTTAGGTTTAGTTTTTCTGTAAGTATTAATAGACTCAAGTTCACTAATATAAAATTCCTCAATTTTGGAAATATAATCAATAAGATTATTATTGATAGCTCTTGTTTTAGATAAGTTTTTATATGTATTTGACCATTTTCTTTGACTATTAAAAGACAAGAAAAATAAGGTGAAAATTAATACCAAAAGAGAGATATTGATAGTGTCGAAAATTTGATGTATTAATTTGATATTAACTATGGATATTTTTTCAGAGTTTTTTTTACTTACATATGAAACTTTTTTTTTTAAATTAACTTGATTCCCATAAGGTTTCATCTATGATTTGTTATTTAAATAAAAGAAGTGTTATTAATTAAATAAACATCTTTTTGTTTGATTCGCAAGTAAATAATTAAATTCTTTATGTCCTCAATAAGAACAAATTTAAGAAAGTCAATCCATTCCATAAAGAATGCATAATCACTGAGGAAAACAAACTCCCTGAAGTAATTCTTGTAATTGCCAATCCAATCCCTAGAACAAATAATGGCGGCATTTCTCCCAAACTTAAATGGGCTAATGCAAAGATAAAAGCTGAAACTATGATTCCCGAAATTACTCCAAAATCTCTTGAAAGAGTTGGTAGTAAAATACCGCGAAATATAATCTCTTCAAATAGAGGAGCGAATAGAGTTGTTGTTACAAATAATAAAAAAAATGATAAGTAATTATTATTATTAAGAACAATTTCAAGCAATGGGTTACTACCATTCTGATTATCGATCAGACTATTCATAATTAGAGAGATCAATAAAACAAAAGGAACAATTGTTAACCAACCTTTAACTCCCTGAATAATTGCGTATTTTATTGGCAAGAAATTGAACTGCAAATAATCCTTTTTAAAAGTAAATTCACCATTCAAGGATTTAATTTGAAAAAAAACTATCCATAATGGCGGAATAGCCATAAAAAGATATCCAAAGAAAATTTTTAAAGATTGAGACAATTCATTAGAGATATTTTTAGAAAAGAGTTCAACCAAACTGATAGAAAATAAAGGTGATACCACTTCTCCTAAAACAACAAATCCACCTGCAATTAATAAAACCATATCTATTAATTCTAAATCTAAGGATTTAATTTCTTTCCAACCAAACTTTTTTAAAGATATGGTTGTCCACAATATTTTCAAAGCCAGAATTGAGCCAATAAGTATTGTTAAAAGTGGTATTAGTCTTATTGCTAATATTTTAAAAAACATTTTGCTTGAAAATGATTTTGTTATTAATGCACTATCGTCAAAATCAAATTTCTGGCTTAAAAGGTGATATAAAAATCTATCACCTTTAAATAAATCAAATTTATCAGAATTTGCTTTATATGAATTATTATTAGATTTTTTTTCTATCTCATCAATCAGAAATTGAAAGTTTTTATCTTCAAAATCTTTGGATATATTTTTATAAATTAAAGGATCATTTGATTCTGAAGTAATTATTCGAATTAATTTATTTCTTTCTGTAAGCTCTTCAAATGAGACCTCAGAGAGTGATTTATTTATTTGATCAACAGGATCATTTATGATAAAAAATTTTTTAAGATTTACAGGTATTGATTGGAGAGATAATTCAGCAATTTCTTGCTCTTTTTGACTAATATCAAATGTGACAGATGGTCTATTTAAACTATCTCTTAAGCCTTGTTGCCATACAAAAAAAGTTATGACTATGGAAATAAAAGCTAAAGTGAGTTTTGACTTAGAAATATTTTTAAAGATCATAAATAAATTATATTATTGAAAACTATACTTAGTTATCATTGAAGTTCATTATTTTTTGTATCTATTTTAATCACGCCATGAGATGATTAAATTATCTTAATCTTCAAATTTATATAATGGCTATACGATTAGTTTTAGTTAGGCATGGACTAAGCAGTTTCAATGCAAAAGGATTAATTCAAGGAAGAACAGACGATTCATTATTAACTGATAAAGGTTACGAACAAGCCCGAAAAGCAGGGAAAGCATTATCAAAAATAAACTTCGATAAAATCTATTCCTCTCCACTTGTTAGAGCGGCAGAGACTGCAAAAACAATTAAAAAGACCTTCAATAAAGAACAAGATATTGTATTCGATGATAATTTGCTAGAGGTAGATCTTAGTGAATGGTCTGGTCTTAAAATTGATGAAATAAAAAAGAAATTTCCAGAAATTTACCCTATATGGAAAAGTGACCCAGAAAATCTAATCTTAAATAGAAAAGACAATAAAACTTATAAACCAATTCAAGAGTTATTTTTTCAAGCAACAAATTTTGTAGAAGATATTTTAAAAATTTATCTAGATAAAGATGATGCAAATATTTTAGTTGTAGGACATAATGCGATTCTCAGATGTTTAATCCTCTCGTTATTAGGAAAGCCTAAGCAAGGTTTTAGGAAAATAAGATTAGAAAATGCCTCTTTATCTATACTCAATATTTCGAGGGAAGATAACTCATTTAAGACCCAAATTGAATGCTTAAATCAAACTTCCCATCTGAATAAAAATATTCCGAATCAAATTGGAGATTCCAGAATATTTCTAATAAGGCATGGTGAAACTAACTGGAACAAAGAAGGTAGATTTCAAGGCCAAATTGATATTCCTTTAAATGAAAACGGGAAAGACCAAGCTAGAAAGACTTTTGAATATTTGAGAAATATTTCTTTCAATAAGGCATTTTCAAGTTCAATGGAAAGACCTTATGAGACTGCACAAATAATCCTTCAAAATAGAAAAGATTTAAAAATAAAAAGAATAGATTCACTTGTAGAAATTAGTCATGGATTATGGGAGGGTAAACTGGAAGCAGAAATCAGAGAACAGTGGCCCGTTTTATTAAAAAATTGGCATGATAAACCTGAAGAAGTAATAATGCCTGAGGGTGAATCTATAAAAGATGTATCAGATAGGTCCGTAGAAGCTTTTGACAAGATTTGTTTATCTCAAAAGGATAATGATCTTAGCCTTCTGGTTGCTCATGATGCAGTAAATAAAACTTTAATTTGCAAAATCCTTGAGATAAATTATTCAAATATTTGGATGATTAAACAGGGTAATGGCGGCATAACTATAATCGACCTTTTTAATGATCCCAATAAGCCCCCTGTGATTAGCGCTCTTAACATTACAACACACCTAGGGGGAATACTTGATTCAACTGCTTCAGGAGCACTTTAAAATAAGTTTTGTAAAAATTTATTTTGATGAAGTCAGAGTCAGAAAAAAGGCTTTATTTACTGAAAAAGCCAACTTGACTAAGAGGCCAAAATCTGAAATATGCTTTACCAATTATCTCTTTTTTATGAAGAAATTTACTTCCAGGCCAATATCTTCCATCCCAGCTATTTGCCCTATTATCACCTAAAACTAAAAAATGATCTTCTGGCACTTTTATATTTTCAAATTCACCACATTTATTAAAGAGGGATAATGAGCACTTATAAGAGACATAAGGTTCAGGAATTAATTTATTATTTATTATTAATTCACCATTAGAGTTTACTCTTACAATTTCCCCTGGAATTGCTACCACTCTTTTAATATAAGCATCGCAAGCTTGATCCCTCAAACCAGGAATAAAAGACATTGGAGGAAAACTCATAAAAAAACAATATCTTTTTTTTGGTAAAGGCTTAGATCTTGATGAAATTAATTTTTTGTCAAACGAGTAAGGTGAGTTAAAAACAACAATATCTCCTCTTTTTGGTAAAGAGTTTCTTAGCGAAAATTTTTCAAT
The DNA here is from genome assembly GCA_902616595.1 of uncultured Prochlorococcus sp. Taxonomy (GTDB): domain Bacteria; phylum Cyanobacteriota; class Cyanobacteriia; order PCC-6307; family Cyanobiaceae; genus Prochlorococcus_A. Next base: position 30,910 of record CACMTJ010000008.1, read on the forward strand.
AATTAACCTATCATTTATTTGTAATTCTGGGAGCATTGAACCAGAAGGGATATAACGTGGTTCTGCAAAAAATGATCTACAAGAAGAAACAAAAAAAGTTAATAGAATTAGTAGACCCCATTCTTTTAAAAAACTTTTTATGGAACCAGTCATAGGATTAATAAAATCTTGATTTTCTAAACTTATATAAAATCTTTTGCATATTCAATTTCGTTAAAACCTAATATTACTTTTTTTCCTTCGTAAATCAAAAATGGTCTTTTTATTAATTTGCCATCACTTAAAAGAAGTTGAATAATTTCTTCCTTTGACAAACGATCAATATCAAGATTAAGAGTTTTAAAGGCTTTACCTCTTATATTAAAAATCCTTTTCTTATCATCAGAGTATTGTTCTAAGGCTAGATTTAAATAATTAACAAGTGGAGGTTCTTTTACAATATCAATTAACTGAAATTCAAAACCTTTGCTTTCAAGCCACTTTGCAGCTTTTCGGCATGTAGAGCATTTTAAGTAACTATAAAAAATTATTTTTTTCAATTCAATTTACTAATATTTGATTTCTTAAGAACTTTAAAGTTTTTCTTTTTTAGAGGAATACAACTTTTCAATAAATTTTCAACTACATCAAAATCCCTCCAACCATCAATTTGAACTGTTCTTCCATCGAGTCCTTTACTTGTTCTAAAAAATTCTGCAACATCCTCAAGCTGATTAGGAGCAATTTGATTAATACTCACTATATTAGCCTGCCTAGGATTAGCCATAGGCACACATAAAAGCTTTCCATCATATGCACCACAATCATGCATATCCAAAACTCCAATAGGTCTAGCTTTTATTAGACAGCCTGCAAAAGTAGGTTCGTCCATTATCACCATTGCATCAAGGGGAGCTCCATCATCAGCAAGGGTATTTGGGATAAAACCATAATCAAAAGGGTATCTCACTGAAGAATGTAATACTCTGTCTAGCGCCATTATTCCTGCTTCAGAGCAATATTCATATTTATTCCTACTACCTGCAGGTATTTCAACAACAATATTCACTATTCCCTTCATTGGAGATGGAGGTATTGAACTAAGGTCCATCTTTTTTAAAATCGTGATTATGAATTATCTCGTTACCTTGAGATAAAGGTCTGCCAATTAAAATGCTTATTGAAGGTAAAAAAATTGTCAAAAAGGCAAAAATAATACCTAAAGATGTAATTGATAAACTCCTTATACTTAAGGGGTCATCATCATCTCTTTCAAAATCATTTCGAGCAGAACCATGAGAAGATTCTTCGCTTGATTTACTTTGAATAAACTGCCTTGATTTCGTGTAACTCAAGAACTCTTAATTGGTAAAGATTAAGGAGATAATTAACATCATTATCCTACATTCAAAATGTCAATAAATCAAAACATTGATTGGCGACTTTTTAATTACTCTTTTTCTAGCAAAGACTTAATGGATTTTAGTTCGTCTAATATTTGCGCCAGTATATTTTGAGCAGCGGACGAAGGTGTATTAAAGACCTCTACAGTAACTTCCTTTATTCTTAAAATATCTTTTGCAAATCTTGCTACTTCATTAGGATGGAATTTTAAAGGGTCTTTTTGATCAGTCCTAAATTCGGGATTTAATTTTCTTGGATTAAAACTAGGGTTTAGATTTCTTAAATCTGTATTTGTATACCTATAGACAGAAGCTCTGGATCTATTTAGGAATTTTTGAACTTCATCAATACCTACTAATTCCTCTTCACTAGAAATATTGGAATCTATATTTTCCATAAACTTAAGAAAATGATTAAGTAATGAAGAACTTTTTAAAGAGTTTGAACTACATTACTGAAGAAGTTAGCAGAAAGAATATTCTTAGACTAGCCGTGTTGAGGGACTCAAGACACTTTAAATTATTTTTCCACCTTAATTGATAAAATTAAATATTATTAAGGATTTTTCTGTATGCGCGTGACAACCTCATTTCCTCTGGGGACACTTCGTGACACACCTTCTGAAGCCGAGATTATTTCACATCAATTACTTTTAAAAGCTGGGTATATTCGCAGAGTTAACAGCGGTATTTATGCATACATGCCAATAATGCTTAGAGTTATTGAAAAAATATCCGCAATAATAGAGAGAGAACTTAATAGTATTGGTTGTACAAAATTACTATTGCCCCAACTTCATCCTGCAGATTTATGGAAAAAAAGTGAAAGGTGGGAAGGTTATACCGCAGGTGAAGGAATAATGTTTAATCTCAAAGATAGACAAGGTAAAGAATTTGGTTTAGCACCAACTCACGAAGAGGTGATCACGAGTATTGCATCAGAGATCATCAACTCCTATAAGCAATTACCTCAATGTTTTTACCAAATTCAGACAAAATTTAGAGATGAAATAAGGCCAAGGTTTGGATTGATGAGAAGTAGAGAATTCATAATGAAAGATGGTTATTCTTTTCATTCATCAGAAAACGATCTGGCTTCTTTCTATGAAAAAGTGGGCAATGCTTATGAAAATATTTTTAAATCTTGTGGACTGCAGACAGTAGGGGTTGAAGCTGATAGTGGAGCAATTGGCGGTGCTTCATCTAAAGAATTTATGGTCACTGCTGATGCTGGGGAAGATTCCATTTTATTCACTCAAAGCGGTTCTTATGCTGCCAATATCGAAAAAGCTGTTTCTCTACCCTCTAAACCTATTCCACTAAAAGATAATATTGCAGAGTGGTTGGAAACGCCTCATCAAAAAACAATTCAAAAAGTTTGCAATAATAACAATTTAGACCCAAGTCAGATTATTAAAGTAGTAATATTCCTTGCACAGTTCGAAGGTAAATTTGAGGTCCCAATTCTTGCATGCATAAGAGGCGATCAACACATTAATGAAGTAAAGCTTTTTAACTTAATCAATAAACTTCATCACATCAATCTCCTTAATCTTAAAAAGATTGAAGACAAAAATACTATCGAAAAAAATCTAGTTGATTTACCCTTAGGTTTTATCGGGCCAGATTTAGATAATAAAACTATTAAAGCTAGTTCTAATTGGGAAAAAAAATGGACAAGAATAATTGACCATTCTGCAAGTGACCTTTCAAAGTTTATAAGTGGTGGGAATAAAGTTAATTTCCATAAAGTTTTTCAAGAATTTTCTTTTGATTCGAAAGACTATCTAATTGGGGATATCAGGAATGCCAAAAAAGGAGATAAAGTAAGTATTTATGATGATGAAGAACTTAAAGAAAAAAAAGGTATCGAGATTGGACATATTTTCCAACTAGGTCAGAAATATAGTGAAAAATTAAATGCAAAGTTCTCTGATAAGGACGGTCAGTTAAAAAATTTATGGATGGGTTGTTACGGAATAGGAGTGACAAGAATAGCTCAAGCGGCTATCGAACAGAATCATGATCAAAAAGGAATTTGTTGGCCTATCCAGATTTCTCCTTTTGAAGTTATTATTATCCCAACAAACCTAAAAGATCCTATTCAAAGTGATCTTACTGAGCAAATCTATAACAACTTTTTAATTAATAAAATTGATGTCCTTCTTGATGATAGAAACGATAGAGCTGGAGTGAAATTTAAAGATGCGGAATTAATTGGTATTCCTTTTCAAATAATTATTGGCAGAGATTCTATTAATAAAGAAGTAGAACTTTTATGCAGAACAAATAATACTAAGCTTAAAATTAGTTCTGATAAATTGTTAGAAACATTTATTTCCGAATCTGAAATAATGTACAATAAAAAGTCTTGAGGCTTATTTTTTTGGGAGCTAAGTTATGTTACTGAAATGGACATCAAAATTATTTTTTAAGAATCTTACCAAAGCTATATCTTTTGCAATATCCTTAATTGTTGCTTTTACACTATTTAGTTCCCCTTCTATAGCTGCAAAAACCGCTATGACAGGTGACTATACCAAGGATACAATTTCGGTTGTTAAAACATTACAAACAGCTGTTGATACTCCAAAAGATTCTCCAAATAAAGATGAAGTAAGAAGTGAGGCTCTTACACTCATAACTGACTATATTTCAAGATATAGAAATAGAGGAATGGTGAATAAAACACAATCATTTACCACAATGCAAACAGCATTAAATGCTATGGCAGGTCATTACAAAAACTTTGCAAGTAGACCTTTACCAGATAAACTTAAAGAGCGTTTAACCAAAGAATTTTCTCTTGCTGAAAAAATGGTTCTAAGAGAAAGTTGATACAATTCATTTACTTTTTAAAAGTAAACCAAGATTTTTGAATATATTAAATATTCGCACAAAAATAATGCTCTTCTAAAATTGGCTAATGTTGTTGTAATCGGAACCCAATGGGGTGACGAAGGAAAAGGTAAAATAACGGATTTACTCAGTCGTTCGGCAGATGTTGTCGTTCGCTATCAAGGAGGAGTAAATGCAGGTCATACTATTGTTGTAGATGATAAAGTCTTAAAATTACATTTAATTCCCTCAGGAATACTTTATAAAAATACTTCTTGTCTAATTGGTTCTGGAACTGTTGTAGATCCAAAAATCTTGCTTAAAGAAATTGACATGTTAATTGATAATGGAATTGATATCTCAGGATTAAAAATTTCATCAACATCACATGTAACAATGCCCTACCACCGAATATTAGATGAAGCGATGGAGGCTGATAGAGGTTCGAACAAAATAGGGACAACAGGTCGTGGGATTGGCCCAACTTATGCGGATAAATCACAAAGAAATGGCATTAGGATAAGAGACTTGCTCAATAAGGAAAGGCTAAGTGATGTGATCAAAATTCCATTAAGAGAAAAAAACGGTCTACTAGAAAAAATCTATGGCATTAAACCACTTAAATTAGAAGATATTATTGAAGAATATCTTGACTATGGGGAGAGATTATCAAAGCATGTTGTTGACTGTACGAGGACAATCCATGCAGCCTCAAAAAACAAGAAGAATATTCTTTTTGAAGGTGCTCAAGGGACTTTACTTGACTTAGATCATGGGACTTATCCTTTTGTCACCTCATCAAACCCTATATCAGGAGGGGCATGTATTGGAGCGGGAGTGGGTCCAACTTTAATTGATAGAGTTATAGGTGTCGCAAAAGCTTATACCACAAGAGTAGGTGAAGGGCCATTCCCAACTGAATTACAAGGGAGTATTAATGATCAACTCTGTGATAGAGGCAGTGAATTTGGAACCACTACTGGGAGAAGGAGAAGATGTGGGTGGTTTGATGGAGTTATTGGTAAATATGCTGTATCTGTAAATGGTCTTGATTGTTTAGCCGTTACGAAACTTGATGTGTTAGATGAATTAGATGAGATTCAAGTTTGCATTGCATATGATCTAGATGGAGAGGAAATAGACTACTTTCCTACAAATTCAGATGACTTAAAAAAATGTAAGCCAATCTTCAAAAAATTAAAAGGTTGGCAATGTTCAACTGCAGATTGCAGAAAACTATCTGATCTCCCAGAGAATGCTATGAATTATCTAAGATTTTTAGCTGAATTAATGGAGGTTCCAATTGCCATTGTCTCGTTGGGGGCAAATAGAGATCAAACTATAGTAATTGAGGACCCAATACATGGTCCTAAAAGAGCACTGCTAAGGTAATTTAGTTCCAAATTAATGAAAGAATCCTTTAGACATTTTGAACATAAAAAAATTGATCTCATTGGTCTTGGAAACGCAATAGTAGATATTATTGTAAATATTGAAGATGAGTTTCTTGAGATAAATAATCTAGATAAAGGATCAATGAATCTAATTAATTCTGATGAATCTCAGAGATTATTAGAAAATTGCAAAGTGATCAAACAAATTTCAGGTGGATCCTCAGCAAATACAGTTGTTTCTTTAGCAGAATTAGGAAATCATGTGCAGTTTATAGGAAGAGTGAAAAATGATCAATTTGGTAATTTCTTTTCTGAAGATATAAAAAAAAGTAAAACTATATTTAATACTCCACCAACTATTGCAGGTGCTCCAACAGCTCATTCAATCATTTTGGTTACACCTGATGCACAAAGAACTATGTGCACTTACCTAGGAGCATCTGTAGAGTTTGAGCCAAAAGACATTGACTTTACTTTAATTAAGGAAAGTAAATACTTATATTTAGAAGGATATTTATGGGACAGCGAATTAGCAAAAAAAGCTTTTATTAAAGCCGCCCAAATTGCAAAACAATCTAATACAAAAATAATCCTTTCTTTGTCTGATTCATTTTGTGTAGATAGGCATCGTGAGAGTTTCTTGGAATTAATTTATGAATATGTAGATATCGTTTTTTGTAATGAATCCGAGGTTTTAAGTCTATTTAAAAATGATAAATTAGCAAGCTGCCAAGAAAGCCTATCTTCCTTATGTGAATTAGTCATAGTAACTCTTGGAAGAAATGGTTCTCTTATAGTTAATAAAAATAATGTTGAAATAATTGAGTCAATAAAGAAAGGCAAAATTATTGATACTACTGGAGCGGGAGATATCTATGCGGGAGGATTTATCCATGGATTAATAAACAATTTTTCCCTCAAAAAATGCGGAGAGATAGCTTCAATTTGTGCTGGACAAATAATTACTCAATTAGGATCTAGATCAGATATTGATCTTAAAGAGTTAATAAAATAAATTCAATCAAATAGTCTTATTCAACCAATCATAATATTTCTTCTCAGCATGGTATTTTTTGTAAATAATTTGAGGGACATCATATGTTGAATTTTTATCTAAGAATTCAATTAAGTAATCTTTAAATTCTAGTTTACTTTTTATCGTGATTTCAAACTCTATAGTTTCTTCAATATCATCATCCCACTTATAAATTGAAAAAATTTGTTTTATCGAAACACAAGCTGCAAGTTTATTTTGTATTAGTAATTTAGCCATTCGCAAAGCATTTGCGTTACTTGATTCAGTTGTGATCATAACTAATACTTCCATAATGAATTAAACGTCAATAATTTTTATTTATGTGATTTATCAAACTATGATATTGGTCAAAAGAGAAAGAATAATCATTTTTAACTTTTGGCCTCTTAACCAAAAATAACTTCATTTTGCTTCCAGAAACTATACTCTCCCAGTTTTTCTGAGAATAACTTCCAGATTCTCTGCATAGAACATAATCTATCTCCCAAAAGTCACAAAGTTTTTTTTCTAAAAGACTTTTATTATTTTTACTCGGTTCAAGTATCGCTATGTTTGAATTTTTAATACATGATCCAAAAGCTTTAGTAATACTCTCATAAGTTGGGAGTACCCTTGTAAAAACATTTGCTTTACAATTAATATAAAAATTAGCTGTATCGTTAAGGAATCTTGATCCTATCGCCAGAAGAATATTCTTATTTTCTATATCAACATTATTCATATCCTTTAAATCATCAATATAAAAAAAATTATTAGTGTTATTTAATAGAGATTTCCTCTCAAATAGTAAGAGAGGTACTTTAATCTCTTTACATGCATTATTAAGATTTTTAGAAATTACTACGGCAAACGGATGAGTAGCATCGACAACGCATGTAATTTTGTTTTTATTTATGAAATCAATTATTTGATCTTCATTATTTAATTTACCCGTAATGATATGTAACTTTGGATTTTCAATATAAGCTTGCCCTGCTTTATAAGTTAAAACACTTGCAAAGACTGAATAATTAATTTCAAGAAGCCTATTGGCTATTACAGGTCCATCCGAAGTTCCTGATAGGATCCAAACATTTTTATAGCAATTTTCTTGATTCTGCATCAGTATGTCTTTAATAAAATAGTTAGTAATGAATCATTGTTTAATTCAGGCGGTAATAAATACCGCTCCCCAAATGAGGTATACCAAAGAAAACCAAACTGCAATTGCAGAAATGATTGTTAATTTTAAAGGATTACGTAGTGAAGATCCAACCAGAGATCTCAAGATCATAGGGTGGGGAAATATTGCCCAAGAAATGGTAGATGAACTTAAGGAGGGACAAAATATTGTCATTGAGGGACGTCTAAAGATGAATTCTGTCACTAGAAAAGACGGAACAAAAGAAAAGCAACCAGAACTAACAGCATCAAAGATTCATCAAATATCGCCAGTTGACGTTTTTAAGTCAGATCAAAAAGAAAATAATGAGACATTTGAAAATAAAGAAAGCACCAAAAAATCCAGTTGGGATAGTTCACCTTTGGTACCGGAAGTTGACGAAATACCTTTTTAAATCAAATATCAACATTATTTTCTTGAACACTTATAATTAATTTGCTTATTTTTCTTTCAAGCGCGGCAAGTTCGCTTCTGATTTCGGGCCATTTACCCTTATCAAGGTTTTCTAATAGCCATGCTCTATCTTGATCAAGTTTAAAAATTAAACCCCCTTGATTTGCAGTATTAGGATCTTGCATAATACTTGTTAGACAATTTAATACTCATTCTACTAAATCAAAATGAAGAAATACTTATCTCCTGGAAACTTAATCGTAACTGCTGGGGGTATATTAGCTTTTGTTGGAATGACTGCTTATTTTACAGACTCGGTAAATTTAAGTGTGCCTACTTTTTTTTATGGAGTACCTATTTTTCTAATTGGATTAGGTTTAAAGACTTCGGAAATACCTCCTGTAGAGTTGTTTGACAAGACAAATTTTGCGACAAATAAATTTAATAGACCAAAAGAATTAACAGCACTAGTTAAAGATGTTACAAGATGGAGATATGGGATAAAAGCTCATCTTGAATCGTCATTAGAATCTCTAAATTTGTGGGACGAGGATAATCCCCCTCAACTAAAAGAAATCGAAGAAATCACAAAGGAAGAAAAAAATGGTCTAAGAATGCGTTTCGAATTAAACGCTGTTCCTCTAGAAAAATGGATTGAAAAACAAGAAAGATTAAACAGGTTTTTCGTAAAAGGTCTTGAATCAGAATTTATTATCGACGATAATAAAAAAGAATTTGATTTTATTCTCTTTTATTGAATATAGGGATATATTTGTAAAAACCTAATTTCTCAATTCAATCAAGTTTTAATGAATTTTAATAATGAATGATTCTCAAAGAGTATCAATATTAAGCGAAGCACTCCCATATATACAAAGTTTCTCAGGTAGAAAAATTGTTATCAAGTATGGTGGTTCTGTTATGGAGAATGATAATTTAAAAAATGCTTTTTTTAGAGACATAGCACTTTTATCAACCGTTGGGGTTTGTCCAATAGTAATTCATGGAGGTGGACCAGAGATTAATAATTGGTTAAAGAAATTAGAAATATCTCCTAAATTCGAAAATGGATTAAGAGTTACTGATCAAAAAACAATGGAAATTGTCGAGATGGTTCTAATGGGTAGAGTTAACAAACAAATTGTAAAAGGCATTAATAAAACAGGATCTTTAGCTGTGGGAATATCAGGTCTTGATGGCAACTTAATTCAATCTAGAGAACTAGGAGATGGGAGCCATGGGTTGGTGGGAGAGGTTACAAAAATCAATCCTGAGATATTAGATCCTCTTATTTCTAAAGGATATATCCCTATTATTTCTAGTATTGGATCAACCATAGAAGGGATTTCCCATAATATTAATGCAGATTTTGTTGCTGGAGAAATTGCTGCTTCAATAAATGCAGAAAAACTTATTCTTCTTACAGATACTCAAGGTATTTTAAAAGAAAAAGATAACAAAAATAGTCTTATTGAAAAAACAAATCTCAAAGAGGCAAGAGATTTTATTGATAAAAAAATTGTGACTGAAGGTATGATTCCAAAGACTGAATGCTGTATAAGAGCTTTAGCACAAGGAGTCAAAGCAGCTCACATAATCGATGGAAGAATAGAACATTCATTACTTCTTGAGATTTTTACAAATTCTGGAATAGGTACAATGATAGTCGCCTAACCTATGAAAACTTATGAGCAAGTTTTAGAAACAGTAGAACTTGCTTTAGCTAAAGGTGAGTATCATTATTGTATTGAATTTCTTTTGCCCAAAATCGAATCGTTTCCTTTATCAAGCAAAGAGGGAGTAAATTTAAGAACAATTTTAATTACTGCTCTTTGTGGAGTTAATAAAAAGGAAGAGGCTAAAAGATTTTGTAAAGAGCTTCTGAAATCTTACGATAATAAGACGAGAGAAAATGCAAAATATTTGATGGAAGTTATAGATTCTCCTGATATTAAAAAGCCAGAAAATTGGAACGTACAGTTTGAAAGCGACCCATCATTAAATAAAAAATCTTTTAACTCACTGCGCAAAAAAAAAGAAGTTTTGCAGAAAAAGAAATTTATTAATGTTACTGACACTCCGACTGGTGAAACAAAACCGTTTCAGAAAGGCTTTTCACTTATCATTTTTTTAATATTATTATTATTAATTCCACTCTTAAGTGGCTGCGTTAAAGTTGAGGATACACTCGATCTTGGTGAACTTGATTCAATAACCAATAATTTAGTTATAGAGAGCAAATACATAAAGAAATTTCCTTGGCAATTAAAATTTGAAGAGAAGATGAAAGATATTTTTCCTGATGCAGAAATTGAACAAGACGAATCAATCTTTTCTTTGAAACATAAAAATCTCAATCTTGAAGATACAAAGCAAGTTCTTAAAATCACCCAAAATACCGCAGGAGAGTTAGCGGGAGGATCAACTAATATAGAAATTAATACTACTCAAAAAAACTTCATTTTTTTTAAAAAATACTTTTACAGATTAGATTTGGATCTAAGTTCAATTCAAGGTGTTGATAATTTAGAACTCATTTTCAAAATTATTCACCCTAATAAAGCTACCCTCACAGATAAAAGTAATTCAAATTTAGAAATCACAAAAAATCAAATCATTTGGAATTTAAATCAAGGACAGATAAATAGTATTGAATTTTCTTTCTGGAGTCTCAACAAACTTTTGATTGGGATATTTATTATTGTAATTATTATAGTATTAGCTTATTTATTAAGATTCTATAGATTTAAATTAGGTACAGATTTACCTCAACTTCCATCAAAGTAATTACAACTCTGCTGGATTAACATCAATTGTTAAAAATACATTTTTTGGAATAAGTTTCCATAATATTGTCCTATCAGGTAAGGGGATATTTGTTCCTTCAGGACCATGTATTAATATCTGCCATCTAAATTTTTTACCGATTTTAGCAATTAAACTAGGAGCAGGACCAATTAATTTCCAGTTCTTTTTTTCGCAAAAATTTAGTAGATATTTTGCTAACTTCATTGCAATTGATTCAGTTAATTCATAATTTTCACCTGATAATTTAAGAAGGCAAATCGTACAAAATGGGAATAAATTAGCAGCTTTTCTCAATCTCGAGTTTTCAATTAGGAATCTTTCATAATCTCTCTTCTGAAAATACGAAATTACAGGATGGTTAGGTTTATATGTTTGAAAAATCACTATTCCTTTTTTTTGAGCCCTACCTGCCCTACCAGCTAATTGCAAAAACAATTGTAATGATTTTTCTTCTGCCGAAATATCTGGGCGATGAAGCAACCCATCTGCTGCAATAACTACTGAAAGAGTAATATTGGGGATATCAATCCCTTTTGCCAACATTTGAGTTCCCACAAGAATATCAGCATCACCTTTAGAAAACTTTGAAAGAATATCTCTATGACCATCCTTTCCTGAGGTTGTATCTCTATCAAAGCGAAGTACTCTTAATTCAGGAAATTCTTCATTTAAAAACTCTATTACCCTTTGTGTACCAATTCCAAAAGGTTTGAAAGCAGTCGAGTGACAATCTGGGCAGCGATTGATCAATCTCGATTTATGATCACACCAATGACAGCTTAACCATTTTTTCCCTTGTGAACCGAGATGCACTGATAAAGGAACGTCACAGTTGGGGCAATTTATTAAATATCCACAACTTCTACAACTTAAAAACCCACTGTGCCCCCTCCTAGGGATCAAAATTATTGCCTGCTCTTTTTTTAGGCGGAGTTGAGAAAGTAATTGTAATAATTCATTGGAAAAAATTTTCATATTCCCCTTTTTGAACTCATCCCGCATATCAATAATTCTTATTTCAGGAATCTCATTACTGGATATCCTTTGAATCATTCTTACCAATTTAAAATTCTTTTCAAAAATACATTTTTTCCAAGTCTTCATTGATGGGGTTGCACTCCCTAAAATTAACTTTGCAGAATTCCTTTTTACTATTTCAATAGCAATCTCTCTTGCGTCGTAACATGGCATAGGAGTATCTTGTTTATATGAAACATCATGTTCTTCATCCAATATTATTAATCCTAGATTTTTAATTGGAAGAAAAACTGCAGACCTTGTTCCTATTACTATTAAAGGTTCATTAGCATTAATAATTTTCTTCCAAACTAAAGTTCTATGAACGGAAGAACAGTTACTATGGTATTCGTAAACAACATTATTAAATCGCCGACTAAACCTATCAATAAGTTGAGGAATTAGTCCGATTTCTGGAGCGAGTATCAAACAACTTTTATTTTTAAGAAATTGATCTTCAGCAATTCTCATATAAACTTCTGTTTTACCTGAACCTGTTTCGCCCCATAGAAGTAACGCATCTCCCGGTTTCATAGTTTGAAATTCTTTAAATGCAATTTTTTGCTCATTTGTAGGATTTGGTTTTTTAGTTGCAATATGATCATTTAAAAAAGAATTTAATTTAGTATTTATATTTTTTTTTCTTTTAGATTTAACAAGGTAATTTTTACTTACCATTGAGTTAATCAGAGTGTAATTAAAACCAGACTTTATTAATTCACTTTGCCAATGACCTTCTTCAGACAAAGCATTTACCAAAAATAATTCTTTTTTTGTTAATTCATTTTTCTGAATATCAAATTCTTTGTTAGTTTTAATCCATATTTGTTCTTTTAAACCTTGAGAAATTTTCTTATATTTACCAATCCAGCCAGGAGGAAATGCAGTTTTAAACATTTTTAAATTGCTAACCATATAAAAAGAAGCTAGGGACTCTATCCATTCTCTCCATGATTCGTCAATTATTTTTTTCTGCAAAATATCTTCAACAAATAAATAACTTATACTTTTTCCCACGTTAATATTTGATTCATTTTTATTAATTTTCGAAAAGTTTTTCTTGGAAATCACTAACCCATTCAATAATCTCCCTCTTAATTTCACACTTACAATATCGCCAACTTCTACCCCAAGATTATTTCCATCTAAATAGTAAAAGCTTTCATTACTACTACCTATATCAAGCAAAATTTCCAATTTGTAGGAGATATTTAATAACTGATTACTTGCCGGCTTCAAAACTTTTTCTTAGTATTGGATTGTTGAACATTCCACAAAGTGTTTTTTGCACATTGTAAGTATCCTGCTCTTAAGGGAGACATGAAGCTTTGATCATTGAGTGAAAATTCAAAAAATGATCTGCCTGTCTGAGAAATCCCAAGACTTTTTACTTTAGGTAATCTATAGCACTATTTAAATTTTTCAACAATTTAAAAAAACTTTTTAGTTCAAATTCCTGAAAAAGTTCTTTTACAAATTAACGGGGAAATTTACTACTAAATGTACAAATTAGCCCTAAATAAAATTTAATCTAGTTAAATTCACCGTAGAAAGGAGTAAATCATGTGTCCAGTAGCAGCAGAATCAAAGAATTCCAAGCCCAGTTCAAAAAAAAAGATTAACAAAAAAATTAATACTAATATTGAAACAGCAGTAGAAGAAGAAAATAATATAAATAGACAAAGTTTAAAGACATCCTCTGATTTAAGCGAAAGCAGCATAGAAACGAATAATGAATTTAGTGATTCTGAAGATGAAGATAAAGGCCTAGGGAACATAAAGCTTGGCCCTAAAGGAATTTATACTGAAGACTCAATAAGAGTTTACTTACAAGAGATTGGAAGAATTAGACTTTTAAGACCTGATGAAGAAATAGAACTTGCACGAAAAATTGCGGACCTACTCCAACTAGAAGAACTGGCGACTCAATATGAGTCAGAAAAAGGTCATTTCCCTTCCGTTAGAGAATGGGCTGAATTAATAGATATGCCTCTCCCCAAATTCAGGAGAAGACTTCTTTTAGGGAGAAGAGCGAAAGAAAAAATGGTTCAATCAAATTTAAGATTAGTTGTTTCCATTGCGAAGAAATATATGAATAGAGGATTATCATTTCAAGATTTAATACAAGAAGGAAGTTTAGGTCTAATCAGGGCCGCAGAAAAATTTGACCATGAAAAAGGCTATAAATTCTCTACTTATGCTACTTGGTGGATTCGTCAAGCAATTACTAGAGCAATAGCAGACCAAAGTAGGACCATTAGATTGCCAGTTCACTTATATGAGACAATTTCCAGAATCAAAAAAACTACAAAGGTTCTTAGCCAAGAATTTGGAAGAAAGCCTAGCGAAGAAGAAATAGCCGAGAGTATGGAAATGACAATTGAAAAATTAAGATTTATAGCTAAAAGTGCTCAGCTACCTATTTCTTTAGAAACTCCAATAGGAAAAGAAGAAGACTCAAGACTCGGAGACTTCATAGAGGCTGACATCGAAAACCCAGAGCAAGATGTTTCTAAAACTTTATTGAGAGAAGACTTAGAAGGGGTTTTAGCAACTTTAAGTCCAAGAGAAAGAGATGTGCTTAGGTTGAGATATGGGATTGATGACGGAAGGATGAAAACTCTTGAAGAAATAGGACAGATTTTTGATGTAACAAGAGAGAGAATCAGACAAATAGAAGCAAAAGCTCTTAGAAAGCTGAGACATCCAAATCGAAATGGGGTTTTAAAAGAATATATAAAATAATAATAGTTAAATATAATTTTCAGCTTTGGAAAGTTGCAAAAGAATAGCTTAAAATAAATTCGACTTAATTTTAATCCAAACTCAAAATAATATTTAATGACTAACTTTAAACTGAGAATAGCTAGTAGAAGAAGTAAACTAGCAATGGTTCAAACTTTATGGGTTAAAGATCAACTAGAAAAAAATATTCCCAATTTAGTGGTATCTGTTGAAGCCATGGCAACTCAAGGAGACAAAATTCTTGATGTAGCTTTAGCAAAAATAGGTGACAAAGGTTTATTTACAAAAGAACTTGAAGCACAAATGCTAGTAGGCCAAGCAGATATAGCAGTACACTCTCTTAAAGATTTACCAACAAATTTACCCAGTGGCCTTAAATTAGGATGCATAACAAAAAGAGAAGACCCTGCAGATGCTTTAGTAGTAAACAAAAAAAATGATTGTTTCAAATTAGAAACTTTACCAGCAGGTTCAATTGTGGGGACAAGCTCTCTTAGAAGACTTGCACAATTAAGAAATAAGTATCCACATCTTGAATTTAAAGATATCAGGGGAAATGTGATTACAAGAATAGAAAAATTAGATGCAGGTGAATTTGATTGCATAATTCTCGCTGCAGCTGGTTTAAAAAGATTGGGCTTTGAATCAAGAATTCACCAGATAATTCCAAATGAAATTTCCCTTCATGCTGTTGGCCAAGGAGCACTGGGTATTGAATGTAAATCTAATGATAAAAAAGTTTTAGAGATTATAAATGTCTTAGAAGACCAACCCACTAGTCAAAGATGTCTAGCAGAGAGGGCTTTTTTAAGAGAGCTTGAAGGGGGATGCCAAGTTCCAATAGGTGTCAATAGTAAAATTCAAAATGAACAACTTTGCCTTGCAGGCATGGTTGCATCTCTTGATGGAGAAAGGCTTATTAAAGATCAGTATATTGGCAATATTAATAATCCTGATGAAGTAGGCAAAGAACTTGCTAAAAAACTAAAGCTCCAAGGTGCCGACGACATACTAAGCGAAATATTTGAACAATTTAGAGAACAATAAAATTAGTTAATTTACTAATTTAGGATCAATTTCTTTTTTATATCTATCTTCACAATCTTTAATTACTTCAATAGCTTCCTCTATCCCAAAAAAACCATTTACTCTACATGTTCCTGGTTTTTTTAGATCTTTGTAATGTTCCCAATAATACTTTGTTTCTTTTAACCAATGATCTCCAAGGTCTTCATAACTTGAGATATGATCCATTCTTTTATCATCTGCGAGAACCGCTATTACCTTATCATCGACCTCTCCACCATCATCAAATTTCATCACTCCAATAATTCTTGCTTCCACAATAGATCCGGGTATCAATGGCTCAGTTACCCCAACAATTTCCACATCAAGCGGATCTCCATCTTCATCCCATGTCCTTGGAATACATCCATAAGCGAAAGGATACGCAAGTGATGAATAACCTACCCTATCAAGTTTAAGATGGCCTGTTTCTGTAATTAATTCATATTTATTTATGGTGTTAGAGTTCAATTCAACAATAGTGTTTATTATTGTATCTGAGCTGTCAGTGAAAGCATTTAGAATGTGCAATAAATTTGGGGTAACCCTGCTTGGGGGCTGATTTAGATTTGCCATCAAGAAATTATTTTTGTTTATCTTACATCCTCACACCTAACCAAATTCTTTAAAAGTAATTTTTCAGCAAAAATCATTTAATTTAGACCTTAAATGATTAATAAAATAGTTTGGCGATAGTTCTTCATTAGTTACAGCTCTTACCAACTCCATACAATTAACTGATCTGCCATATTTATGTATATTATTTTTTAACCAAAAGATGATCTTTTGATATTCACCATTTTCAATTAAGTTATCAATCAAACCTATGTCTCTTTCCATTTGAGAAGATATTTGCGCACTTATAACATGTCCTAGCAAATATGAGGGGAAATATCCAAACGCCCCTTCACTCCAATGAACATCTTGAAGACAACCTTCTGAATCATTAGATGGTTTAATTCCTAAAAGTTCATCATATCTTTTATTCCATTCTGTTGGAATATCTTCAGCAGGTAAACCTTTTTCAATTAAATCTATTTCAAGTTCGGTTCTTATTAATATGTGTAAGCCATAAGTCAATTCATCCGCTTCAACCCTATTTAATCCTGCTTCCAAATGATTAATAGATTTCCATAGTTCTAAATAATTATTAAGAGAACATCCAGCCGAAACAAATTTGTTAAAAAATCTTTTTGAAAAAGATTTGGATTTAACTATTCTATTTTCCCAAAATAAAGATTGACTTTCATGAATACCCATAGAGGTTGCTTGACCTAAAGGCCAAGCAAACCATTGATGACTTTGAGATGGCAAACCCTGCTCATAAATTGAATGCCCCCACTCATGCGCAGTTGCTAAAAAACTTGATAATGGTTCACCTTCAACAATTCTTGTCGTAATCCTGTAATCATTAGGCCCTAATGTAATCGAAAAAGGATGGGGAGATTTGCCAACAACAACTAGATCTTTATCTCTCCCAAACTCATCAAGTAATTGAGAACATAAATTATGTTGAGATTCTGGATTCAAATTCCAGTGATATTTCTTAGATTTATTAATCCCTCTAATCAACTCTGGGAGAGTATCTTTCAAAGGCTGAAACATTTTGTTCAGCCACTTTAAAGTTAATTCAGGCTCAAAGGGTTGGGCTAAAGTTTCCCATGGTGAATATTGATCTGATATCTGTTTTGCCTCTTCAATCCTCAATTTAACTAATTTTTCAAAGAAAGGAAGAAAAATTTGAAAATCTGATTTTTCCTTAGCTTCTTGCCAGCTTTCATACCCTTTAGATTTTGCCTTTGCTAGAGACTCAACTAATTTAGGATCTAAATTTCTTTCTCTATTAAATTCCTTCAATAAAAGACTAATATTTCTTTCTTTATCTTTTATGAAAAGTTGATTATCGGAATTTCGTTCAATATCTGCTAGTTCATTTTTAGCAGATTGTATTAAATTAGAAAATTCTTCGGAAGAATTTCTTTCATGCAATACTTTTGCAATATAAGTAAGTTGTTCAGACCTCCAAGAAGCTCCTTTCTTTGGCATTCCAGTATTCTGATCCCAATAAAGTGTATTTTGGATTGAACCTAATATTTGTGTTTCTTTAAGGTAAGCACCCAGCTTATTCCAATGAGTTTCTGCCAAAGATTTAAATGGAAATTAATTTTATCTTAAGATAAAAATTTTAATGTCTGCAGTAAAACATGCATTTTTATCCATAATAGGATATTGATTAAATAAGTTTTAACTTATATGGAACAAATATTTTCAAAATTAAAATTCATAACCCATGGCGAGGGTTTTATTGATATCACGTATGATTTAAATTTATGTGTTGAAAAAAATAATTTTCATTCAGGAATTTTAAATTTAACTTCACTTCATACAAGTTGCAGTTTAACTATTAATGAGAACGCAGATCCAAATGTACTGAGGGACCTAAAAAAGTATATGCAATCGATAGTTCCCTATGATGCCTACTTAACCTTATCAAAAAATAGAGAAGAAATATCCTATAAACATTATCAAGAAGGGGCTGACGATATGCCAGCACATATTAAAACATCCCTAACAAACACTTGTTTATCTTTGAGTTTTCAAGACGGGAAAATTATGCTTGGCACATGGCAAGCAGTTTATTTATGGGAACATCGATTTGATCAAAAGGAAAGAATAATTAATGTACACATAATTGGTGAGAAAAAATAAGATATTTATAATGTAATAAGTCAGATTTCTTATTTAATGGAACCCTACATTTTGCAAGATGAAGAATTGAATGAATTAGTTGTCAAAATACCTGGCTGGGAAGTTAAATCCAAACAAATCCAAAGAGAATTTAACTTCGCTAATTTTATTGAAGCCTTTGCTTTTATGACTAAGGTTGCTTTAATCTGTGAAAAATATAATCATCATCCTAACTGGGAGAATGTTTATGCAAAAGTAATAATTAAATTAAATACACATGATTTAGGAGGTATTACGAATCTGGATCAAACATTAGCTTCGGAAATCAACAAAATTTTCGATCAATAAAAATATAAACTTATTTTCAACTATTCAAAATGTCTAAAAATTTATTACCAGTTACTATTATTAGTGGATTTTTAGGTTCTGGCAAAACTACACTTCTAAATCATATTTTAAAAAATCAAGTTGGTATTAAAACAGCTGTTTTAGTCAACGAATTTGGAGAAATCGGAATAGATAATGACTTAATAATAGAAGGCTCAGAAGATATGATCGAATTAAATAATGGATGTATATGTTGCTCTATCAATGGCGAATTATTAAATACCGTATCCAAAGTTTTAGAAAGAGCTGAAAAATTAGACTATTTGATTGTTGAAACAACTGGATTAGCAGATCCATTACCAGTAGCCATGACTTTTGCGGCTGGTGATCTTAGAGAAAAAGTAAGATTAGATTCGATAATCACTGTCATTGATGGAGAAAATTTTGATTTTGAAATTAATAATACAAGTGTCGCCTATTCTCAAATTTTATACGGAGATATCCTTCTTCTTAATAAAACTGATTTAGTAAATGAAAAACAATTAAAGAAAATAGAGGAGTTTATCAATAAAATAAAAAAAGAACCAAGGATTTTGAGATCAACTAATAGTGAAGTTGCATTACATACAATAATGAGCGTGGGTCTATTTGAGACGGATA
>CACMTJ010000009.1 GCA_902616595.1 uncultured Prochlorococcus sp.
AAGGCACAACTTGGAGAAGCATTCAAGTTTGACAGAGAGACTTATAAATCAGACGGTGTATTCCGAAGCTCTCCAAGAGCATGGTTTACATACGCACATTTATGTTTCGGATTGCTATTCTTGTTTGGCCACTGGTGGCATGCTTCAAGAACTCTTTACAGAAATTCCTTTGCTGGTATTGATGCTGAGATTGGTGACCAAGTCGAATTTGGTTTATTCAAAAAGCTTGGTGACGAAACCACACGAAGAATCCCAGGAAGGGTTTAAAACTAATCTTTATTAATTAATCTTATGGAAGCTTTCGCTTACGTTCTTATTCTAACTCTAGCAGTTGTTACCTTATTCTTTGCTGTCGCCTTTAGAGACCCACCTAAATTTGATAGAAAATGAATCAAGAAAAAAAACCCTCTTATTAAAGAGGGTTTTTTTTACTTTTCATAATTAAGATATTACTCTACTATTAGAGTTAAAGTGCAGCTTATTTCACCACATGCAGTGTCCGACCTGTCAAAATACAGATAGCAGAGTTTTGGAATCAAGATCTGCTGATAATGGTAAAAGTGTTCGAAGAAGAAGAGAGTGTTTAAATTGCAGCTTTAGATTTACAACTTATGAAAGAGTGGAATCAATGCCTGTTTCAGTTATAAAGAAAGATGGAAGCAGAGAATTATTTGATAAACAAAAATTATTTACTGGTATATCAAGAGCTTGCGAAAAGACTAACTTCAGTAGTGAAGCAATTATTAATTTCGTAGATGGAATTGAATCTCAAATTGTTCAAGACTCTAATAAGGATATCAAATCTTCACTAATAGGAGAATTAATCCTTAAGAATCTTAGGAAAGAAAACGAAGTAGCTTACATAAGATACGCCTCAGTTTATAGAAAATTTAATGGGGTAAAAGATTTTATTTCTACTCTTGAATCTCTAAAAGTAAGTTCAAAGAACCAATTAGCTTCAATTTTATAAAATTCAGCATCTTAAAGTGTAGAATAGATACCAAAATGTCTTTGCTATTGGTTTGCAGGCTAATAGCATTCCTTTCTAACTACCTTAGGTAGTCTGCGACACAACAAATGACCGAAAATTCTTCCCAAATCACTAAAGAACTTTCTGAGGATCAAGAAATTAAAAATTCTTCTGAGTCAGATAATAATTCAGTATCCCAAAATGAGGAAGATTTATCATTCGAGAAGGAAGATATACCTTCAGCAGATTCTTCCTCTAGCAGAACAAATACGGATTTTGATAACGCAGGATTCACACAAGAAGAATTTGCATCACTTTTAGGTAAATATGACTATAATTTTAAACCTGGTGATCTAGTTAAAGGTACCGTTTTTGCTTTAGAGCCTAAAGGAGCCATGATAGATATAGGTGCAAAAACAGCTGCTTTTATGCCCGTTCAGGAGGTTTCAATAAATAGAGTTGAAGGACTTAATGATGTTTTACAACCTTCAGAAAGTAGAGAATTTTTTATAATGAGTGAAGAAAATGAAGATGGCCAATTAGCCCTCTCCATTAGAAGAATTGAATATCAAAGAGCATGGGAAAGGGTTAGACAACTCCAAAAAGAAGATGCCACTATATTCTCCGAAGTTTTTGCAACAAACAGAGGCGGAGCTCTTGTTAGAGTAGAAGGCTTGAGGGGTTTTATCCCAGGCTCTCATATAAGTGCTCGAAAAATTAAAGATGACTTAGAAGGTGAATATTTACCTTTAAAATTTCTTGAAGTTGATGAAGAGAGAAATAGATTAGTACTAAGTCATAGAAGAGCTTTGGTTGAGAAAAAAATGAACCGACTTGAAGTAGGCGAAGTTGTTGTTGGTTCTGTGAAAGGCATTAAACCTTATGGAGCCTTTATTGACATTGGTGGAGTTAGTGGTCTATTGCACATTTCTGAGATTAGTCATGAACATATTGAAACACCTCATAATGTTTTAAATGTGAATGACCAAATGAAGGTAATGATAATTGACCTTGATTCAGAAAGAGGGCGAATTTCATTATCTACTAAAGCACTTGAACCTGAACCAGGCGATATGCTAACCGACCCTCAAAAAGTTTTTAGTAAAGCTGAAGAAATGGCGGCGAAATACAAACAAATGTTATTTGAACAAACTGACGATAATGAAGAGTTGCCTACAGCATCAGTCGAAACAGTATAAAATAAAGCATTTTTTTTGTTTAGGAATATCGCAATTTAAGAATGATTATTCATTTACAAGTATTTTTTAATTTACAAAAATTGATTTCTAACAATAATTTAATTTAGGATAAAGTCTAATTTCAAAACTATTTGTAAATGAGTGATTTTATTTTCACTTCGGAATCCGTAACTGAAGGTCATCCTGACAAAATATGTGATCAAATTAGTGACGCTGTTTTAGATGCTTTATTGACAGAAGATCCAGAAAGCAGAGTTGCATGCGAAACTGTTGTTAATACGGGTCTTTGTTTACTTACTGGAGAAATAACTTCAAAAGCAAAAGTCGATTACATAAAACTTGTCAGAGATGTAATTAAAGAAATTGGATATGAAGGCTATAAAGCAGGTGGTTTTGATGCAAATAGTTGTGCTGTTTTAGTAGCACTTGACGAGCAATCACCAGATATTTCTCAAGGAGTAAACGACGCAGATGATGTTAACGATGATTTAGAAGATAATACCGGAGCTGGTGACCAAGGCATAATGTTCGGCTATGCATGCGATGAGACGCCTGAATTAATGCCCCTACCGATTAGCTTGGCTCATCGGTTAGCCATTCAACTTGCCAAAGTGAGGCATGAAGAGATCCTTAATTATCTACTCCCTGACGGTAAAACTCAAGTAAGCATTGATTATGAAAAAGGTTTACCAATCTCTATCAATACTATTTTAATTTCAACTCAACACAATCCTGAGATTGATGGAATAACAAATGAAGAAGAAATTCGTCAAAGAATAAAAGAAGATTTATGGAAGCATGTTGTAATTCCTGCTACTGAGGATTTAGAAATCAAACCAAACATAAGCAAAACAAGATTTCTAGTAAACCCCACGGGAAAATTTGTCGTGGGCGGGCCTCAAGGAGATGCAGGGCTCACCGGAAGAAAAATTATTGTAGATACTTACGGTGGATATGCAAGACACGGAGGTGGGGCATTTTCTGGTAAAGATCCCACAAAAGTTGATAGATCCGCCGCTTATGCAGCACGTTATGTAGCTAAAAGCATAGTTAAGGCAAAATTAGCAAAAAAAGCAGAAGTACAATTAAGTTATGCAATTGGAGTAGCAAAACCAATTTCCATTCTCGTGGAAACTTTTGATACGGGTATTATTTCACAGTCTAATTTGACTGAGATAATAAAAGAGCACTTTGATTTAAGACCCGCAGCAATAATAAAAGAATTTAACTTAAGAAATCTACCCAAAAAAATGGGTGGAAAATTTTTTAGAAAGACTGCATCCTATGGACATTTTGGCAGAAGAGATCTTGAGCTCCCTTGGGAAAATGTAGAAGATAAAGCAGCCCAATTAGCGGAGGCTTCCAAAATCTTTTTATAAAAAATTTTTTATATGCCTGATAATTTTTATGGAGGGTTAGATTTTGGAACCAGTGGTGCAAGAATATCAATAATTAATATTCATAAAAAATTAGTATATTCAAATTCAGTTCCTTATTTAGACAGCTTTAAAAATCCAGATTCTTGGATTAATTCTTGTCAAAGTCTCTTAGTTAGTTTACCTATTGAGGTAAAAAGTAATCTTAATAAATTGGCTATCTCCGCCACCTCAGGAACTTTAACAGCATCAAATTTGCAAGGAGAGCCAATAGGAGAAGCAATACCTTACGACCAAGCATGTAATGAACATAAGATCCTTCTTGATTCCTTAACTTCTGAAGAGGATCATCTGCGAACTCCATACAGTAGTCTTGCTAAAGCATTAACGCTAATAGAAAAGTATGGGACAAATATACTTTTACGTCATCAATCTGATTGGATTAGTGGTTGGTTTTTAAAAGATTGGACTCATGGAGAAGAAGGTAATAATCTAAAACTTGGTTGGGATTTAAAAAAAGAATCATGGCCAACAAGCTATCTAAATACTTCATGGAAAAAATGCCTACCTCGTATAGTAAAAAGTGGAAAAATTATTGGACAGGTAAATTACGATTTAGCAGAGAAATTTAACTTGAATAAGAAATTAATATTAATCTCAGGCACCACTGACTCTAATGCAAGTTTAATAGCTGCAGGTTTAAGTAAAGAAGATGGTCTCACAGTTTTAGGAACAACAATTGTTGTTAAAAAAATTATTGATAACCCTTTAAAAAAACAAGGGATTACAACCCATAGAGTAAATGGCGATTGGATATGTGGAGGAGCATCAAATGCGGGATGCGGTATCTTGTCTAAGTTCTTTTCTGATTTAGAAATAAAGGAACTAAGTCGACAAATTAATCCATTGAAAAACACTTCTTTGGATCTTTTACCTCTTAATAGTAAAGGAGAGAGATTTCCTATTAATGATTCTAATTTAGAGCCGATACTTGGTCCTAGACCAGTAAGCGACTCACTTTATTTACATGCATTATTTGAGGGGCTAGCAAAGATCGAATTGAAAGGATGGGAAAAAATAGGCAAACTAACAGGCTCACTTCCAAAAAAAATTATTACTATTGGTGGAGGTTCAAAAAACCCTCAGTGGAGAAAAATAAGAGAAAGAATTATCAATATCCCAATAGTCTCATGTAAAAAAACAACTTCTTTTGGTACTGCCTTAATAGCGATTAATTCAAAATAATAATTTTTGGATATTTGATAAAGATATAAAATTTTTAATGCAAAGGGTTTCACAAACTACACATCTTAATTTAGAGTGTATAAGTTAGAGCCGGGATAGCTCAGTTGGTAGAGCAGGCGACTGAAAATCGCCGTGTCCCCAGTTCAAATCTGGGTCCTGGCACCTTTAACCTTTGTCTATGACAGGGGTTTTATATTTTCTAGAAATGTAGAAACTTAATTTTAATTTCTAGAATTTGAAATTTTTAGTTTTCCAATCTGCAGACTTGACTAATCACTCCCAAAATTAGTTCATCTCCATTTGGATCTTGCCAATCAGCGAAATCATTGAAATTACTATTTAATTCGTCTACAGAGACATCAACGTCTCTGAATGATTTTTCAAAACAATTTATATCCATTGTATAAAGAATATCCTTTGTAATTTCACTTTTTGTTTTGGGAATAAATTTACTCAATATTCTCACAGACCCGTCTTCATTCCTTTTTATATTTTGCCTATCCCATAACTGTTCTCCATATTCACTTTTGGGGACTCCAACCCATTCATGAGGCAAAGCCTCTGATTTTTTTATTGAAATACAAAAGAAAACAAAAATTGATAGGACTAAATTAATGATATTTCTAAAATATTTTGAATTGACTTTATTCTTAGAATCAATCATGACTACTTATGGAATACAAAAATCATTTTTAGGAGGAAATATAAGATTAAAAATTTGTAAAAATTTTTATTGATTAGTATTTCTATTATAGATAGAATCAAATATTAAAATTAAGAATTTACTTTCAATAAAATTATTAAAAAATAATGAATAAAATACAGAAATTTCTCTCAATAGTTTTTTACGTTGCAATATTTCTTGTATTGATTTATTTAATACAAAATTATGGGATTGAACCTCTGAGGAACAAAATAGAAAGTATGGGGATTTGGGCTCCTTTTGGAATATTCATACTTAGAGGAGTAAGTATTATTTTACCTGCCCTTCCAAGTTCAGCTTATTCTCTGCTAGCTGGTTCTTTACTAGGATTTCAAAAAGGTTACATAACTATAATCTTTTCTGATATCTTTTTTTGCCAAGCTGCTTTCTTTATTGCGAGAAATTATGGTCGGGTTCCTGTACGTAATTTAGTAGGCCCAAAAGCAATGCAAAAGATTGAAAGTTTTAATCAAAACCAGCTAGAAGAAAATTTCTTTCTTATGACAGGTCTACTAATGACTGGCCTTTTTGATTTTCTAAGCTACGCAATTGGTATTGGAGGAACTCGCTGGAAAATATTTACACCTGCATTATTAATAAGCCTTCTAATCAGTGACTCTATACTAGTAGCTGTAGGAGCTGGAGTTAGCCAGGGAGCAGGATTATTTCTAGGGATTGCTCTATTGGGAATGTTTGCTTTAGCGACTATTTCAGGATTGGCAAAAAATAAAATGCCTAAATAACAAAACAGTTGAAGATTCTGTAATCAAAGAAGAAAGATATGACATTTTCGCAAACAATAACTATATAAATAATGATTCATGCAAGAATAGTAATCGATTAATTTTTAAAGTTATTAGATGACTCCATTTAGACCAACTTCATATGATCGCCCTGGAGAACAAATATCAACTACTCCTTCTGGATTAAAAGTAACTTCTGCAAAGAGATTAATGGTGGATTCAATGGTAAGAATGATACAAAAAGCAGACAATCATTCAGTAGAAGATAAACTTGACGAAGAATCTAACAATAATTAATCAATTCATTGATAAAAGTATAGGAGAGTGGAAATCTATTAGAAGTACTCACACTTTAGCTTTTCAGGAATTTGAAAATTCAACTAGTAAAATATATATAAGATGTATCAACAAAAAAAATAAAAAAGTAGTTGAAATTTTTAAAAATTATAAATTTAATTTAAACCATGAAAGCATAGCCATTTCTATAAACTGGCAAGCTATTAGTGATTGGGACAATAATAATATCCGTGAGGGAGATGAAACTATTATGATTTTTTTACCCAAAGATGAAAATTCAGGAATTGTTTTAAAAAATAAAGGTTATACAGAACCCCTTATTTCATCATCCAATTATTTTGTTGATGAACAAAATAATTTACACATTAAAACTATTTATAAATCAACAGTTTCCGAAGAAAGAATTTCCTTTTTGTCCACTCATGTAAGATCAAGATTTTCTACTATTAGAAATCTTGAAAATAACGCAGTTATACAGACGTCCCATACTTCAGAGATAAGGAATTTAGCTAGTTTAAAAGATTAATTATCCTTTCAAATTGAAACTCTGTTTCAGATATTAATTTAGGAAGAAAGTCTTTGTTTCCACGCATATTATTAACTGTTGAATTCAAATCAGAGATAGTTGCATCTCGCATTAATTCAAAAACCCTTCTTGCATTTCTTAAAGGTACCCCAAGAGCAAGATAAGTATTTTTAAGATCCTTCAAACAACTTTTTTCTAAAACTGATTCGTCATTAGAAATTAAAAGATAAGCAACAATCCTTAGGATTATTTCTCCATCTCTTAAACAAACGGACATCTTGTTAGTTGTATTTAAAGATATTTTTGAATTAAGTGAGTCTTGATTTTCGCAAATCATTGCTGTTACTGCGTCTGCTGCGATTGCATGTGAATTATTGGTTATTGAGATTATTGCATCTAATCTTGAGTTTGCAGTATTAATAAATTCTTTTATATTGCTTAAATCATTTAATTTCTTATCGGCTGACAATAGTTGATTATTTTTTGAAACTGACATTCCTGTAGTAAAAAATTAAAGACCGATCTTAAGAATAATACAAAGCTAGTAAAAACAATACAATTTCAAACTTAACGCAACGCTTCTTAATTAATAACTTCATTCCAAAGTGATAGTTGAAATAATTCAAATAAAAAATTTTTTTTCGCTAATATAAAAATACATTTTTTATAAAGTTTTGGATCAACAAGATTTAAAATTATCAAAGAAACTTATTTCCTCATATAAAAAGAGATTGGAAAAAGAAATTCTAGACAGAAGTATGAAATTAAAGATGCCTCAAAATAAATTTGAAGAAATAATTAATAACAATAATGAACTTATCAACTTAAAAAAAACGTTAGAAGATCTAGAAACGGAATCTGAATCTCACAGTAAAGTCTGATTTTTGAAAAACCCTTCCAAAAGTGTCTCAAACCAACAAATTCCTTTTTAAGTCCCTAAACAATCAACAACTTCAAGCAGTAAAACATGTTTATGGACCACTATTAGTTGTGGCTGGTGCAGGTAGCGGAAAAACTAAGGCTCTTACTCACAGAATTGCAAACCTTATAGAGGGTAACTCTATAGATCCCTACAATATTCTCGCAGTCACTTTCACCAACAAAGCTGCCAAAGAAATGAAAGCAAGATTAGAGGTTCTTCTAGCCCAAGAATTAGCTTTTAATCAATTTGGTCAGCCTTTGACAACTCTCAAAGAAATTGATCAAAATCAATTAAGAACAAACGTTCACCAAGAGAGGCTTCAGAACCTTTGGATCGGTACTTTCCATTCTTTATTTTCAAGACTTCTGAGATACGATATTGAAAAATATACTGATCCAGAGGGCCTAAAATGGACAAGGCAATTTTCAATTTACGATGAAACAGATTCTCAAACATTAGTAAAAGAAATTATTAGTCAAGATATGAATCTTGACCCAAAAAGATATGATCCCAAAAAGATTAAAAGATTAATAAGTAATGCTAAAAATCAATGCTTAACTTCTAATGATCTTTTTGAAAAAGCAGATAATAATTTTGATAAAACAGTTGCAGATGCCTACAAGAGATATAGGATTTCGCTCTCAAAAAATAATTCTTTAGACTTTGATGATCTTCTACTTTTGCCTGTTTTCTTATTGAGGCAAAATGATATAGTCAGAGATTACTGGCACAAAAGATTTAAACATATTTTAGTTGACGAATATCAAGATACAAATAGAACACAATATGAACTTATAAAATTAATTACGGCTGGAAATACTGAACCAAAAAAATTCTTCAATTGGGAAGATCGATCAATTTTTGTAGTTGGGGATGCTGATCAAAGTATTTATAGTTTCAGAGCAGCTGACTTCAGAATTTTAATTGGTTTTCAAGAAGATTTTAAAACTTCAATCAAAGACAATACAAAATCATCTTTAATTAAATTAGAGGAAAATTATAGGTCATCTTCCAATATCCTTGATGCCGCAAACTCACTAATTGAAAACAACTCTGAAAGAATTGACAAAGTTTTAAAGGCTACTAAAGAAAAAGGCGAACTTTTAACGTTACTCAGCTGTGATGATGAAATTTCCGAAGCAGAAGCAATTACCAATAAAATAAAATCACTCAATAACTATAATCAAAACCCAATTTGGAAAAATTTTGCAATTTTATATCGAACTAGAGCTCAGTCGAGAGTATTAGAAGAATCTCTTGTAAGGTGGCGCATTCCTTATACAATTTTTGGAGGATTGCGTTTTTATGATAGAAGAGAAATTAAAGATGCAATAGCATATTTGAAAGTTTTGGTTAATTCTTCAGATAACGTTAGTCTTTTACGAATCATAAATGTTCCTAGAAGAGGGATTGGTAAGACTACTATTCAAAAACTTAATGAACTATCTAATAGGTTAAATATCCCATTATGGGAGGTTCTTAATGATAAGCAAAGTCTTGAAGAAACAATAGGCCGATCATCAAAAGGAATTAATAAATTTACTGAAGTTATGAATGATCTACTGTGTTACCTAGAAAATTCAGGTCCTGCTCAACTACTACAACTAATATTAGAAAAAAGTGGTTATTTAAGTGACTTGCTCTCTAGTGGGACTGAAGAATCTGAAGATAGAAGAAATAACTTACAAGAACTAATTAATGCAGCGACTCAATATGAAGAAGAAACAGAAAGTGGAGATGTAGAGGGATTTCTTTCTACAGCAGCCTTAACAACTGATAATGATACGAAGAAAAATAATCCTAACTCTGTGACTCTTATGACTCTGCATAATAGTAAAGGTTTAGAATTTCAAAATGTTTTTATCACTGGACTAGAACAAGGTCTCTTCCCTAGCCATAGATCAATAGATACCCCCTCACTTCTTGAAGAAGAAAGAAGATTATGCTACGTAGGTATTACTAGAGCTAAAGAAAGAGTTTTCTTAAGTCACGCCAGAGAAAGAAGATTATGGGGTGGAATGCGTGAAGCAACAATTCCTTCAATATTTCTTTCGGAAATACCTGAAGATCTAATGGATGGCGAGTTACCACAAACTGGTGGTGCTTCAATTAGAAGAGATTTTCATCTTGATCGTTTAACAAGAGTTGATCGAAACAATTTAAATGAATTTGTTAACAAACCAATAAATGCAGTAAGAAAATTATATTCAGGGCCAAGTAAAGGGAAAAGCTGGATAGTTGGAGATAAGCTAATTCACTCAAAATTTGGGAAAGGTGAAATTATACATATTTTTGGGAGCGGGGAAAAAATATCTTTAGCCGTAAAATTTGGTGATAAAGGAAGTAAAATTCTAGATCCCAGATTAGCTCCAATTCGTTATGTAAGTTAAAACTCATGAACGATATCTCTGATTACATCCAAGGGGAATTAATCAAAACTCCATTTAATCTATATAACCTTATTACTAAATACATAGAATCTAATAACAATACTAAAGTGGCTTTTGTTGGCGGTTATTTAAGAGATTTGTTAATTAGTAAATTCCACAAAAAATCGTTTTCTAAACCTGTAGATATTGATCTTGTTATTGAAGGATCCTCTATTTCTCTTGCAAAATTTATTAAAAAAAATATTGTAAATGTAGATTTATGTTTAATCAAGGAATTTAATTTATACAACACTGTAGAAATAAATATTAATGACTATAAAATTGATATTGCTTCTGCAAGAAAAGAAATTTATTCTGCTCCAGGCTTAAATCCCACAGTAAATAAAAGTACTATTGAAGAGGATCTTAAGAGGAGAGATTTCACTATAAATTCAATAGCCTTCGAGGTCTCGACAAGGAAAATCTATGATCTTTATGGAGGAATTGCTGATATAAAAAGTAAAAGATTGAACTTACTTCACAGTAATAGTATTTCAGATGATCCAAGTAGATTAATTAGATGTGCAAAATATGCTTCAAGGTTAGATTTCAATATTTCAAATAATTCCCTCAAACAATCTCAAGAAACAGTTAGACAATGGCCATGGAAAAGTTCAGAAACTCATCAGAAAATGATTCATCCTCCTGCACTAGGCATACGAATAAGGATGGAACTAGCTGAAATATGCAAACATGATAATTTGACTAATGTAATTTCGATAATTCATAAATGGGAAATTATCTCAATCTTAAATGAAAATATTAAAGTCGATAAAAGGTTTTTAAGAGGACTAAATTGGATTAAGAAGTTAAAGGGAAATCATATGCTTTACTTATTAAAAGATTCAGAAGATTTAGAAAAAGCATGTCAAAGATTTTTGGTAAATAATAGTGAGATAAAAATATTAGAAGATTATTTAAATATCAAAAAGATATTAAATACAAACCAAAAAAATTTCAATCATTTTTCTCCATCAAGTTGGACAGAATTTATTGAGGACAGAAACCTTAATGATGAGACAGTCAAATTATTAATTTGTGATGGAGGACCACACTGGCGTAAATTGTTTAAGTGGTTATTTATTTACAAATTCATAAAATCAAAAAAAGATGGAGAAACTTTAAAAAAAGAAGGATGGGACCCAGGTAAGGAGATGGGAAAGGAAATCAAAAGATTACGATATTTGGAAATTGACAAATTAAATAGAAATTAATTACATTTTCACAACTTCTCCAACCTTGTACCATTTATCCTTAAGAACATTTTCATATTTACGATTGCAACTAATCAACAAAGGGCCACATGTTTGAGGATCTAATAATAATGTTATTCTCTCTTTAAAATTCTCTTGATCTAATGAATTTTCGTTTAAAAAAGTAATTATTCTTTTTTGCTTATTTACTTTATAAATTTTGTCAAAAATTTCTTTATTAGATTCAAAGAAAGTACTTTTAACATCTTTTCTTATTAAATCAAATACTCCAGGATAAGCTTTAAATGCAAATAAATCTAATAATACTTTAAGTTGATCAAGATTATTTCTTTGCCTATATAAATTAGATGACTCAACCATTTCTTTAAGATGTCCAATAAATCCATATCCAGTAATGTCAGTCGCAGCATTGACTAATGATTCTTTAAATTGATTTTGAAAAAGATAAATTTCATCAATCAAATATTGCTGACTCTTTACTAAATTATTAAGTACTTCAGATGAACTATCTAGCATATTAATATTTTGCATTTGACCAGCAAAGTAAATCCCAACGCCGAGTGGTCTAGACATCATAAGAATATCTCCGTCATTCATTCCAGATTTAAGCCATGGTTTTGCTCCATTATTTAAAATACCTTGAACTGTTAAAGATATATCTATTCCTAATGAATATGGTTTATTTACTAAACTTCTTGCCTCAAAAGTGTGGCCTCCAAGTAATTCACCTCCATGATCCTCAACTGTTGATTTAATACCTTGAAGTGATTGAGAAAATAGGTAGCTCTGAAATTCCCTTTCAACTTTTGGTAATGAAATTAAAGCCTGAGCGGATGAAAGTTTTGCTCCGCTTGCCCATAAATCTGAGCAAGCATGCAAAGTAGTAATTTTTGCATTAAGCCAAGGATCACTTACCAAAGCAGGAAATCCATCTACACTTTGCAAGATAATATCTTGACCATTTTGATATATCTCAACTGAATCTTCAGGCGATGAGGCAAAAGAATTTAAATTAGAATTTATTAATGTTTTATTCAAAACAAACTGAGGGATTTTAGCTGCACATCCTCTGCAATCATTCAATGAAATATTTTTTTGACTACTTTTCATAATTAGCCTTTTTGATCTGAACTTTTTAATAAAGTTAAGATCAATTTTATGCTTTAAAATCCAAAAAACAAAAGAAGGGCCGAAAACAAAATTGCGATAAATAGCAAAAGCCTTTGGATGATGGCTTGGAAATATATTTACTATTTGCAATCCGATATTTTGAGGAAACCACTTTTTTAATGATCTCCCTTCTATATCTTTTATTAAATTTTGTACTAATGTATTTACAACTTTTACTGCAAAAACTCCCGATGCTGGTCTTTTTGCTGAACCTATAACTGCGCAATCACCGACAGCAAAGATTCCAGATAAGGTTTTTATCTGCAAATTCTGATTTGTAATTATTCTGCCATTAGAATCCGAATCTAATAATTTTTTTTGTGCCCATAACGGAGATGTATTTCCAGTACATAAAAGAATCTTGCCATAATCAAAATTAAGTTTTTCAATTAAATCAATATTGGAATTCCGTAAACTTTTCAAAATTGTATTATTAATTTTTTTTGAATCACATAATAGTTTTAAAGGTCTATATCCCCATCTTTTTCTCAAAGCATATGATACTTCAATTGCAGCAAGGCCACTCCCAACAATTACAAATGGAAGTTCATTAACTGAATCAAAAATGTCCTCTTTTAGTATTGATTCATAAGCACTTAAAAAAGGTTTAATTGAAAAAGCATTTCGATTTTTAACTAGTGATTCAAATTCTTTTGGAATTATTGTTTGACTTCCATAATTAAGCACCAACTTCGAATAATTAACTGAAGGTCTATTACTTAAAACAATTTTCTTTAAATTGAAATCAATATCCTTTACTTCTTCTTCTATAAAAGATACTTTTGCATTTTTTGCTAAAGATTTTATATCAATTAAACTCTCTTCTAAAGTGATTGATTTTGAAATTACAGATGGGAATATAGCCGAATAAACCAAATGAGAATCTCTAGATATAATTGAAACAGGAATTTCTGGCATTAACTTCGGAAACATTAACCATTTCTTCAATAAAGAAACATTTGAGTGTCCTCCTCCAATTAGTACCAGATGATTAAAAGTCATTTACATCACTATGAATAAAGAACATTTATTACCAATTGAGAAATCAAGATTAGGAGTGATTGGTGGAAGTGGATTTTATTCAATGGATCAAATAGAGTACTCAAGAGAACTAGAAATCAATACTCCCTATGGTAAACCTTCTGATTCAATAAAAGTATATAATCTTGGAAACCTAGAGATAGCATTTATTCCTAGACATGGCAGAACACATAGTTTAAATCCCTCTGAAATCCCATATAAAGCTAATATTTGGGCTCTAAGATCAATAGGAGTAAGATGGATTATTGCTCCATCAGCAGTTGGTTCATTACAAGAACAGATAAGGCCACTTGATATAGTGGTTCCAGATCAATTTATTGACAGGACAAAAAATAGACCTGCAACTTTCTTTAAAGATGGAGCTGTTGCTCACGTAACCATGGGAGATCCCTTCTGCACAAACTTATCACGTATATTAAGTGAAATCGGAGAAAAAAATATTCCTGGTGGTAGACAATTGCACAGAGGGGGCACCTATCTAGCAATGGAAGGTCCCGCTTTCTCAACTAGAGCAGAATCTAATTTATATAGGAGTTGGGGATGTTCAATAATTGGAATGACGAACCACACAGAAGCAAGATTAGCTAAAGAAGCTGAAATAGCTTACTCCTCCTTATCTATGGTTACTGATTATGATTGCTGGCATCAAACTCATCAAGAAGTTTCTGTAGAGATGGTTTTGGATAATCTTAGATCAAATACTGAAGTGGCTAATAAAATAATATTTGAAGTAGCTAAATTAATTGAGAAAGAAAGACCAAAAAGTAAGTCTCATTTTTCATTAAAAGATGGATTGATAACACAAAAAGAAAATATCCCAAGTTCCACAAAAGAAAAACTTAGGATATTTACTGATTCTTATTAGGCTTATTTGATATAAGTGATTATCAGGTCAAGATAAGGAATTGTTAGCCTCCAGCTCCAACCCCTTGGTATGAACCATAGAAAAATATACCTAAAACGAAGATAACTGCAATTCCTCCTGCTGTAGCAACAAGCCATAGAGGAAGAGTTCCTTCAGTCCATCTTCTTTCCCATGCTACTGCTGGTCTCCCGTCGGGAAGTCTATCTGGAATTCTTCCATCAGGTCCTTTTAATTTACTCATAGTTTTAATTTAATTGAAAAAGTAACTGGAAAATAAAATTCCCAATACAAAGACTGAAAGTAAGCCTAAATATAGGCTTGTACGATTAAGTTCAACTGGAACTTTGTTAGGATTTTCGTTTACTTGCATGATAGTTAAATTTATCGGGCTACGAATTGCATAGCAGCAATAGAACCTAAAAAGAATACTGATGGGATAGCTAGAGCGTGAACTGCCAGCCAACGGACAGTAAATATAGGATAAACGCGGACTTCCGCAGCCTGCATTGGAGCTTGAGAATTAGTCATTGTTATTTTGTTCTTAAATCTAGTTGAGATTTAGCTTCATATCTTTGTGTTACGACAGGTGCTTTAGATTCAGATGATTGGAAATAACTATCTGGACGAGGAGTCCCAAAAGCATCGTAGGCTAAGCCTGTGTATACAAATAAGAAGCCTGCTATAAAGATAGCTGGTAATGTTACTGCATGAATAATCCAGTATCTAATACTGGTGATTATTTCAAAGAATGGGCGTTCACCCGTTGAACCTGCGGCCATAATCACAAATGTTTACCCTAAGATCTTACAGTGTAAAATCATAAGTTCGCGAAGAAATTAACAGGTTGGTTACAGACAGTTGCTAAATTTTTCAAAAATTAATTTTTTTTTTACTATTAACTCAAGTTTTTCAAAGTTAGCTATTCCATTTAAGGATATAACCACGCTCGCCAAGTACAAATCCTTTTTGATTGTCTAAAGACTCTTTGTCAAGAAAAACTATTTTTATGTAGTTTGTTGGCAATTCAGAAGCAATAGGGTCTTTATTCCAAGTTTTACCTTGATCTTTACTTACTATTAAAGTTCCATTACCCCCGCCAGCCCATATATCTCCATTTGGATCCCATCCCATGTCCAGATAATTGTATCCATTAAGAATTGGTATGATAGGCTTTGACCAATTTTCTAGGTCATTAGTATCTTCATTAAATCTAATTTCTGCTCCTCTAGAAAGCATCCATAAACTTCCTTCTGGATTAAAACCAATACTTTGAACTCTTTTGCTACTTGCTCTTTGATGGGCTATCCATGCATCACTATCCTTTTCCAAAGTAGAGAAGAAATTACCTAGACTACTTACACTGACATAATCTCCTTTATTAGTTCTTCTTAAATCTCTTACACCTCCAGAACCAGATGCATCTACAACTTTTGCATTCCATGATTCACCACTATCTGATGTTTCATAAATAGCACCTGCAGTGGTAGCCAATTCTGCAACACCAGCATCGACAGTTGTTATTAAAAATGGTTGGCCTGGTAATTTGTTACCTAGAGATAAACGTGTCCAATTCTTTCCTGCATCAAGTGTATGCATAACTAAAGAAGGCTGACCTATTAACCATCCCTCTTCACCTTTAAAATCAATATCTAGGAGACGAAAGTTCTCTTCACTTGGTAAATCTAGATTTCTTTTTTCCCAAGTTTCTCCTCCATCATTAGATTCCATGATAAGCCTATTAGAACCTACTAAAAATCCATTTTTATCATCTATAAAATCAACATCTAAAGCATTAGCCTGATCTTCAAACTGAATTGTTTTCCAAGGGCTGCTTTCATTAATCTTGACACCTGTAGATGAACAACTGCTTAAAACAAAACAGAGAACTACAGATAAAAGAAGATTAGGAATACTGGTAATAAAATTTTTCATTTAAATATTTTAATGCAAAGAGTACAAAGAAAGGAACATAGCAGCAGCAAACGCCAAACCTCCAAAAATCAATATATTTTTTTGTCCAGGAGGTAAACTATTAAATCCAAATCCATAAACTAAATTCTCTTCAAATCCGCTAGGTTTTGCTCTAGATCCAATATCTTTATAAAAATTTTTACCGGCCCGACAAACAGGGCAAGCAAAAGTATTCCCATCCAACTCTGAAAAAGGCGTATTTTTAGGTATGTTTAATTTTTTATTTCCTTCAGAAGGGTCATAAATGTATCCACAACTTCTACATTCGAATCTATTTTGTTCTAAATTAAGGACAGGTTGTTCAACTTTTACTCCTGAGAGGTTTTCAGAAGGTTTTTCTTTCTCAAAGTCTTCAACTATTTTGTTTTCCTCAGAGGCTGGTTGAATGTTTTCACTCACGGTTTATTATTATTCTTTAAGAACTTTAAAAGATTTTGCTTAATTAAGCGACTTTTATTCAAAATTAATTTTTAAGATGTTTTTATTAACTGGCTATGAATATTTTTTAGGTTTCCTTCTAATTTCCGCAGCTGTACCAATTTTAGCTCTAGTTACTAATCTTATCGTTGCCCCAAAAGGCAGAACAGGGGAAAGAAAACTTACATATGAATCTGGAATGGAGCCTATAGGAGGAGCATGGATTCAATTTAATATTCGTTATTACATGTTTGCCTTGGTTTTCGTTATATTTGATGTTGAGACTGTTTTCCTTTATCCTTGGGCGGTTGCCTTCAACAGATTAGGCCTATTAGCTTTTATTGAGGCATTAATTTTCATTGCAATACTTGTTATCGCTCTGGCATACGCATGGAGAAAAGGTGCCTTAGAATGGAGTTAAAAAATTGAATCCACAATTATCCCCAAAAGCAATAAGAGAAATCCGAGAAGGAACTTGCAATCCTCTTGGTGCACCCCAAGTTACTACAGACTTAAGCGAAAATATTATATTGACAAGTTTAGACGATCTTCATAATTGGGCTAGATTAAGCAGTCTTTGGCCTCTTTTGTATGGAACCGCTTGTTGTTTTATAGAATTTGCTGCCTTAATAGGATCTAGATTTGATTTTGATAGATTTGGATTAGTACCTAGAAGCTCGCCAAGACAAGCAGATTTGTTAATAGTTGCAGGAACAGTAACGATGAAGATGGCTCCAGCCCTAGTAAGACTTTATGAACAAATGCCTGAACCAAAATATGTTATCGCGATGGGTGCCTGCACAATCACAGGAGGAATGTTCAGTGCAGATTCTACAACTGCCGTAAGAGGTGTTGATAAATTGATTCCAGTTGATTTATACCTTCCAGGATGTCCACCAAGACCAGAAGCAATTTTTGATGCCGTAATCAAATTAAGAAAAAAAGTTGGTAACGAATCAATTTCAGAGCGCACAAAAACTGAACAAACCCACAGATACATAACATCTGATCATGAAATGAATCTTGTTTTCTCAGAAAATACAGGTGAATATCTAAACAAAACTTCAGCAAACGCCATAAGTTCCTCCAAAAAAGAAAAAATAACTGATCTATCTGAGAAGAACAAAAAATCTGAAATTGTTGATACTGTAGAAAATTAATGGAAAAAGACGGTTTAGCCAAATCCTCAGATACTTCTATAGAAAAAGAAGGCTTTATAAGCCAATCTTTGTCTAAAGATGGAATTCCAAATCAACCTTTACCTGATGATCACATAGGAATTGAAAACATTTCCGTGGAACCCAACAAATTATATGAAGCAGTATCTGCCTTGAGAAATTACGGCTTCAATTATCTCCAATGTCAAGGAGGATATGATGAGGGACCAGGAAAAAATCTCGTGAGTTTCTATCATTTTATAACTGTTGATGATTTACAAAAAATTGAAAAAATCAAAGAAGTAAGATTAAAAGTTTTTCTAAAAAGAGATTCTGATTTATCAATCCCTAGTTTGTATGAAATTTTCAAAGGAAGTGATTGGCAAGAAAGAGAAACTTTTGATATGTATGGAATAAATTTTATTGATCATCCAAATCCCAAACGACTATTAATGCCAGAAGATTGGAGAGGATGGCCATTGAGAAAAGACTATATTCAGCCAGATTTCTATGAACTTCAAGATGCTTATTAGTTTATTTTTTTTAATTTGCGGTATATAAACATAACTGCTCTAGCGAGTCTCCTTGGATCATGTCTAAGAGTTGGAGTTATTCTTCTTGAATATAATGGTGCTTGCAAAACATAATAACCCTCAGATAATAATTTTTCCTTATTACACTGGACAGGCTCTGCACCTCTACTTTCGTAATAGTCTACTAATGGAGACTTTTCAAATTGAATCTGAGATAAGATTGAGTTAAAAATTCGAGTATTAACTCCAAAATTTGATAATTGTTTTTCTATTGCTTTGATATGTTGATAGACATCAAGTCCATCTGTTTCGCCTGGCTGAGTCATCAAATTACTTATGTAAATTTTCGGAGCATTACTTTGCAATAATGCATCTACTATCTCTGGTACTAAAAGATTAGGCAATAAAGAAGTGTATAGACTACCTGGGCCAAGAACAATTAAATCAGCTTCTTTTATGGATTCAAGAGCACTTGGAAGAGCTGAAGGATTTTCTGGTAGGTAACCAATCCTCGAAATTAATTTTTTAGATTTACTAATATTGCTTTCACCAAAAATTTTTTCACCATTTTCTAATTCGGCCCATAACATAACATCAATATTTGTTGCAGGTAAAACTTGCCCTTGTACCGCCAAAACCTTACTAGAGGCCTGAACTGCTTTTTCTAAACTGCCTGTAATTGTTGTTAAAGCTGACAAGAATAGATTTCCAAAACTATGACCTTCCAGACCACTTCCTCCTGAAAATCTGTACTGAAATAATCTAGTTAAAGTAGGTTCTTCGTTCGATAAAGCTGCCAAGCAATTTCTAATATCTCCAGGAGGTTGAACACCTAGTTGTTTTCTGAGTATTCCACTACTTCCACCATCGTCGGATACATTTACAATTGCGGTAATATTACTACTGTAATTTTTTAAGCCTTTGAGCAAAGTAGATAAGCCTGTACCACCCCCAATAGCAACAATATTTGGGCCTCTGTTTAATTTACTTTTAACTCTTAATGCATCAACTAGAAATGTATCTTTTTCTGGAACAAGGGCTTTTTGAATAGAATTAATACTTCTATTTTGTCCAATCCCAATTAATAATAGTCCAATAACAAAAATCAATGGTCCTATTAATGAAACAGGCAAAATACTTGTTAAACCTGTCATTACACCAAAAAAGATTTCAATAAGCCAATAGAGAGGTCTTAAATTTGTCCAAATTACCAAGCCTAATAATGTAGTCAAAAACCCTATAGCAGATGTAAGCATCCATCTTTTTATTACCAAACCTGGCAAAAGCCAACTCAAAATTCTTAAGATTTTATTCAACAATACAAAATTAGACTTTTTAAAATTTTTATAGTAACCTTTGATCCTTTTTTTTCCCTTATTCATTTAAAACCTCTTAAATTATTTTCCTCAAATTTAAAAACTATATAGAATCATTATAAATCAAATTCATACATCCTTTTTTTATTTCTAAAAATAGGCAAAATGTATATATAGATGCTCTTTATATAAGTTTTGAAAAAATCAAAACATGCAGTTGAAACAAAAAACCTCTCAATAAGCTGGGACGAAGTAAATGTGCTTAATCAAATAAATTTTGAACTTAATGAAGGAGAGAAATTAGCTATTGTTGGCCCCTCAGGTTCTGGTAAATCAACCATATTAAAAATATTGGCAGGACTCATT
The DNA here is from genome assembly GCA_902616595.1 of uncultured Prochlorococcus sp. Lineage (GTDB taxonomy): Bacteria > Cyanobacteriota > Cyanobacteriia > PCC-6307 > Cyanobiaceae > Prochlorococcus_A. The sequence goes on from CACMTJ010000009.1 coordinate 20,461, forward strand.
TTACCTACCAAAGGAGAATTAAGAATATTTGGTGAGAAGCAAACATATTTGAGATTAGATCAAAATAATCCCCCTGATGTAAGACTAGTTTTTCAGAACCCGGCTTTATTAGGATCTTTAACTATTGAAGAAAATGTAGGTTTTCTCCTTAAGAGAAATAAAAACCTATCTAAAAAGTTAATTCATGAAATAGTAAGTGAATGCTTAGCTGAGGTAGGATTATTTAATATTGAGAATAAACTTCCAAATGAATTAAGCGGAGGCATGCAAAAAAGAGTTAGTTTTGCTAGAGCATTAATTACTGATCAAACGCTCAAGGCAAAGTCTAAACCTTTATTACTTTTTGATGAACCAACTGCCGGCCTTGATCCAATTGCCTCATCAAGAATTGAAGATTTAATTAATAAGACAAATGATAAAGCTAGCGGATCATCTATTGTAGTTAGCCATGTTCTTAGTACTATAGAAAGGACTTCAGATAAAGTTTTAATGCTTTATGGAGGCAAATTCAGATGGGCAGGCTCGATTGATGAATTTAAAAAGAGTAAAGATCCCTATGTATTTCAATTTAGAAATGGAAAACTTGATGGTCCAATGCAACCTAAAGACATTTAGAAATTATGCGTAGAAGCTTACGAGATTCAATAGTTGGTTTTTCCTTATTAGGAGGAATTTTAATATTCGCATTTTTTTCTTTTTGGCTAAGAGGAGTGAGATTATCTTCAAAAAATTGGCACCTCTTTGCTGAATTCAATAACGCAAGCGGTTTATCAAAAAAATCTCCAGTTACTTATAGAGGAATCTTAGTTGGATCAATAGAAGATATCTTGTTTACGAATGAATCAATTAAAGCAAAAATAGTTTTAAATAATCCTGAAATTATCCTTCCAAGGCCAGCATTTGCAAGGGTAGTAACAAATTCTTTTCTTGGAGGTGATGTACAAGTTGCTTTAGAAACTAGTGACAAGGCAATTCCTAAAAACATTGCAAAACCTATATCCGAAAAATGCGATACCAAATTAATTATTTGTCAGGGAGACACTATCACAGGTAAACAACTATCAAGTCTCTCAAATATAACTACTAAAATAAGTCAACTTTTAAAAGACACAAATCAAGAAAACTTAATTGAAAATGTCGTTAACTCAATTGACCAATTTGATAGAACACAAGAAAATCTTGATGAATTAATTTATTTATCGAAACAAGAACTACAAAGAGTTGAACCTCTTATTAAAGAAATTACAATTGCTGCTAATCATATAAATAACATTTTGTCTACTATTGATGACAAGGAAACACTTAATGACATTAAAGTGACAATTAATGCTGCTAGGTCTATCTCAACCAAAATAGATGATATGAGTGAAGATTTTGAAAAATTAACACAAGATAAAGAATTAACTAAATCTATAAGAGATTTAACGATTGGACTTTCAAAATTCCTTAACGAAATTTATCCATAAAAATTAATTAAAATTCGTTGATAGCATTTAAAGCCATAGCAGCGATTGCTTTATCTGTAGCTTTTGGCAGTTGGACGTATTTCCCTTGAGCAGCCTCTGCTAATTCTTTCCCAAATCCACTTGCTATAAATTTTCTCTCTGTATCAATTACTAAGAGTTTTATCCCAAGCATGGGATATTTTGCAGCTATATCTAAGACTTCCTGTTTTAAATTGACATTTTCATTTTCGTTATCTTTCCCCTCAACCTCATTTTGTCCTAGAGATAATCCTAATGGCACATTTCCTCGACCATCAGTGATCCCCACAACAATAACCTGACCTATATCTCCTGTTGCAAGAGCATTTTTTGCTACTTTTGCTGATTGTGTTAGTCCATGTGCCAAAGGAGATCCTCCACCACAAGGCATTGTTTCCAATCTTCTTTTTGCAGCAGTTATAGATCTTGTTGGAGGCAAAAGCACTTCGGCCTGATTACCTCTAAAAGGAATAAGAGCCACTTCATCTCTATTCTCATATGCCTCTGTTAAAAGTCTTATTACGGCGCCTTTGGCACTTTGCATTCTATTTAAAGCCATAGAGCCACTAGCATCAACCAGAAAAATTACTAAAGCCCCCGCCTTTTTTTGAAGAAGCTTTGCCCTAAAATCATTTTCTTCAATAACTATTGATTTGTTAGGGTTCCTTAATCTTCTCGATTTTTGATAAGGAGCAGCAGCTCTCAGGGTAGCATCTACAGCAATTCTTTTTACTTTACCCCTTGGAATAATAGGTTTCACATACCTTCCTCTACTATCACTGAATATCACTGATCTACTTCCACTATTTCCGGCTTTTGCTTTAGCTGATGAAAAAAGCAATAAATCAGGATCAACCATACATGCCTCAGGATCTAATATGAATTCTTCAGGTATTTCGGGAGTAGATTCTTCTTCTCCATCAGAATTATCTTCTTCTTGTTCTTGGTCTTGATCATTATCATTTTCATTAGCCTCAGGTTCAGACTCTTCATTATTTGATTGAGGTGGAGGTGGGGGACTCTGATCCTCTGGAGGGGGGGGCTGAATATCATCATCTTCTGGAGGAATTTGCATTGCTCGTGGGAGAATAACTAACCTAACTGCGACTTTTAAGTCTTCAGAATTAACATTCTCATCGCCTCGAAGAGCTGCATTAGCCTTTGCTACTTTTACTGCAAATAATTCTGACCTATGTCCCTCTACTCCTCCTCTAAGAGCTTCATTCACTAAATAAGTTATTTGCTCTTTTGTTATCTTGACATCTTTTAACCATTGCCTTGCCAAAATTAATTGAGTGGATAAATTATCAGATTCTTCAGACCATTTTTCTGAAAATTTAATATTATTTTCTGCGTGCGATAAAACAGATTTTGTAATCTCAACTCTTTGAGCATTATCAATAGATTGATCTGCGGAAAGCACGATGGCAAAACGATCTAAAACATGATCTCTAAGAGCACCTTCTTCAGGATTATAAGTTGCTATTAAAAGCGACTTACAAGGATGAGAAAGGCTTAAACCATCTCTTTCAATATTATTTTTCTCTCTTCCTGTAGCTTCAAGAATTAAATTTACAATGCCATCATCCAATAAATTTATATCGTCTACATAAAGAACACCTCTATGAGCTTCTGCCAAAATTCCAGGCTGAAAAACTTGTTCCCCCGTAGTTAATGAGGCAGCGACATCAATTGATCCAACAAGTCTGTCCTCAGTTATGCCAATGGGAACTTGAATAAATGGAGCCTCTCTTACTTTTTTTGGAATTTCCTCAGTTTGATTCAAATAATCACTTCCAATTAACTCCTCTAACAATTTATTAGTACTAATATCCCATTCCGCTGGTTTATCTGGATCTAGGTTCCTACCAATAGGTCTTAATGAAGAATTACTATTACTCATTGTTAGCTTTTCCAAGATTAATTCATTATCTAATATCTCTATAGGAGGAAGTAAAGTATGCAAACCCCTTGCTAATACTGACTTTCCAGTACCTCTTCCGCCAGCAATAATCACTCCTCCTAAACTAGGATCAACTGCTGCCAAAAGCAAAGATAATTTCAATAAGCTATGACCTGTAATTGCCGCCAAAGGGAAAGCTCTAAAAGAATCCTTGGAATTCATTAAATCTTTTATTTCTCCTTTTTCTTTTAACTCCGAGTTCAAAATCACTTTAAAAATGCCTGATATAGAATTTATCCAATAACTTTGTTTTTTGTAGTGGAATTATCAAATCTTAATATCAAAAATGGACTATGTATATCCCTCGGAGCAAATATTGATAGTAAATTCGGAAGCCCTCTTGAGTCATTATTAATTTGCAAACCAAAAATAGAGGAAATAATAAATGAGTGGGGAGATAGTTCTAACAAAAAAAAAGAAGAGAAAAGCAAATTTCATGCAAACTTTTTTTGGTCTTCAATTTATGAGACATTACCCCATGGTGTTGAAAATGAGCAGCCAAATTATTTAAACACTATATTACTTATAAAAAGTAATTCTTTTCCAAAACCATCAAATAAAAAAGCTAAATCACTTCTAAAAGAGCTAAAAAAGTTAGAGAGATTTTTCGGACGAGAAGAGACGCCAAAAGGCAAGAAATGGCTATCAAGATGTCTCGATTTAGATATTCTTTGGTGGGAAGATTTTCATACGGTTGACGAGGAATTAACATTACCTCACCCTAGATTCATGAATCGGAATTTTGTTATTACGCCACTATCTGAAATCTTAAGTAGAAGCCAAAAAATCACAAAGTTTGATGCCCAAAAATGGACTATATAAATGATTTACAAAACCAAAAAATAACTGCTAGGCTATTTTTATTTAAAAATTATGGGCAATAAAAACCTTATAAGAAGATCAATTTTTAAAGAAAAAATATCTGAGTTAAAGTCAAAAAAATTTAGTTTCGAAATAAATAGAATTGAGCTTCCAAATGGACATGAAGGTGAATATGGATACATTAAGCATCCTGGGGCAGCATTAGCCGTACCTATTACAAAAGACAATAAAGTTATCATTCTTCGGCAATATAGATTTGCTGTTTCAAGATATTTATTAGAATTTCCAGCAGGTACATTAGAAATAGGTGAAACACCTATTAATTCAATTCAAAGAGAAATACAAGAAGAGACTGGATTCAGTGCAAACAAATGGGATGAACTAGGAACTCTTGTCCCTGCTCCAGGTTATGCAGATGAAGAAATTTATCTATTTTTAGCCCGTGATTTAAACAAACTCAATTACGAGGTTAAAGGAGATTTAGATGAAGATATAGAAGTATTAATTTTAGATCCAGACGAACTAGATAATCTTATTTCTAGTGGGGATGAAATTCTTGACGCAAAAACCGTGACGGCTTGGTTTAGAGCTAAACAATTTTTAGATAAATCATGAATAAACCTAGAATACTTTTTTGGCATAGAAAGGATTTAAGAATATTTGATAATCAAGCTTTAATCAAAGCGTTTTCATTATCAAATGCTATTACCTCAACATATATATTTGATAAAAATTATTCACACGATTTCAATGCAAGTTCAAGAGCTTGGTTTCTAGGAAATTCACTACAAGAATTAGGAAATAATTGGAAAAAAATGGGTAGTAGATTAGTTATGGGAGAAGGAGATCCCGTATTAATAATTCCTCAATTAGCAAAGAAAATAGATGCAAAATTTGTTTTTTGGAATAGATCAATTGAACCTTATGAGATTAATCGCGATTTACAAATAAAAAAAAATTTAGAAGAACAAAATATTCAAGTTATTGAAACTTGGGATCACTTATTAGTAGAACCTATAAAAATATTTTCCGGAAATAATAAACCTTATTCAGTTTATGGGCCTTTTTATAAAAACCTTAAATCAAAAATGAATTTATTAGGTCCATATGACCAACATAAAGTTGTTTTCCAATTTAAAGATATAGATAATAAACTCAAAGAAAATAAGACAATAAATTCATCTGATTCGGTTCTAGAGAAATTTATCAAAAATATCAAATTTCCTGGTTCGAATATTTGTCCATGTAGACCTGGAGAGAATGCTGCAGAAACATTATTAGAAAACTTCATTAACGAAAAAAAAATATATTCTTATAATTCTGCTCGAGATTTTCCTTCCCATAATGGGACATCTTTTCTAAGTGCATCTCTCAGATTCGGCACCATTAGCATTAGAAAAATTTGGAACGCCACATTAAATTTAAATTCAGATTTTGCAAATCAAGGAAATTACCTAACAATTGAAACTTGGCAAAAAGAACTTGTTTGGCGTGAATTTTATCAACATTGCTTATTTCATTTCCCAGAGCTAGAAAAAGGTCCATATAGAAAAAAATGGGATCACTTTCCATGGCAAAACAATAATGAATGGTTTCAGCGTTGGGGCAACGGAGAGACCGGAGTACCTATAGTTGATGCCGCAATGCGTCAACTTAATAGTACTGGCTGGATGCATAACAGATGTAGGATGATAGTAGCTTCATTTCTGGTAAAAGATCTTATATGCAATTGGCAAATGGGCGAGAAAAAATTTATGGAGACTTTGGTTGATGGAGACTTAGCTGCAAATAATGGAGGATGGCAGTGGAGCGCAAGTAGCGGTATGGATCCAAAACCACTTAGGATTTTTAATCCATATACTCAAGCAAAAAAATTTGATCCTATTTGCAAATACATAAAATATTGGATTCCTGAATTATCTAAAGTTTCAAATTCAGAATTATTAAATGGGGAGATATCTAATTTAGAAAAAAATAATTATTCAAGCCCTATTGTCAATCACAACATACAACAAAGAATATTTAAATCACTTTATGCTGAAATTTGAATTTCCTCTATATAATCCTTAAAACTTTATTTAAATTTTCTGCAACATAAACTTGCTCTTCATAAGAAATTTCAGGAAACATTGGAAGACTAAGAACTTCTTTACAAATTCTCTCTGTATTTAATGAGTTTCGTTCTAGAAAAATTTTTAATTCATTTAAACCAACTTGGTTCTTTACCAGGAGTCCATTTTATATTGCAACCTAAAGAAGGCATCTGTTTTGAAGGATAAGAATTATCTTGATTCAGATCTTTTACAGCAGAGCGCAAATCTTTTCCAGATAGAGGGATATTATTCCCTGGTCTACTATCGTCTAATTGGCCATGATAATACAATAAAAAATCACCATCTCCTTCATTTGAAAAAAGATAAAAATCTGGTGTGCAAGCCGCTTTTAATTTCTTAGCAAATTTTTGATTTTCATCATATAGATAAGGAAAACTCCATCCCTGTGTTTGTGCTTGTAATCTCAAATTTTTTGGAGAATCTGAAGGATGAGTGACAATATCATTACTAGAAATTGCAACTGTTTGAACTGTATTTTCAATTTCTTTACTTAAGGTGAAAATTTGATTCTCAACATATTTAACAAACGGACAATGGGCACAAATAAACATTAAAAGTAAATGCCGATTATCTAGATTATGAGAATTAAAATATTCATTTTTTGAAGAATTAGCATTTAACATTTCGAAATTCGGTAATTGAAAACCTAATTCCAAAACCATAGAATTTGTTCTTACCATGTTCAAGTTAAAAATTCTTTGATATTTGAAAATTATTGTATATTTTGCAGTAATCCGTAAAGATAGGTACTTTTATATAGGAGAATAATAGAAATAATAAACAAAATGCTTCTAAATCTAACTGGCAAAAAAATTCTTGTTACGGGAATTGCCAACAATCGTTCAATAGCATGGGGTATCGCTCAACAACTTTCAAAAGCTGGCGCAGAACTTGGAATCACATATTTGCCTGATGATAAGGGAAGATTCGAGTCTAAAGTTAGAGAACTAACTGAACCTTTAAACCCATCGTTATTTTTACCTCTTGATGTTCAAAATCCAGCTCAAATTGAGGAAATCTTTAAAAATATAAAAGACAATTGGGAGCAAATTGACGGATTAGTTCACTGCCTAGCATTTGCAGGACGCGATGAATTGATTGGAGATTATAGTGCTACCACTTCAGAAGGTTTTGATAGGGCTCTTAATATAAGCGCGTATTCGTTAGCACCTTTATGTAAAGCAGCAAAACCACTTTTTAGTGATGGTGCTGGAGTTGTCTCATTAACTTATTTAGGTTCAGAAAGGGCGATTCCTAACTATAACGTGATGGGAGTTGCTAAAGCAGCTTTAGAAGCTTCAGTAAGATATCTTTCTGCAGAACTTGGTCCCGAAAAACAAGTCAGAGTTAACGCAATAAGTGCTGGGCCTATAAGAACACTTGCGAGTTCTGCTATAGGTGGCATTTTAGATATGATTCACAATGTTGAAGAAAAAGCGCCTTTACGCAGGACAGTCACTCAAACAGAAGTAGGTAATACAGCTGCTTTTTTATTAAGTGATCTCTCTAGCGGCATTTCAGGCCAAACAATTTATGTTGATGCGGGTTACTGCATTAATGGAATGTAAACTAAGTTTTTTGCATAAAAATGTCATCTCTAAGGCAATCTGAAATAAAAAGAAAAACTAATGAAACAGAAATTTCTGTATTTATAAACTTAGATGGAAATGGAATTTCTGAAATCGATACCGGGATACCATTCTTAGATCATATGCTTCATCAAATATCCAGTCATGGTTTATTCGATTTAAAAATAAAAGCAATTGGAGATACTCATATTGATGATCATCATACAAATGAAGATGTAGGAATCGCATTAGGCAAAGCATTTTCAAAAGCCTTGGGAGAAAGAAAAGGAATAAGCAGATTTGGACATTTCTTTGCCCCATTAGATGAAGCATTAGTTCAAGTCACTTTAGACTGCTCTGGTAGACCACATCTATCTTATGATCTTCAATTAAAAGCCCCTAGAATAGGAAATTATGATACTGAACTGGTAAGAGAGTTTTTTATTGCCTTTGTAAATAACAGCGGTATTACTCTGCATATTAATCAAATAGGAGGAAGTAATTCTCATCACATAGTTGAGGCGTGCTTTAAAGCTTTTTCAAGAGCAATGAGAATGGCTACCGAGATAGATCCAAGAAGATCTGATTCAATTCCAAGTAGTAAAGGAATGTTAGAAAAACAATAAAATAGGAAATTTTTCGAATCAGCCACAATTCAGTTGATTTTTGGCGAAGATAGTTAAAGTGAATATTATGTTGTGACTAATTTACAAGATAAAAAAATTGATGAATTTAATATTTTTCAAAAAGAAGATTGGTCAAGTGCTTATCAAAATGTAGAAAAGGAGCTGACTAAAGAGCCTCTAAAAATTAGCAAAGGTAATAATATTAAAAATTTAAATGGAACATTATTAAGAAATGGACCAGGAATATTAGAGAGAGGTGGACAATGGGTACATCACCCATTTGATGGTGATGGGATGATAACATCCATAAAATTCGAAAATGGTCAGCCTTTCTTAACAAATAGATTTGTTAAAACTAAAGGCTATTTGGAAGAAGAAAAAATAGATAAATTTATTTATAGAGGTGTTTTTGGAACAAAAAAAAATGGAGGAATTTTAAATAATGCATTAGATCTAAAATTCAAGAATATCGCTAATACACATGTTATTAAATTAGGAGATGAAATTCTCGCATTATGGGAAGCAGCAGGTCCACATGCAATGGATCCTGATAGTCTTGACACTATTGGTTTAACAACATTAAAAGGGGTACTAAAGCCTAATGAAGCATTCAGTGCTCATCCCAAAACAGACCTAAACTCAAATGCATCTTCAGAACTTTTAGTAACTTTTGGAGTACAAACCGGGCCAAAAAGTACTGTTAGATTAATGGAATTTGATAATGCTGGTACAGATTCTGGCGAGCTCATTTTTGATAGAAAAGATACCTTTAATGGCTTTGCATTCCTGCATGATTTCGCAATTACAACTAATTGGGCAATATTTTTACAGAATGCTATTGATTTCAATCCTCTTCCATTTGTAATGGGTCAAAGAGGAGCAGCACAATGTCTAAAGTCAAACCCAAATAAAAAGGCAAAGTTTTTTATCATCCCCAGAGAAAGTGGATTATTTAGAGGACAGCCTCCTTTAACAATAGATGCCCCAGAAGGATTCGTTTTTCATCATGTAAACGCATTTGAAAAAGATTCCAAAATCGTATTAGATAGTATTTTTTATGATGATTTTCCATCAGTTGGTCCAGACGAGAATTTTAGGGATATTGACTTTGATAAATATCCAGAAGGAAAACTTAAAAGATCAATTATCGATCTAAAGACAAAAACTTGTGAACTTGAAACTTTCAGTGAACAATGTTGCGAATTTGCTGTTGTTAATCCTAAAAACTTAGGATTAAAAGCAACTTTTAGTTGGATGGCAAGCACATCTCAAAAGCTGGGGAACGCTCCACTTCAAGAAATAAAAAAAATAAATTTAACTTCTAAGGAAGAGATTTCTTGGTCAGCAGGTCCAAGTGGATTTGTTAGTGAACCAATTATGGTTCCATCAGAAAACTCTTCAAAAGAAGATGAGGGATTTTTATTTATTCTTGTATGGAACGGACAAAGAAGAGGAAGCGATTTAGTGATACTAGACGCAAAAGACTTAAAAGAATTGGCTGTTTATGAATTACCCATTTCAATTCCTCATGGCCTTCATGGTTCTTGGGTTAATTGAATTTAAGAAAAAATTTCAATTAAATTTGGAATAATTTTTTTTAATGCTTTACCTCTATGACTACAAGAGTCTTTAATATCATTATTCATTTCTGCGAAAGTTAATCTGGTAGAACTCTCCTCAAAAATTGGGTCATACCCAAAACCACTTTTTCCTCTAGGGTTTAAAATAATATTGCCATGACATTTGGCCTCAGATTCAATAATCACTTCACCATTTGGGGAACAGACACAAATATTAGCAATAAAGAAAGCACTTCTATTTTGAACTCCATCAAGTTCTCTTAAAACTCGTTCAATTCTCTTCTTATCATTTTCTGCATATCTAGATGAGTAAATGCCAGGCTTACCACCTAGTGCTTCAATACAAATTCCTGAATCATCTGATATTGAAAAATTATTCGTTTTTCTCGAAACTTCACTCGCTTTTTTAATTGCATTATCTCTAAATGTCAGTCCATCCTCTTCAACTTCTAATGATTCTGGCTGGAGTAACAATTTACAATTAACTCCAGTAAGCAATTTCATATATTCTTCAATTTTTCCTTTATTCTTACTAGCTAAATATAAATTTTTCATCCTTATTTTCCTACCAAATTTATAAATTCTTGCCCCCACTCTAATACCTCAATTAGATAGGATTCTTTTGGTGCTTCACAATATAACCTTAAAAGAGGTTCCGTTCCAGAAAACCTAAAAAGAAGCCAAAAATTTTTATCAATTCTCAACTTTATTCCATCGATCTTTGAGATACTTTTTAACTTGTGATTATTAATATTCTCAGGAATATTATCTATGATAAATTCTTTTACGTTATTTTTTTCTGACTGATTTGGAAATTTAATATCAATTCTTTTATAAAAACTTGGCCCAAAATCTTCTTGAATTTCATCTAGGGTTTCGTATAAATATTGAGATTTATCAGCAATTCCATTTAATAAAACCATCGCTGCATATAGAGCATCTCTTTCAGGCATAAAGTCACCAAAACCAACTCCCCCAGATTCCTCTCCTCCAATAAATATTTTTTCTTTAATCATTTTTTCAGCAATATATTTAAAGCCAACTGGAAGTTCAAAAACATCTCTATTTTGACTCTCTGATATATTTTTAATAATATCTGAACCACTAACAGTCTTTAAAACTGGATAAGAATTATTTTTAATTCCGCCTAAATAGCTAATAAAGAATGGGAGTAAATCTTGAGTACTAGAGTATCTTCCTTTTTCGTCAATTGCCGCAATTCTATCACCATCACCATCAAATATGATTCCTAAAGTTTTCACTTCATTTGTTGAATTTTTCATTAGTGTTTGTTTTAGATCATCTGCATAATTCAAAAGAGGTTCAGGAGGTTTTCCTCCAAAAAAAGGATCAGCATCTTTCCTGATTTCTGAAATAACTTCTAAATCATTAGAAGCAAAAATCTCAGCCATACAATTTGCAGCTGAACCATGCATAGAATCTACAAAAATTCTCAATTTCATTTTTTTTAATCTCTTGGAAATATAGTCAATATCAAAAAGGGATTTAATTCTATCTAAATGAAATTTCTTAATATCTACCAATTGATTAATACCATCTATTTTTTCAACTGAATTTCCAAGCATTAATCTTTTTTCAACTTCACTTGTAAAAGATTCGTCAACTGAACATCCATTAAAGCTCTTTATTTTCAGACCGAGCCAATTATATGGATTATGACTTGCTGTAATTATTAACGCCCCAAGACAACCGACTTCTTTGGCATAGAAACTACAAGAGGGTGTTGTAACAAAGCTATCAGATAAGATCGGTTCGAAACCACATCCTCTTACAAAAGGCACTATTTGCTTGGCAAATTCACAAGCCATAAATCTACGATCATATCCAATAATAATTTTCTTTGAATTAACTTCTTTATAGTATTGATAATGCAACTCCTGACATGCAGCGACAACAACTCTTGAAAGATTGGACAGGTTAAAGTCAAAACCAATAATTCCTCTCCAACCATCGGTTCCAAATTTTATCTTATCTAATTTATCAGCTCTCAAATTTCAAATTTCCTTGATTTCTTTTAATTATCTATACTAATTTATATGAGTAAATTTTAAAACCGCCCTTAAAAATTAATTTGAATTCTCTTCATTTAAAAAGTTTTACAAGATGCAAAAGAAAAGCATGGCTCGATTTTAAGGGTGAAAAATCTTATGAAGTTTGGTCTCCCCATAAAGCTATAGATAAAGTAAATCAGTTTCAAATTTTCTCTGAATTTTGTAATGGTGAAATATATACAGGATTAAAAGCCTGTGAAAATGGTTATCAAGGGGTAATTGGATTAAAAATCAAAGGGAATCTTTTCCATAATATAAACGCAGAGATACTTCCACAATTACTTTTAAAGACTAAAGGTAAAAGTAAATGGGGACAATATAAATATTTACCTGCTGTTTATAAGTTAGGCCACAAAACAACTAAAGAACATTTATTCGACTTAGCTTTTTGTTCTATGGTTTTGGAATCTTTTCAAGAATCTAAAATTGAGAAAGGATTAGTAATTTCAACTTTTTATAAAAAAGTTAAAGCTGAAGAAATTTATTTAAATAAAAAATTAAGAAAAAAAGTTTTAAATGTTTTATTAAATTTGAATGAATGCTTGAAGGGATCTATACCAGAAATAACTCAAGATAGAAAAAAATGTACTATTTGTTCCTGGCAAAAATTTTGTGACAAAGAAGCAAAAGAAAATGGATATCTAACAGATGTAGATGGAATAGGGTCCAAAACAGCCTCATTACTCAAAGCATACGGAATAACTAATACCCAAACATTAGCTTCGCATAGCGAAAAACAACTTGGAGAGAAATTATCTAAATTCAAAGATCAGAAATATGAAAAAGCATCCATATTTGTAAAGCAAGCACAAGCTTATATCTCAGGAGAACCATTTTTCATTTCTAATAAAAATAATACGGAAGATCTATTAGAAAAAATATGTTCGGGATTTTATATATTTGATATTGAGTCAAATCCAGATGAAAAGCATGATTTTTTATATGGATTCTTAAAAGTAAATAATTTGTCTGTAAAAAAAGAAGATCTTATTTATGAACCAATCTTAAATCTTAAAAAAAATAAAGGAAAATCATATAAGCGAGTTATTGAAATACTATTTTCACAAAAGGAATGGCCAGTTTTGCATTATGGGGAAACTGAAAAAATATCAATAATTAATATTGCTAAAGAACTAAATTTTAGTTTTGAAGAAATTGATTCACTTTCCTCCAGATTTATTGACTTACATACCTTAATAAGAAAGTCTTGGATATTACCACTAAAAAACTATGGCTTAAAAACTGTTTCTAATTGGCTTGGATTTGAATGGGCGCAGAAAAATGTAAATGGCTCGAAAGCACTTTATTGGTGGATTCAATATCAAATTACAGAAAACCAAATATTTTTAAAGAAAATTATCCAATATAACAAAGATGATTGTTTTGCTACTCTACAAGTTGCAGAATATTTAATCAAAAATCGATTAAAGAAAAATTGATCCCACAGATTTATTTATAATAATTTTTCCAAAATTTTCTGAAAAAAAGTAACTTTCTTCCTCTAAATATTTTCTCTTTATCATAGCTAAACCTTTTATTTGACAATCTGATTTAAAAAAACTAGTGATTTTGCCTACAGAAATATCCTTGGCAGAATTTATATATAAATTTTTATCTTCCAAGTCTAAATTCAAATTAGATTCAATTGATTTCCAAATTCTTATTTCCTGTTTTAAAGAAGAAACATTTTTTATTTTTGCCATTGTTTCTTGTCCTAAATAACAACCTTTATTAAAATCTATAAGATCTTGTAATCCAAGCTCAAGAGGATTATTTTTTCCGTTTATTTCCATTTCTAATGCGGGTATTGCCTGATTAATCTTCCAAAGTTTTAAATCATTGGGATTTAGTAAATTTAGTTTATTTTTATATATTTCAAATTCTTTATCTTCTGTTTTGAAGAAAATAGGCTGGTATGTTCTCCATGAATTAAATTCATCAATTTCCTGAATTCTATTTATCAAGATTGGTTCACTCAGAAATACATCGTCCGCTGGAAAAATAATTTGATTAAAATAATCAATTATTTCATTTGTGTTACCCGTCAAGATAATTACTTCTAAGCTTCTTTCTAAAAAAATAATTTCAATTAATGACCTTAGAACTCCATTTGGAGTTAACCAACAAGTTTTGATAACTTTATTTTCTGAATTAAGAATATTACCAGTTGTTATCCCATTCAAAAATTTTCTGGCATCTTTTCCAGTAATTGAAAAACAATCAAATTTTTCAAGCCAAAATTTTTTTTTTACATCTTGCATTTTGAAATAATTATAAAAAGTCTTTTATTGTAAAAAGAGTCTTTAATTTAACATTTTCATCTTTAAGGGCTTCTAATCCCCCTTCTTGCCTATCAACTATAGACAAAACTTCCTCAACAACATAATTATTTTCTCGTAATTTTTTTATAGCTTTTATTACTGAACCAGCAGTTGTAACCACATCCTCTAAGACAGTTACCAAAGTCCCTTCTTTTAATATAGGGCCCTCTATTCCAGATTTGGTACCGTATTTTTTGATTTCTTTCCTAATTATTAAACCATCAAGGTCTAGTCCATTCAAAGCTGCTTTAAGAATTAATCCACTTACTATAGGGTCTGCACCTAATGTCAATCCTGCTACAGCTTTTGACCTTGAGTCCTTTAAATCTAAAAGTAATTCACTTATTAAGTTTAAGCCTTCGCCATTTAATGACACTGGTTTACAGTTCAAGTAATGACTGCTTTTTTTTCCTGAAGATAAAGTGAAGTTTCCTTTCTTGTAAGATTTTTCAATTAACTGTTTTAACAATTTTGCTTTATTTAAATCATACTTATTCGAAAATTTGCCCATTAGTAAAAGTTTTATTTATATTTAAAGATTAGAAGAAAAAAAAGAAATCTCACAAAAACTTCCTAATGAGGTGTTTTTTGAAATATTATTTTTATATTGTATATTGAAATTCAATGTAATTAAAATTACATAAATTCCCTTGGGGGTGTAGCAATCTGGTGAATGCACCAAACTCATAATTTGGCTAAGGCGAGTTCGATCCTCGCCACCCCCATTATTCATTTGTCATTGAATGAAAATAACTCTATTTTTATTTCTTTTATTTTTACCAGCCTTTTTCGCAGCGAGTGAACTCTCTTTTTTATTAATAAGGCCAAGTAAAGTTTTAAGGTTAATAGAAGAAAAAAAGAAGGGAGCATTTGCAATTTTAAAAATTCAAAAACGCTTTAGATCTTCATTAATTGCTTCTCAATTTGGAGTGACAATTTCATTAATTGCAATTGGATGGCTCAGCAATAACCTGGCTAATGATTATTGGAAAAGAAACATTTTATCAAATAGATTTTATGATCTTCTATTATTTTTATTTGTTGTTTTAGTTGTTACTCTTGTTTCTGGACTAATTCCAAAAGCTTTAGTAATTAACAATCCAGAATCTGCTGCATTAAAATTAACCACAATATTCGATGCCGTAAGAAAAGCTATGAATCCTATTGTGAAAACAATAGAATTCTTTGCTAGCGCCTGTTTAGGCTTGTTCAATTTAAATAACAAATGGGATTCTTTAAACTCCGGTTTATCTGCTGGAGAATTAGAAACTCTCATAGAAACAGATAATGTAACAGGTTTAAAACCAGATGAGAAGAATATTCTTGAAGGAGTTTTTGCTTTAAAAGATACACAGGTTAAAGAAGTGATGATTCCAAGATCTGAAATGGTAACTTTGCCAAAAAATATAACCTTTTCAGAACTTATGAAACAAGTCGACAAAACTCGACATGCTCGCTTCTTTGTGATTGGTGAGTCTTTAGATGATGTATTGGGTGTATTAGATTTGCGTTATCTAGCTAAGCCAATATCAAAAGGTGAAATGGAAGCCGATACATTATTAAAGCCATTCCTTTTACCGGTAACAAAAATAATAGAAACATGTTCATTAGCAGAAATATTTCCAATAGTAAGAGACTACAATCCGTTCTTACTAGTAGTTGATGAACACGGTGGGACAGAGGGACTCATAACTGCAGCTGATCTAAATGGGGAAATAGTTGGAGAGGAAATGCTCAATAATAGAATTTATTCAGATATGAGAATGTTAGATAATTTCTCTAAAAAATGGTCAATAGCGGGAAAATCAGAAATTATAGATATCAATAAAAAGTTAGGATGTTCTATTCCAGAAGGAGCAGATTATCATACCCTTGCTGGATTTCTGCTAGAAAAATTTCAAATGGTTCCAAAGATTGGTGATGTTTTAGATTTTAGTAACATTAAATTTGAAGTTATTTCTATGTCAGGTCCAAAAATTGATCGTGTTAAAATTATTCTTCCCAAAAGCTAAATATGGCTTCCTATAGAGGATAATGATAATTAATATATGGATTTGAAATTATGCAGCCAACCTCATCACCAGTAAAGGTTGGAGTCATAGGTATAGGGAATATGGGTTGGCATCATGCTCGAGTACTAAGTTTGCTCAAAGATGCAAATCTCATTGGAGTTGCAGATCCAAATGAAGAGAGAGGCAAATTAGCTATTGAGCAATTCCAATGTGAATGGTTCAAAGACTATAAAGACTTAATTCCAAAAGTTGATGCTATCTGTATCGCTGTCCCAACACTACTTCATCAAAAAGTTGGACTAGATTGTCTAAAGGGAGGTACTAACGTTCTCATTGAAAAACCAATTGCAGCAAATGAGTTTGAAGCAAAATCTTTAATAGAGGCCGCTAATTTAAGTAACTGTCTATTACAAGTTGGGCATATTGAAAGATTTAATCCTGCTTTTAGAGAATTAAATAAAATAGTTCATAATGAAGAAATTGTTGTTTTGGAAGCAAGAAGACATAGTCCTCATGCAGATAGAGCAAATGATGTATCTGTAGTAATGGATTTAATGATCCATGATATTGATCTAATTTTAGAACTAGTCAACTCTAAAATACAAAAATTAGCGGCAGTTGGAGGCAGAAATAGTGAAGGATTAATAGATTATGTCAATGCTACTTTGGTTTTTAAAAATAATGTTATTGCAAGCTTGACTGCCAGTAAAATGAGTCACAAAAAAATTAGGAGTTTAAGTGCTCACTGCCAAAATGGACTAGTAGAAACTGATTTTTTAAATCACTCTCTTCAAATCCATCGAAAGTCTCATGAATCATACACTGCAGAACATGGAGAATTAGTTTATAGAAACGACGGATATGTTGAAGAAGTTAGCACAACCTCCATTGAACCTCTTTATGCAGAATTGGAGCATTTTCTTAAGTGCGTTCAGGGCAAAGAAATACCTGAGGTGGATGGTGAGCAAGCCTCAAGAGCATTAAAAATTGCTGATTTTATAGAGAGTGCAGTAGAAAATTCCGGAGATGCGATTTTACTTGAGAATCCAGTCTAATACTAACAATCTAAACTAAAAGAATTTTATTTAAACCCAACAGCAGCTTGCCAAACAAAGACTAATAAAAAGAAAAATAAAGGAATCAGTGGAAGAACATCAACAGTTGGAGCAAAGGCCTTATAAGCCTCGGGCAATTCAGCGAATGTATTAAATAGAATGAGCACCTTTTTGGTAATTTAATTAATTATGATAAGAGGCTACCATGTATGGTGAGCAATAGAGGATGTTTTCCAAGGAGCGAAATCATTTGTAAAACAATTATCTCTAATTGCAGTAGAAATTGCATTGGTAAATCTTATTAAGTGCGCAATATTATGCAAACTTATGAGAGTTAAGCCTAATATTTCGTCATTTCTAATTAGATGATGCAAATATGCTCGAGAATAGGACTTACAGGTTTCGCATTTACAAGTTTTGTCAATCGGAGAAAAGTCATTTTTAAATCGAGAATTTCGCAAATTCAATCTTTCATCATTAAAAAATGCAGTCCCATGTCTTCCTAGTCTTGTAGGCAAAACACAGTCAAATATATCGAATCCATTAGCAACAGCTAGAGAAATTTCTTTTAAAGAGCCAATTCCCATTAAATATCTTGGTTTATTTATTGGTAAGAATTTAGGTACGTAATTAATTACACTATGTATTTCTTCGACTGCCTCGCCAACACTTACACCTCCCACTGCTATTCCAGGGAGATCAAAAGAACTTGTATATTTTGCACTGTGTTCTCTCAATCTCGGATACTTTCCGCCTTGAACTATACCGAATAATGCTTGATTGGATTTCTGATGAGTCTCAACACATTTTTGCAACCATGAATGAGTTCTGTGTAAAGAATCCTCAATATCATTTTCATTAGCTGTATGCGGAGGACAATGATCAAAAGCCATCGCAACATCCGATCCAAGATCCATTTGAATCTGTATTACTTTTTCAGGTGATAAAAAAACATGACTACCATCTCTTGGATTTTTGAATTCCACGCCTTTATCAGAAATATTATTTAATTTGGCTAAACTAAAAACTTGATATCCTCCTGAATCAGTAAGAATAGGCTTAGGCCAATTCATGAACTTATGTATTCCGCCAGATTCTTTAACTAGTTTTTCTCCAGGTTGTAAATGAAGATGAAAGGTATTTGAGAGAATCATTTCTGATCCTGTAGAAATTAACTGCTTAGATGAAATTCCTTTAACCGTTGCCAAAGTACCCACAGGCATAAATTTTGGTGTTTTTACCTGACCATTTGGTGTATGAAATATACCAGTTCTTGCCGCTGTATTACTGCAATTCGATGTAATTTCAAATTCAAACACGATAATTTTTTAAATTTTTTTGATCCTTTTTCATTAATCTACCCTATTATTTAATATTGAATCTATTTTTATCTCATCAAAAAATATTTAATAAAAAATTTGGCAGGATCTTGGATTTTCTATACAACATTTCCCAAGATACCTTTAATTAATCCCGAATTTAAAAATATTGCACAATTTGCCCCGCCTTTAGGATTTTTGATTGGAATAATACAGAGTTATATTTTTCTTTTTTTAACCACAAACTCTTGGTCAATTTATGCATCTGCATTAATTTGTTTGGCTTCAGGATATTTAATTACTGGTGGTCTACACATTGATGGTTTAATGGATACTTTCGATGGTATTTTTGCGGGTAAAAAGAAACGTTTAAAAGCCATGAAAGACAGTAAAGTTGGGTCCTTTGGCGTTCAAGCTTTAGTTTTTATAACTTTAATTCAAATTGCTTGCATACTGAAAATTCAAAACCTAATAATTTTTGTTTTACCTATATGCTTATTTTGGGGAAGATTTTCAAATTTATTTTTTATAGAAAAGTTTAAATATATGAGTTATAAGAAAAAATCTATTAGTCACAAAAAGTGTTGGAATGGATTTAAAAAAGAATCTTTGATCTCCATTATTTTTCTTTTAATTTTCATTGCTTACCAGTTTGTTTCAATTACATCCCAAGCAATATTAATTAAATTTTTAATTCTTATTTTGATTGGTATTTTTCTAAGCTATTCTATCCCAAACATATTGGGTAATAAAATTGGAGGCTTCAACGGAGATGCTTGCGGCGCAAGTGTTGTACTAGTTGAAACTGCTATGTTGTTTATGCATGCAATTCTTTTATAGGTAGTTCTAAATAGAAAATATTTTTCTTCTTGAAATTTTTTGATTTCACATTATTATCAATAGAGTTATTTTCCAGCAATCTCAAATCTCCTCCAATTTGTTTTGCTAATTTCCTCGCCAAAAAAAGTCCCACACCAGTGCCGTCCTTTTTTTTAGCGGCAGATCCTCTAAATCCTTTTTCAAAAATTTTCTCGTTTTCATTCTTGGTTATTTTTTTACCATCATCAAATATACAAAGTCCATTACTCGTGATGGCGATTCCAATTTCAGCATCTTTTTGGGCATATTTAAACGCATTTTCTAAAAGATTTGCCGCAATTTCAGCAATTACAGCATATTTTGCCTTTAGTGGCGAAATAGTCCAATCTGGCCAAAGAGCAGGTTCAGTCCAATCTCTATTCTCTAAGTCCGCATTTGCTTTACCCCTTTCTAATATTGGCCTCAATAAACTCTGAACAGTTATAACCTTTTTATTATCTAAATTTGGTGGTAATAATAATCTTTCCTCTCCAATTTCCAGAGGAAGTTGAATACGTGAATTTAATTGCGCAAAAGAATCCATATATTGATTAATTTGTTTTTGCTCTATTATCATGCGTTCGACTATTTCAATAGAATCATCATTTGAACCTAGTCTTTTTATTAGTAATTTTGCATATGTCCTAATAGCGGCTAATGGATTCCTTAATTGATGGATTATGACATTGACCTGATTTTTTAAATAATTGATTTCTTCATTTTTATTTTGACGTTCTAATTCGATAGAGACGCATTTAGCTAAAGATATTGAAAGCGCTTTTAATCTAGAATCAAGAGATACTGGCCAATTGCCCCCTTTCAAATTAGTTTCTATCCTAAGGACACCAAGTAAAATATCGTTTTCTTGAAGCGGGTACCATCTTCTATTAGGAGATGAAACTTTTAGTGAAGGATCATCTTCTATTGATGTGAGTAACATATCAATTTGTGGCCATTGACCAATCATTTCAAAAGATGCTTTAGTTCCTTGCTTAGCTGAAGCAAGATAAACAACTAAATTAGTCACTCCCATTGAGCAACCAAAACTCTCTAGCTGTTTAATAATCAGTTCTTCAAATTTTTTTGAAAGATTCATAATTAATGAAATTTTGGGAAATTTTTTTAAAAAAAACTTGAAAAAGGGCTTGTAAAATATGAAAAAAGTATTAAGATATATAAAGAGGTCTGACTTTAGCCAGCCTTAAATATGAATATTTAATCATATTTTAAGCTACATCAGGGGTTGATGGGTCCTCTATGTAATTTGAAGTGAATTTAAAATCAAATATATAAGATTAGTAAAATAAATAAGACTAATCTCATTAATAATTTCAGGAGTACCAATCAATGTCAAAAAAAAGAAAAAGAATCAGCAGAAGAAGATTGGCTGGACAAAGAGTAATGGCACATGTACCTATTTATCATATCGAAACTGGCAAACATAAACCAGTTACAGCAGCAAGAAGATTCATAGCTGAAAATGGTCTCTCTGCCCCTTCAGTTTTCAATGTCAGAAGAAATGAACACACCACTGATAGATTTTTTTGGGGTGAAAAAGGGTTATTTAGCGCCCAATATGCTGAAGAAAATCATTTTCTATTTCCATCATTAAAAGTTGTAGTTGAAGGAATTGGTGAAGAAAAAATATTTGAGGGTCTAGAACTTACTGCCGATGATTGGGAAGAGATTGAAGAATATGAATATGCTTTTGTTTAAAAAATATTACTTATATTTGAACTTATAAAATCAATTAAATTTGAATCAATTTGATGAAATCCATCGAATTCTAAGAATTCACAAAATTTAGAAGACTTACTCTTTACCTTTTCATAAATAGTCCTAGAAGCATCTATAGGAACCACGTCATCGAATAAACCATGACTAATAATCAATGGCGAGAATTTTTCTATAGGATCCCAGTTGGGATGAGCATAACCACTACAAGCAACAATTAATCCAAAATTTAACTTAAATCCCGCATCAATTGCCATTGCCGCACCCTGAGAAAACCCCAACAAAATTGTTTTTCTTAGTGGAATCTGATCAGTATCAAATTTTTTTAATGTAACTACAAGTTTATTTACTTCAACCTCAGCTCCATTCCAATCATGTGGGTATAATCCATACCACTGTCTTCCCTGACCGCTTGGGTGTAATCCAGGAGCCCTCAAAGAAATTACCTCAAAATCAAGATTTATTTTTTCGTTCATCATATTTCCAAATGTTAAAAGATCATCTGAATCAGCTCCCCAACCATGCATCAAAATAATTCTATGAGTTGCAGTTTGAGAGCTAATCGAGACAAATTCATGATTAATAGCATATTTCATGTTTATATTCTTAAGTAAGTAAACTTTCACATAATGTCTCCATTAGCTTTAGTGAGTGTCTCTGATAAAAAAAATATAATCCCATTTTGTAAGGAGTTGGTAGAGCAATTTAATTATAAAATTCTATCAAGTGGAGGAACTGCCAAACATCTAATAGAGGCAAAAATTCCAGTAATTAAAGTTGCTGATTTTACTAATTCTCCAGAAATTCTTGGAGGGAGAGTTAAAACTTTACATCCAAAAATACACGGGGGGATATTAGCTAAAAGAACTGATGAGGTACATAAAAAAGATATAGAAGCTAACAATCTGCAATTAATTGACTTAGTAGTTGTAAATTTATATCCTTTTAAAAAAACTGTAGATCGGGGAGCTAAATGGGAAGATGCTATTGAAAATATCGATATCGGAGGGCCATCTATGATTCGTTCTGCAGCTAAAAATCATAAAGATGTTTCCGTTTTGGTAGATCCTAATCAGTATCACAATTTTCTTGAAGAAAGTAAAAAAGGTGAATTGAAAAACTCATATAAAGCAAAATTAGCCCTTGAAGCTTTTCAACATACAGCAGACTATGACGTAGCAATATCTAATTGGATAAGAGAAGAAAGAGATTTACAATCTTCAAAATATATTGAATCTTACCCACTAATCAAAACCTTAAGATATGGGGAGAATCCACATCAAAAAGCTTTCTGGTATGGTTTAAGTAAAATTGGATGGAACTCAGCAGAACAAATACAAGGAAAAGACTTAAGTTATAACAATCTATTAGATCTAGAGTCGGCACTTTTAACAGCACTAGAATTTGGCTATGCAGAAAAAGATGAACTTACAACCGACATGGTTGCCTCCGTTATTTTAAAACACAATAATCCTTGTGGTGCCTCTATAAGTAATTCAGCTTCCAAAGCATTTCTGAATGCTTTGGAATGTGACTCTGTAAGTGCATTTGGAGGAATAGTTGCTTTTAATTCAAATGTTGATAGTGAGACCGCAATTCACCTCAAAGATATTTTCTTAGAGTGTGTCGTAGCTCCATCTTTTGATGAAGAGGCTTTAGAAATTTTAAAAGTTAAAAAGAATTTAAGAATTTTAAAGTTTTCAAAAGATCAACTTCCAAAAAAGAATCAAAATTCTACTAAATCAATAATGGGAGGATTACTAGTTCAAGATACTGATGATAGTAAAGAAAAAACTGAAAATTGGATTTCAGTAACTAATAAAAATCCCAGTAATCAAACTAACCTGGATCTAAATTTTGCATGGAAAATTTGTAAACATGTGAAATCTAATGCCATTGTTATTGCAAAAGACCAAAAAACTATTGGGATTGGAGCTGGACAAATGAATAGAGTTGGAGCAGCAAAAATTGCATTAAAAGCAGCTGGAAGGTCATCTTCTGATGCTGTCTTGGCAAGCGATGGATTTTTCCCATTTGCAGATACTGTAGAACTGGCAAATGAATATGGAATAAAAGCTATTATTCAACCTGGAGGAAGTCTAAGAGACCAAGAAAGTATTGATATGTGTAATTTAAAAGGAATATCAATGGTATTTACGCAACAAAGACACTTTTTACATTAAATTAAGTTGATTTTGGATAATATGTAATCTTGTTAGTTTTTCTGAATAAAGATAGCCTCCCTGGACCTGCACATAGAAAGTAGAGAGAA
Source organism: uncultured Prochlorococcus sp. (assembly GCA_902616595.1). Classification (GTDB taxonomy): domain Bacteria; phylum Cyanobacteriota; class Cyanobacteriia; order PCC-6307; family Cyanobiaceae; genus Prochlorococcus_A. The sequence continues at coordinate 44,261 of CACMTJ010000009.1, forward strand.
ATAGCCCCATATATAAAAGACAATTCGAAAGCATAATTATGACCTTCCACAACTGCCAGAGGAAAACCTTCTAGTCCAGTATCAAGGAGATGAAAGTAAACTGCAAATGCCATGGTGGAGAATAGACCAAGAGAAGAGAGCCTCGCGAAAATTCCTAAAGCCAATCCAACTGGGCATACCAGTTGAGTAATTGCTGCTCCAAAAGTCCAAATAACAGGATCACCAGGCAAAAATGGGAAATACTTACCAACTACAAACTCGGCAAAACCCTGCGGATCCTGAAGTTTTTCT
>CACMTJ010000010.1 GCA_902616595.1 uncultured Prochlorococcus sp.
GCAGTAGATTATTAACACCTTTTAAGAAAAGTATCTCTCTTTATATAGAACCATCACTCCAATTAGACTTGCATTCTTGGTTTTTTAGTTTTAATACTATTCGTTGTTTAATGGCTTTGCATGGATTTGAACCTTTTTTTCAAAATAATCATCATGAACAAAATGATTTAATTACTATAGGAAGTAAAAAAACTTTTTTAAAAAGTCCCTTAGGACCTGAAGCTTATTTTGATAATCATGTTGAGGTTTTAGAATTTTTTGAAAGATGGGAAAAAGAATCTCAGAATTATAAATACAGGGATAGAGGTGGATATAATAATTTTAAAAATTAAAATATTTTCCTCAATAATATTAATTTAATTTTTTAAAACTATTAAATAAGAATAATTAAATTATCAATTTTTATTGTTCTTGAGATAAGTTCTGCAGAAAGAAATTGAAATTAAATCAAAATAAATTAAATTTTTTGTATCATAATTATGGAAATCTGGATCCATATGAAATATAGTTTTAATAAAATATTTTTAAAAATTTAATTTGCAAAACATCGTATTTAATAACAAGGTACCAAATAAAAAAGATTCTTTATCCAGTGGGAATTTGTTAATCGTTATTCGTGGACAAACATTTAGAAAAGTTAAATATATTAATATTGATAAATTTTTATGTAAGTCAAGAATTTTCTCTGAATATATACAAATTTACTGCATAAAATCTTTTATCAAGTATGTTTTTAGGCCGATAAAAGAAACATATCCCAATTTACAAATATCAGTTGAACTTTTAGTTTATCCACATAAAAAAAATGACAAGTTAGTTAAATTGATATCTAATCATTGTGAATGTAAAATAACTAACCTCTCAAAAAACGAAGATAATCAAGTTTCTACTTTTATTAAATGTATAAATCAAGGTATTAAGCATAATGTAGATGGGCTTTTGATTCTTAGACCTGACTTAGCATTTATACAAAATTTAAATCCCAGAAATCTTAGTGATTCAATGGCCCTTTTTCAATGGAACCTTCTACATGACAATATTTCGTTGGAAATGGCTGACCAAATTCATTTTCTTGGTAAAAAAACTTTGAAACCTATTTATAAAGCCACGTTGCAAAATCCTATTGATGAAAAATGGAAAGGAACTCTACATAACTTTCTAAGATTTACTATGAAAGTTATTCCTAAAGACAAAATAGGATACTTAAATTATATTGAAGATCCTAATCCCAATAGAAAAACTTCAAGGGTAGAGATAAGAGGAAATCCAACTGTTGATATGGGTAATCCTCTTTTTCTATATAGTACTCAGATAAGAAAAATATTATTCAGAGAAAATATTTTAAAATTTATCCAATACCTTGTATTAAAGGTATTGGATAAATTTAGAAAAAGAAATTATAAATAATTTATGACAATATTCTTTTTATAAATCTATTTTGAGTAAATTTTTAGTACTAAATAAGCTAAAAAGCATAGAGTAAAATTTAAAATATTTTAGAAGATTGGTTGACTTTTGTGGAAATTGTTATTTAGTAAGTAAAGGAAAAAGCAAGAAAAGTTATTGAGTTTTTAAAAAACAAAAATAATTGGCTATGAAATTATTTAAGAAACATAAACTAAAATTTAAAAATCAAATAAGAAAGTAGCTTTATTACTTAAAGAAATAAAATATACCTAAAGATTATCCAGAAAAACTTAAAAAAATCCTTAAAGAAAAAAATAATTTATGTAAATAAAAAAGTTAGGTAAAATTTATTAAAAAAATCTATTTAATCTTAGAAATTTATTAGGTATATATTTTTATCCAAATTATAATAATATAATTGTTCAAAGATCCTGATTATAGTTTTTAAGAAAATAATTTAGATCCTCAGGAGTTCCAATACCCCACATACCACCTTTTTCTATTTCGTTAATAATAATTTTCTTTTTATCTTGTATTGCTTCATTAAAAACTGGGCAAACATAAAATTCATTATTAGTTCTTATATTTTTTTTAATCATCTGCTCTGCATACTTCACATATTCTGAACCTTTCTTCCACCAGTAAATACCTACAGTTGCATTATTAGAAATAGGTTTTTTTTCGGCGACTTCAATCGCATATCCTTCTTCATTTAATTTCACATAGCTCCATTTAGGGTGCGATGCTTTAAACGTCAAAATCCCACCATCTGCTTGACTATTAGAGAATGTATAAAGAGTTTTACTTGAATCCCATTGAATAAATTGATCAGAGTTAGCCATTAGCAAAGGCTGGTCATTATTTACAAATTCTTTTGCTAATAATGTTGTACATGCTGCTCCTTCAGTTATTCCATCAACTTTTACGATATTGCAATTTGGTGCTATTAAATTTAAAAGATATTTAAGATTATATTTTTCATAATGCTCTTTTTGAACTATAAATGTATATTTAGCATTGATATTTAAATTATCAACTACCACTTGAATCATAGGCTTACCTTTAACATCAATTAAAGGTTTTGGGAAAGAATATCCTTGAGTCTCAAACCTACTTCCTCTACCTGCCATTGGAATTAAGATATTCATATTTTCACAATTCCAAGTCGTTTTGATTTCTTTTTTATCGAGAATTTTTTTAATACTATTAATTTTAGATTGATCAAGATCTTTTCTATTTTCAACAGATATCAAATGACACTTACTATCTAGAGCTCCTTGTCGACCAACAATGCTGTCTTCGATGATAACAGTATTTTCAGGAATAGCTCCTAAAGTTATCATGCATTTCCAGTACATTTCTGGGTAAGGCTTATTGCGCATTATGTCTTCATTAGAAATAAATATATCTATAAATTCTAAAATTCCTAATCTCAGTAAGACAATTTTTACTGTATTTCTGATGCTATTAGATGCTACTGCAATCTTATATCCTGCATCGATTAGTTGTTGGAAATAATTCATCAACTCATAATCTTTAGAGATTGATTCTTTAAAAATATTTGTAGTATGTCTTTGTTTTTCTTCCCATATTTTATTGAAATTACTAGGGGATAATCCTTTTTTATCAGATAGGAGCTTTAATTTTTCGCTAGTAGGTAAACCATCATAAATATTTAGATGTTCTTCTCTGCTTATTTCATATTTTTCCCCTAATGCAAGATTTAGAGCCTTGAAATGATACTCTTTACTATCAATTAATACTCCATCAAGATCAAATATTACAAGTTTTATCACTAGATACTCCTCTCTAATAAAAATTTATAAATAAATTTATTTTGAAAAATGTACTCATAAAAATAATACTACATGTTAATTTAAATAGATACAAAAAGTATAAAATTTTAAAAATTAATCAATGAAAATTATTGCGCATAGAGCCAATATAAATGGTCCAAGTAGTAAAAATGAAAATCAAAAATCTAGTATAAGAAATTGCATAGATTTTGGCTACGATGTCGAAATTGATATAAGACTAATAGGTGGGAAATTGTATTTGGGACATAATAAACCTGAAGTTACAATAACAAAAGATGAACTAATAATGATTAAAAATAAAGTTTGGGTTCATTGTAAAAACCTAGAGGCCTTGTCTTTTTTTAAGCAAATAGATGAAGGATTTAATTTTTTTTGGCATGAAAAAGATTCTTACACTCTTACAAGTAAAGGATATATTTGGGCATATCCAGGGAAACAACTATCTTCAGAATGTATATGCGTAATGCCAGAACTTAATTGTCCTGTAAATAATATTAAAGACTTAATAAATTCATCTATTTCAGGCATTTGCACTGATTATCCAAATTTATTTGATTAAAATTTTAAATTGATCTCTTTATTTTCAAAATAATATTCTTAATTTATAATTTTGGTGAAATAATAAAAATCAAACAATTTATAAGCTTTATAAAATTCATTTTTTAGACTATCGATAATTTGTTTTCTAAAATAGTTTCAGATAAGTTCAAGAATTAAAAAAAAATTAATCAAAGGATTAGAATTAAATTAATAATTTATTAGATGATTATTAACAATATTCAAAATTCAATAATACAATTACTCCCTGCTTTAAAAACAAGGGAAATGATTGGTAGTTCTCAAGGTCTGATAGCTTGCATGCCTAAAACTGGAAGCACTTTTCTAAAAAAAAAGTTATTTTGCCTTGAAAACGTAAAGTTAACAAGTTACCGCAAAAATTTTTATCGTTCAGAACAAGAATTAGAGGATGATCAAATAAGGAAGGTTTATTTAAGAAATTTAAATTCAGATCTTATAGCTCAACATCATGTTAGATGTAACACTAATACTATTCAATTAATTAATAAATACAAAATAAAAACAATTGTTCTAGTAAGGAACATTAAAGATATTCTTGTATCAATGGCTGATCATGTCGAAAATACTTCTCCAGTATGGCCAATGTACTATTTAGATGACTTAATTTTAAAAGAAATAAAAAGCAAAAATATCTCTGTATTATCTGCCGTTACTGCTCTTTGTACTCCATGGTTGATTTCCTTTTATTTATCATGGAAAAAAGAATCTAAATTTATTAACAAAGGATTCGAACCTTATTTTGTTAATTATGAGCAATTATTTAGTAACAAAGTTGAATATATACAAAAAATAGCAAATTTTTTAAATTTCAAAAATGATATCTCTACTATTGAGAAAGGACTAAAAAGAAATGATCATTTTACTAGATTTAATAAAGGTATTTCAGGAAGAGGTAAAGAGGAATTTGAGAAAGATAAAATGGCTAGTATTTATTTGGAAAATGTATTATTTTTTTATTCTAAAGACAACTATGAAGATATCAAAAATATAATTTAATATTATAAAGTTTATTTATGTTATTCATTATTTCTTTTTTAAATTTAAAATTGTTTAACTGTCTAATTCTATGAAAAACCATAGTTAACAAATCTATAAATTCCTTATAACATTTATTAATATATTATTAATAAAAAAAAATGAATAAAAAAAAGGTACTATTCGTTGTTCCTGCCAGATCTGGTAGTAAGGGAATCAAAGATAAGAATATTCAAATTTGTGGAAATGACACTTTATTGCGATTGAGCATTAATATCTGCAAAAGTGTTGAAATCGATTCACACATTTTTGTCTCTACAGATAGTGAAAAATATATTCAACATGTTGCAGATTTAATTAATAACAAACATCTTTTAAGACCTAATTATTTATCTGGAGATCAAGTAGGAGATATTGAAGTCTTAACACATGCTTTACATGCTTGCGAAGCTTTATATCAGCAAGAATATTCTTGTATTGTAATGGTTCAGCCAACATCTCCATTAAGAAAAATTAAAAATATCAATGATTGTATTGAGGCTGTATTGAAAAATGGCTTTTCATCTGCACTTACTGCTCATAAAGTTGATTTAAAGTATCATCCACTTAAATCGCTTAAGCTTTGCGAAGATAATCTTGTAGAACCTTACTTAAGTGATTCTTCAAAAATAATTAGTAGGCAGCAATTGGATAGTACTTATATAAGGAATGGAGCCTGTTATGCTATTAAACCAGATCATTTATGTTTAAAAAAATCATTTTTTAAAGGTAAAACTAAATTAATAGAAACTGAAGAAATGATAAGTATTGATTCACAATATGAACTAGATTATTGTTCGAAATTATTAAAAAATAAAAATCAAATTTAAATTAAAAATTTATTAAGTTGATTACTTAGGTTATAGTAAAAAGTAAAATCATTTATATGAAAGCTAGAGTATTTGGTGCTGGGTCAATTGGTAATCATATTACATATGCCTTAAAAAGTATTAAATATGATGTAGAGGTTGTTGATGTCGATGATGCCGCTCTATTAAGAATGAAGAGTCAGATTTATCCATCAAGGTATAAAAAATGGGATGAATCTATAAATTTATTATCAAAACCTAGTAAAGATTTTGTTGATTTAGAGATTATAGGAACCCCCCCAGATACCCATGCTGAAATCCTCTTAGAAGGAATAAAGGCCAATAGAGCTAGAGCATGGCTTGTAGAAAAGCCATTTACTTATCCAGATATCAAACATATAAATGATTTGAAGAATCATTTAAAAGGTTTTGAGGACAGAGTTTATGTTGGTTATAATCACTCTGTTGCACCTGCTTTTTTAGATCTTTTAAAAGAATTAAAAAATAAAAAGAATATTACAAAAATTTATTGTAATTGGCTTGAACATTGGGGTGGTATTTTTAAAGCTCATCCTTGGTTAAGTGGTCCAGAAGATTCTTATTTGGGATTTTCAAAAAGAGGAGGGGGCTCGTTAATGGAGCATAGTCATGGCTTTCACATGCTCCTTATTGTAATGAATCAACTTGACTTGAAAATTAATAAAACTAATTTCTGTATAAATCAAGACTTGAGTAATACTTATGATAAGTATGTAAATATTGTTTTTACTCTAGAGAATGGTTCGGAAAATTTAATTGCTACCTATACAACAGATGTATTAACAAAAGATGTATCAAAGAAAATTGTTGTAGAGACTGACAAGGAATTATTTTCGGTTGAATTTGGGGCGAATAATGGAAGCTGTGACGTTTTTCAAAAGAAAACTGAAAATCAAGATTCATATAAAATTTACAAAAAAACCAGACCTGATGATTTTAAATATGAAGTAGCTGTGCTTGATGATATTCTAAATGGAGGATCTCCTGAATTTAAAGAAAATCTTTCATGTTTATGGGGTTTAGAGGTTTCTAATTTATGCTCACAAATACTTACAAATAATATAAATTATGGAAAATAAATATATAGAAACTGAACAAGACTATTTTAAAAAAATAATTGTACTAGACATCGCAAATAATCATTTTGGTAATTTATCTCATGGGAAAGAAATAATAAATGTTTTTTCAAAATTAAAATATCCTAAAGGTTATAAAGTTTATTTTAAATTGCAGTTTAGGAACTTAGATACTTTCATTCATATAGAAGCACCTAAAGATTCGCATTACATCAAGAGATTCAACTCAACAAAATTAACAAAAAATCAAATATTAGAATTATCGAATTCAATAAAAGAAATTGACAATCAACTCTTCGGACTTATGGTTACTCCATTTGATGAAGACTCTGTATCATGGGCTGAGGAGGCAGGTACAGATCTATTAAAAGTTGCCTCATGTTCAGCTAATGATTGGCCTCTTCTTACCAGGATTTCACAATCAAATATTTCAGTAGTTGCTTCAACCGGCGGTTTAAAAGTAAGTGATATTGATAATTTAGTGAGCTTTTTAAGACATAAAGGCACCAATTTTTCTTTGATGCATTGCATTTCAGTATACCCAACGAAACCTGAAGATTGTAATATTTCATTTATAAATGAACTAAAAAAAAGATATCCTGACCTTTCCATTGGTTGGTCTACGCATGAGCCTCCAGAAAATAATGATATTGTAATAGCAGCTCTTTCAGTAGGAGCTGAATTGCTAGAGAGACATATATGTTTGCCTAAGGTTGATATGCCTCAAAATGCTTATTCAAGTGATCCAGATCAATTACAAAGCTGGCTAAATAAAATTGAATTAGCTAATAATCTTTTAGATTCTTCAAGTATTTTATGTAGAAAAGAAGAAAAAGATTCAATAAAATTACTAGCTCGAGGTGCTTATGCAAAGAGAGAAATTAAAAAAGGAGAAATTTTAGATACAAATGATTTTTACTACGCTTTCCCAATATTACAAAAAGGCCAGCATACAGCATCAACAATAAAAATTGGGTCCAAAGTTTTAAAGAATATTAAAAAAGATTATGCTCTTATAGAAAACGATAATGTAGAGTCTCCTCCAATAAATTCAAGATTTTATTTAAAAGAAAGCCTACATGAAGTTAAAGCCTTACTCTCTAAAGCTTCAATTAAATTGAATTCTACTTTTACTTTGGAGTTGTCTCATCACAAAGGAAGAAAAAATTTTAAAAAAATTGGAACCACAATAATTAATTGTATTAATAGAGAATATTGTAAGAAGATTCTTGTACAACTACCCAATCAATTTCATCCACTACATTATCATCCAAGGAAAGAAGAAACTTTTCAAATATTAAATGGTTCTTTAGATGTTATTTCTGATGGACATAAATATTGTTTAGATCCAGGTCAAACTCTTACAGTACTCCCTGGGGTTTGGCATTCATTTTCTTCAAAACAAGGATGTGTTTTCGAGGAGGTATCTACAACGCACTTTAATGAAGATAGTGTTTACAAAGATCACTCTATTCAGAAATTATCAAGAAATGAGAGAAAAACCATAGTTGATCATTGGGGAAGATTTCAAATGGATTAATGATTAGATTACTTATCCTAGATTTTGATGGAACAATTATTCAATCTAATTACATAAAACAAATTTCAATTAACCATTTTGCAAAGTTTGAGTTTGGATATTCTGTCGCCGATAAAGTAAATAAACAGCAGATAAAGAATTTAACAAGATACCAGCAATTGTGCCGAGTAAAAGGTGCTCCTTTAACAATTAAAGAGAATCTAAAAATAGATCAATATGTTAATGAACAAGTTTTAAAAGCAAATATGGATAGCAATTTCTATTTACTAGTTAGGATTTGTAGGATAAGGAAAATTAAAGTTTTTCTTGTTTCAAATACACCTGATCATTCCCTAAATTATTTAACAAAAAAACTCAATATTGATTATCTATTTGATGGTATTTTTGGTAAGCGGAATAATCAAAAAAAAAGTAGTGTTTTTTGGGAAATTCTTCAGTCGATGAGTATAAAACCTCAACAATGTTTAAGTGTAGGCGATGATTATTGTGATTATTTAGCTTCAAAGGATTGTAATATACCATTCATAGGAATTAGGCACGAATCTTTAAGCAACTTATCTGAAAATATAAAAAAAGTTGCAAATCTAAGGGGCATAATAAATTTTTTAGAAAAAAATGATTTAAAAAAATAATTACACAATGATAGAATCCTGTAATATGAAAAATTTAACAAAATTTTGGTCTGAAGAAAATCAAATTAATTTACCAGTTAATGCTGAGGAGAATTTACTTGGATTTTTAAGTCCAACTGCCCCAGGAAGTAATTACTGGGATAGTCCAAATGAAGTTTTAGATAAATTAACTGAAAGGGAGTACAAAAGAATAATTGGTCAAGCAATAGAAATTAAAAATATTATTAGTCCTGATAATCAATTTACTGAAAAAAAGAGTCTGCTCGATGTTGGTACAGGTAATGGACTTGTTCCAAAATTATTAGGTTATATTTTACCCTCCTTGGATTGTGTTGGTATAGATCCATTCCTTCATGGAGGTCATAAGACTAGTTGGCAAAAAAGTAATTTAGAGAAAGATATTGAGTTAATTATTAAATTGTATAATGATAATTATGGATTTTCCAAAATAGATAAGTTTTCTGAAAAAGCAAAGTATAGAGAATACAAATTGTTTTTAAAAGAATATATAGAACAAAAAAATTTTACTAAGTCAGACTTTGTTTATTGTAAAGCAATAGAGCATGTACCAGATTGGAAAAGTTTTGCTAAGGAATTGGCATATACCGTTAAAGAGAATGGAAAATTAATAATCAAACATAGATCTTTTTATTCTTATTTAGGACCTCACAGATATGCTACATCTTCAATTCCATGGGGACATTGTATTTTAAATGATAAAGAATATTCTCAGTATATAGATTACTTTCATAAAGAAAGAGCTGAAGAAATGAAAAATTTTTTCTTTAATAATCTTTCTAATCCTAGAATGACTACTTTAGAACTGATTGAGATCCTCCGAGAAGAAGGAATGATTTTATCCAGTATTTTATACTCAAGGCCTAAGTACTATAAAAAACAAGAAGATGTTTTCAGAATTTATCCTGAGCTTGTAGATATTGCTCTGAAGAAAAATAAAAATTTATCTTATGAAGAATTAACTTCAGGTCTAATAATATATGAATTTGAAAAAAATTGATTATTAAATCAGTTTTCAGATTTAAATATTAAAATTACAATTGAAAATTTTTAAATAATCATAGATTTTATTATGTAAATAGATTCTTTGATATAAAAAATTCATTAATTTATAAGTAATATTCCACTTATTTTTTTTCCTAGAAGGCGTAATTTATTTTTTAAGCTTACTAAATTCTTTTGTATTTCAGGAGTAGTTGATGTTATGAATATAACCATGTCACCTTCTTCAATATTTAAAGAATTTTCTTTACTTAAAAAGGAATTTTTAGTAACTAATTCCTTTTCAATCGTCTCAAGAGTTTTTTTATCTAGAGATAGATAAATAAAAAGTACATTAGTTAATTTACTCTTCCAGTAACAAATATATTTATAAATCTTGGACTTAAATTAGATTTTATTGCACTTCCTATTAACGCATTATTAGGTTCATTTAGTCTTTCTATTTTAATAATATCCCCATCATAAATTCTAATATTTTGGGGAGATGAATAATTTTTGTTATGTCATCTATATTTAAAGTTGTAATTTTTTTGCCCCCTCCATTTGAAATAGAATTTTTTCTTATTAACTTAATTTCCTTGATATTTGAGTATTGATTAATTCCTCCTGCTACTCTTATCGCATCGAAGAGTTTTGGGAAGTAATAGATAACTTTAGATTCTGATTCAACAAATCCTAAAGATGGTGTCGATGAGTTTTGGGATGAATCGATTCTAGAAAAACTACCCACTAAAATTTGTATCCCAGGATTATTTACAGCTCCATCTACTAAAACTTTAAATATCTCTATGCTTAAGAATTGAAGATTCAACTTCAGGATATCTTATGTAACTTAAAAACTCCTCATTAAGGATATTATTCATTTCTTCTTGGGTTAAACCTTTTACATAAACTCTTTTTATTAATGGTAAGTTTATCTTGCCTTCTCCATCAATAGTAACAGTAGTAGTAAGTTCAGGGTAATCTCTTGAAATTATTATTTCCATAACATCTCCAGAATCAATTATGTATTCATCATCTGGGAAGTTTCTAAGATATTCTTTTGTTAATTTGAAATTAGTTTTATTAATTTCTTGTTCTTTTGAATAAACTTCACTTTGAGAAATTGGTTGAATATTAAATCCAACCATTAATGCTAAGGCAGTCACTATCTTTATTACACTATATTGAAATTTCAATTACAAAAATAAGAATTACTAATATTTTAGTATAAAAGTTTAATAGATTACAATTGAGACAAAATCTACTGTTAAATATTTTTTTAAAATAAATTTTTTTTAATATTTAGTAGATTATAAATTTTTAATTCTGTAAAAATGTCTATTCATATTATTGGTTCTTCAGGCTTTATAGGAAAAGCTATAAATAAGAAAAGTTCAGGAAATACAAAACATCTTTTCTATAGCTCTAAGTTTAAAAACGAAATGAAAGTTGATATAAATGATAAAACTACATGGCAAAATTTGAAAATAAAAAAAGGAGATAAATTAATTTTTCTATCATGGCAAAATCTTCCAAACTACGGAGATGATTTTCATATTTTAGAAAATCTTCATAAATCAATTAACTTTCTAAAGGAAATTGCTAAGACAGATATTTCAACAGTTGTTTGTGCCGGGACTTGTTTCGAATATGGATTGCAAAGTGGATGTTTAGAAGAATCTTTAAATACTGACCCTGTAAACAATTACGCAATTGCTAAGGATACTTTAAGGAGAGTAATTTCAAATACTTTTGCAAAAGAGAAAATTAACTTAGCATGGCTTAGGGTATTCTATCCATATGGAGAAAATCAAAATCAAAACTCATTAATTCCATTGCTTGATAAAGCAATAAAGAACAAAGAAAAAAAATTCAATATTAGTCAAGGTGATCAAATAAGAGATTTCATCAGAATTGAAAAAGTTGCAGAGGTTTTTTTAAAATGTGCAGAAGCTGATGTTAATCAAATTATTAATGTAGGATCAGGTAACCCAGTTTCGATTAGGGATTTTCTAGAGAATTATATAAAAAATAAAAATTCTGATATTAAATTGAATCTTGGGTTTTACCCTAGACGTAAAGACGAACCTCTCGCATTCTGGGCAAATACTCAAAAACTTTCTAAATTATAAAAATTAATCTTATGAATCCACCTAGCTTTAAAAAATTAGATACTAAATTAAAAGATATCGTTCTTATTCAGAGAAATTCTTTTTATGATGAAAGAGGTGTTTTTGGCAAACTTTTTAATAAAGAAACTTTTGTTTCATTAGGCCTGCCCAATCTTGAATTTAAAGAAACTATATATAGTACATCAAACAAAAATGTAATAAGAGGGATGCATTATCAGTCAAAACCTCATGGAACTGCAAAATTAATAAGTTGTTTAAAAGGATCTATCCTTGATGTTTTAGTTGGAATTGGTGAGGAAAATTTTGGTAATTTTGAATCTTTCGAACTTTCTTCTGATAACAAACTTACTTTATTTATTCCACCAAATTATGCGCATGGATTTAAGGCTTTAGAAGAAGATACTATTGTTGTTTATAATTGTACCGAGCTTTATTATCCAGATTTAGACAAAGGTATAAATTTCAATTCCTTTGGCTTTGATTGGAATATAAAAAATCCAATTATTAGTAAAAAAGATAGATTTTTGCCTCCTTTAAAAGATATTAAAATTTTTTAAATTACATCTTATCTATTATTTTATATTTCCTATAACGACTGGATTTATTATTTTATAATTTCTGTTAGGCTGTTATACTCTTCTTAATTAGAGCAATAAATAAATGTTCGACATTATATTACCTGTAAGAAATAGATTTAAAACTTTTGAAAAAACATATAATTCATGCATTTCTTTCATGAAATCAGATTCCAGATTAAAAGACACAAAAATTATTATTATTGATAATAACTCAAATGATATCCCACAGAAATTCATATCAAAATTGCATAATTGCGTGAAATATTTGAGATTTTCCAAGACACTTCCAATGAATCAAAGTTGGCAGATGGCATTATCTTCACTTTCAAATAAATACTTTACTTATATTGGTTCAGATGATGCGTTGATTTTTAATAAAGATTCTATTGATAAAATCTTCATGAACGACCATGTTGATTGTTTTTTCTGGCATAAATATTCTTACTTTTGGGATTCAGCTCTTTATCAGAATTCCAAACCTTCTTTTTCATTTCCAATTAATTACTATCAAACTGGTTTGATTTCTACATCTGATATTTTAAACGATGTTTTTAATGGAGAAACTGCTTGGAATATGCTTCCAACAGTTTATAATTCTTTTTTATCTAAAAGAATAGTAGAGAAATTTGAATCTATTAATTCTCAAATAAATTTTTTCTGGAATATACCAGATATCTCTAGTGGTATGAATGTTCTCAATATGTGCAAAAATGTTTTTTACCTTGAAAATGGATTAGGTATTTCAGGTGTAAGTAAATTTAGTAATGGATATAATTGCTTAAAAAAAGTTAAAACAGAAGAAACTACTGAATTTGATAGATTTAATAAGAATTTTGAAAAACAACTGTCTACCATTAAGAATGTCTATAGTCATCCACAAACAATTACAGCAGAAATATTTATAAAGTCATTATCTTTTATGAATTATAAATATATTGAAAACTTATCTTTAGTAAAAGATAATGCGAATTTTACTTTAATAAATGATGTTAAAGATTTGTTTAATCCCTATAAATTTAACTTGAAAAGTTTTCTGATAAATTTATTTATAATCCCAAATAGAGAATTAAAAGACATAGAAATATTATCTAAATATTTAAATAAATTATTTCTCAAAAAAAATAAGTTTTTCTTTTTTATTGATAGATCTCTACCATCAGGTAAGGTTATTAATAATAAATTTATTAAATATATTAACTTTCTGAATCAATTTTTAATTCTAACTTTATCTAGGATATTTCTAGAAATAGAAACTTATTTAAAAAGAAGGTAATAATCGGAATAGTTTATAATAATCAAATAATCTGCTGTTTTTAATAATATGAAGAAATTAGAAAAAGTTCTCATAACTGGTGGTACAGGAAGTTTTGGTAGAGCTTTGATAAAAGATATAGTTGCTTCAGTTCCAAATTTAAAAAGATTAGTTATATATAGCAGGGATGAATTAAAGCAATGGGAACTAAAGCAAATATATCCTGAAGATAAATTCCCTCAATTACGTTTTTTTATTGGTGATATTAGGGATCAAGATCGTCTAAATATGGCTTTTCACAATATTGACACAGTCATACATGCAGCAGCTCTTAAACAAGTGCCCGCTGCAGAATATAATCCAATGGAATACATTAAAACAAATGTTTTAGGTGCAGAAAATTTGGTAAAAGCTTGTTTAGAGTGTAATATAAAAGACCTAATTGCTTTAAGCACAGATAAAGCTTGTTCTCCTATAAATTTGTATGGAGCCACAAAGCTATGTTCGGATAAACTTTTTATAGCAGCAAACAATATTAAGGGAGATAGAGACTTAAAGTTCTCTATTGTTAGATATGGGAACGTTTTGGGGTCTAGAGGCTCAGTAATACCTTTTTTTCTTAAAAAAGCAAAAGAGGGAGTGATACCCATAACAGAAAAAAATATGACAAGGTTTAATATTCTTCTTGAAGATGCGGTAAAGATGGTTAAATGGGCACTAATAAATGCTCTTGGAGGAGAAATATTTGTACCAAAATTAAAAAGCTATAGAATTATGGACATAGCAGAAGCAATTGCCCCCAGTTGTAAAAAAGAATTCATAGGAATGAGACCAGGTGAAAAAGTGCATGAAAAAATGATTAGCCAAGCAGATAGTCAATCAACTATTTCTTTAGGAGATTATTATGCAATACTCCCACCTGATGGGGATTTGGAGAATTTATATAAAAAGTTAAATATAAACTTTACTAAAGTAGATCAAGGTTTTTCTTATTCATCTAATAACAATAATTCTTTCTTAAATGTTGAAGATATAAGGAAGTTAATTATAGAAAATTTAGATTCAAATTTTGTTCCTATTTAATTATTACCCATGGAAAATAAGTTTATCCCTTACGGTAAGCAAGAAATTACTGATGATGATATTGAGTCAGTAGTAAAAGTTTTAAAAAGCGACTTTCTTACCCAAGGAGAAAAAGTTCCGGAATTTGAGAAGTTAATATGTGAGACTTTTAATGTAGCGTATGCAACAGCAGTTAATAGTGCTACAAGCGCTCTTCATTTAGCTTGTCTTGCATTAGGTCTTCAAAAAGGAGATATATTATGGACTTCAACAATCACTTTTGTGGCTTCTGCAAATTGCGCAAGATATTGTGGTGCAGATGTGGACTTTGTTGATATTGATGAAAAAACGGGTCTCATTTCAATAGAAAAACTTAAATATAAATTAGAAAAGGCTAAACAAATTGATAAATTACCTAAAGTTCTAATTCCCGTTCATTTAGGAGGAAGTAGTTGTGATATGAGATCCATCAAAGAATTATCGAAAAAATATAATTTTAAAATAATAGAAGATGCAAGTCACGCAATAGGGGGTAGTTTTCATAGTAATTTGATTGGGAATTGTAAGTTTAGTGATATTACAATTTTCAGCTTTCATCCGGTTAAGATAATTACCTCTGGTGAAGGAGGCATGGCAACTACAAATAATAAAGATATTGATGAACAAATAAAAATGTTAAGAACTCATGGTATTACAAAAGAAAAAGAAAAATTTAAATTTCCAATTGCAGGTCTCTGGTCTTACGAGCAACAGATGCTTGGCTTTAATTTTAGGATGACAGATATACAAGCAAGTCTTGTGATAAGTCAATTAAAAAGATTAAAAGAAAATGTTAAAAGACGAAATTTAATTTTGCAATTTTATAAAAAAAATATGGTTGATCTAAAAATTGATTTCTTACACATTCCTAAAGAGAATTACTCTGCATGTCATTTGGCGATAATTAAATTAAATAACTGTTCTGAGGAATTTCATAAGCAATTTTTTAGAAATATGCGTTTAAGAGGAATTGGTGTTCAATTACATTATTCTCCTGTGCATCTTCAACCCTACTACAGACAATATGGATTTAAGGATGGAGATTTTCCTTCCGCTGAAAAATATGCTAAGTCTGCTCTATCTATTCCACTTTTCCCAAATCTTAAAGAAGAAGAACAGATCAGAGTAATTGAGACTATAAAAACTGAGATTATTAAATAGATAATGAGATTAACCTTAGGAACTGCTCAATTTGGATTAGACTATGGAATAACTAATAAAAAAGGGAAAGTAGATATCAAGGAAATAAAAAAAATAATTTCACTTGCAAAATCCAACGGAATATTTTCTTATGATACTGCTCAAGAGTATGGCGATTCTGAAAAAATATTGGGTCAATATACTAAAGATGAGAATTTTAACTTCACAACAAAAATATCAAATTTAAAAGTTGAATCTTTTAATCCTGAAAATATAAAAATTTGTCATGAGAAATTGGAGTCAAGTCTAAAGAACTTAAATATTAAATCTATTGATACTCTCCTTATGCACGATGTTTCAGATTTCAAGAAACCTGGAAACATTTATTTAAAAAATTGGCTTAAGGAAATAAAAAATATGAAATTAGTTAAAAAAATTGGGGTATCAATATATGATCAAAAAGAATTACTTAACATTAACAGGGACTTTTTAGATGTCGTGCAGATACCAATATCTTTATACAATCAAAAATTTTTAAAAGGTTCAATTTTGGGAGATCTAAAAAAACTTGATTCTAAAATACAAGCTAGAAGTATTTTTTTGCAAGGATTATTAATTACTCCATCACAAAAATGGCCTAATTCTATGCAGGAAAATCTTAAAAAACATCATTCAAGACTTGAATCTTTTTTAAAAGCTAAGGATATTTCTTTGTTGGATATAGCTTTAGCATTTATTAAGTCAATTAATTATATTGATTCAATAATTATAGGGATTACTTCAGTAAATGATCTGCAAGAAATAATTGAATCATATAATAAAGAATTACCATTATCTTTTGAAGAAATAGTGCAATGGGATTATATGGAAAATATGCACTTAGATCCAAGATATTGGAATTATGCTAATTAGCTTTTAAGAAAAATTTTATTTCAAAAGTCTAAAAGTAAATTTATTAGATATGATTTTTTTTAAACTTTAATATTTGGAAATTTTACAAATATTAAGTTATAGATAATATTAAAACTATAATTCATCTATATTCCAGGAAGAGATGCAATCTCATCAAATTAAATTTATTTCTGAGGTAATTGCAAGAGATATTGAAAAGAAATCTAAGTATAGTAACAACTTTAAGATTCTTGAAATAGGTTGTGGGGACGGAAATGGCGTTAAACTAATGAGAAACATATTAGAAGTTATTAATCGGGATTTTAATTTTGAAGTTTATGGTTTAGATTACGAAGCTGAAAGTAATAACGTACAGAAAACAGATTATAATGATGAGAAATTAGTTAAATTAAAAAATACTGTAGACCCTTATCCGTTCATAATAAATACTTTTGATTACATTTTTACTAATCAAGTTATTGAACATATCAAAGAATTTGACTCTTTTGTGAGAAATTCATCTAGAGTTTTAAAAGAAGATGGACTATTAATAAGTTTATATCCAGAAAAGTGTATTCTTAGAGAACCCCATTGTTTGATTCCTTTAGTGCATAGGTTAAAAAATAGAAATTTGATGAAATTTATAGTGAGAAATTTCTATCCTTTTTTTTCCTACTTAAATAGGAAAAAACCACTAAACCCTGAAAATATGGCAGATTATATAGTAAATAATACTTTTTACAGAAGTAGATCTGAAATAAGGAGAGAATTTATGACCGAAAATATGACAGTTATATGGCCAATTACACCCTCCTATGCAACATTTCATCTTATTGGCAATTCTTTCCCTGTAGTTAATGGATTTAATAAAATATTTATAATGTTTATTAATAAACTATGGATATTTTGGAAATCTTCTTTGTTTATTTCCTATAAAATAAAATAATTGTTTTGGTTTCTGATGAGTACAGTAATATATAATATTGAAATTAAATAGATTTCATGGGCTCAAGTAATTTTGGAGATGGTCTTAATTCGCAAAATAAGAACAGATGGTCTTTTAACAATGGGGTAGCGAGCTCTTTCCCAGAACATGTTGAGAGATCAGTCCCTGGATATAAAGAAGGACATTCTCTTATTTTGGATTTAGTAGATTTTTTTATTTCTGATAAGTCTTGCGTACTTGAAATTGGATCTTCTTGTGGAGATTTGCTTTATCAAATATATGAAAAATATTCTCAAGAAAATATATCTTTTATTGGAATAGATAGTGTAAAAGAAATGATTGATATGTCTTTGGAGAGACATAATATTTCGAAAGAAAATAAGAAAATTTCATTTTTAAATGAAGATGTAATGAATTACAAATTCCCTAAAACTTCTATCGTTATTTCATACTATACGATGCAATTCATTCACCCTTCAGTTAGACAGAATGTTTTTGATAAGATCTACAAAAGCCTTAATTGGGGGGGAGCTTTTATCTTGTTCGAAAAAGTGAGAGGACCAGATGCTAGGTTTCAAGATATTATGAATCAACTTTATATTGATTACAAGTTAAGAAAAAAATATACTCCAGATCAAATTATTCAAAAGTCTAAAAGTTTAAAAGGAATTTTGGAACCATTCTCAACTCAAGGCAATATTGATCTTGCGAAAAGGTCAGGTTTTATAGATCATTGCACGATTTTTAAAAACATATGTTTTGAGGGGATTCTTTTTATAAAGTAAATGCGAATTTTAATTTCAGGTGATTGTTTAGATCAATGTTACGAGTTTGAAAATTATTTAAGAAATCATATTGATTCAAAGTTAGAAATTTCAATATTAAAAAATTTCTATTTTAAAAAAGTTAAAAACCCAAATAAATTAGGTTTATATAATTTAAATTTATACTTTATGTATTCAACAGTTTGTGGTTTTAATTTTAATTCATTTATACAATCTTTAAGAGAAAGAACTCATAGAATTAATATCATTAAGTATGCATATATCATATTTCTTTCAAACTTTTTTAAAAATAGTCCAAAACTTTATCTTTCTGTTTACAAATTTTTATGGAAAGTGCTAATTAATAAGTATATTTTTACAGAAAAATTTAAATCATTATTTAATAAGAGAAAAAATGAAAGCTCATTTCATTTCCATCTAGGTTGCCTTACAACAAATATTGAAATAGAGACTTGTATATTATCTAAAATTCAAAAAAATAGAATAATTTACGTCCCTCATAATTGGGATAATATTAATTCTAAATCATTTATTCCTTATGATTTATATGAAAGTGTAATGTCTTGGGATCCTTTAATAGCAAATGAATATCCACATTTTTTAATAGGGAAAACATCGATGGATTTTACATCATCTTTTAGATTAAATTATCTTCTGGATATAGATTTGAAGAAAAAAAATAATAAAATTGTATTTTTTGGGAGTCAGAAAGATATCTCTCATGAATTAGAACAAATCATTAAAATAAAAAACTTATTAGACAATACTTTCAAAAATTATGAATTAATATATCGCCCTCATCCTTATGAAATAAATTCTGCTATAAACTTCTGCTCTAAAAAAAATAAATTATTTACAAGGGGTCCTCTAAAAATAAATTTAGATTCTAAATATAAAAAATATGTTACTAACAAAAATGTAAATATAAAATATGATTTGACTCCTCTAGAGGAACTGCTTCTAATTTCAAAAGTTGCTATATCTCCTGGAAGCACAACTTTAATGGAAGCCACGCTTAATGGATGTGTTTCGATACTTTTGACTACAAATCCTACTCAAGTATCTTTAAAACTTATGCATCAAAAAGATCATATTCTGAGTTTGCTTACTCTTCCTGAGACTTATATTTGCCCATCCATATTAGTACTGGAAAGTAAATTAGAAGACATACTCTTGAAGAAAGAAATTAGTCATAAAGAAATAAGGGATAAAGCTCTTAAATTTTTCCAGCCTTCAAAATTTAAAACTTCATTAGAAAATATTATGTTTTCATAAAATATTAAAAATGATAGAGTTTAAAATCTTTAACTTATTACCAATAATATATTTTATTTTATTTCCTTTCATAGTTGATGTTTTTTTAAAGAAAAATATTTCAATTAGATAAAAGAAATATATGATTATAAAATCCTACATAAATAAAAAGTTTCTTGTCTTCAGTACCTTTTGTATTGTTGTTTATAATTTCTTTTTTTCTAAATTTCTTTTTGCAAAAATTTTTAGTACTACAGAATCAGATTTCTGGTCAACTTTTTTGATAGTTAAAGCAGGTAATTTGAGAACAAATTCATTTATTCAAGAAATAGCTCAAAAATTTACTGACAATCCTGATACATTTGCTTATTTCGTTATTAATGTATTTTTAATTTGTAGTTTATTTTTAAGTTATCAGATTATAGATTCCTTCAAAATTATCAAAAGAAATATAACCTACAAATACATCATTATTGTTTTCCTTTCATCTACATTTAATACTGTACTTGCTTCAAGAGCTACAACAAATATTAGGTGGACTTTAGCTTCAATGATATTTATAATTTTTGTAATTAAATTTTATAAATACATACAATTATTTCATAGTAAAAATGATTTTTTTAGAAAAATATTTGCTCTTAGGAGATATGAATATAAATTTGAAAATGAAAAAAGATTTAATAATTTGTTTTCACTCCTAATTGTATTAATTCTTTTTTTGGGTATTCATACATATTCTTTTTATTATTTGATTAGTTTAATGGCTTTAATTTTAATAAGATTTTCTATTTTTTTTAAACAAAGTTTGCTAGTAAAAGGATTTGTTATTGCGTTAGTTATTATCTCATCGTCTCTGTTTCTATCAATATTTTCAAATATTTCTAGCTATCTTGAATATGATATAGCTGGCAATACAGAATACATTCTCATATTTTCAACATTTATCTTACATTTGACTTACTTAATAAATTTTAAAATGAGGAACTGGATAGATAATAATTATCCTTGGTTAAGGATAATGTTAATGTCTACAGGATTTGGATTTATCTTTCCCATTAAATTTATGCTCACAAGAATATATGTTCCTTATTTAGTATTGTTACCAATAATTTCTTTAACTTTTATTGATAAAATTCTCTTTAAGGTTAAATTAGACTAATGAAAATAATTATTATATGAAGAAAGACTTATATACTAAAACAAAAAATTTAGAACTCTATTCTTGGAAAAGTACAAATATTATTTCGAATTATAATTATTCATACACTGCTATCATGCCATCTTTAATAAATGATGAATTATTAGATCAAACAATAGAAAGGCTCTACATACAAGATACAAGAAATATTTTATATTCAATTATTATTATTATTTCTAACGTGAAAAATACACAATCTAAACAAATTAAATTAAAATTTATTCGCAAATTATTTGAAAAATATAATATATCTACAAAAGTATTTATTTCTAATAAAAAATTAAATGGATCTAAAGCAAGAAATATAGGTTTGCAAAATGCTAAGTCTGATTTTATTGGACTATGTGATTCAGATGATATGTGGCAACCATTTAAGATGAAAAATGAATGGTTTTATTTAAATACCTGGAGAGATAAATTCGATTATGGCTTTTGGGGATCATATACAAACAGAAGGATTCTAAAAAAAAGATTTGTAATTCTACCTATTTCAAAAAATCATAGTTTATTAGAAAGATATAAATTTCCGCATACCAGTACATGGGTATTCTCAAAAAAACTTTATAATAAAATATCTTTTGACGAAAAACTCGAAAGATATCAAGATCTTGCATTCATAATTGAAGCAAATAAGTATTTTAAAAATTGTTTTATAATTAATAAAAATTTGGTTTCTATAAAAAAAAGTGTTAGAAAAAAGAAAATTAAGATTCAGTCATTTAAATATTCATTAGAGTTTTGCAAAAAATATTATAATTATAATTTTTTATATACTTTTTTGTTTATTTTTAAATATTATCTATATCCAAGAATTAGATATTTTTATTTGAAAAAATGATTTATTTGATTACTGCAGTCCATAATGAGAGTTTAATAAAAAATCTAAATAAAACTTATTTAAGAAATTTTCTTGGAATAAGAAAAAATTTTTTATCTATAGTTGTTTTAGATAACTTTAAATTGAAAAATAAAAAATATTTTAATTATTTTGATCAGGTTATATTTACGAAAAAAGAATTATTCTTTTTTGGTTGTATATTATACGGATTAAAATTAATTAATATAAAAAAAAATGACAGGATAATTATCTACAATACAGACTCAGTTGAAAATAGTTTGAAATCCGAAAGTAAAATAGATTTTAATGCTAGAAATTCAAAAGAAATTATATGCGGTAGATTTAGAAACTCTGAAAATAAACAAAGTTATGGAGCTTGGAAAGAAAATAAATCATTTCTTTCTCCTAAGATTCATAATAATATAGCGGCTGATTCTAATAAGAAAAATGTAGATTACATTTGCAATAGTAATTTATTAAGTTTTAGTGCAGATATAATTTTAAAAGTTTTTGATGATGGAATTGATTATAAGCAGACTTATATGGATTTTGTAATTTCTAAAATAGCTTCTAAAAAAAATTATGTTTTAAAGATTATTGAAATACCAATTAATATTGAAAGACATGATGAAGAAATAAAAAATAAATTTTTAGATAAAAAATCATTTTATAAAGGAATTGAAAGCCCATTCAATCCTTTTATTCTTGGTTCAAAAATTAGAGCAAAATACTTCAAAAGAACTTTACTATCATTTATTATATATAGGTTATTTTTAAATATTAAAAATTTTTCTCTAAATAAAAGTAATAAATGATTTATTAATTTATTAAGATTATTAAAAAGGTTAGGAAAATAAATGATAATAATAGAAAGTAAAAACTTTATATAACAATTTGAAAAATAATTTAATTTACACAATAAAAAGAATTAAGCAAAAATGCTTTCAAAAACTTGCAAGTCACTTCCTACTTTATCCAAAAAGAAAACATTGTAATATTTGCAATTGGAGTGGAAAAGTATTTTTAAATGATAATTGGCATAAAGGTGTGATTTGTCCCAGATGCGAATCTACAGTAAGACATAGACTTTTTAAGGCAGCTATAGATCAATCAGATAATAAGGAATTATATTATTGCTTAAAAAATAAAAAAGTCTTACATTGTGCTCCAGATAAATGCCTTAAAGATTTTATTAAAATTCAATCTAAAATTTATAAAACTGGTGATTTGCTAAGGCGGGATTGCGATATTAAGGTTGATTTATGTTCTATGAAAAATATTAATGATAGTACTTTTGATGTACTAATTATTTTTGATATTCTTGAGCATGTTGAAAATGTCCAAAATGCTCTAAAAGAAATTCATAGAGTTTTGACTGGAAATGGATATGCAATTTTTACAGTCCCTCAAAAAGATGGATTAAAAATTACAATAGAGGGAGATGATAATTTATCTCCTGAAGAGAGAAATAATAGATTTGGACAATGGGATCATTTAAGACTTTTTGGATCTGATTTTACCAATATGCTTAAGAAGAATAGGTTTGATGTTATAGAAATGTCTGAGAAAAATTTTAGTTCAGATATAGTTAAAAAATTTTCTTTAAAACCTTTAACTAAATCTAAAGATCCTCTTGCCACTAATGAGAGAAAAATTTTCTTTTGCAAGAAAGTTTTTTAATTTAAAAAAAAAATATTTAATTAAATTATTAATATAAATTATCTCGATTAATTTTATTTAAAAATAATCATTCTTATATTTGGATAATGCATTAAAAGAATTATAAATATCCTACTTATATAAATAATATTTTTTAAATTACTAATTTGGGAATTAATTCACCTTGCTCTATCCCCTCAAAAAAAGTAATATATAGTCTAGATTTGAAATTTACTGATATTAATATTACTATTTAAAAAAGAAACTTAATCTACAAAAATATATTTTAAATTTTAGATATGAAAGCAGTCATTTTAGCAGGCGGTCTTGGAACGAGAATATCAGAGGAAACTCATTTAAGACCTAAACCTATGATAGAAATAGGAGGTAAACCAATCATTTGGCACATAATGAAAATATATAGTTTTTATGGGATTAATGAATTTATTATTTGTTGTGGTTATAAGGGATATATAATAAAAGAATTTTTTTCAAACTTCTTATTGCATTCTAGTGATATTAAATGTAGTTTAGCTTCAGAAAAAATTGAAATCTTAAATAATAATGCAGAAGATTGGGAAATAACCTTAGTCGACACTGGATTAAATACAATGACAGGTGGGAGATTAAAAAGAGTAGAGGAATATCTTAATAATGAAACTTTTTGCCTAACATATGGTGACGGTGTATCTGATTTGAATATCGCCTCACTAGTTGAATTTCATAAAAAACATAAGAATGTTGCGACACTTACTGCTGTTCAACCACCAGCTAGATTTGGTGCTATTGATATTGATGATGATAATATTATTAAAGAATTTCAAGAAAAACCTGCAGGTAGCGCAGGATGGGTTAATGGGGGCTTTTTTGTTTTGGAACCATCTGTATTAAAAGGAATCAAAAATGATAATACAATTTTTGAGAACGACATTTTACCTAAACTTTCTAAAGATAAAAAACTTCATGCTTTTAAACACCACGGTTTTTGGCAACCAATGGATACATTAAGAGATAAAATTTTCCTTGAAAAACTTTGGGAAGAAAAAAAAGCTTTGTGGAAAAAATGGTAGAAAATTTTAATAATTTTTTTGAAGACAAAAATGTTTTAATAACAGGTCATACAGGATTTAAAGGTACTTGGTTATTGCTTATATTATTAAAACTTAAAGCAAAAGTATGGGGTTTTTCTCTTGAAGCAGAACCTGAACCAAACTTATTTAGAAGCATTAATAGCAAGAGGTTAAAAAATTTTGATCATATTGTTGGTGATATTTGCAATAAACAATCATTGGAACAAGCAATCGCCAGATCACAACCCGACATTGTTTTTCATTTAGCGGCCCAACCTCTTGTAAGAAGAAGTTATCAAAATCCAATTTTAACTTGGGAAACAAATCTTAATGGGACATTAAATCTATTAGAAAAATTAACTCAATTAAGAAAAAAATGTTCGGTTGTTTTAATCACTACTGATAAGGTTTACAAAAATAAAAATTGGAAATATGGTTATAGAGAAAATGATGAATTAGGTGGTAATGATCCCTATAGCGCAAGTAAAGCAGCAACAGAATTGCTTATAAAAAGCTGGCGTAAAAGTTTTTGTAATAGAAAAAACGCTTATTCAAATTTACTTAAAATTGGGACAGCTAGAGCTGGTAATGTTATTGGAGGAGGCGATTGGGCAGAAGATAGAATAATACCAGATATAGTAAGATCTCTTATGCAGAAGAACAACCTAAAAATACGAAATAAATATGCTACTCGTCCATGGCAGCATGTTATAGAACCTTTATATGGGTATCTACTTTTATCTAGAAAGCTTTATCAAGATAATTCTACTTATTATGAATCTGAATTTAATTTTGGACCTAATATTGAAAGTAATAAAACAGTGGTTGCATTAGTTAATGAAGTAAATAAAACTTGGAAAATTAATTTTATTGAAGATACTAATCAAGATAACCCTCCCGAAGAGAAAAATCTTAATTTGGATATAACTAAGGCTCAAATTGATCTAAATTGGATACCTAAATGGAGTTTTACAGAGACTATATATAAAACAATAATTTGGTATAAAGAAGTTTTTGAAGGTGCAAGTGCAATTGATAGATGTTACGAAGATATTGATGAGTATTTTGAAATCTAAACTAGTTATTATTTCTTTAAAAACAATTCATTATAATTTTCAGGATAAATTATTCTTTTAATATGGCCACTTTCAAAATGAATAATATAGTCACACATTGATAAGGTTCTTAGTCTGTGAGCAACCATAAATATAGTTATGTCTTCATATTCTTTTTGAATTGAAGATATAACTTTCTTCTCAGTTTTATTATCAAGAGAGCTAGTTACTTCGTCGAGTATTAAGACACTTGGATTTTTATATATAGCTCTAGCTATAGAGATTCTTTGTTTTTGACCTTGGCTTAGAAATACTCCATCCTCTCCTATTTCAGTATCATATTTTTTTGGGAGATAATTTATAAATTCTGCTGCACATGAAATTTCTGCAGCTTTTATTATTTTTCTTAATTTTATATTGTTTGCCTCTTCTGAAAAAATAATATTATCTGCAATTGAGCCATTTAATAAAAAGATTTTCTGGGGAACATAAGATATACCTTTCCTCCAACGCATTAAATTATCAATATTTTTATTATCAAAGATTTCTTTATTGTCGATTAAAATTTTCCCACTTGAAGGCTTTAATAATCCAAGAATCATATTTATAAATGTTGTTTTACCAGAACCTGTTTGACCTATGATGCCAACTTTATCTCCTTTTTTTATAGAAATATTTAAATTAGAAAGAGTATTTTTTGTATTATTTTTATACTTGAAAAAAGTGTTATTAAAACTAATCTCTTTTCTGAAATTGAATTTTATATCTTTTTTATTGTTTGATTTCCATTTTTCATTCTCATCTATCAAAGAAAGAAAACTTAATGCTGCTGCAGATTGCGATTTTAAAATTGATAAGCCTGCATATATTTGTTGAAATAATGGCAGAATTTTCTGTGCAGATAAAGCAAAAATAGCAATTACTGTTATTAACTTGTAGGGATCCTCATTCAATAATGTGAAAACAAGAGAAATACTTGCTAACAAGCAGAAACTTATTGTTTCAAGTAAATATTTTGGTAATACAGAGAGAAATTTAACTTCAGAATTTATAAATCTAGTTTCGAATTCTAATTTTTTAAATTTTTTAACTTTAAGTTTTTGGGATTGTGAAATGATTATTTCTATAATAGATCCCAAACTTTCCTTTATTATTTGTATTTGTTTTACACTATTTTTAGAGACAATTCTTCCGCTTCTATAAAGTTTTTTCTGGATAGTTTTTATCAATAAAGAGTAAATAGTTACAAAAATAGATATTGTTATTATTGAAACAAGTGGGCTTGCAATTATCATTGTAACTATTATGAAAAGTGAAGAAATAATTGCCGTAGAGATTTTAAATGTAGTACTTAGTGATGTTACAAATGAATTAAGATGTATTGTATTGCCTGTTATGAACTTGCTTGAGTCAATATTAATAATTTCTTGGTAATTTTTATTTAGTGTGGAATTAAAAGCTCTAATACTAAACTCTGCACCAATAGATGCAGCTAATCTTTCAAAGATCCAAATTCCCAAAAGTCTAATCATAGTAGAAAGGATATTAGCCACTGTAAAAAGTAATATAGAAGGTATGAATAACTGAATAGGAGAGTAAATTCCAAAAAAGTTAGCAATTTCTTTGACTATAGAAATATTCCAAATTTTTTCAGGATTAGAGACTATCGATAGTAGAGGAATTAGAGCAGCAAGGGAAAACATTTCTCCAAAACCGCTTATAATATAAAATATGGAAACTATAAAAATTTGTTTTTTCTTTTTTGGTTCTAAGTAAAAATATACTTTTTTGTAAAGCTTAAATAAAAAATTAAAACCATTGTTATTAGCATCATTCTCTTTTAACATTATTCGTAATTATCTATAGATTTTCTTTCGGATATAGAATAATAATAACTTTTAATTTTTGATCAAAAACGATTTTATTTATAAACCTATATATTTTATTTCATCCACAAAATAATTTTTTTTAATTTCTTCAAAATATTATTTTTCTAAAAGAATAATAAAAATAGCTTATTTATTTGAAAAAAATTTATTGGGATTGATTCCCAAAATAGAAAGAATTTAAGAATAAAATTAAAAAATAAACTTTTTTGATAAATGTCTAAATCGAGTCAGATTTTAACAGCTTTGGTGTTTTAAAATTATAAAATATTTATCTATTCAAATGATTTCAATAGTTGATTTGGGATTGTCTAATCTTGGTTCACTCATATCTTCATTATCTAAAATTAATGTAGAAACTAAGGTAGTTTCTAAACCAGAGGAATTAAAAAAAGCTAAAGCAATTATACTTCCTGGCGTTGGAGCTTTTGTAGATGGAATGAGATCTCTAAAAAATCAAAATCTTATAAATACTTTAAAGAATCAGGTAAATAAAGGCGTCCCGATTCTAGGTATTTGCTTGGGTATGCAACTACTATCAGAAAATTCGGAAGAATTTGGAATTTGTGAAGGACTGGGTCTTATAAAAGGGAATGTGATGAAACTCCCAGATGTAAAAAATTTGAGAATACCTAATATGGGCTGGTGTGACTTGTTTAATAATTTCGAGTCAGAAATAACGCGAAATATAAATGATGAGGATTCATTTTATTTTGTTCATTCATATCATTTGGTATGTAGAGATAAATCCTCACAATCATCTTATATCAATTTTGGAAGTCATAAAATTACTGCAATTGTTGAAAAAAATAATATATTTGGAGTTCAGTTTCATCCAGAAAAAAGCCATGATAAAGGATTAAAAATTTTGTCAAACTTTGCGGAAATTTCTAAGGTAGTAAGATAGTTAATATGAAATTTGAAATTTGAGGATTTTGGAATCTGCAATGAATACGTTAAAAATTAGTGGCCCAAGACCGAGATTAATCCCTTTATTGCTAATAAAGGATGGATTGATTGTTCGAAGCCAGCTATTTGAGTTTCATCAATTAATTGGGAATCCTGTTAGTACTGTTGAAAGGTATTCACATTGGAACGTCGATGAATTAGTTGTGCTCGATATAAGCAAAAGTGATAATAAGCATGATCTTAGAAGAGATGACCTTCAGCAATCATATGAAGGTAATAATATTTTAGATGTTCTCAAAGAAATTTCTAAAGTTTGCTACATGCCTCTTACTTTTGGAGGAAAAATTAAAACTTTGGATGATATTGAAAAGCGTTTAATTGCTGGAGCAGATAAAGTTGTAATTAATTCATCTGCCTATAAAAACAAAGATCTTATTACTGAGGCTGCTAAAAAATTTGGGAGCCAATGTATCGTGGCTGGTATTGATGCCAAATTTATAAATGCAGGAAATTGGAATGTTTTTATTGATGGAGGCAAATTTAATACAAAAATGTCTCCTGATTTCTGGGCGCAAGAATTACAAGAAAGAGGTGCTGGTGAAATTTTTCTTAATTCTATAGATAGAGATGGATCCGCATTAGGTTATGATATTGAATTAATAAAAAAGGTTTCTGAGTCTATTAATATCCCGGTAGTGGCAGCTGGTGGAGCAGGTGAATATTCAGATATTATTCCAGTTATAAATATTGCTAAAGCTTCTGGGGTTGCGATTGGTAATTTACTTCATTTTTACGAAGTCTCATATTTGAAGGCTAAAAATGTAGCCTTGGAAAATGGAATCCCTATGCGTCCGCCCTCATTTGAATCGGAATATATAAAAAGAGAACCTAATTATGATCGTAATAATGAAAACGTAAAATTAGAAAGAAGGATAACAAACTCAAAAGATAAATCATATTTTGTCAAAAAGTATTCTAAAAATAATTCACCTTCAAAAGTTAAATGGTGTGTGAAATGTACATATCCGTCAATGTCAGCTGCTCCAATGGAGTTTGACGATAAAGGTGTATGTACTGGATGTCAAATGTCTATGATTAAGGATTCCTTTAAAGAAGATTCATCATGGGATAGAAAAAAAGAAACGTTAAGAAAATTAGTTGATAAATATAAATCTCATGATAATTCAAGGCATGATGTTGTAGTTGCTGTTTCGGGAGGTAAGGATTCTTATTTTCAAGTACACTTTTTGAAGGAAGAACTTGGATTAAATCCCTTACTAGTTACATATGATGGAAATAATTGGACAGATATAGGTTGGCAAAACTTATTGAATATGAAAGATGCATTTTCTGTGGATCATGTAATAATCAGACCTTCTACATCCACATTGATCAAATTGAATAAATTAGCTTTTTATATTATGGGTGATATGAATTGGCATGCGCATGTTGGTATTATGACTGTTCCAATGAAAGAAGCTACGATTAGAAATATACCATTGGTGTTTTATGGAGAACATGGTTATTTAGATCTATGCGGACAATTTTCACTTGATGACTATCCAGAAGTAACCTATCGAGATAGATTAGAACATTTTGCGAGGGGCTTTGAATGGAATTATTTCGTAGGTAGAGATAATTTAACTGAAAAAGATATGAATATTTGGAAATATCCTAGTGATAAAGATATTCTTAAGTTGGATTTGAGAGGCATCTTTCTTGGGAATTATGTTCATTGGGAAGCTAATGAACATATAAAATTAGTAACAGAAAAATATGGCTTCCGAATTAATGATCAACCATTTGAAAGGACTTATAGGAGAATGTCAAATCTTGATGATATGCATGAAAATGGAATTCATGATTATCTAAAATATATAAAATTTGGATATGGCAGAGCAACTGATCATACTAGTAAAGATATAAGAGCTGGATTAATGTCAAGGGAAGAAGCAATAAAATTAGTCAATCATCATGATCCAATTAAATCAAGTGATTTAAAAAGATGGTTGAACTATGTAGATATTGATGAAGAAGAATTCGATAGAATTGCCGATACTTTTAGAGATCCAAGAGTATGGGAGTATGAAAATGAAAAATGGTTTAAAAAAAATATTGTTTAATTATTAAGATAAATCTGTTTGATAAATTTCTAATTGAAGTAATAAAGAAAAAATTTAACCGAATTAATTTACTTTGTCATGTAATTTGTTTATAAACATATTAATAACCATTGGGATTCAGCATTTGCCATCTCCATCCATCTTCACACATTTCATTTAAAGATCTTGTAGGGCACCAATTAAGATACTTTATCGCATTCGAATTATTTGCAACTAAGTAGGGAAGATCACCCACCCTTTTTTTAGTTATCTTGTAAGGAATAAAAATATTATTAACCTTTTGAAAGGTATTTACTAATTCAAGTACGCTAGTTTCTTTTCCCGTTCCCAAATTTAAATTAATTATCTGAGGTTTACTTTTTAAGAGATAATCTAATGCTGCTAAATGACCATCTGCTAGATCTAAAACATGTATATAATCTCTTACACCTGTACCGTCCTTTGTTTGCCAATCGTCTCCATAGATTTTTAATTCTTTATAAATCCCTGCAGCTACTTTGCAAATGTATGGAAAGATATTGTTAGGAACCCCTTTCGGTTCTTCTCCTATTAAGCCTGATGGATGTGCACCTATTGGATTAAAATATCTCAAATTTGCTATGCGCCACTTGTCAGGGTTTTTTTTATGAAGATCGTATAGTAAATTTTCAACTGTAAGTTTTGTTTTCCCATAAGGGTTATTAGGATTAATTGCTGAGTCTTCATGAAGAAGACAATTTTTTGATAATCCGTAAATGGTAGCGCTGCTGCTAAATACAATAGTTTTACAATGATATTTATCCATTGTTTTTAATAAATTTATTGAACCATTTACATTTACATCCCAATATTCTAAGGGATTTAATATTGATTCTCTAACAGATTTGAGACCAGCAAAATGAAATACAGCTTCAATTGGATTACCTTCTTTAATTGATTGGCTAAATAAGCAATCTATCTCTTCTATATTTCTTATATCCCCTTTTGTAATTTTTATGGGTAAAGCATTTTTATTATTTACTATTGAAATTTCATAAACTCTTTTTAGAGATTTCTTATTACTATTTATAAATGAATCTAAAACAATAATCTCAAGATTTTTTTTTAATAAAGAAATACATAAGTGACTCCCAATAAATCCTCCACCACCTGTCACTAAAACTCTTTTCATTTATGATCAATAAAACAATTCTTTAACCACTATAAAATAGCATTTTATAATGATTAAATTTATAAAAAACTTTTTGAAAATAAATAATTAAATTATTTTTAAATTCAATCTTAATTATTCAATTTTTTATGTTTTATTATTTTTTTTATTAAGGTTTTTGTGAGGGTAAAATATCTGAGTTATAAATAAAAATAGTGAAATACTTTTAAAACTAGTTTTTATTTGAAATGGAAGAGAATATAATTATGCCCGTAATATTATGCGGGGGTGCTGGCACCAGATTATGGCCAATATCAAGAGAAAGTTTTCCTAAACAATATTTGAAAATTAAGCCAGATGATAAAAGAACACTTTTACAAAAAACACAAGAAAGAATACTATCTTTAGAAAATATTGTTAATCCAATTCTTATTTGTAATGAAGAACACCGCTTTATAGCTGCTGAACAAATGAGGGAAATTAATATTCAACCTTATAAAATACTATTAGAGCCATTTGGAAGAAATACTGCTCCTGCAATTGCTTTAGCAGCATTAAAAGCTTTAGAAGAAAATAATGATCCTCATCTACTTGTTTTATCAGCAGATCATGAGATTAAAAATAATGAAAACTTCTTAAAGGTTATAAAAAAAGGACTGGATTATTCAAATCAAGAAAAGTTAGTAATATTTGGGATAATTCCTGATTCCCCAGAAACAGGTTTTGGTTATGTAGAGAGCAACAGACCATTTGAAATTGATAAAATAGAAGGGATAAAAATTAAAAGATTTATTGAAAAACCGAGTCTTCAATTAGCTCAAAAATTAATAACAAATAAAGCATTCACTTGGAATAGTGGGATGTTTTTATTCAAAGCAAAAACTATATTATCCGAATTGGATAAATATGTCCCTGAAGTTCTTCAAAGTTGTAAAGAATCTATCAAAAAAAAATATTATGATTATGATTTTCAAAGATTAGATAAGGATTCTTTTAAAAAATGTCCAGATATTTCAATAGATTATGCCGTAATGGAGAAAACAAAAAAGGGGTATGTTTTACCTCTGAATGCTGGTTGGTCTGATGTAGGTAGTTGGAATTCTATATGGGCCAATTCAGAAAAAAATGAGCAAGGTAATTTGATACATGGAAAAGTTGTATTGAATAATACAAAAGATTGTTTTTTTAAAAGTGATAGTAGATTGTTAGTCGGGATTGGTGTTGATAATTTAGTAGTTGTGGAAACTAATGATGCAGTTTTAATAGCAAATAAGAATGATACCGAGACAGTTAAAAAAATAGTTAAGAAGATGAGAAAAGATAAATTGATAGAAGTTTTAAAACACAAGAAAATTTTTAGACCTTGGGGATATTTTGTTTCTATAGAGGAGGGATTAAGATGGCAAATAAAAAAAATAGAAGTTAAACCAGGGGCATCCTTATCATTACAAATGCACCAACATAGATCCGAACATTGGATAGTAGTAAAAGGTATCGCAAAAGTAGAAGTTAATTCTCAAGAAAATATACTCCATGAAAATCAAAGCACTTATATCCCGATAGGCTCAAAGCATAGATTATCTAATGCTGGAAATATAGAATTAGTTTTAATTGAAGTGCAAACTGGAGTTTATCTAGGAGAAGATGATATTATTAGATTTGATGATAAATATGGAAGGGCTTGATAATTCGATTTTAAAATTATAAAAACCTTTTCATATAGTTTCTTTCTACATTCAGGTCATAGATAATGTGAAAGGATTTAATTAAAACAAATTATCTTGAGGCTTTTAAAGAAAATTAATTTATCATTTATTAGATATGGTTAAACTCAAAAAAGCTCTTATTACTGGAATTACTGGTCAAGATGGAAGCTATCTTACAGAATTTCTTTTAGAAAAGAATTATGAAGTTCATGGTATTAAAAGAAGAGCAAGTAGTTTAAATACTGCAAGAATTGATCATCTTTATCAAGATCCACATGATATCAATAATCCTAAATTAATTCTTCACTATGGAGACTTAACAGATAGTACAAATTTAATAAGGATCCTAAAACAAGTGGAACCTGATGAGATTTATAACCTTGGTGCGCAAAGTCATGTTGCAGTTAGTTTTGAAACCCCAGAATATACCGCAAATAGCGATGCTCTGGGTACATTAAGAATCCTTGAAGCTGTAAGGCTTTTAGGCCTTGATAAAAAAACAAAAATTTACCAAGCAAGTACAAGTGAATTATATGGCAAGGTTCAAGAAATTCCTCAAAATGAGAATACACCTTTTTATCCCAGAAGTCCCTATGGAGCGGCAAAATTATATGCCTATTGGATAACTGTCAACTATAGAGAAGCTTATGGCCTGTATGCCTGTAACGGTATTTTGTTTAATCATGAAAGCCCAAGAAGAGGCGAAACTTTCGTGACAAGAAAAATAACGAGAGGGTTGACTAAAATTAATTATGGGTTGGAAACATGCATCTACTTAGGAAATATTGATGCTAAACGAGACTGGGGACATGCTAAAGACTATGTACAGATGCAGTGGTTAATGTTACAACAAGAGAAACCTGATGATTTTGTAATAGCGACAGGTAGATCAGAAACAATAAGAAAGTTTGTAGAAATATGTGCAAAAAAACTTGGCTGGCAAAAAAATAAAGAGGGTCCTGCCATTATTTGGGAAGGGAAAGGTATTAATGAAATAGGAAGAAGAGCAGATAATAATAAAATAGTCATAAGAATAGATAAAAAATATTTTAGACCTACTGAAGTAGAAATGCTTTTAGGAGATTCAACGAAAGCATTTAAAAAATTAGGTTGGAAACCAAATATATCACTTGAAGAATTAATTGATGACATGATAGAAAAAGACAATATAGAAGCAAAAAAAGAATATATTCTTTCTAAAGAAATAAATAAATCTAAAAATATTCTTTAAACTCTGACAATCTGTAAATGAAATTTGATTTAAATGATGAAAAAATTTTTATTGCAGGATCAACTGGTATGGTTGGAAGCTCGATAAAAAGATTTTTAAAAAATAAATTAAAGGCTCCAGATCAAAATCTGTTGACTCCATCAAGAAAAGAACTTGACCTTACTAATATTGAAAAGGTAAATTTATGGTTTAAAAAATATAAACCTACGGTAGTAATTCTTGCTGCAGCAAAGGTTGGTGGAATTTATGCAAATAATAATCAGCCAGCTGATTTTTTAATTGAAAATTTAAAAATACAGACTAATGTCATTCAGACAGCTAATTTATTTGGGACAAAAAGATTATTATTCCTAGGAAGTAGTTGTATTTATCCTAAGTTCTCGAAACAACCTATTAAAGAAGAGTATTTACTTTCGGGACATCTTGAAGAAACTAATGAAGCATATGCAATTGCAAAAATTGCAGGAATAAAATTGTGCGAATCATTAAGAATTCAATGTGGATTTGATGCAATTGCATTAATGCCAACTAATTTATATGGTCCTAATGATAATTATGATTTGCTTAATAGTCATGTTATGGCTGCAATGATAAGAAGATTTAAGGAAGCTAAATCTCAGAATAAAAATACAGTCAATTGTTGGGGAACGGGATCTCCTCTAAGGGAATTTTTGCATGTTGATGATCTTGCAGACGCTGTATTTTTTTGTTTAGAAAATTGGTTCCCGAATCAAAATAATGCACCTTGTAATTCAAGAGGAAAACCTTTAATTTATTTGAACGTTGGAACAGGTAGGGATATATCTATTAAAGAACTTGCGCAAAAGATAGCTAAATTTACAAATTTCAAAGGGAGAATTTTATGGGATGCAACAAAACCAGATGGAACACCTAAAAAACAACTAAATATTAATGCCATTTCATCACTTGGATGGAAACCAAAAATTTGTTTAGATGAAGGGATAAGGAGAACGATAAATAGTGTAAACTTTTAAAAAATTTAAAATTGGTTTTTTGAGATAATTTGAAATAAAAACTTTAATCTTATTTATCGTAATATTCTAAGTACCAATTTAGAAAAAGTTTAATACCTTTATCTAAATTTGTTTTCGGATTATATTCTATAAATTTTGTTATTAGACTTGTATCAGCATAAGTTTTTTGGACGTCACCAGGTTGCATTGAAGTAAATTCTTTTTTGGCTTTTTTACCAAGATTATTTTCTAAAGTTTTTATGAAATCCATAAGCTTTACAGGTGATGAATTACCAATATTTAAAATTTTAAATGGGCACCAACTAATAGAGGGAATTGCTTCTGAAAAATTAAATTCTTTAAAATCTTTTGTTCCTTTTTTTATTATTTTTAAAATGCTTTCTGTAACATCATCTATATATGTGAAATCTCTTTCCATTTCACCGTTATTAAAAATCTGAATCGTTTCCTTTTTTAAAATTTTTGAAGTAAAAATAAAATAGCTCATATCAGGCCTCCCCCATGGACCGTAGACAGTAAAAAATCTTAATCCAGTAGTTGGCAAGTTATATAAATGACTATAAGTATGTGCCATTAATTCATTAGATCTTTTTGTAGCTGCATATAAACTTACTGGGTGATTAACTCCATCATTTTCACTAAATGGAATTTTTTTGTTCCCACCATAAACGGAACTACTGCTTGCATAAATAAGATGACGTATCTTGTATCTCCTGCAGCACTCTAATATATTTCCAAAACCAATAACATTTGAATTAAGATAAGCCCCTGGATTCTCAATTGAGTATCTAACTCCAGCTTGAGCTGCTAGATTAATAACAATTTCAGGTTTAAATTTTTCAAATATTCCCTCTAGAATTTCATTTTGTACAATATCACTTTTTAAAAATTCCCATTTACAATTATTTAATTTGGCATGGTCTTCAATCTTTTTTAATCTATCTATCTTAAGTTTTACGTCATAATATTCATTAATATTATCAATTCCAAAAACATTAAACCCCTCATCAATTAGTTTTATTGATAGATGAAAACCAATAAAACCAGCAGCTCCAGTTATAAGGATATTTTTATTCATCGTTTCTCTAATTTAATAACAAATCTCTTGCCTTTTTAAATAAGGACTTAAAAAATCATGTACCATCTCCAATCCTCCATAACTTTAGATTGGCTTCCAAAACTTTTTTAGAATTAACAATCAATCTAGAATCAAAAACCCATCCAGGCTTTTTCATCATTTTTGCAATATTAACCCAATCAATATTTGAATATTCTGACCACTCTGTCAAAATCACAACAGCATGAGCCTCTATGAATACATTATCAAGTGAATTTGTGAAACTCCAAGAATTAGAGAACTGGAGGTTTGTTTTTTGATTATTATTACTAGTCTTTAAGTCTATTTTTATTTGGTTCTCATCTACAATTGGATCATGGATAATTAAATTTGCACCTTCTTCGAGTAGATCTTTACATATTTGTATTGCTGCTGATTCTCTTGTGTCATTAGTATTTGCTTTGAAAGCAAACCCAAGTATAGCAATCTTTTTCCCTGTAATCGTGCCAAAAAGTTTTTGTACTATTAGTTTAGAGATTCTATGTTGATGCCAACTATTCATTTCTACAACACTTTCCCAAAATGCTGCTACCTCTGGTAACCCAAAATGTTTTGAAAGATATACAAGGTTAAGTATGTCTTTCTTAAAACAACTGCCCCCAAAACCAGGACCTGAATCAAGGAATTTGGATCCTATTCTATTGTCTGTGCCAATTGCTCTCGATACTTCACGTATATCTGCACCAGTAGATTCGCATAGTGCGGCTATTGAATTTATAGAGCTAATTCTTTGAGCTAGAAAAGCATTTGCTGTAAGTTTTGCTAATTCGCTACTCCAAATATTTGTACGAAGAATTTTAACCTCAGGCACCCAATTCTTGTATATTTCACAAAGTTTATTTATTGCCTCTTCACTTTCTCCCCCAATAAGTACTCTATCTGGCACGTTTAAATCTTTTATTGCTGAACCCTCGGAGAGAAACTCTGGATTTGAAAGAACATCAAAAGTTGGTTTGTTAGGATTATTTTGAATACTATCTTGTGCCTCTTCAAGAATAGTTTTAATCACTTCTGCAGTTCTAACTGGGAGAGTACTTTTTTCAACAACTATAGTGTGATTTTTGGCATACATGGCAACTTGTCTAGCGCACTTTTCGACATACATTAAATTGCTTGCTTTACCAGCACCAATACCTCTTGTTTTTGTAGGAGTATTAACAGAAATAAAAATCATATCTGAATTTGCAATGTTATTCTCTATGTCTGATGAAAAGAAAAGATTATTGCCTCTGCACTTTTTAACCAATTGATCTAAACCTGGTTCATATACAGGGAGCTTTTTTAAGTCATCTTGGTTCCATGCTTCAATTTTTTTCTCATTTATATCAACTACATAAAAATTAATATGTGGACATTTATCTGCAAAAACAACCATAGTAGGGCCGCCAACATATCCAGCTCCAATACAGCAAATTTTTGTTATTTTCGATTTATTTTCCTTAGTCAAGAGATAATACTAAATTTATATTCTAAAACTCACAGTGTTTTTTATAAAAATTTTACTAAGATGCATTATTTTTTTTAACAAATTAAATGGATTTTTAAAAGTAATATTTTGTTTAATGAGATCTTGAAAGTAAAAGAAATAAACAAAATTTTTATAAGATTTGAGGTTATTAACTTGAAATTTGCCATTAACATTTAGGGTGTTAAATCCATACTCATATTTAAGTGAATGGTATAACTCTTGTGAATTAGTTTTTATATCCCACTTAGTTTTTTTATAAATTTTTGAAAATTTTAAATATGAAAAATTAATTTCTTCATCAATATCTTTTATATAAATAGAAACTGGTTTGATTAATTTTAAAAGTTCTAATAAAGATGGTAATAAAAGGAAATTTTTATTAATTGTATTTAAAAACTTCTTTGCTTCATTTTTTAATATCTCAAATTCAATGCTTTTAGGTTTAAATGAAATTGGTTTTTTAGAAAAATATAGTTTTTCCCAATGATTTATAGCATTATTTGAAAAAGTTTCAAAGTCTTGTGATAGGTGTTTATATTTTTTTAGATCAATAACATCTCTTGGTTTTAAAAAGATAATTTTATCCCTTATTGATTTAAGAGTATACGAATTTTTGATTATCCTTGGAGTATTTTGATAGTCATTTAGATAAAAATTATCTTTATCACAAAAGGTTATAAATGAAGCAAATGGAATAATTATTTCAGGAGAAAGTTGATTCTCTTGTAAAAGAATTCTGTTTATTTTTTCTGCACCAGCTTTTAATCTAATTTCTTTATTTTCTTTATTGCCTATCCAATTAGCGTATCCAAATTGAGTAAATAAGAAATTTATCTTTGTAGTTATTTTATTTATTTTGTGTAAAATTTGTTGAGCCTCTCTTTTGTTATTAATAATACAATCATTGAGATTTAATATTGTGATATTTTTGTAAGTTAGAAGTGAAAAGGAATCTCCATTTTTATGAGACCAAATATTAATAAATAATTGATTATCTAGCGGAATTTTATTTCCGTTTATAGCTTCAATTGAAGAGATTTTTTTACTTTTCAAATATTTAATAATTCTCTGGTCCATAGTTTTCTGATAAATAACAGTGAAATTTTTAATTTTTTGGTATAGATCTTTTAGAAAACTTATTGAAAAATGATCAGAGTGCTCATGAGAATACCAAATAAATATTTTCTTTTTAGATCTAATTAAATCTTCAACTGTCTCTTTATTTGAACTTGATTCGTCCAATAGACTCCAGCCATTATTAAAAGCTAATCCTTCAAGCCAAGGATCGCAAATTAAAATAGAATTAATACTCTCAATATAAAAACATGCATGATTAATAAATTTTAATTGTCCATTAAAACTTGATTTCATATTAAATTAAGTAATTTTTTTGAAAGTTTCATAAGTAGATAAATATTATAATAGCTAAAAATTTTTTTTTCCTAAAAGTATTTTATAGAGTTATACTCGATTTAATTTATTTAATTAGACTTTGTAAATTATTTCTTAGATTAAAATAAAATTTAATTTTTTATACTAAATCTAAGTCTAAAGTTACAAAATTTTGATTTTAAATTGTATGGTATTAAATATTTACAAATGTTATAGTTGTATTTACTATTAAAATAAAGAAAAATTGAATAGAGTAAGAGATGTAATATATGTTGGAAAATATATACAATAGACTAAATAATTATTCTAGGGAAAGATTTTTAAGTAGATTTTTATTAATAAATGAGAAATTAATTGGCTTCATCCTTACCGCCTACATAGCCAATAAAATTTCATATTCTGACATTGGTTTTTGGTCACAGATAATATATTTTTCAGGACTTTATAACTCTTTAGCAGGACTAAATATTAGTAATAGTATTATATCAATTGTCCCAAGAATAAAAACTAATCTTGAAAAGTATGAATTAATTTTTAAATCAGGTTTGCTACTTAGTTTTATAGGGTTTAGTACTGGCCTATTTCTTCTTCTTATAAAAGGTGAAATATCTAATCTTTTCTTTGATAAAATAATAAATTTTAATATTTTCTCCATTATTTTATTAATAGGATTTTGTGAAATGATTTTAGAATTTATATTGTTTTCCTTCAGAAGTATTAATAATTTTAATTTCTCAAATTATATTTTGACTTTAAAAATTTTACCTCGTATTTTTGTCTTTATTGGTGCTTATTATAATAATGTAAGTTTAATGATTTATATATTCGCAGCAACTTATCTATTTTCACTTTTATCTATATTATTAAAATTATATTTATCTAAAAAAAATAATATTTTATTTCTTATTAAACAGATAAAAAATAATATGTCTTTATTAGGACCAAGACCTTATTTGAAAAGTCTATTCATAATCTCAAAAAAATCAATATTTGCTACATTTACTGCTTCAATATTTTTCTTTTTTGCAAGAAGTATAATTTTATCCCAAATTGGTTTAAGAGGAGTCGGCGAATTTTCTCTAGCTATTTCAGCAGGTGCAATTGTTATGTTTTTAACAAATTTTATAGGATTCACTTTTTATCCATATATCAGTAATTTAGCAATTGATGAAAAGAAGATTGCCTTCAAAAAAACAAATCAATTGTGTTTGCGACTTATCTATTTTTCTAT
>CACMTJ010000011.1 GCA_902616595.1 uncultured Prochlorococcus sp.
TTTTTTATTTGATAAGAAGAGTTTGTTTGATCCATTAAATGGCCTTAAAGATCTTGAGAATGCTTTGCTTAGAACTCATTCTGAAAACAATTTATTAAATGATCCTTTACGAATTTTAAGATGTTTTCGATTTGTTTCAGAATTGAATTTTAAAATTGATCTAAGATTAGTTGATTTTATAAAAAAAAATAAAGGGAACTTATATCTTGTCGCAAAAGAGAGAATTACTTATGAAATACAGAAAATAGTAAATGGAGCAAATGCTCTTGATGCAATATTGTTGATAAAAAAATTGAATATATTTGATATTGAAAATTTATTTGAAGATTCTTTTTTTTTGGATTTAGAGAAAATTAATTATGGAGAACTTGATCAGGAAGAAAAAGATAAATATTTACCATCATTTTTTATTGCTCAAATCTTAGATGTTGTAACTTTAGAGAAACTGAAATTTAGTAAAGCTGATATTGCAAAAACTAAGTTATTGCGAAAATGGCACCTTTTCCTGAAAAACAAAAATATCGCTCAGTTAGATGAATTTGACAGATTTAAATTACATCAAGAATTAGAAATGTTTTTGCCATCTTTTATTTTTTATTTACCTCAAAACCTACAATTAGATTGGCTTCATAGATGGCGTGACAACGATGATAAATTATTTCATCCCTCAAACTTAGTTAATGGTGATGTAATTAAAAAAAATTTGGAAATCAAGGATGGACCTATCTTGGGAGAGCTCTTACAGTATCTTTCAAAGGAACTTGCATATAAGAGATTAAATAATTTTGATGAAGCTATTTATAAAGCAAAGCGATGGATTGAACAAAATGCGCCAAAATGTGATTAAATACACATAGCTTAGTTTTGTTTAGAAGTTCAGACTTCAAAATCATTTTTAAAAATTTATGAGTATTCGCATTTACATTGGCAACTTACCACAAGGATTTAATCCAAAAGAATTTGATACACTTTTAAAGTCAGTTTCTGATTCCATTAGATTTAAAGCAGTTTTAGATAAGGAAACTAAGGAATGCAGGGGGTTTGGTTTTGCGACTTCTAATAATGAAGATAATGCTAATTTATTAATTCAAAAGTTAAATGGTTTTGAATTTAATGGTTCTAAATTAAGAGTAGAGCTATCAGAAAAGAAAGATTCCGCTTCAAATAAAAGAAATAGTGGAAAATTAAATAAGAGTAAGAAGAGGAAAGACTTTAAGAAAATTGTTCATAGTGATGCTCCTAACTTAGAAGCTCCTGATCCAAGATGGGCAGGAGAATTATCTAAATTAAAAGATTTGTTGGCTAATCAGAAGACTCCTGCTTAGTCATTTAATTCGAGAAATTAAAAAAGATATAGGAATTTCAAAAGCTTTTACTGAATTTTTTACAAAAGCTCTATTATTAAAGACATCATAGTCTAGCCTTTCTATAGAATCTAATATTCCTCTGTAAAGACGTAAGGATGTCCAAACAGGCCATCTTGCATCAGTAGATAACCATTTGATTCCATCTTCAGATTTCTGGAACCAATCGCGAGCCCTGGTTAATTGAAAGTTCATTAGTGCTTTCCATTGTTTGTTTATTTCACCTTTTAAAAGTTTTTCTTCAGAATAATTAAATTTTTCAATATCTTCTTGAGGAAGATAAATTCTACCTCTTTGCCTATCTTCGCCAACATCTCTTAATATATTTGTTAATTGATTAGCTATACCTAAAGCTATAGCGGCTTCTGAGGGGTCAGGTTTGGTACTCCATGGAGCGGATGTGTAAGCACTATCAATCCCCATGACATTCTGAGTCATCAAACCAACTGTCCCTGCGACTCTATAACAATAGAGTTTTAACTCATCAAAATTTTTGTATCTAAATTTATTAAGATCCATTCTCTGACCATCTATCATGTCTAGATAAGGTTGAATACTTTGTGGATATTTTTCTATGGTGTCTAATAAAACGGCATCTAATTCCGATTTAATGTTGCCTTTAAAAACATTCTTTGTATTTTCTTCCCATGCATTTAAATTTTCTGCGAGTTCATCTTGCGATTTAGTTGAAGCTTCTAAGCTATCCATTATTTCATCTGTTCTTCTACACCAAACATAAATAGCCCAAATCGCTTTCCTTTTCTCTAGAGGTAGCAGGAGGGTTCCCAAGTAAAAGGTTTTAGCCCATTTTTGGGTTTCTTTTCGGCATATCTCGTATGCTTGATCTAGTTGAGAAATTGAATTTTTCAAAAAGTTTTAGATGAATTTTTAAATTACTTGAATGTAAATCTCATGAAGAAACATTTTGAGGAGTTTTGGAATACTCCTTATTGATTGATTCCGCGCATAATTTACCACTTAAAACAGCTCCTTCCATAGATGCTAAATATTTTTGCATAGTATAATCACCTGCTAAAAAGAAGTTTTTTATAGGAGATTTTTGACTAGGTCTGAACTCTTGGCATCCAGGAACTGCTTTATAAACAGATCTTGGAGTTTTGACTACTTTATATTTTCGTAAGTTTGTTTTATCGTCTCCCATGAAATGCGTTGGGAATAATTTTTTGAGTT
Organism: uncultured Prochlorococcus sp.; assembly: GCA_902616595.1. Classification (GTDB taxonomy): domain Bacteria; phylum Cyanobacteriota; class Cyanobacteriia; order PCC-6307; family Cyanobiaceae; genus Prochlorococcus_A. Next base: position 2,556 of record CACMTJ010000011.1, read on the forward strand.
CCTCCATAGTTGCATCAACAATATCCTGATCACTCCTATTAATCCAATCTTTTGCTGGTGCAAAAACCAATTCAAGCATTGATCTATTTGGATCTTCATATTCTTTGCAGGTGATACTCATATCTGCATAAACACTGAGGAGAGGTGATCTACTAAATAATAAATGATCAATATCTGTTAATTTTTTGTCAAACCATAAATGAATATTAATGACTGGAACGCCATTTAAACCATCTAATTTAGAAAATGCATCTAACCCTTTCCATTGTTTTGGGATCATTAATTTAAAGAGATCTACGGGCATTGCACTTACATAAGCATCAGCCGTTAGCTCTTTCTTTTCGTTTTTATCTAAAGAGGCAACAGTAAAACTTTTAACAGTGCTGTCTTCATTTAGATTGATTTCCCTTAAAGGACTATTCATATGAACTTCACCACCACGAGCAGTAATATAATCAACCATTGGCTGGCAAAGTCTTTCTGGAGGAGCTCCGTCAAGGAATGCCATTTTAGAACCATTTTTTTCTTGTAGAAATCTGTTTAATGCTGTTAATAAAACCGTAGATGATATTTCATCCGGTCCGATGAAATTAAGAGCTTTACTCATCGCTATAAATACTTCATCATTAACTCTTTCCGGTATATTGTGCTCTTTTAACCAATCAGTCCATGATTTTGTATCACATTTATCTAAATACTTTTGGCCTCTCAACATTGCAGGCACTAAACCTAATCCAAATAGAATTTTTTCATTCCATGAAAGCATATCATTATTGCTTAGTATTGCTGATACACCATTAACTGGAGCAGGTATATCGGGAAAGTCGAATCTACTGTAAGTTCCAGGCTCTGATGGCTGATTAAAAATCATTGAATGACTTTTCCATTGAAGTCTGTCTTCAATATCTAATTCCTTAAAAAGTTGCAACATATTTGGGTAGGCTCCAAAAAATATATGTAACCCAGTTTCATACCAATCTCCATCTTCGTCCTTCCATGCAGCAACTTTCCCACCTAAAACGTCTCTAGCCTCGAGTACAATCGGAATGTGTCCATTATCGACTAAATATTTAGCGCAAGATAAACCTGCTAAACCAGCACCAGCAATTACAACACGCATTATTAAATCAAGAAATAAATTAACACTTACTAATAAGCTACATTAAAGTTAGAACATATTAGTTTTTTTCGTTGATTATTTCGTAAAATTATGGAAAAAATGCTTTTAAAATCGACTACAAGGCATGTAAGAATTTTTACTGCCGAAGTGGTAGATGAGGAATTAAAGTTTCATCCCAATAAACTAACTCTTGATTTAGATCCCGATAACGAATTTATTTGGAACGAAGATTCTCTAAACAAAATAAATGAAAAATTCAATGAATTAATAAAAGAGAGAGCAGGAAAGGATTTAGATGATTATGAACTTCGAAAAATAGGATCAGAAATTGAAGGTTTGATTAAATTTTTGCTTCAAAATGGTCAGCTTAGCTATAACCCTGACTGTAGAGTTATGAATTACTCAATGGGTTTACCAAAGACAAATGAAGTGCTGTGAATAGATCATCCTCAAATAGAAGGCCAAGAAGAGGCTCAAATAGAAGTTATTATCCACCAAATCCAAAGGATATGGATCCGTATGGTCAAAGAAGCAATAGATTGCCTGCTTCTTCTGAACAAAAGATCAACTTTAGTACAGGAACCATTGCCGTACTTGCTGGAGTATTAATTTTAGGAGTTGGTATCGGGAGCGCTATTACCAGTACAACTGATGGCGGGCAGGGAAATATAGCAAGTCAACAACAATTAGATATGGCTGTTCCAGATCCTGAATTTTGCAGACAATGGGGAGCTAGTGCTTTTGTAATTGATGTTGAAATGTATACGACTCTAAATCCATCTACGAGTTTTGTAACGCAACCAGCTCTTCAGCCCGGGTGTGTTATTAGAAGAGAGAATTGGACAGTGTTACAAAAACAGGGCGCAATTAGTAATGAAGATGTAAGAGAATGCAAGCAAAGGATGAATACTTTTGCTTATATTGGTTCTATAAGAGATAAGCCAATAGTTAAGTGCGTTTATCAGACTGATGTAAATGAAAATAAATTTATAATAAAAGGTGATGGACAAGCTGAAGACGGCGGGGTAGGTATTAACAAAGAAGCAATTCAGTTTTGATCGAAATTATATATGTCTCAAAGGGCTTTCTAAACTAGCAAATTGTGGGAGAATGTTTTTCTTGAATACTTCTGATGCTCTTGATGTATATCTTGACGGATTAGTAATTAATTTAAGTTCTCTTTTTACCTCTAAATCAGCAACGAATGCTTTGTGGATTGTTGCAGCCGATAATTCTCTTTCAATAGAAACAACAGGCAAAAAGGAAGCTCCTAAACCTGATTGAACTGCATTCTTAATTGCTTCAAGAGAGTTAAGTTCCATCTCAATTTTTAATCTTTGAATATCAAGCCCAGAATCTTGGAGAAGTTTGTCAACAACTTTTCTTGTTGTAGATTGTGAGTCTAATGTTACAAAATTTAATTTGTATAAGTCTTCTTTAAGAAGCTCTTTTTTGGCCGAAAGTGGATGTTTAGATGGTAAAACTAATGCCAATTCATCAGTGGCATAGGGAATTACTTGTAGCAAATTTTCCAAATCTCCAGGTAATTGTCCGCCAATAATGGCTAAGTCAATTTGTCCATTGGCCACACTCCAACCAGTTCTTCTCGTACTGTGAACTTGAAGTTGAACGGATACATCAGGGTATTTTTGTCTGAATAGTCCTATCATTCTCGGCATTAGATAAGTGCCCGTTGTTTGGCTCGCTCCAATGACAAGAGTTCCACCTTTTAAGCTATTTAAATCTTCAATAGCTTTGCAAGCTTCGTCGCATTGATTCAAAATTCGTTCACAATATTCAAGTAATAGTCTCCCTGCTTCAGTCAATAGAGCTTTCCTACCACCTCTGTCGAAAATTGTGATTTCAAGTTGTTTTTCTAAATTTTGTATTTGTAAACTTACGGCAGGTTGGGTTACATACAAGAGATCTGCAGCTTTTTTAAAACTTCCTTGAGCTGCTATAGCTTTTAATATTCTTAATTGGTCGAGTGTAAATGGTAATTCTGGCATCTATTATGCCTACAATTTCTTATAATTCTAATGCTTAGGAGCATTCTTGTTAAGAACAAAAATTATTTGAACAATTTAAATATATGGAGACTCATAAAACCTCGCTAATTATCTTAATTTTGATTTTGATTTTTGCGGTCATTCATAGTGGGGGAGCTGCTTTAAGAATCAAAGCAGAATCTATTATGGGTCCAAGACTATGGCGTTTATGTTTCGTTTTTTTAAGTTTGCCATCTGCAATTATCTTGATTAGTTATTTTTTAGCTCATAGATATGACGGAATCAGATTATGGAATTTACAGGGCAATAATTTTGTTTTTATGGTCGTTTGGTTCTTAACTGCAATAAGTTTTTTATTTTTATATCCCGCTACTTACAATTTGCTAGAAATTCCTTCTGTTTTAAAACCTAAAGTACGAATCTATGGAACTGGGATAATGCGAATCACAAGACATCCACAAGCATTTGGTCAGATAATTTGGTGTTTTGCTCATACTTTATGGATTGGTACATCATTTACATTAGTAACTTCTATTGGCTTAGTTTTGCATCACCTTTTTGCAATCTGGCATGGCGACAAGAGATTAGCAAATAGATTTGGAGAAGAATTTGAAAACTTTAAAAAAAATACTTCTATAATCCCTTTTTTGGCGATACTTGAGGGGAGGCAAGAATTTAAGATTAAAGAATTTTTTCGGTTATCTCAAGTTGGCATATTAATTGCAATAGGCGTACTTTGGTGGTCTCATCAATATATAAATATTGCTGTTAAAACATTTAATTCATCATTTTTGTCTGAATTTTTCAATTGACAGTTTAAAATCAAAATAAAAGTTTTTTAAAAAATGCCACAAGCTTCAGAAATTGCCTGGTTAATTCCCGTTTTTCCACTTATTGGAGCAGTGCTTTCTGGCCTAGGACTAATAAGCATTAACAAGAAAATTAATAATTCAAGAGAAATTGTTTCTGTAGGTCTGATTTCTTTCGTTGGGATTTCTGCGGTAATTAGTTATAAAGCTTTAATTGAACAAGTTAATGGTTATCAATCAGTAGAAAAATTATTTGTATGGGCCAATGCAGGAGATTTCACAATTCCAATGGGATTCGTCCTTGATCCTTTAGGGAGTGTAATGCTTGCGTTAGTAACTACAATAACTTTGCTGGTAATGATTTACTCTCATGGGTACATGGCGCATGACAAAGGTTATGTCAGATTTTTTACATATTTAGCATTATTTAGTAGTTCAATGATGGGATTAATAGTTAGTCCGAATTTATTAGAAATTTATGTTTTTTGGGAATTAGTTGGGATGTGTTCTTATTTATTAGTTGGTTTTTGGTATGACAGGGATGGCGCTGCACACGCTGCACAAAAAGCATTTGTTGTTAACAGAGTGGGAGATTTTGGTTTATTACTAGGAATTCTTGGCCTATTTTGGGCAACAAATAGTTTTGATTTTAATGAAATAGCTACTGGAATTTCTCAATCGATATCTGACCATTCGATACCCATTTGGGCAGCTTTATTACTTTGTTTTTTAGTTTTTCTAGGGCCAATGGCTAAATCCGCTCAGTTTCCTCTTCATGTGTGGTTACCTGACGCAATGGAAGGTCCTACACCAATTTCTGCACTTATCCATGCTGCAACAATGGTTGCAGCAGGAATCTTTCTTGTAGCAAGACTTCAACCTTTGTATTCAATATTCCCTTCTATTCAGTTCACTATTGCTTTAGTTGGTACCATTACTTGTTTTTTAGGAGCCTCTATAGCTTTGACCCAAATGGATTTAAAAAAAGGTTTAGCATATAGCACAGTTTCTCAGCTTGGATATATGATGCTCGCAATGGGTTGTGGAGCACCAGTTGCAGGAATTTTTCATTTAGTAACTCATGCTTGCTTTAAAGCAATGCTATTTTTGGGATCTGGTTCGGTAATACATGCTATGGAAGAAGTAGTTGGCCATCAGCCTGTATTAGCTCAAGATATGAGATTGATGGGAGGTTTAAGAAAAAAAATGCCATATACATCAACAACATTTTTAATAGGTTGTGTAGCAATTAGTGGAATTCCCCCATTGGCAGGATTTTGGAGTAAAGACGAGATACTCGGAAATGCTTTTATATCATTTCCAGCTTTTTGGTTTGTAGGACTTCTAACAGCAGGTATGACTGCTTTTTATATGTTTAGGCTTTATTTCTTGACATTTGAAGGAGATTTCAGAGGGGAGAATAAAGAATTGCAAAAACAGCTTCTAATAGCCTCCAAAACAAACCTAGATGATGAAAATGAAGAAGATCATGAAGAACATGGCTCTATTCATGAGTCACCATGGTCTATGACATTTCCCTTGGTATTTCTAGCTGTACCGTCTGTAATAATTGGTTTTATGGGACTTCCATGGGATAGCAAAATTGCAATTTTACTAGATCCCGAAGAAGCAGAGACTGCTGCAAAAGCCTTCGAATTAAAAGAATTTTTGCCTTTAGCACTTGCTTCAATACTTATTGCATCAGCCGGAATTCTTATTGCTTATCAGGCATATTTTGTGAAAAAAATTAATTTATCAGTTTTATTTGCCGAAAAGTTTCCTAGCATCAACCGATTTTTATCTAATAAATGGTACCTAGATGATATTAATGAAAAACTTTTTGTTAAGGGTAGTAGAAAACTTGCTAAAGAAGTTTTAGAGGTTGATTCTAAGGTTGTTGATGGTGTTGTAAATCTTACCGGACTTGTAACTTTAGGTAGTGGAGAAGGTTTAAAATATTTTGAGACTGGTAGGGCTCAATTTTATGCGCTTATTGTTTTTGGTGGTGTAATTTTACTAGTTGCTATATTTGGGTTGCAATCTCCTCAAGTTTCTTAATTACAATTGTGTGTCTTCACTGTCCATTAGGGTGAAAAAATACAGAAAATTTCTAGACTTTATTTAAGATAAATTTCTTATTAAATTGAGTACTTATTTTTATACACATTTTGCGACACAAATGTTGGGAACTTTGGGAGCTGGATTATCTAATTTTCCTTGGTTATCTGCTTCAATTTTATTCCCAATTGGTAGTGCATTTGTGATACCTCTTTTCCCAGATAAAGGGGATGGCAAAGAGGTGAGATGGTTTGCATTGTCTATTGCATTAATTACTTTTTTAATAACTGTAGGTTCATATATAAATGGCTTTGATATTAGTAATGAGAATGTTCAACTTAAAGAAAATATTAGTTGGCTCCCTGATCTAGGTCTTACTTGGTCCGTTGGCGCTGATGGCATGTCTATGCCTTTAATATTATTGACTAGTTTTATAACTGCTTTAGCAGTTCTTGCTGCATGGCCAGTCAAGTTCAAACCAAAGTTATTTTTCTTTTTGATATTGGTTATGGATGGTGGTCAAATCGCTGTGTTTGCCGTACAAGATATGCTTTTATTTTTTCTAACTTGGGAACTTGAGTTAATTCCCGTTTATTTATTACTGGCTATATGGGGTGGCAAAAATCGACAATATGCAGCAACAAAATTCATTATTTATACCGCTGGCAGTTCTATCTTTATTCTCATTGCAGCGTTAGCAATGGGTTTCTATGGTACTGAAATTCCTAACTTTGAGTTTTCTCACTTGGCAGCTCAAGATTTTAGTCAAAAATTCCAAATATTATGTTATGTAGGACTTTTAATTGCATTTGGTGTGAAACTTCCAATAGTACCTCTTCATACTTGGCTTCCGGATGCTCATGGAGAGGCTACAGCTCCAGTTCATATGCTTCTAGCAGGAATTTTATTAAAGATGGGAGGATATGCTCTTTTAAGATTTAATGCACAATTATTACCCGTTGCTCATGCTCAATTTGCCCCATTATTAATAGTTCTAGGGGTAGTCAATATAATTTATGCTGCATTAACTTCTTTTGCTCAAAGGAATCTTAAAAGAAAAATTGCATACAGTTCGATAAGTCATATGGGTTTTGTTCTTATTGGAATAGGGAGTTTTAGTAGCCTTGGAACAAGCGGAGCTATGCTGCAAATGGTTAGTCATGGATTAATCGGTGCAAGTTTATTTTTTCTTGTTGGTGCTACCTATGACAGAACAAAGACTCTTAAACTTGATGAAATGAGTGGTGTAGGACAAAAAATGAGAATCATGTTTGCCCTATGGACTGCTTGCTCCCTGGCTTCCCTGGCTTTACCTGGTATGAGTGGATTTGTTTCCGAATTGATGGTATTTACAGGATTTGTTACTGATGAAGTGTATACACTACCGTTTAGGGTAGTGATGGCCTCTTTAGCAGCTATCGGTGTAATACTTACTCCTATTTATTTACTTTCAATGTTAAGAGAAATTTTCTTTGGCAAAGAAAATCCTAAATTAATCGAAGAACGAAAACTTATAGATGCAGAGCCAAGGGAAGTTTATATTATTGCCTGTTTACTTTTACCGATTATTGGAATTGGTTTATACCCAAGATTAATTACTGAAAGTTACATTGCATCTATCAATAATTTGGTCGATCGAGATTTAACTGCAGTTAAAGGTGCTGTTAAAACAAATATTTTTTCAGGAAATAAAACAAACGATATCCTAAAAGCTCCAAAAATATAATTTTTTAAATTAACTCAATATTGTTTGGCATTAAATAAATTTAAAGATATCTTGTGAGTAGATTTTATCTATCTCAAAATATCTTATTTCAATCCTATTGATAGGCAACAATTAGGCCCTAGACTGTTGATTAAGTTCCTTCAAGACGCTGCAGGTAAAGGTGAGCTTGATCCATGGGATATTGATGTAATAAGTGTAATTGATAGTTTTTTAGAGGAATACTCACATACTTTTAATCAATCTTCAAATAGTCAAATCTCATATCAGAAGGATTTAGCCGAGACCAGCGAAGCATTTTTTGCGGCTTCCGTACTAGTTAATCTTAAGGCTGAGGTTTTGGAAGCTGATGTTTTCAAAGAAAATTCTTCTGATTTTGAAGATGAATTTGATTTGGATGATCAAGATTGGATTGATAAAGAATTTGATATTCCGAAATATCCTGAAAAATACCTAAGGAGAAGATCAATTGCACAACCAATTCTTAAACGTACAACAACATTGGGAGAACTTGTAAGTCAGTTAGAGTCCATAGCAGAAGTTATAGAAACCCAAGATCTTCTGCTCATGAAGAGAAAAAGAAATAAAAAATATTCTGATAGGGCATTAATTTCTCAAGTAAAGTCATTAGCGCATCGCGAGAAACTTCCAGAAACTACTAAAGCTTTAGGGAAATTTATTGAAGGATGGGAAAAAGCATTACAATGGACAGATTTTGAATATTTAGTTAAAAAATGGCAAACAGTTGTAAAACATGATTTAGATAAAGACCGTTTGGGAGTTTTTTGGGCTTTGTTATTTTTATCATCTGAAAACAAAATTGAAATAAAACAAATTAATTCCTTATATGGCCCAATTCAAATTAAAAGAATAATACCTGATGGAGGCTTAGCTCAATTACCTATAGAAAATCTTGAGGTAAGTAATGCCTCTTCCTCGGCTACTTAGAAGCTTCATAGTAATAACGTATAATTTTAAAAATGGTTTTGAATTTATGAAGGCAATGATACTTGCGGCAGGTAAAGGCACACGTGTTCAGCCTATTACGCACGTTATTCCTAAACCGATGATTCCGATCTTGCAAAAACCTGTTATGGAGTTTCTCTTAGAACTTTTAAGAGAACATAACTTCAAGGAGATAATGGTAAATGTTTCTCATCTAGCTGAAGAAATTGAAAATTATTTTAGGGATGGGCAAAGATTTGGAGTAGAAATTGCTTATAGCTTTGAGGGAAGAATTGAAGATGGAGAATTAATAGGTGATGCTTTGGGATCCGCAGGAGGATTAAAAAAAATTCAGGATTTTCAAAATTTCTTTGATGAAACTTTTGTTGTTTTATGTGGTGATGCTTTAGTTGATTTAGATTTAACTCAAGCTGTTAAAAAACATAAGCAAAAAGGAGCTATTGCGAGCTTAATAACAAAAAAGGTAACTAAAGATCAAGTGTCAAGTTACGGTGTCGTGGTTTCTGATGAAAATGGTCGAATAAAGGCTTTTCAGGAAAAGCCAACAGTTGATCAAGCTTTAAGTGACTCTATCAATACAGGAATTTATCTTTTCGAACCCGAAATTTTTAATTACATACCTTCAGCAGAGAAATTTGATATTGGAGCTGATCTTTTCCCTAAACTTGTTGAAATGGATTTACCATTCTTTGCTTTACCAATGGATTTTGAATGGGTAGATATTGGAAAAGTTCCTGATTATTGGAGTGCTATAAGAAATGTATTGAAAGGTAAGGTAAGGCAAGTGCAAATTCCAGGCAAGGAAATTAAACCAGGAGTTTTTACCGGTTTGAATGTAGCAGCTAATTGGGAAAAGGTTAATATTACCGGGCCGGTTTATATAGGAGGCATGACTAGGATCGAGGATGGTGCGACTATTATTGGCCCTTCCATGATTGGACCAAGTTGTTGTATTTGCGAGGGAGCAACGATAGATAACTCAATTATTTTTGATTATTCTAAAATTGGTAAAGGTGTAAGACTTATGGATAAGTTAGTGTTTGGTAAATATTGTGTGGGTAAAAATGGAGATCATTTTGATTTGCAAGATGCATCTTTAGATTGGTTAATAGCAGATTCAAGAAGATCTGATTTGACTGAGCCATCACCTCAACAGAAAGCTATGGCAGAATTATTAGGTACTGATTTGATTAATATTCCAGACTAAGATCAGCTTTTTCAATGATCTCCGGAATCAAATGCTCTGCTTTTACGGCCATTAGATGAACACCATTTGCGATTTGAATAAAATCATGAGCTTGTTCAGCTGCAATGTTAATACCTTCTTGTAATGGATCTTTAGCATCTTTAAGACGATTTAAGATATTTTCAGGAATGTTTGCGCCTGGGACGTATTTGTTTATAAAGAGAGCGTTTTTGTAAGACTTTAATAGGAATACACCTGCAATTACAGGAATTTCAAGAGGATTGCTAATTTTTTCACAAAACTCTATCAAATTTTCTTTTTCCATAACCATTTGAGTTTGTATAAATCCAGCCCCAGCCTCTTTTTTCTTTCTCATTCTATTTTCTAAACTTCTTTTATTTCTGCAACTTGGATCAGCTGCAGCACCTGCAAAAATAAATGTTTTTTTATCAGAAAGTTCTCCAAGAGTAGGATCAATTCCTTTATTAAAAGCCTGAATTTGTTGAAGCAATCTCACTGACTCAAGCTCATGTACGGCCTTGGCATCTTGTTGATCCCCAGCTTTTACTGAATCACCGGTAATGCATAAGATGTTTCTAATTCCTAGAGCATTTGCTCCAAGAATGTCTGATTGTAAAGCAATTTTATTACGATCTCTACAAGAAATTTGCATTACTGGTTCTACCCCATTTTCCAGTAATAGTTTGGACATTGCCAGGCTGCACATTCTCATTACAGCTCTGCTTCCATCGGTAATGTTAACAGCATGTACCTTATCTTTCAAAAGTTGTGCTATCTTAAGAGATCTTATGGGGCTTCCACCTCTTGGCGGCATTAACTCTGCTGTTATTACCTTAGATCTTTTTTCTAAAGTCTGCTGAAGTTTTGATTTCAATTGCTTTTGTTTCCTACTTGGTTAACAAGTGTACTGAGATTGCTAAACTTAATTAATATAAAAAAGGAACTGTTTAAATGCAAATGGTTGAAGAAGAAGTAAACAACATTGATATGATGGGTCTCTCAGCAAGGGAGATGGAAATCATTGATCTCGTGGCTGATGGGCTTACAAATCAAGAAATTGCGGTAAAACTAACTATTAGTAAAAGAACTGTTGATAATCATGTAAGTAATATGTTTACAAAAACTGGTTCTAAAAACAGAGTAGCACTTCTGAATTGGGCAATGGATAATGGCAAAATTTGTAGAGATGGATTTAATTGTTGTACACTCCCAGACTCTGATCAAGATTAGTATTACCCTTTACTTTTTTTATATCATTAGCCAAATCTATTAGACAATAATTGGTAGAACCTAATTCGAATAGTTCAGCATATGCAATACATGCATCCTTGTCTGAATCGACGAATCTCAACATTCCTTTTTTGTCGTAAAGACCATACATCTGAAGAAATTAAAATATTTTGATTAAATATAAAGAAAATATAAAGGATGCGTGGCACCTTTGACTAGTTAGTTTTGAAAGTTGTTAAATAGTCTTCTTTCCACTCTGAAAAAGGATTGTTAGCGAGACTGAAATTGGAGTAATGGGTCTGCCCAGTAATTTCTTTAGAGATGAAAGAGGGAAGAAATAAATCCTCTTCTTCATTAGAAAGTTCAATTTCTGCAATTTCAAGTGGATAATTATTTTCTTTAAAGCAATCTATAATCCAAGATTTTTTTTCAATTTCTAAAAAAAATCTATCTTTTTTAATTGTATTGGAGAGATTTGACATTATGGTTTCAGCATCCCTTCGTGGAATGGAGTATTCAAATTCAAAGTTGGTAAAGCCCTTGATATGTTTTTTAAGTGCAATTTTAGAGTTTTTGCCTATAAGTCTTACCCTAATTATCCAACCGTCTAAACTTTTGGATAAATATCCTTGTTCAATAGAAATTTTTTTATTTATGAATTCTTTCCAATTATCATTTTTTATGAGAAATCTTCTTTCTATTTCTAAGGCCATTTAATTTTTGAAATTTTTTTGAGATAAATCACCTTTCCAATCAAGTTTTTTTATTAGAGTATTATAGTAACTTGTGCTTTTTTTAAACTTTATAATTTTGCAGGGTGATTGCCCTTTTTTGATCTCACAATAATAATTTTCCTTAATGGTCATACATTTTGAACCGTCTTTCCATAATTTAATTTCTCCTTTACTTTTATTTATAGGTTTAATGATCACCTTACTGGTATTAGGTATAACTATTGGTCTACTAGCTAAACTCATCGGGCATATAGGGTTAATTATCATTGCATCAATACTCGGGTGCACTATAGGCCCCCCTGCGGCCATTGAGTAGGCTGTTGAACCAGTAGATGTAGATATGATTAATCCATCACCTTTGTATTCATTAACCTTCTCATTATCTATTTCAATTTGTATTTGGTTGGTTGGAGAAATGTCTTCCTCAACAGATTTAAAATAAAAATCATTTAAGGCATCATAGCTTTTTATAATCTTTTTCTCAGAACTTGTCTCACTAATACATACATTACAATTTAATCTATTACGAAAGTCAATTTTATATTCTTGGTTTTCAAGGATTTGAATAAAAGATTTGTCAAACAAAAAATCTTTTTCTTGCGTAAGGAAACCTAGATTACCACCAATATTAAAGCTCAACAAAGGAATATCATAATCAGATAAAGCATTTGCACATTTTAGGAAAGTTCCATCCCCACCAAGAACTATGCCAATATTTGGTTGTAGTTCTAGATTACAAAAATATTGTTCAATTTCATCTTTATTAAAATCACTTTCAATTCTGTTTGATTTTATATTTTTTGCTTTAAGGACTTCCTCACAGAATTTTGAAGCCTCTAAAGCTATAGAACTATCTGAACGATATATAATGAGCACTAATGAAAGTTTCATTTAATGCTTTTACCATTTTAATAAATTAAAACTTTCCATATCTACAGTCACCCTATTCCTATAAAGAGATAACAATATAGCTAATCCAACGGCTGCTTCTGCGGCAGCAACAGTAATCACAAAAATTGTAAAAACTTGTCCTTGAATTAAATTATTATCAATGTAGGAAGAAAACGCCATCAAGTTTATATTTACCGCATTGAGCATTAATTCAATGCTCATAAGAACTCTGACTGCATTTCTGCTATTTAATAATCCCCAAATACCAATGCAAAATAGTGCTGAAGAAACTATTAAAAAAGCTTGAAGAGGAATAGATTCAAAATTCATCATAAAAAAAGTGAAAAGTTAATTTTTATTTGTAAGTAATGGTTCTGATGATTTTTCAATTAACTCTTGATCAACAGGTAATCCAGTTGAAATATCCTTGCTCATTACATCTCTTCTAGCTAAAACAATAGCCCCAATCATTGCCATTAAAAGTAAGACTGAAGCTACTTCAAATGGGAGTAAATAATCACTAAAAAGATGTTCACCAATCCTAATAGTTGATTCTTCTCCAATAGAGTTTTTAGGACTTGATAGGCTCCATACATTGGTCACGTCAACTCTTATTAAGAGGCTTAGAAGGGTTAAACATATCGATGTTGATATAACTCTTCTCGATTTAATGTCATTGATAGGCTTTAAATCTTCTTTTTTGTTGACTAGCATTATTGCAAAAATTATTAATACATTCACTGCACCCACATAAACTAAAACTTGTGCTGCAGCAACAAAACTTGCATTTAAAAGAAGATACAATCCTGCAACACTCATGAAAACTCCACCAAGCAGAAAGGCCGAATAAACAATACTTTCGAGCAACACAACACCAAGTGCTCCAATAATGACAACTAAAGATAAAACTGTAAAACAAATAAGTTGTGTTGTTATGGCAATGGACATGAATTATTAAAATTAATTAGTTGGATTAGAAACTTTATCACTATTTTCATTGGATTCAGGCTTCATCCAATCATAAACTTCTTCAGGTAATTTACCAACTCTTGCATCTGAAGCTGGGATTTCATGAGGGTCCATGACACCCTTAGGAAGATAGGCAAGTTCTCTTAGAGGTTTAACTGAAGGATCTGTTGTGACGTTTGTGGGTAGTCTACCAAGTGCGACATTATCGAAATTTAAATTGTGTCTGTCAAAAGTAGCTAATTCATATTCTTCGGTCATCGATAGACAATTAGTTGGGCAATATTCAACACAATTTCCGCAAAAAATACAAACTCCAAAATCTATTGAATAATTTCTAAGTTCCTTTTTTTTGGTTTCTTTATTCATTACCCAATCAACTACTGGGAGATTTATGGGGCAAACTCTTACGCAAACTTCACAAGCAATACATTTATCAAATTCATAATGTATCCTTCCTCTGTATCTTTCAGAAGGTATTAATTTTTCATATGGATATTGAACAGTAACAGGTCTTCTTCGAAGATGATCAAAAGTTACTGATATACCATTGTATAAATATTTGCCAGCATTAAATGCTTCTTTGATATAGCTATTTATTTGTTGAAGGAAATTGTTCATTTCGAAAAATTTACTTAGTTATTTTATTTTAGTGGATTAATTAGTAATTTAAGTATTTCTACTTAAAATTAACCACCAAAGAATTGCGGAAAAGCAAGTTTTAATCCTGCTGTTATCAAAAGATTAGCAAGAGAAATTGGCAGAAGAAACTTCCATCCCAGATCTAAGAGTTGATCTATTCTTACTCTAGGCGTTGTCCAACGTAATAATATTGCGATAAAAACTAAAAGATATGCTTTCAATACAGTCATTACAATTCCTATTGATGCAGTGAAAACCTGAATAAAGGGTGCATTAATAGGTAAATTAAGAAACTTAGCTATTAATTCAACTGGAATAGGAAAACCCCATCCTCCCAAATAAAGTATTGATACTAATAAAGCGGAAAGAATTAAATTAATGTAACTACCCAGATAGAACAATGCGAATTTCATCCCAGCATATTCGGTTTGATATCCTGCAACTAATTCTTCTTCAGCTTCGGGTAAGTCAAATGGAAGTCTCTCACATTCTGCAAGAGCACAAATCCAAAAGACTATAAAGCCAACTGGTTGTCTCCATATATTCCAACTTAGGATTCCCGCATTACTTTGTTGGTTAACAATGTCTATCGTGCTTAGAGAATTTGTCATTAGCACGATAGCCAGTACAGATAAAGCTAAAGGTATTTCGTAACTTATTGATTGAGCTGCTGCTCTTAATCCTCCTAGCAATGAATATTTATTGTTTGATGCATATCCGCTCATAAGAAGCCCAATTGGCTGGATACTGCTTAAAGCGATCCACAGGAAGATTCCAATACCAACGTTACTTATTAGAAGATTTTGTCCAAAAGGAACAATTAGCCAGGAGAGAATTACCGGCACAAGAACTAGTATAGGTCCTGCTGTAAAAAGAATTCCATCTGCTTTAGCAGGAATAATATCCTCTTTGACAAGTAGCTTAAGACCATCTGCAATTGGTTGAAGTACGCCAAGCGCTCCTGCATATTCTGGACCTATTCTTTGTTGTGCAGCAGCAGATATTTTTCTTTCAAGCCAAACCGTTACTAAAACACCAACAACTGCCGCTACTAAAACTAATAGCATGGGTAGGGGAAGCCAAATTATATGAGCAATTTCGCTAGAGAGGCCAAAACCTTTTAAGAATTCATTAAAACTATATTCGAGATCTAATCCGTATTCCAAAATTTTTTTGTTATTTACTTAATAGATTAACTCTTCAAATACAATATGTGTGTTTTTTATGAAAAGCTGCAAATATTATTCTCTGTTTTCTAGGCTGATCCAATCTCTTGGTGCTGAACCTGTGTATATTTGCGATGGTCTGAAAATTCTATTTGCTCCAAGTTGCTCTCTCCAATGAGCTAACCAACCAGCCACTCTAGATATGGCAAAAATTGGAGTAAATAAATCACGAGGAATACCAAGTTTTCTATAAACAAGACCAGAATAAAAGTCCACGTTAGGGAATATACCCTTAGGGCCAAGTCTTGGTATTGCCTCTGCCTCAAGTGATTTAGCAACTTCATACATTTCATCTGCTCCAAATCTAATAAAAAGCTCTTCTGCCAGTTTTTGAAGAATTATTGCTCTTGGATCTTTGACTTTGTATTCTCTGTGGCCAAAGCCCATTATCTTACTTTTATTTTTTATAGCGTTATCTAAAAAAGCTCCAGCATTTTCTGGGTTTTTAATCTCTTCTAACATTGCAATAACATCCTCATTTGCCCCTCCATGCAGTGGGCCAGCAAGGGTTCCTACTGCAGAGGCGATAACAGCATATGGGTCTGTAAGAGTGCTTGCAGTAACTCTAGCGCTAAATGTACTTGCGTTTAAACTATGTTCGGCATGTAGAATTAAGCACCTATCAAAAACTTTTGCGGCTATAGGATCTTGTTCTTTTTCAGTCAACATGTAAAGAAAATTTGATGAGTAAGTTAGATCATCTCTAGGTTGAATTGGGTCTTGTCCTTTTCTAATAAGTTGAAACGCTGCAATCATTGTGGGTATTTTTGCTATTAGTCTTATGACTGCGTTGTAGATGTAATTAGGATCATCTATTGCTCTACGCGAATAGAAGAGCCCCAAAGAAGCCGCACTAGATTGAAGAGCATCCATAGGATGACCTGTTGCAGGGAAACATTTCATCATATCTCTGACTCTAAAACTTAACCTTCGATGCATCTGAACTTCTTGTTCGAAATCTCTTAGTTGAATAGCTGTGGGTAATTCACCCCAAATCAATAGGTAAGCAGTTTCTAAAAAACTGCTTTTTTTGGATAGTTCCTCAATGGAATAGCCTCTATACAATAATTTACCTTTGTTGCCATCAATATCACATATAGATGAATTAGTAACTGGGACACCCTCTAATCCTGGTTTTAAAATTAGTTTGTTACTATCCAATTGCTTAATTTAATATCAAATACTTATAGATTAAAGATAGTCAAATAATTTTTAATTAACCACAAGATATTAACTTCGCAAAAAATTAAAATGATTGTTTTTGAAGATTGTTTGAATAAATTTATTTTAAAGAATGTTTAATCTTGTTTCTCTATAAATAATTGGATTTTTTTCAGGAATAGAATGACTTATGATTTCTAGAGATTCTTCATTTGATATTTTTAAAATATTTTTAATGAGAAAATTAAGGTCCTGCAAATTAGAAAAATATTCAATTTTATTAGAATTACTATCTTTGATATCAACTTTTGAATAAAGAAAAACAGATTTATCTTTATTACTTTTTAGGTTAAAAAATTTTTTTGATATTTTCTCAAATTCTTTACCATCAATTAAATGATTACTTATGATTTGTAAACCTCCCGATTCTATCGAATAGATATTTTCAAAAGATAATTGTTTTATAATATCGTCTTTTTCTTCAAGAATATCTTTGGAATATATCGAATAAATATCTTCATTTTGTTTCAAAGTATATTTGTTGAAATCTTTTAGCTTTTTCAAAGCACTTAAATCAAATTGATCTTCATTATTTTTTTCAAACGTAATAAGCCAATCTTTATTTGAATTGAGAATTAAAATGTTTTGATTATTATTTTGATTAAACTCTTCAAAAAAACTTAGTTGAAAATCATTTATTAAGGGATTAAGGTATTTGTCAAAATTTTTTATATCACAAAAAATTAAATTTTCAGGATTATCTTGAGTACTATTCTCTTTATTCATTAACTTTTCGTAAGTAAGAATATCAATATTTTTTTTATTATTTAGTAAATATGATTTTAAAATTAGTTGCTTATTTTTAAAGTCAAAAATTGTAGCAATATTATCTCCATTATTCTCAGTAAAAATTTCTTTATTAAAAAATTTACTTTCCAAAAATTTATTTGTGAATAATATATTTTTTTCATTTTTCAGTCCAACAAATTCTCCCTCATATTGAAATTTTTTTTTCTTAAAATTTTCACTAGAGTTAATACTATTTTTGATTAATTTTTTATCTGATGAAGTAATTATATAATTATCATTGGTTCGGTATATATAGTTAAGGAAATTTATTTTGTTTTCTCTATTAATTGGAATTATCTCATCAATCTGATCTATTTTATTAGGCAAATTTAATAAATCATCTATTGTTTTTTCTGGCTTAATTTTAAAAACAATCAAAATATCATCTTTAAGCTTGTTATTATTTCCAAAAGTTGAGATTATTAGTTCATTATTATAGATATCTTCAAATTTATTTTTGCCTAGATCTATTCCTAAGTAATCTAATATAGAGTCTTTTATTAAAACAAAGTTATCTGTATTTGTTGGATTTTTATCCTTTGCATTATTATTAAAAATATTAAAACTATCTAAATTTGAAATAAATAATAATTTATTGTTTTCAGGTATATACTTTATGATACTTAGTTGCTCAATAATTGTACTTTGCTTCTTGTTTTTATTAGGAGATACTTTTTTAAAACCAAAAAAAAGTAACAAAGATAATAATATTATTATTGCTATTATTCTAAGTTTCATTAAAAATGTTTATTTTTATTTTTAACAATAAAATTCTTACTGCAACTTTATTTATTAAATTGTAAATAACACATAATTTTACTATAAATTGGGAAGCTATCCAAAATCTATAAATGCTTCTAGTCTCAATGATTGGTTTAATTCTGAGAAAGAAGATCCAGTTTTGATTGATGTAAGAGAGCAGTCAGAGCTTGAACTGGCTCGTTTCTCAAAAGAATTTTTGCATATACCAATTAGTAAAGTCACATCTGAATATGTTGAAGAAATATTTGCTGGTTTATTAGATAGAGAAATTGTAGTTACCTGTCATGCAGGAATAAGAAGTTATAACTTTTCTCAATGGTGCTTGGATAATAATATTGTGAGCGAAATATGGAATTTGGAGGAGGGTATTGATGGATGGAGTAGATATATTGACCCATCAATACCAAGGTATTGATTAAATATCTAATGAAGATGCAACAGTATTAACATCTTTGTCGCCTCTACCAGAGCAATTGATAACTATATGAGTATCTTTTTCAAGAGTAGGGCATAATTTATCTAACCAAGCAAAGGCATGGGAAGTTTCAAGTGCAGGTATAATGCCTTCTAATTGACTAACAAGTTTTAAAGCGTCTAAAGCTTCTTGATCTGTGACTGATCCATATTCTGCTCTACCTATGTCTTTTAAATGGCTATGTTCAGGTCCTACTCCAGGGTAATCTAAACCTGCACTTATTGAGTGAGCTTCTTGTACTTGACCATTATCATCTTGCAAAAGAAGACTCATTGATCCATGCAAAATTCCAACTGACCCTTTAGTGATAGTGGCAGCATGCTTGTCAGTATCAACTCCGCTTCCTGCGGCTTCAACTCCAATAAGACGCACAGAAGTTTCTTTCACAAAAGGATGGAAAAGCCCCATTGCATTTGATCCCCCACCTACACAAGCAAGCAAAATATCAGGAAAAGATCCAAAGGATTCCAAACATTGTTTTTTAGTCTCTTCACCTATGACTGCATGAAAATCTCGCACAATCTTTGGGAAAGGGTGTGGGCCTGCAACAGATCCTAAAATGTAGTGTGTGGTTTCGACATTAGAAACCCAATCTCTAATAGCTTCACTAGTAGCATCCTTAAGTGTTGCAGTTCCAGAATTTACAACTTTAACTTCAGCTCCTAGAAGTTTCATTCTGAAAACGTTAAGGGATTGTCTTTTTATGTCTTCAGCACCCATATAGATAATACATTTCAAGCCAAATCTCGCGCAAACAGTAGCAGTAGCAACTCCATGCTGACCTGCTCCAGTTTCTGCAATTATTCTTTTTTTGCCCATTCTTATTGCCAGTAAAGCCTGTCCAAGGGCATTATTAATTTTGTGAGCCCCAGTATGATTTAAATCTTCTCTTTTCAGCCATATTCTAGGAGTTGCTTGTTTAGTTTTGTAATGTTCAGTAAGTCTTTTGGCTTCATAAAGTGGTGTTTCTCTTCCTACATAAGTCTTAAGTAGATGATTTAATTCTTCTACAAAAAGTTTATCTTTCCATGCATTAGATGCAGCAGTTTCAAGCTCAAAAAGAGCAGGCATTAGGGTTTCAGGAACATATTGACCACCATATTTTCCAAATCTTCCCTCTTTGGAGGGTTGATTTAAATCGTCATTTTTATAGTTTTGATCTTTGCGAGAAAATGTACTTACCACTTTTTCTATAGAATAAGTATTAACTAACTATAGATTATATTGAAAATAATGGGAAAAAAGAATTGGATCGAATTTGATAATCAAGAAAAAAAATCTGAAGAAACAACTAAGGTAGATATTGTAAATAAAAGATCAAAAATAAATATTTCAAAACAAAAAAAAGGTAAAAAGGGAAAGACTGTTACTTTAATTAGAGGTTTAGGCACTGAGGATGAAATCTCATTAAAAGAATTACTAAAAAAAATTAAAGTTTTTTGTGGGACTGGAGGAACATTGATTGATAGAAATATCCAGCTACAGGGTGATATGGTATTGAAATCAATTGAGTTTCTTCGTAAAGAGGGATTTCATAATTTATGAAGCAAGGGTTAGGATAGGTTTTTAATTTTGATGATGCAAAAATGAAAGAACAAGATCAAACAAAGTCAACCAATATAAAGTGGCACAACTTAACTATTGATAGAGAAAAGTTAGAGAAAATGAGAGGTCATAAAGGTATGGTTATCTGGTTTACAGGTTTATCTGGTTCTGGTAAAAGTACTTTGGCCAACGCTTTAAATGAAGTTTTGCACTTAGATAGTTTTTCGACTTATGTGTTGGATGGAGATAATATTAGACACGGTTTATGTAAAGATCTTGGTTTTTCTGATGAAGATAGAGAAGAAAATATAAGAAGAATTGGAGAAGTTGCGAATTTATTTATGAATGCTGGGATAATAACTATTACAGCATTTGTTTCGCCATTTATTAGCGATAGAGATAAGGTGAGAAAAATTATTGGATCTAAGGATTTTATTGAAGTTTTTTGTTCTGCTGATATCACAGTTTGCGAAAATAGGGATACTAAAGGTCTTTATAAGAAAGCTCGTTTGGGTGAAATTAAGGAATTTACAGGGATTTCTAGTCCATATGAAGCTCCTCATAATCCCGAAATTGTTGTTGACACAGGTTCGTTAGATATAAATGAATCCGTTGAACAAGTTATTAATTACCTTAAAAAAGAAAACTTTCTTAACAAAGCCTAATAGAAAAATATTAGTTCATTTATTTTGAAGATAATTGTCAGGTCCAATAGTTGATAACTTATTATTTTTATTTCTTACCTGTGTATGGAGATTTTCTCTGAATTCTTTTAAATTTTTCTTTATAGATTCATCAAATAAACTGATAATCTCTATTGCCAATAATCCAGCATTCTGTCCTCCATTAATTGCAACTGTCGCAACTGGAATTCCAGCGGGCATTTGAACGATTGATAAAAGAGAGTCAATTCCCTTCAGTGTCTTACTTTCGACTGGTACTCCAATTACAGGAATGCAAGTTATGGATGCCAGCATTCCTGGAAGATGAGCAGCACCTCCTGCACCGGCAATTATTACTTTTATGTTTTCTGATTCTGCATTTTTTGCATATTCCATCATTTCAATAGGTGTTCGATGAGCAGAAAGTATACAAACTTCAGTTTTTATTCTAAATTCTCTCAAAATATCAATGGCTGGTTTCAATGTATTTAGATCTGAATCACTACCCATTACGACAGCAATCTTATAAATATCTTTAGAATTCAATTCTGACAAAATAACAAATCAATTCTTTCCTATAATGGCGCGCAATTAATTTGGTGCCAGTTAGTTAGTATGAAAAGAATAAATTTTCATAGAATATTATGACGTCAAATAAGATTATCGAAAAAAGTGAAGTCAGGGAGTATTTTAATGGTACTGGCTTTGAAAGATGGAATAAAATTTATAGCAAATCTGATGAAATTAATACAGTACAGAAAAATATTAGGAAAGGACATCAAAAAACTGTAGATGATGTACTCTCATACATCAAAAATTATCCTCAACTAACAAAAAAAAGTTATTGTGATGCAGGCTGTGGTGTAGGAAGTCTTTCCATACCTTTACTAAGACTCGGTATAAAAGAACTACAGATGAGCGATATTTCATCTGAAATGATTAAAGAAACAAAAAAACGAATTTATGAACTAGGTTTGAATCAAGGTAAACTTAAATATGAAGTCTGTGATCTAGAAAAATTAAAAGGATTATTTGATGTTGTAGTTTGTTTGGATGTATTTATTCATTATCCTCAACCGGTCGCAGAAGAAATGGTTCAACATCTATGCGATTTAAGTAAAGAAAAACTAATCGTTAGCTTTGCTCCTTATACTCCAGTTCTTGCTGTCCTTAAAAATATTGGAAAATTATTTCCTGGGCCAAGTAAAACTACAAGAGCATATACATTGAAAGAAAAGGGTATTATTAATGCTGCTAAAGATAAAGGATTTAAAATTGTTAAAAAGAAATTAAATCAAGCTCCTTTTTATTTTTCAAAACTAATTGAATTCGAAAAAATTAAATAATTTATTTTACTAAATGATTTTCAAGTGCATAACGAACTAATTCTGTTCGGCTAGATGTACCTGTCTTGATAAAAAGTCTACTTACATATTTCTCAACATTTCTAATAGATGTTTCAAGCTGTCTCGCAATTTCCTTGTTCATCAGTCCCTCTGCTACTAGTTGAAGCACACTTGCTTCTCTAGGAGTAAAACTAGGAAGATTTATTTTATTTTCTGGATTAGTCTGGTTTTGGCCTGTGAGCATAGATTTTATTTCAGTAATTTGTTCTGCCATTTTGCTTACGTCAATATCTGCGAATCGTGCCGCTTCTTTTAATAATCGTTCTTGTCTTTTGATTACATTTTTAACTCTTGCAGCTAATTCATCGGGATCGAAAGGTTTGGAAATATAATCATCAACGCCTGCAAGATAACCTTCTGTTCTGTCTAGGGTCATTCCTTTTGCAGTTAGAAAAATAACTGGAGTTCCTCCTAATTTTTCATCCTCTCTAATTTTTTCTAATAAAGCATAACCGTTGGCTCGAGGCATCATAATATCGCTAATGATCAAATCGGGGAAAATTGTTTGAGCTTTTTCCCAACCATCCTCTCCATCAACTGCAATAAATATTTCAAAGCCTTCATCTTCTAGAAATGTTTTAACAGCTGTTCTTAAACCAGGCTCATCATCAACTAATAAAATTCTTGATTTTCTTACCGGTTCATTATTTATTTGATTAATTTCATTCATTTTTTTAATTCTTTAATTTGATTTTCTAGTAATAAACAGAATTTTATATACTAAACATAATGCTATCAACTCCAATACTACTAGACTATCAATCTTCGACTCCTTGCTCTAAAGATGTCGTTGATTCTATGAAACCTTTTTGGAGTGAAATATTTTCTAACCCTGGAACCAAATCTAATTTGGCGGGGATTAACGCAAGCGCTATATTGGAAGCCTCAAGAGAAAAAATAGAACAAAGTTTATTTCTTAAGAATAAAAAAGTTATTTTTACGAGTGGGGCAACTGAATCTAATAACTTAGCCTTATTTGGTTTTGCTAGAAATTTCTATAAAAAAACAGGAAATTATGGACATATTATTACCTTAAAAACGGAGCATAAAGCTGTTTTGGAGCCCTTAAACCAACTAAAAAAAGAGGGGTTTATGGTTACAGAAATTAATCCTGAGAAAGATGGCTTAATTTCAGAAGAACAATTCAAAAAAAATATAAGAGAAGATACATTTCTGGTTAGTGTCATGTTGGCAAATAACGAAATAGGAGTTATTCAGCCCATAGAAAATATTTCAAATATATGTAAATCGAGAGGAATAACTTTTCACTCTGATTTTGCACAATGTTTAGGTTATATCGAGTTAGACAATCTTTTATCTAATGTAAATATGATAACGATGAGTTCTCACAAAATATATGGGCCTAAAGGGATAGGACTTCTTTTGATTGATGAAGAAATTAATCTTGAGCCTTTAATTGTTGGAGGAGGTCAGGAATATGGTCTCAGGTCTGGTACATTACCTCTTCCTTTAGTAGTTGGTTTTGCTAAAGCAATAGAGATAGCAGTTTTTAATCAAAAAAGTAATGCTGAGAAATTACTTTTGTATAGAAATAATCTTTTGGAGGGTTTGTTAGAAAATAATTCTGGTTTATTAATTAATGGCTCGATAGAAAAAAGATTACCTCAAAATTTAAATTTGACTGTATTGGATTTAAACGGAGCAAAGTTTCATAAAGTTTTAAAATCCAAAATAATTTGTTCTAGTGGATCTGCATGCAGTAACGGTGAACCATCTCATGTTTTACTAGCCTTAGGTAGATCTTTTAAAGAAGCAGAATCTTCAATAAGGTTAAGTATTGGATTAAGCACTAATTCAAACGAGATAAAAGAAGCAATTCATATTCTTACAAATACCATCAAATCATTACGTTAGAAATTATTGGCTTCTTAATTGAGCAACTCTTAATTTTCCACTTCTAGCTCTTCTATTTAGTTCGATTTCTTGTTCGGAAGGAGTAATTGGTTTTTTTGTCAGGTTTTTTAGTCTTTGGTCATTTTTAAAAGCATTTTTAACTAACCTATCTTCGAGGGAATGAAAACTAATAATAGAAATAATTCCGCCCGTCAAAAGCCATTCGGGAACAACTTGCAAAAATTTTTCTAATACTTCAATTTCTTTATTAACAGCAATTCTTAGTGCTTGAAATGTTCTTGTTGCTGGGTGTATTTTTTTATATCTTTGTTTTGGTGGGAAGCAGCCTGCAATAGAATAAGCTAACTGTTTTGTCCCAGAATATTTACCATTTTCCTTCAAATCCATTTTTATTTTCCTAGCAATCTTTCTTGATAATCTTTCATCTCCATATTTATAAATCAGGTTAGCTAGATCTTTTTCATTTAAAGCCTCAATTAATTTCTCTGCATCAACCTCAAGAAAAGGATTCATGCGCATATCAAGTGGACCATCTTTTTGGAAACTAAATCCTCTTTTAGGGTCATCAATTTGGTTACTGTTGACTCCAAGATCTGCAATCACAAAAGAAACTTTTTCTTTCGGTACAAAATCCGCAAAATTTGAAGCCCTTATATCAATCCTATTTTTAAATTCATCAAGCTTTTTTGATGCAGATTTTCTCGCGAATGGATCTTGATCAAGTCCAATTATATTTAAATCCGAATATTTTCTCAATAAATGATAAGAGTGACCCCCTCCGCCTAAAGTTGCGTCTATTCCTTTAAGTTGATTGTTATGTATTAATGGGTAATGCTCTAATGAGGCCATAATCTCATCTGTCATAACTGATTTATGATTGAAAAAAGATGAATAAGATAGGTCAGTTTGCATAACTTTCGACTAAGATTTATTTAGAAGTTAAATTTCGAATGGCTCAGCTAGAGACTAGAACAGAACCAATGGTGGTCAATTTTGGCCCTCACCATCCATCAATGCATGGGGTTTTAAGGTTAGTTGTAACTCTTGATGGTGAGAATGTCATTGATTGTGAGCCGGTAATTGGATATTTACACAGAGGAATGGAAAAGATAGCCGAAAATAGGACAAATGTAATGTATGTCCCTTATGTAAGCAGAATGGATTATGCAGCAGGAATGTTTTATGAAGCTATTGTAGTAAATGCTCCTGAAAGATTAGCGAATATTCCAGTTCCCAAAAGAGCAAGTTACATCAGAGTTCTTATGCTGGAACTTAATCGTATTGCAAATCATCTTTTATGGCTTGGTCCCTTTTTAGCAGACGTAGGAGCTCAAACTCCATTTTTCTATATTTTTAGAGAAAGAGAAATGATTTATGATCTTTGGGAAGCTGCTACTGGACAAAGGCTAATAAATAATAACTTCTTTAGGATTGGTGGTGTCGCATGTGATCTTCCATATGGATGGTTAGAAAAATGTATAGATTTTTGTGATTGGTTCGGTCCTAAGATAGATGAATACGAAAAATTAATTACAAATAATCCAATTTTTAGAAAAAGAATTGAAGGTCTTGGAATAATACAAAGGGACCAGGCAATTAATTGGTCTTTATCTGGGCCAATGCTTAGAGCTTCTGGAGTTTCTTGGGATTTAAGGAAAGTCGATAGTTATGAATGCTACGACGATTTTGATTGGCAGATTGCTTCAGAAAAAGAAGGAGATTGTTATGCGAGATATCGAGTAAGAGTTCAAGAGATGAGACAATCACTAAGCATCATTCGTCAAGCCTGCAAAATGATTCCAGGAGGTCCAACAGAAAATTTAGAAGCTCAAAGAATGGCGACTGAAGATAAGAAAAGTGAAATATTTGGTATTGACTATCAATATGTAGCTAAGAAGGTTGCTCCAACTTTTAAAATTCCTAACGGAGAATTATATACAAGATTAGAGTCCGGCAAAGGAGAAATAGGTGTATTTATTCAAGGAAATAATGAAGTTACCCCATGGAGATTTAAAATCAGAGCAGCTGATTTAAATAATCTTCAAATATTGCCTCATATTCTTAAGGGTGCCAAAATCGCTGATATTATGGCAATCCTTGGTTCAATAGATGTCATTATGGGATCTGTTGATAGATAATTTCTTTAAATGAAACCTGCTGACTGGTTAATATTGCAACGGAAGGTAAGATTTGGTGATTGTGATTCTGCAGGTGTAATTCATTTTCATAACTTATTAAAATGGTCGCATGAAGCGTGGGAAGAAAGTATTGAAATTTATGGGATTCCTTCTCAAGATATTTTTCCAGATTTTTCTATACGTAAAAGTCAAATTATTTTTCCAATAGTAAATTGTGAAGCAAATTTTCTTGCGCCTATAAAAATTGGAGATTTATTAAAAGTAAAAATTGCCCCTCATAAAATTAATACTCATTTATTCCAAGTAAATAGCTTTTTTATAAAAAATGGAAATAAAGTAGCCGAAGGAAAAATTATACATTGTTCTCTAGATGTTGATTCAAGAAATAAAATAGAACTTCCCGATCAGTTAGAGAGATGGATAGAGGCTTCTAATGTGAGTACAAATTTAAAAGAATGCTAATTATTATTTTTTAAATTTATAGTTTATTTTTTCAGTAATTCTATTTTTGTTATTGACAATCCACTTTTCAGGCTTTTCATGTTTAGGCCAACTTTGAGAAAATTTTTTTAATAAATTTAAAGAAATTTCAATATTTTTATTATTTGTAAGTTCTCTAAATTCAACTATTACTTTAATTTTATTTCCCCATAATTTGTTAGATACTTTTGAAATATTGAATTTATTAATTGGGATATTTTCCTTCATAATGAAATCATTTAATCTAGATTCAATTACTTCAGGGAAAACGATTTCCCCTCCTGAATTAAAGGCATTATCACTTCTTCCAACAAAGTTTAAATAGAAAGAATTATTGATTTGATAAATTTCACCTAAATCACCTGTTTGCCACCACCCATTTTTATTTTTGAAATTTTCAGTTTTTGAAGAGTCTATTATTTCGATTCCAATTCTGGCTGATTTTATCTCGATTAATCCTTGTGCGTTAATTCTTATTTTTGTATCAGGTAGTATTTCTCCAACATTTTTAAAACCCATTAAGAATTCTTTTGGTTTTAAACTCGTAACCATTGCTGCTGTTTCAGTTGTGCCGTAACAAGGTGCTAATTTTATTTTTTCTTTTATACATTGTTCTGCAGTTTCGTCTGAAATTGAAGCTCCACCTACCCAAATTAGATCAAAAATTTTTAGCCAACTAATTCCATCTTTTTGAGCTAAAAGTCTTTGTAATTGTGTAGGTACTAATGACGTAATCAAGTGTTTTTTGGTTTTTTTAAATTTAATTGTAAAAAGTAAAAGTTCGCGAGTTTTTTTTATCAAATTCGGAGAAATATTAATACAATCACATCCCCATGTTTGACTTCTAAAAATTGGCATTAATCCACTTATATGGTTCAGGGGTAAAGTATTTAAAATTAAGCAGTTTTGCAATTCAAATCCTTGCTCTATTAGCCATTGACCTGATGAAGCTGCCGATAATTTAAGATTATCTAAGTGGTGAAAACATTGTCTCGGTTTTCCAGAACTCCCACTACTGTTTAAGATAATTGCTGGCCCATTTTCAGTAATTGAATCTAATACATCTTTGTCTTGATAAAATTTGTTTTTTACATAAATAATTTTATTCTCTCTAATTTTTTCAATAATTTTCTCTACAGATTGAGTTTCGTTATTTTCAACTTCAATAGTATAAATTTTATTTTTCATAGTTGATCCCATATCTTTTTTGCGTCATTTAAAAATAGAAACGAATTAGGGAATTTATTCATTGCTAAACCAGGAACTTTTGGAGTTGGTCCTTGTAATTGTAGAGACGATAAATGATAAAGCCATCTCTTCCCTATAGCAGTTTCAAATGACGTACTTATAGATATTAAAGCTTTTTTATTTTCTAATTCTCTTAAAAGCTTAACTGGATTATTTTCTTGAGATGGCCTTCTAATTTGCCAACCTTTCCACTCATCAATCAAATATGGAAATTTTAAAAGTGATTCGTCTAAGGCTATAGGGATTTTTTTGTTGAGTTCTGTCAGTCCATCAATATCATCAACACAGAGAGGTTGTTCTAACCAATCTACATTTTTGTTATCCTTCAAAATATCAGCCCATCTATTAGCTATCTCTCTTCCCCAAGAACCATTAGCATCTATTCTTAACTTAATATTATTGCCAATTTGGCTTAAAATTTCTTCTAAACTTGCTTCTTCCTCATGATTATTTTTTAATGCTACTTTCCATTTTATGGTTAATGATTTTCCAATATCAGATTGTCTTTTTTTAATTTCGTTTAGATCTGAAACTATATTTTCATGATTTAACAATATGGCTGTTTTATCAATTTCATCAAAGTAGTAGTTTTCTTTAAAAATTATTTTTCCATTTATTTCGGCTAATGCAGAATTTATTGCAGATTGAATGCATGGGTGAAAAATATTTATTTGCTCAGCTAAATTTAATAATCCTACATTCGAAGGGATCATATCTAATTGTTTCGCACACTTTTTTAAGTCTTCTTTATGAAGTGGTGAAACTTCTCCAAACCCAATTTTTTTCTCATTACTTGTTAATTTAATTATCCAACCCGATTTTTTATAGTAAGTGGTTTTAGAATTTTCTAATTTGGTAGATAACTTAAAGCTATAAGATTTTTTTTCAAATATTAAGTTCATTTATTAAGCAAGTAATTAAATATTAATCCTGTGATTAAGCCAACTCCATTAAGAGTTTGAAATTTTATTGCAATAAATTTACAATTTTTTATCGCACTAGGGTTTTTATATGAAGACCTTAATAAATTTATAAGTCTTATTGCTTGAGGAAAACTAATCAAAAAAAGGATACAAAAGACTGGAATAAATCCATTAACTATAGTTAATAGTTGAAAAATATATATTGTAAAAATTATCCAAGGCACAAATTGAGAACCTTTTTTTGCCCCTAAGCGAACTAAAGGTGAATTTTTTCCATGCTTTTTATCTTCAGAAATTTGATGAAAATGAGAACAAAATAATACAAGAGTTGTTGCCAAGGAAGGTCCAGAACCAAGTAATAAAGAAACTTTCCAGGGAATATCTTTAAAGAAAATATTAGATGGATTTAACGCAATTAAGACTGCAGAGTAAGCAAAAGGTCCAAATGCAAGCCAGCATAATGGTTCTCCTAAACCTTGATAGCCAAATCTAAAAGGAGGACCTTGATATAAATATCCTAAGAAGCAGCAAGCTGCCACCAAAATCAAAATGTTTATACTTGTTGATACTGAAATAATTGAAATTATTAATAAACCAATAACTAAAGATGAATATGCAATAAATGAAATTATTTTTTTATTTTTTACAAGATTTACAATTGAATGGAATTTAAATTCATCGATTCCTGTTTCTGAGTCGAATAAATCATTAGTTAGATTTTCCCAAAGTAATATCAAAATTGCAGCTAAAGTAAATGAAATCAAATTATAAATTTTTACCTTTTCATATTGATTGAGTAAATAAGCCCCTGTTATTAAAACTGGAAGTATGGCAACAGAATAAAGAGGCCATTTTATTGCTTGTTTCCATAATTTTTTTTTATCTTCGTCCATTTTTAAATAACACACAAAATTAGATAATTTTTAAATGTAGTTTATAAATTGAGTTACATTTTTTACTTTATTGCATGATTTTTAGTTATTTTCAATAAGTAATGAAAAATGATTTAAACTTAACAGATTTTCTAAAAGATGTATTTTCCTCTTTCGATAAGAAAGTTGAAAATTCTGGATTAGTAAGTATTTGTGTTGAGATTCCTTGTATTGATTTATTTCAAGTTTATGAATTGTTAATAAATAAATATCCGTTTTCTTCATTTTGGGAGGAATCTGATGGCATTTCATATATAGCCATCGAGAAGTGTAAATATGTTACTTTGGATGGTCCAAAAAGATTTGAGGTAGCAAAAGAATTTAATTCTGAAAATTTTAAAAATTTAATTAACTTAACTAATGAATCGCATAATTCTGCACTTTCAAAAATAATTTATTTATTTTCTTTCTCTGAAAATTTGAATAATAAGAATTTACCTTCAGATATCCCTAGCTTGGAAGCCATCTTGCCAAAAATATTAATTACTAAAAGTGATAAGAATTGCTGGTTACGAATCAATGGTCATGTTGAAGGTAAATCATCATTAAGAACATTAATTGAAGAAATATGGACAATTAGAAATCAAGTTATTAATTCTGGCTCAGAATTAATAAAATCATCTGGCTTAAAAACTAGTTTTTATTCCCCTTTTATTGATGATTTCTCATGCTCCTTAGAAACTTCTAAAACAGATATGAAAAAAGTAATAAATAGAGGAATTCAATTAGTAGAGAAAGGTATCCTAGAAAAGATAGTTTTAGCAAATAGGATTACAATAAAACTTAAAAATAAATTAGATTTATTAGAAATTTTAAAAAGATTTAAAGAGAAGCAACCAAATACATGTAGATACGTTTGGAAAAGAAATAGTAAGGATATTTTGTTTGGAGCATCTCCAGAAAAATTATTTTCTTTTTCTAAACCTAATTTAACTTTAGAGGCTCTTGCTGGAACTATCTCTACTAATTCAAATTTTAAGAAATTTTTAAGAAGTACTAAAGACTTAAAGGAACATAATTACGTAATACAGTATTTGATTAAATCTTTAGAAGTTTCAAAAATAACAAACTTTAAAAAAAGTGATATCAAGGTAAATTCATTTGGAGATATTTCTCATTTGCAAACACTTATTTTCTCTAAAGTTGAAAATATTTGTCCTTTTGAATTGCTGAAAAACCTACATCCATCTCCTGCTGTTTGTGGATACCCAAAAAATGCAGCATTGGATTGGATAAACACTCTTGAGTCTTTTCCTAGAGGAAATTATGCTTCTCCAATGGGTTGGGTTGATTCATCAGGAAATGCTTCATTTCTTTTAGCAATAAGAGGCGCAAGATGTATTGAAGAAAATATTGAATTTACTGCAGGTTCAGGTATAGTTTCAGGCTCCGTTTTAGAGAAAGAAATAGATGAGATTAAATTAAAATTTGAATCTATAGTAAAACAGATATTTTGCGCTAATAATCCTAGATAATTTCTACTAATTTTTCAATAACTTCCGCTGAAACATTCTTATTCGATAAATTTTCTATTTCTCTTAAACCTGTTGGACTGGTTACATTAATCTCGCTAAGCATTCCATTTATTACATCAATACCCACAAAAAATAAACCTTCATCTTTGAAGTGTTGAGATAATTCTGAGCAGATACTTTTTTCTTTTTCTGTTAATAATGTGGGTTCAGCCTTCCCTCCCATCGCTAAATTACTCCTAAAATCGCCTCCTTGAGGAATCCTATTTATAGATCCAATTGCTTCTCCGTTTACGATAATTATTCTTTTATCACCCTCTATGACTTCAGGAATAAATTTTTGCATCATAACGGGTAATTCTTCTTGAGAAGTGATTAATTCAATGATTGATTTCATTCCTGGAGAATTTTTATTTATCCTTATAACACCTTGACCACCTTTTCCTCCAAGAGGTTTTATGACTACTTCATTATTTATATTTGCAAAATTAATAAGGTCTTTTACCTTACTCGCAACTATTGTAGGTGCCATTAAGTGGCTGTATCTTAAAGCGCCTAGCTTTTCATTCCATGCTCTTAACGATGAGGGTTTGTTAATTACTTTTACTCCTTTTCTTTCTGCAACTTCTAAAAGATGGGTTGCATATAAATAAGCCTCATTTACAGGGGGATCTTTTCTCATCCAAATGCAATTAAATTCGGCGAGAGGTATGCAATCATTCTCTTTGAAAGAAATCCAAGGATTTACTTCAACTTTTACGGAAGATGCCCATACTTCATCACCTCTAGCTTCAAGGTCTTGAGGCGTACAACTCCAGATTTCAATATTTTTTTTTGATGATGCTTGCATTAAAGCAGCAGTTGAATCTTTTAAGGGATTTATATTTTTAATTGGATCAATTACGAATAGAAATTTCATAAGATCTTGTTTAATAATGCTTCTAATTTATTTTCATTATCTAATGCGTAGAGATCATCGCAGCCTCCGATACCCTCATTATCTATAAATATTTGTGGTAATGTTCTTCTACCATCAGCTCTTTCAATCATCAATGCTCTGGCATCTTCGTCGCCATCTATTTTATATTCTGTAAAATTTACATTTTTTTTCTTGAGAAGTGATTTTGCTCGAATACAGAATGGACAATATTGCCAAGTATAAATTTCAACTTTGGACATTTTTTTAAAATAATACTTAGTTTATACTATTAAACAAAAGTGCTTGTTAGATTATAAATAACGATTAAATTCTATTTTGATAGATATTACAGATTTCAAAAAAGATCTTTCGGAACTAACAGAGCGCCTGGGTAATGCTCAGGATTGTCTTTGACGTTCCAAGATTAAAAGCGAAAAAGAAAGAGTTAGAGCAAATTTCTGCTCAGCCTGAGTTTTGGGAAAATCAAGAAGAAGCTAAAAAGCAAATGTTAATCCTTGATGATGTCAAAGCACAACTCGAATTGTTAGATAAATGGAAAACTTTTATTTCTGATGCTAACGCCTCTATTGAGCTTTATTCCTTAGAACCTGAAGAGGAAATGATTTTAGAATCCCAGCTGGGATTAAAGAAATTAAGAGAGAATTTAGATAAATGGGAATTTGAAAGATTGTTATGTGGTGAATACGATAAGGAAGGAGCAGTAGTTTCTATCAACGCAGGTGCGGGTGGAACAGATGCGCAGGATTGGGTAGAGATATTATTAAGAATGTACTCAAGATGGGCCGATAATAATCGAATGAGCCTTGTCATTAATGAATTATCTCAAGGAGAAGAAGCAGGCATTAAAAGTGTAACGTTCGAAATTGATGGAAAATATGCATACGGCTATCTTCAACATGAAAAAGGAACTCATAGATTAGTAAGAATTTCTCCTTTTAATGCCAATGGCAAAAGACAAACCAGCTTTGCTGGCGTAGAGGTTATGCCAAAATTAGATGATAATATTTCACTTGATATACCTGAAAAAGATTTAGAAATTACAACGAGTAGATCCGGTGGAGCTGGCGGACAAAATGTTAATAAAGTAGAAACAGCAGTAAGGATTGTTCATTTACCTTCAGGGATTTCAGTAAGATGTACCCAAGAAAGATCTCAATTACAAAATAAAGAAAAAGCTATGTTACTTCTAAAGTCTAAACTATTAGTGATTGCTAAAGAACAACGAGCTGCAGAAGTCGCTGATATTAAAGGTGATATTGTGGAAGCTGCATGGGGCAATCAAATAAGAAATTATGTTTTCCATCCCTATCAAATGGTAAAAGATCTTAGGACTATGCAGGAGACTAACGAGTTAGATAGTGTTTTAGATGGTGGACTTGAACCATTTATTCATGAATTATTACGGATGAATATTTCTTCTAACGAATCTATTGAATAACTAATGGAAAATAAAAACGAAATTTTAGAAAAAAAAGTTTCTCCTCCAAGCTTTATAAAGCTTGCTATGAGAAATATGGTAAGGAAAGGATCAAAAAGTATTTCTCATTTTTCAATAACCTTTCTAGTTTTAATTGGGATATTAATACTAGTTGCAACAATAGGTAAGCCCAATATTCCAGTTTAAGAATGTATGAAAGAAAAAATTTTTTCTGAAATAAATTTAGATTTGGTTTTTCAATGTAATGATTTTTCTCGATTTTCAAATAAGTTAAAAGATACTAAAACTAATCTTATTTTTGAATCTATTTTTTGGGAGAAAGTTTTTTTATCTTGGATAAATACAATATTAAAAAAAGAGGATTATGAATTACCAAATTATATTTTTGAAAAAAAATCTTTTTCATTAGGCTTACAGATAATATCTAATCAAGAAATTGCTTCTTTGAATAAGAAATGGATGCAAAAAAATGGCCCAACTGATGTTCTATCTTTTCCAATTATTTCTGATGAATCTCTAAATAATTTAGATCATATAGAGTTGGGAGATATATTTATATCATTAGAGATGGCACTTGAGCAATCTTATGAATATAAACATTCAATCTATATAGAGATGGTCTGGTTGGCTAGTCATGGATTTTTACATCTTTTGGGATGGGAACATAATAATGAACATGATTTAGAAAATATGTTAAATTTCCAAGAATATTTAATTACTCGATTAGATTAAAAATCAATGGAAAAAAAAATAAATTATTTACAAAATAGAAAAGAATCATACAAAACTTCTAGTAATGTATTTCTAAGTTTTAAGTATGCTTTCAGTGGTATTAGTTACGTATTAAAAACTTCAAGAAATTTTAAAATTCAATTAATTTTTGCAGTTACAAGTTTAATAATTGGTTTTTTACTCAAAATTAGTCTAAGTAATTATGTTATTTTGATTGCGACAATAATGTCTGTTTTAATATTAGAAATATTGAACACATCTATTGAATCAATCGTTGATTTAGTAGTGAAAAAAGATTTTAGTATTTTGGCTAAAATTTCAAAAGATACTTCTGCAGGAGCAGTATTATTAGCTTCTATTAATTCTGTTATTATTGCTGTATATATCTTTGTTCCTAAAATAAAGTTGTTATTTTAAACCCATATAAATATGTTTCTTGTTATTGATAATTACGATAGTTTTACTTATAACCTTGTTCAATATTTAGGAGAACTTTCAGTTGAGCATAAAATAACTAAAGAATTAATAGTTAAAAGAAATGATGAAATTACTTTAGAAGAAATTATCAAACTAAATCCTGGTGGAATTCTATTATCTCCAGGCCCAGGCAATCCAGATCAATCTGGAATTTGTCTGCCAATACTAAAAAAATTATCTAAAAATATTCCGATATTGGGAGTTTGTTTAGGTCATCAAGCTTTGGCCCAAGCTTTTGGAGGTAAGGTTGTAGTTGGGAAAGAACTTATGCATGGTAAGACATCCAAAATATTTCATAATCAAAAAGGATTGTTTAAAGATATCGAGACTCCATTTGTGGCTACTAGATACCATAGTCTTATAGTTGATTCAAGTTCTTTACCATCTTGTTTCGACATAACTGCGACTTTGGAAGACTCAACAATTATGGCTATCTCTCATAAAGAATATAAACATTTACATGGGGTACAGTTCCATCCTGAGAGTGTGTTGACGCAATTTGGTCATAAATTAATTAGTAATTTTCTAAAAATGGCTGAACAAAAGTAAAATAAAAAAAAATCAATATTATGATTTCTCAAATTAAAAACTTTTTATTTTTGATATTAGTTAGCTCTTTTTTACCTACCTCATTATTGGCAAGGAATTTAGGAATAAAAAGTTTGGGACACAGTAGTTTTTTAATTACTAGTGCAGATAAATCTATTCTTTTAAATCCCTTTAAAGCAATAGGTTGTGCAAGTAATTTAAAGGAGCCAAAAGAAGTCAACGTTGATTTTATTTTGGCTAGTTCTAGGCTTCCAGATGAAGGATATAACCCTAATGATAAATTAATGTTCGTTGAGCCAGGAATATATCAATTTGAGGATATTTTATTAAATGGAATTTCTGTACCACATGACAGAGTAGATGGAAGAAGATTTGGGATGGCAACTGTTTGGAGTTGGGAGCAGAATGATCTTAAAATTGTTCATATGGCTGGAGCTGCTGGTGATATTGATATAAACAGTCAAATTATTTTGTCTAGTCCAGATATATTGTTTATTTCAATTGGAGGAGGAATAAAATCTTACAATGGTATAGAAGCCTCAAAAGTAGTTAAAATCTTAAAACCTAAAGTAGTTATTCCAGTTCACTTTGAACGCGGCAAAAAAATTAATAAAGAATGTGACTTCTCAAATGCTGATTTATTTATTGAAAATATGAAAGATTTTAAAGTAAAATATGTTGGAAAAGATTTTCAAATAAAACCTAAAAGAATCGATCAAAATACAATTTATATTTTCAGTAATTAATTTTTTAAATCTAATATCTTGTAGTTGTCCCAGAAAAATATCATTTGTTCTTTAGTTCCAATACTAACCCTTATTGAATTACCGATATCTTTTTTGTTTTCCATACTTCTAATAAGAATACCTTTTTCTCTCATCTGCTGTATTAAGATATTAGGATCTTTATTTGGCCAAATTAAGAAATAATTACCTCCACTAAAGTGAGTTTTGATTTTTGTTGATTTAAATTTATTTAAAATCCATTCCCTCGCCTTTTTTACTTCTAAAACATAATTATCAATATATGATTTGTCTTTAAGTGCTGCTAATGCAGCTGTTATAGCAAAGCTGTTTACATCATATGGTCCGGTAACTTTATTAATGTACCGAATTAAACTTTTATTGCCAAAAGTAAAACCTATTCTTAAACCAGCTAGACCTGCAGTTTTTGAAAGAGATTGGATTATTATTATATTTTTATTCTTTTCAAAATCTATCGATTCAAGAAGACTATCTCCATTAAATTTTTCATATAGTTCATCAACAACTATTAATGAATCTTTATTGATATTGGCTAAATTAATTATTTCATGAGAACTTAGAACAGTTCCTGTTGGATTATTTGGATTGCAAATAAATATTAACTTTGGATTATGCTTTATTATTTTTTCCCTAAATTCTTCGATG
>CACMTJ010000012.1 GCA_902616595.1 uncultured Prochlorococcus sp.
AATTTTAGATCGACTTTCAATCAATAAGCAGTTCCTCCTAATTTCTCAAGTAATTCATACTTATCTCTTTTCTCATACCACTTATTTAAATCTTCTTCACTTACTGTTTTAAATAAAAATAAGGATATCTTTTCTAAATAATCAGCAATATAAATTCTTGAAATTGGGTTTAGAGAAACATAAATTATGGTAATTAAAACTAATAAAAGTTCAACTAGGAGTATGCGTTTCATTCATAAATTTAAATTGAAGTTCCTTTTTTGAGCTTTGACGAGGAATCATTTTCTGGAAAAATCTGTTTTATATTTTCTGGAAAGAAAAACTCTAATTGCCTCCTTAAATCACCTTCATATAAATAGTCTTTTGTTGAGACTTTAAAAGTATCTCTTACTAATCGAACATTTATTTTTTCCTTTTTACCTGCCTCATTAATTCTTGATAAAACTAATTTAATTGGCTTATCTTTTGGTCCTTTTATGAGAGAAACAGCTTCATTTATACCCATTCCTTTAGTTGATTTGCCATCTATTTTTATGATTACATCATTTGGTTTAATGTCAGCTGAAGCAGCAGGTGAATCATTTATTACAGATTGAATAGTTAATTCAGCAGTGTCACTATTGAGAAAAAGCCTTATTCCAATCCCTGATATTTCCTTATCTTTTTTATGAGATAGTTTTTTATTAGTTTTCACACATCCTGCATAATCTCGTGCTTCTAAACATTTTTTATGTAATTCATCAGATATTTCAGCATTAACAGCAGTTGGTAAAGCGAGGGCTGCTAGTAGTGGGAGTAGTAAGCGTTTCATCTAGGAAGTATTCTATTTAATTCGGGATATTCAATTCTTAATTCTTCTATAAATGCATCAACGGTCTTTGATATCTCGTCAGTAGTATTCAAAATAGAATTTTTATATTTTAGATATTCGGAAACTTGAAATAATTTCATAGTTGATTTTGTTAAAAGTAATGTTGCAAGAGGAGATTTATCTGCCAATTTAGTTGAAGGAAAATATTTTATAGTTTCAGGATAAGTTTTTTCCATATCCTCAATATAGTCTTCTATCTTTTCATTTAATTCATCATATTTTGATGATAAAAACTTTTTGGTATTTAAATATTCAAAACCTGCGAATAAAAAACCAATAGGAAAACTTAAAAATAATATTGAAAGAGAAAGCCTAAGGAGATTTTGGGAAAATTTTTCCATAGAAATAATCAATTAAATTTATTTAAAACATATCAAGGTTAAAAGTAAGTAAAGCATGTAATATTTTTGCTTTCTTCTTCCGATCTACTGAAATATTTAATTTTTATAATTTCTATATCGACTGTCAATCGTATTTAATATAGCGGTGCAATTAGTAAGCGTTTCAATTTTTATTGTTAACTAATCCATAGATACATAAAAGAGGATTCACTATTAAAACAATCCAGAAAGGAGGAGGGGGTCCTCCATCAACAATTGTCCCAGCGTTAAAAGTATTAAATAGAGCTACTGCCAAAAAACAAAACATCAAAGCTAATTCACCTGATAAAACTTTTCTTAAGGAGGCTTTATCTTTAATGGAACTACAAATAATCAATAAAAAACCTATTCCTAAATTACTAGCAGCTACAACATCTGCAGTACCTCTAACAAGAAGCAATGTTTCACTTGAAGCGTTGCCTGCAATAGTTTCCACTGAAAAAATTAGTAGAGAAATAATTAACAACCCCAACAGGATATGAAGCGCTCCAGTAGTTTTTAAAATATTTTTTAACTTCATAAAAAAAGGAGCTAATTGCCCCTTATTTTAGATTAATTGTCAATAATGCACTAGTTATCGCACTATTTTGCTTCTGAAAGATCAGAAGTAAATTCATATCAAAGGATTAAAGAGATTAACCACTCCCTAGATGAGGGATTTAGACGGCCCATCTATAGGTGTCAAATTATTTTTAGGGAGTGCTGTAATTATTCTTTAATCCACTTTTTAGTCTTTAGAAATTCCAATTTATCTGTAGTTGATAGGAATCTGAATTTTTTGAATCCCCCTGTTCATTTTTGTAAGAAAGTACAGCTCCGAATCTGTTTTTCCTACTCATCTGCAATCCAATGGTGTTGCTGAGAAAATTATCCGATGAGTTCAAAATTGAAAATCTGATCCAACAGCACCATTTGCTATGCCTTCATCAAGTAAATCTCTATCAACGATTAGCATATTTGCGCAAACTGTTCCGGATGCACCAACTGTGCCTACATATTGACTTGAGTAGCAATTTGAATCATCAGCTTTAGCTGAATTCAAGGGATAAAACAATGAAATTAAGAATAAATATTTATATAAATTTTGTTTCTTCACCTTTGTTTTGATTATTAGTTAAATTTTTAGCTTCTGAAAATCTTTTTTATATTAACAACCAATTTTCTTAAATCCATGATTGATTTCTGTTTGCACTCTTAAAGGTTGATTTTTTATTCATGATTAGTTTTTCCACTTTTGAAGATGATATTCCTGCTGTGGGATAATTTTATTGATTGACAGTCGATCTACAATAAGGGGCAATTAGCTTCTTTTTTTATGTCAATTGAAACAACTGTTTTAGATTTCAAATTAAGCAATACTTTTGAGGAATATGAGGCTCATATGAATGCTCCTGAACAACAGGCCATGTTTAAAGAGATGGGAGTAAAAACTTTTTATATTGGCAAATCATTGGATGACCCCCAAAGAGCAACCGTTATGTTTCAAGGACCAGTAAATACTTGTTACGACATCTTCGTTAACCCGGAAACTAAACCAATAGTTGAAGCATCCGGTCATATTTATGAAGGGACAATAATTAACCGCTGGATTTCTGAATAATTTTGAAACGCCTAATTATTGCTGCAATATTATTTTTATTTCCTTTTTACGCTCAAGCTGGCTTTCCAGAAGGTGAGAATGGTTATGATCTGAAAAAAATTGAAGAGTCTTTTAGATTACCCTGTGATGAAATTGGAAATGATGACTGCATCGCAAGAGCATTGGGTGTCGGTGCCTGTACCTGGGTATTTGGAATAAACAAGGATAAAGAGCCTGCGGAAGCTTTAAAAATTGCAGATAGTGTTTTAATTGCTCTTCTGAAAGGAAATAATCTTGATTTAAAATCAATGCTTGAAAAAGATGGATTAATTAAAAATGATATTAAAAAAGAAGCCACTTATAGAATTAACTTCTGCAGAGAAGAGACAAAAAAAGCTATTCCAAAGTTAATCAAGAAATTGCCTGAGGGTGTTGTATTGGATGAAGAGAGAATTGAGGATTTAACCAGAGTTTTTCCTCTGCAATATTTAAGTATGTTTGAGAAATTTAGCAAATCTAAAAAGTGAAATTAATCCTACTTACTCCTATATTCAAACGTTTTAGAAAGAGTACTTTTTCTGAATAAATTCTTTGTGCGATAGTGGTAATCTCACTGATACCAAGCTATCTCGCGAGTGCCCTCGTCGGGACTTGAACCCGAGACCTCTCCCTTACCAAGGGAGTGCTCTACCGCTGAGCTACAAGGGCAATTTTAAAGTGGGCCGGGTTGGACCAATCAAGACTACCTGCAGCACAATGATTCTGAAGTGTGCAAGATAAATTTAGATGGCCTTTCTGTTGCTGTCAAATTATTTTTAGGGAGTGCTGTAATCAATCTTTTGTCCATTTTTGAAATGCAGTAGCTTGGATGAAATAATTTAATTGATTGACAGTCGATATAAAATAAAGGAGTAATGGGCTCTTTTTTTTGTGAAAAGTTATCTTATATCTGGCTTGGTGGATGAATACAGAATTAAGACTAATCTTTTTGCAATTTCCCCAAGTCATGCAATTAAAGTTTTTCAGCAAAAATATCCAAAAGCAAAAGATATATATGTAATACAAAATTTATTTAATTATAAATAAATATTAGAGGTTAAAAATTCTATGACTTTATCTATAGCCAGGGTTGGCAAATAAAAATAGAAACATTGCAAAAATTAGAGTAGTTACAAGATAACCTTTTAAATTGAATTCATATCCTTTTGGGTAGTTTTTATAAGCTACTGATGATTGAAACATTCCTGAGATATATAAAAATATATAACAACCTATATAAAGGAAAAAACTGTCCATAAAGTTTATTAATTCATCATTTAATTTTAGTAAATACTAATTCCCAAGACTTTTAGTTTTAAGTAAATCTCTTTAG
The DNA here is from genome assembly GCA_902616595.1 of uncultured Prochlorococcus sp. Classification (GTDB taxonomy): domain Bacteria; phylum Cyanobacteriota; class Cyanobacteriia; order PCC-6307; family Cyanobiaceae; genus Prochlorococcus_A. The sequence goes on from CACMTJ010000012.1 coordinate 4,203, forward strand.
AAAAAATCCAGATTATAGATTTTATTTGAGAAAATTCATGAGTGAATATGATGAATTGGATAATACAAAAATACTTCTTGCGGGTATTTGTTTCATTTGGCAATATTAGTAACCGACTCCAAAATTGGCACATCAACATAAGATGTTTCCCTTAATGGCCAGATAGAACTGAAGGAAAATAGTCAGGGATTTTCTTATATTTTTCTTTCGGTTCAGCTGTTAAAAAGCTCCCACACACATACTGATAGACAATGAAAATTATTAAGAGACTCAGGTCACTTCCTAGTGATTCACTGAGCGTTATACGCCGCACCCCGCCACTTGTTTTCGCAATGGCTGTCTTATCTCTCGGGGGATTTATAGGCGCCTCCACGGTCCTTGTGAGAGGGTTCAGAATGGTCGAGAATTCCATCACTGTTACAGGCGCAAGTACTGAAAGTTTTGAGAGTGATATTGCTAAATGGTCCGTGCAGGTAAGGGCTACAGGAAAGACTCAGATCGACTCATTCAACAAGCATAAGGAGTCAATGAAAAAGACTATGAATTTTCTTAAAGCCAATGGCATTGAAGATGGTATAAAACAGGAAGTTTATCTAGGACCTGCCAGCATAAAAGAATATGAAACCAAGCATCCCAAGACAAATGAAATTATAAGAACTGAATGGATTACTTATCAGAGTATTGAAATCCAGAGCAATGATGTTCATCGAATTCAAAAGACCCATAGCAAGATAACTGAACTTCTTGGAGATGGTGTTTTAGTAAGACCAAGCTCTCCAGAATTCACATATTCAAAGCTTGCTGATAAAAGAGTTGATATGCTCGCAAAAGCTGCAAAGGATGCCCGAATTAGAGCTGAGGCTATTGCCCTTCAGGCGGGATCTGAAGTGGGTGGTCTTAAGAAAGTCAATACTGGTGTTTTCCAGATAACAGTTCCTAATTCCACGAGAGTAAGTAGCTGGGGTTCTTATGACACGACTACAATTAAGAAAGATATAACTGCCGTTATGGGTGTAACTTTCGCGGTTAAATAATGACTTAGGGAGACTTCTTTTTGCCTTTAAGAATCATCAACAAAGGCAGACCAATAAGCATCAAACTCCCATCAATTAATAAAAAAGTATTCAGGTTCATTTATCTATTCCTTCGGGGGTATCCCAATTTATGGGTATCCCTTTTTTAACTGGGTCATTTTTCATCTCAGCCATTTCTTTTCTGATTTTGTAGTAGTAGGCCAACTCTTCAGGATCATCAGAACCCAGACCATAATTCATGGTCGCAGCAAGATAAATTCTGTGCATCCGGTATGAAGATAGTGACATTACTGAAGACAATCTCTGTTAAATATATATGAATTTAAGGCAAAATGGTGATCTTTGAGATCCCAGTTATTGCAATGTTTTATCCAACCCCACCATTAAACACAGGGAAAAGTGGTAATAAGACAAGAAATTGAGTGGGGACTACTTACTGGATGTGTGTACATCATCATTGTAAGTACTGAAAATAAACCACTCTCAACTACAACTAAACTACTTATATCTGATACGTGGGTATGTGTGTAAACACATAATGCACGTACTACATAAAGCATATTTTTGTTTAATTCTTTATTTGATTAGGATAAAATTTAAGCCAATTTTCTCGTCGATTATATCGCCAAGTTAAAGGGCTTGATGATTCTTTTAGTTTATTTTTTTTAAAAGATTTATCATTCATAAAATCTCTGATCAAATTAATACGAGTAATATAATTTGGGTGCCTTTTTGATTGACCTTTGGTATGAATTATTCCTGATTGCTTATAAAAGTATTCCATTGCTTTAACAAAAGTATCTTTTGGATATTCAGCTTGAAGAAGCATAAAAGCTGCCCCTAAATCTGCTTCAGCCTCAATCATTTGTTTCTTATTAAGAAAAACTTCATTTATATCTTCATCAGTTTTATTTGGATTATCTTGCCATTCTTTTAAAGCCTTAAGTGAAGCTTCAAATGGCGTAAATTGAATTATATGAAACATTTCATGAGCAAGCGCTGCAGCAATAAAATTTTCCTTATCCTCAAGTACTTTAAATGTTGATCTATTTATAAGAATTGTTCCTGTTGGGGATGCACTAGCATTAGCATGACCGTGTAAATAAGATTGCTTAATTGCATAATTAACATCTCTAGATCTATAACCTCTATATTTTCTAAACGGATCAAGATTTTCAAAGTAAAAACAAATATTTTTTTCGTCCTTGCATATTCCTGTATCAATCATTAGATAGTGCATAGCTTCACCAGCTTTTATGATTATTGAAACTGGTCTATTGCCTAAATCATTATTTATGGAGATTTTATCAAATATTTTTTTTACCAATTTATATTCTTTTGGCATTAGTGATAGTGAATAGTTTCTATATTTATCAACTGAATAAAAAATTATAAAAAAAGATAAAACAACAGACCCGAATTTATAAATTTTTTTCATATTATTATTCCTCAATTTGAAGGACTCTAAGCCATTCTTCTTTTGTCCCATCTTTTATCATTTTGTAAATTTTCGGAGAAGCCATGTGGAGTCTCTTCTGTAAGACTTTTAGCGGTTCAAGTTTTTTATTTTCAACTCTTTCGCCCTCATAAATTTGCTCAGTATTAATTCCTGATGCGGATATGGTTTCTAACTTAGTTTCAGTATCACTCCCGTTGCCATCAATTATTCTTCTAGTTCTTCTTTCAGATTCTCTAGCTTCCAATACAGTCCATTTTTCTTCCGTTAGATCTTCAGCATATTTTCGAATATTTACGCTTGTCTGTTCAGGTTCACCTTCCTCACTTATGACTGTTGAAATTCCGTCGTCATATTGGAACATATATGCAGTTTGAAGGTCCCAATCTAAATCTTTCTCAACGCGTATGATTCTTCCAATAATTTGAGTCCATCTTAATTGTGCTTGAATTGATGATAAGTAAACACATACCCTTAAATGCGGAATATTTACACCTTCGCTAATCATGCCAACAGCAATAATCCATTTAGTTCTTGAAGGTGTTTTATCCTCCGTAAATTTTTCTATTGCTCTTGTATCTTTACCACTCTCAGAGTGAACTACTACAGAATCTTCTCCAGTTAGATGTTTTAGAGCTTTTGATATTGCATTTGCATGCTCAATTCCATCACAAACAATTAGTCCACCAGCATGGGGATGCATTCTTCTACATTCATTTAATTGATTATTAGCGGCTATCAATTGTTTTCTTACGTATTCAGTACCATAAGGATGATTTGCAGTTCCACATGCAATAACTGCTTTTCTTCTTTTTGATTTTAATTTTGATCTTAAGTCAGATCTATTGGTAATAATTTCTCCATCTGGTCCTAATATATCTTTGTATTCTTCATCTATATTCGTAGACATTTTGAGATTGTATTCTTCTTCATTTATTAGTTGTCCCTCTCTATATTCTTTGATAGTGAAATTTACTACTCCATCCCAGGGAACAATTACAACATCTCTAACGACCTTATCTGATAAAGCACTATAACTTTTATTCCACCTTGAAAATCCATAGCCATATGAAAACCCATGTGGTGGGGATAAATCTAAAATTCTATTTTTATATTTTACCCAAGGTAATTTTGTGCCGTCACTCCTAAATGGAGTTCCAGTCGTCATTAGCCTTGCCACTGAATTTGAAAAGGCATTTTGGAAACTTTCTCCCCAATTCTTTTGATCACTTAAGTGATGACATTCATCTGCAATAACCATTGTTTTTCTCTCGCTGCATATATCTCTTAAGATTTCTGCATTTAGCATATGACCAGTATCTCTATTAATATTTCCAACCTGACTATAAGTACAAACAATACCGTCAAAAGATCTTGTCTCAAGAGTTTTTTTATTCAACCAAAGTCCAACTTCTCTACCATCTCGCTCCATTTGTATTCTTAGTTGTTTGCTTGGCACACAGATTATTACTTGATCAATAAACTTTTCTTCTATTAAATACTTTGCTACTAGAGTTGATAATAATGTTTTGCCAGTTCCAGGGAAAGCATGCAGCATAAAAGCATTTATAGAGTCAGGGTTTAAATTTAACTGACTGATAATGGAATTTAATATCTTTGGGATAGAATCCTGTTGCCATCTTCTTAATTCGATTCCTGTAGGAAGGTAATTGAAGTAATTCTTGTTTTCGATTTGCATTTTATTAGATTTGGATGAATTGCATTTTTGACATAGAGCCTGTCCGTTCTTTGTTTCAGTCTTTCCTCCCTTTGAAAAAGGAATTATATGGTCAGCTTGAAAGCCCTTATAGGTGATCGCCGTTCCGCATTTCTGGCATTTACCTTTTGAGTTATGAAAAATTTGATCTCTTTGAGATTTACTAAAATATCTTCTGTTACTCATTATTTCGCCTCCTCAAGTATTGCTAAAGCAATTCTTCTTGCTGGTCCTATCCCTAGCCTTCTGATTATTCTTCCAGCGACATTTTTAGGTTTTCCAGTTATTGAATATCCACAATTAGTTTTCTTTGATTTCTCTAACCCTGCTTCTCTCTTAGCCTTCTCTGCAGAGGTTGTTATACCTCTCAATAATCTATCTAGTGCATTTGATACTTTAAAAGTATTAGTTCCTTTCGCTTCACATTTTGCTGGATCATCAATTAATTGACCTAGCGTTCTTACCAATTTAGAAATACTGTCTGAAGCTAGATCATTATTCTTCGAGCTTCTATTCTTTGCATCATCTGGTCCTTGATATATACTGTCAATTTTTTCATTAAGTACAAGTGATACTTTTAGCCAAGAAGTATCAAACTTTTCTAAATTCTCAAAAATTTCAAGCCACCCCAGCATGTAATTATTGCTGTAATGCCAGTAATTATTTGAAAGTATTACTAAAGTTTTTGGTTCTTCTTTAGCAACTAGATTTATAAGTTCTATCGAAGCATTACTTGTTAATTCAGGATCTGGCATTACTCCTGCAATTAATCTCATAAGCGTATCGGGTTCTATACATATTTCTTGTCTTAACCATTCAATAGGAGTGTAAGAAATAAGTTTTCTTTTACTTGGTACTGAGGCCATATAAGCCATACCTTCCCATACCTTTTGTTCAATACACTTAATAAGTGCATCCGAAATATCATTTGGATTCTTTGCAATAATTGCTTGATGCAATAATTGAGATGCAATTGTATTAGCTTTAATATTTGCTGGCTGAGATCTAAACCAGTCTTCAGATGATATTTTCCTTAAGTCTTGATTAATTACGTGTCTAGCATTCAAAATTTCTTTAATAGAGGTAGTCATTTCAAAAAAGTATTACTAAGAACTACTTTGAATGGAATAAAAAGAATAAAAAATTTTTTAAAGCCACTAAGCAAAAAAATTTTTTCTTATAAATATAATTTTTTACTTTTTTATCTTTCTAAATTATTTAAACTTAAGTAAGTCTTATAAAAAAAATTGCAAGGTCATATTCTTATTGGACCCCCTGGTTCAGGCAAAACAACAATAGCAAGAAAGTTAGGACCTATTATAAAAGCTGAAATAATTTCATCTGACCTTATTAGAAAAGAAATTTATGGTGAAGAAAAAATTCAGGGTAATTGGGAAGAAATTAATAAACTCATACAAAATCATGTTCTTAACTGTATAAAAAAAAGAAGAAATTTTATTATTGATTCGACAAATGTTAAAAGATCTTGGAGGCTGAACTATACTCAAAATCTAACCGCTTGTAAGGAAATTGAATGGATTGGTTGGTGGTTTAATACCCCAAAAGAAAAATGTTTCCAATGGAATAAAAAAAGATCTAGGCAAGTTGAAGAAAACTTGATAGGCCAATATTGGGATCTTTTAAATGATAAAGTTTTTGGACCTTCAATATCAGAGGGATTTAAAGATTTAAAAATAATAGATCCTTCTCATATTGAATTAAGTGAAAAATTTCTTGAAACTGAAATTAATAAAATAAATATTAGTGCTATTGGTAGGCAAAAACATTATTTATCAAAATATGAATTCCATGATTATTCTGCGCTTGTAGATTTTGAAAGACTAATGTATTTAATAAAATTTTTGAGTTTAAATAATTTTAACGGTGATAATAATGAGTACTTGATAGCCAATGCTGAGAAGTATATTAATCAAAATTTTGGAAGTTGTTATTCAGACCATTTAAAAATAAAAAATGATCTTAATTGGCTTTGGCAAAATCAATTTTTCTTTAACGGAGAAGATAAACCTATTTTTGTATTAAATAAAAATCTAAATTCATTTAATACTGGAGGTTGGCCTTACACAGCAAACAAAGAGAGATTTGTTCAATGTATGAGTCTCTTAAGACATATTCTTCATAATCCGTTTGATTATTCTTCGGGAGATGAAAGCATATACCATTCTCTACTTTCTAAATTAACTTCAATATATACTCCAAGAGAAACTAGAAAAATAAAGGAGGATTGTGAGAAAGTTCTTAGACCCTATTTTTTTCAAGATCAAAATACCAAATATAAAAATGGTTATTGTATTGGTAATTCAATTTTAAATAAAAAACAATTAAAAGATTTGTGGATATATATAGATCAGGTTTCAAAAAAACTTGGAGATACAAATGCTCAATTAATGAATGATTTATTCTATAGAAATTTGAAATGGGGTGGCATATTACCAAATAATAATAATCCTATAAGGATTTTCGCAAACCATACAATTATTCATGAAAAATATACGAATCAATATTCAATAGCTAGAACTAAGAAAAAAAATAATGAAATGAAATTATCTATTAATAATCTAGAGGAAGCAATTTTAGGAGGATATAAAATATGGATCGAACGTTTGAAAAGTTCAGCAAATTATCCAAATACAAAAATAAATAATTTTTATTCTGTCTGGCCTCTTCAATTAGTATTTAATAATATTGGATGGTATTTAGCTTATGAAGATATTGAAGGCACAATTGATGGTAATGGTCTTATTCAGTTGGAAAGATTAGATAGAATTTCTCTTAAAAATATAGATTTTAAAAAAATACAAAATAAATATGAAAGAAAACAATCTATAAAAAAATTAAATAAATTAATGGAGATTTCTGGAGGTATTTTTTTTGGAAATGATCCAAAATTACAAAATACTCTCTTTAAGGCAGAAACAAGTGATGAAATTAAAAAGTATTTTACAAAAGTAAAATTACAAGTAAATGAAAGAGTTTATAAATTTTTGAGAGAAGGATTACAAAGATATCCTTTAAACCAAATAAGAATATCTAAGCCAATTGATTCAGATAATTGGATTATCACAAATCCTAATGTATTTACTTTAAAACCTAATATTAAGAGTAGTCATCCATATCCCATTATTATTTTTTTACCTCCCTGGACTGTGGATAATGATATAGATTTTCAAAGGTGGCTCTTTGGCTTTTCTGATGGAATCAAAATAGAAAGTCCTCAATCCTTAAAAAAAAGACATATTGAATTTGCCTCAGGCATAACAAACCTATATAAATAAAATTTTAATTTGCTTGGTGGCTTTAAATAAATAATTTAATGCATTAATTATTTAATAATTAGAAAAATCAATATTTTTATAAAAATGTCAAAATTTAATGATGATGAAAATCTTCATCCTGAGATGGATGAGAATTTAGAGATTAACCCTAATACTCCAAATTCATATAAAGAAATTTTAGAAAGAAAAAAACAGTTTAAGAATAAAAAGTCCAAGAGAAAGAAAAATAATAAAAATCAGCATTCTATAAAATTTACTAAATTAAATTTTGGTAGTGCAGAAATAAATAATATGGAAGAGTTTGGCAGAATGCTTGATGAAATAGATAATCCTGATCCAAATTTTAAAGTATTTGCAGCATTGGTTTTTTTATCTAATTTAGAAATGACTCCAGTTGCAGATAAAAAAATAATTCTCTCTCTTTTAGAGAAATTAGAATTATTTTCAAGAAAAGTTTTGGAAGATTTAGAATATAAACTTCAGGAATTTGATATCAATATAGGAGAGGAATCTGAATTGGAAGAAATTAAAAAAAATCTTCTTAGAATAAGAAATAATTATCCAAAACTTCAAGAAGCATTTATGCTTATTAAACAAACTAATTTTATTGATTAGTGAAGAAATTTTGATAATTTATAATTTCATTATGGTGTACATAAAGATCAGAATTTTTTCCGTATTCTTTAAGCCAGTATTGTTTAAATTCTTTTTTAAATCTTGTTTCCTTACATTGAAATGCATTTGTACATGAAAATCTTTTAAATACTTTCTTAAAATTACTTGTAGAAGAATATTTAACTTTTGCTGAAATAATAGGATCCTCTTTGAAATAGTCTAATCCTTGCCCAAGCTCTAATGGTAAAAAATAATTATCTTTTAGATCCTTTAAGTCAATATTATTGTCATGTTCATAAAGTTGTGTATATGCAAAGAATCTTTCATGTTCATTTATAAATATAGAGGGTGGTAGAAGAAATAAGTTTATTGCTATTTTTTTATTATTTGATTCAAAGATACTTTTTATTTCATTAATAAAAGAATTTATTACATCTTTTTTAGGGAATATTTGATTTCCATTATCTAGATATGTTCCAGGCTTACATCTTTTCCACCAATCTTGGGTACAGATAATAATATTCTTAACTTTAGGAGCCTTCGCAAGTAATTTGCACATATTAATAAACCCTCTTTTTGTACATTTTCCTTCTGCATCTAAACATGGCTCAATTATGTATTGATCGAAAACGAAAACTGTATCGTAAAAACAAGTAAAACCAGCAAGTTTTTCAAAATATAATTTGGCCTTATAATCTTTTACCCTTAAATTAATTTCATCTTCATTATTTTCGCGTGTTTTAAATAGATTAGTTTGGAATTGAGTAATTGTATTTCCAAAGAATTTAAATTCTTTATCTTCTATAAAAGAAAAAGAGTATGTCTTCCCAGTTAAGGCCCTCACAAAGTAATGTATTTTTTTTCTTAAATTATTTTTTTGAACAGAGAACTTGGAACTTTCAAAAATATTTTCATCAACTTTCTCGAATAATCTATTTTCACTAATTAATTCTTTAATTAAATTTCTCCATTCAATTTCTCTACTTCCTATACATTCATCTTCAGATATATCTTTTAAAATTTTACTGAAATCGCAATCAAAATCTTTTAAAAGGATTACATAAGGAATGCTCTTAAATATACTCAAGAAAGCTCTTAAATCTTCAGTAGTATTTTGTTTAAGAGTCTCTTGAATAAAGTCTTTTTTGATATATCCAGCAATTAACATTTTTAATCAAACATTTCATCTAGGTCAGTTGAGAAGAATCCATCGGGCCATTTAGATATCAAGTTTCCATCTTCAGATATTTTCATTTTCTTGATTATTGAAGATCCCTCTTCATTTTTGTCAATATAGTAAACTCTCAAACTTTTATGATTTAATTTACCTCTTCTAATTTCTTTTAAAAGTCTTAATAAAATAGTTTCACTATGAGTTTCTAGTATCCAGTTTTTTTGTGTTTCTTCATCTAATAATTTATTTTTGGTCTTAACTTTTATAAAACTATTTACTAAAATACTTCCAATTTCTGCTTGTAATCTTGGATGCAAGTGAGTTTCAGGTTGTTGTACTATTATAGTCTGAGATTCAGGACTGAATGCATTGAAAATGATTGGAAGTATTTGTGATAATCCATAACCAGTATCTACAATATTAATTGGATATTTTGAATCTTTGGGAGTAATTAATATTCTTCTTATATCAACCTCTCTATCTGAAGAACTGGTAATCTCAATTTTTTCAGCAATATTGGATTCTTTAAGTTGACTGCTAATTTGTTTTAAAATTTTATCTTTTTTATCATTTATTTTTAATATATAACCAACATCTCCCTCTTTAGTTTCATTTACCATTTTATTTGTATAGAGTCTTTCTCCACCAGGTCTCGCCTCTTTTAAATGGACAATTTTTGATGAAATCTGAAAAGGTAAAAAATTTATATTAAAAAATGGATTAATACTAAGTGCATCTGGATATACTGATTTTTTTAAAAGAGGAGATTCAATAGTTGAGTTACCCCAATAAAAAGAACGATTTCTAATTTGTGAGTTATTACAGAGCCAATTTAATAAATCAACTGTACTAGATTTACTAAGATTATTAAAAAGTTCTTCTGATTCTTTATCAAATATTATTTTATTTATTTTTAAAATTCTTATGTCTGCAAGAATAGAGTAATAAATGTAATCTGTTTCATCTTTACAAAATTTCAAGTGGTCATTGATGACTTTTATAGTTATTAAAAATTCTGAGTAATCATTTGAATCTTTTTTATTAATGTCCAATCCTTTTAATTCTGAAAAATAATTACTTATTCTTCCAAAAGATGATTCTAGCGATGATAAATCTGTAGTAAGAGCTTCTCTGTAAACTAAATCATTATTGTTATCAGTTATAAAATTTTTCTGTAACTTATTAAATCCAGATATATAGTCACTAAATTTTTCTTCAAGAATACTAAAATTTTTTAAAACTTCTTTTTGAAGTTCAGTTATCTTAAAAAACCTATTTTTTTTTGTTTCAACAAACTTGTAGTTTTCGATAATTTCTTCGTTTATCTGAATAATTCTAGAAATACTTTTTAGTAAAATATCCTTTTTAATTTCTATCTCCTCCGCAATGAGATTAATAATATTTGTTGATGCTTTTCCATTTTCATAAATAACTTCTTCTATTTCATCAATAAATTGATTATATATTTCCTTATTTCTATCCTTTATTGATCTAAAACTTAAATTACTTAGATCCTGTATAAATTTAATGTCTACCCTATTAACTTCATTTAGCTTTTTTAGTGATGAAACTGTATTTATATATAAGCTAGGTTTTATATGATTTTGTTTGATTAGGAACTTATAATCCTCAGAAATCCTTATGATCTGATTTTCAATTAAATCTTTTATCTTATTTAACTTCTTAATATTAATATTTTCAGAAATTAATCCATTAAATTTTATAAAAAATAATTTGCCTCTTTTGCTATTGTCAATCCATCCTCCAGATTTAATTACGGCTATTTTAAGAAGTGCATTATTATAAATTGGATTTTCTTTACTAAACCAAAAATTACGAAATTTGTTTTCTACTTGAGGCAGTTTTATTTCTACTGCTTTACTTTTTTTATCTGCATATAAATAATTATCACTATAGAGCTCTTCAAAATTAATTAGTTTATATTTATATGATAATTCCGATGAAATTTCACTTATAACTGAATTTGATATTTGAGTTAAGTTATTAATGGAATTTTCTTCAAGATAAAAAGGTACAATTTCTTTATCAGAATCTGGCCTAAGTCTCAATCTGTAATTATTGGAAGTTATTGATCTTGGATCGCTAAAATAAACGTAATTCGCTTTTTCTCTTTCAGCAGAAAAAACTAATGATAGTCCTTTTAAATATTTGCCATATTTTAATTCTATTTTTTCAATATTAAATTTTGAATTTGATTCTCCTGATTTGTTCTCTCCTAAGTAGACTCTTATTTTAGGAGATAATAAAGGTTCTAATGATTCAATATAAATAATATTTTTTTCTTCATAATTATATTCTTTTGAATAATTAGATTGGATTTCATAAATAATAAATGGAGATTTTTTTGAATTTGGATTTTTATTCTTTATAGTGGTGAACGTTCCTGCATTAATATATCTACCATTGGTATTGAATTCGGCATTATTTATATCAAGGATACTCTGCGCCATCGCCATTATAGATTCTAGAAAAGAAGTTTTTCCTCCTGAATTTTGACCGTAGATTAATGTAATTGGAGCTAATTCTATTTGTTGCAAATCACTATAAGATTTGAAATTAGATACACCAAATGTAGGGAAATTATTATTATCCATTAATTTATTTATTTAGTTTGATATCAAAAATATACATAGTAATTCTATGTTAAGCATTTATTTAAGGCCAGTAAGTAGATTTGCTTGTTGGCTTTAAAAAATTTTTTTTTAATTTTATTAAAAATAATATCTAAGTTAGTTACCAAAAAATTATGTGCACAAACAACCCAAACTGCAAATGTAATTGCCAAGATCTAGGACAAATTTATTTCCTGGATGAAATTGACCCTAGAGGTCCACAAAGTAATTATATTAAAATAGGAAAAATAAGCCCTAATGATAAAGGGCGATCTAGTTTGGATAGACTCAAAGAGCATCAAACTGGGAATCCAAGGCAATTAAATGAAAGATATGTTTTGGAAACACTTGCTGATGTATCTAAATTAGAAAGTATTTTACATAATTCATTTTCGACGAGACGTATAAGAGATGAATGGTTTATTACACAAAAAGGTAATATTGATTCTTTTGTTGAGAAAGCTAAGGAAATCAATATTGCTTTAGAGGAAGAGATCCCTCTAAATCAATCAATAAAAGATTTTGGATCAGAAGAAGATAAAGGAGAAGAAAAGAAATCTTGTAGCGAATCAGAAGACTTGCATAATTTAATTAAAAATGAAGAAGAAATAATAAACGATTTAAATCAACGAAAAAAACTTATTGATTATAAGTTAAGGCTTTATGGAGGAACTAATTTGAAAGGTATTGAGGGGATTAGTAATTATTCTCTAAGTGCATCCTCAACTAGATTTGATGAAAGAAAATTTCTTGCAGATAATCAAGACTTAGCCTTGCAGATTGGGAAGAATAAGGTTTCTGGTACTTTTAGTCTAAGAAAAATGCCAAAGAAAATTAAAAATAATGAATTAGAAACACTTAAAGAAAATTACGATTCAAAAAGGAAGTTATCTGAATCATTTCAAATGATAGAAAGAAATTCAGAATCTGAAGCCTTGCATCTTGAGTGGTTAGAAATTCATAAAAATATTCAGCCTCATGAGCTTCAAAAAAGATCTTTATTATTAAAACTCAAATCTCTGACTGGAGAATATAGTGGGATAGAAAATATTTGTTCATGGAAGCGCCGTAAGAAACTGAAAGTATCTAAAAGTGATTTGGAGATTCATAATCCATCTTTAGTAACAAATTATCTTATAAAATCTCAACCTGTTTTAAAGTTTAATTTGAATGATTTCAGACCTTATAAATTTTAGAGTAAATTAATTTATCTGTTTTATACGACGATGATTTGGTCTTAGTCCCCCCCCACTGGGGGACTTTTTTATGTGCTGAGAAAATAGTGACTATATCTCATCAACATTTTTATATCTCTGTGACCGCTGCAAGCACTTATTTCCAGAGCATTCATTCCATAACCCCACATGCGGCTGATTGCTATATGTCTTAAATCATGAAATCTGAGATTATTTAAATCTGCTTTCTTTTTTGCTTTATCAAATCCATTTCTGGCTGAACCTTTTGTGAGATTTATTATCTTTCCTTCTTTATTTTTAAAACTCCTTAAAAGATCTTTTGCCTTGTGAGGTAAAGGAACTATTCTCATGGAACTGGAGCTCCCTCTGGCTGCGCATTCCTTTCTTTGAATATAAATTTTCTCTTTATGTAAATCAATGTTTCTCCAGTTCAGACTTAAAAGTTCAGAACGCCTGAACCCAGTGAACAAGGCCAGCTTTGTGAGTCTCAGATGATTTTTATTGGACATCTGAGACAGTTCATGTAAAAGTCTTTTCTCGTCTTGATCAGTGAAAAATGGAGCTCTTGCATCTCCAGTCCCTCTTACTCTCAGATGCCTTGCGGGGTTATCCTTTATTTCTGCTCCTCTCTCATCTCTTGCCCAGTCAATTAATACACGCAGAATTCTTAGCTCCCGCATAACTGTATTTGGTTTCACCTTCAGTAATCTTTCATCTCTCCAGACTGCAAAGTGCTTTATCCGCAGATCACTTAGTGGAATATCTCCAAGCCAGCTTTCTGCTGTAACCCTCAGAGGATATTTTTCATTCTCCGCACTTCGGTGCAGCAGCAGCGGACCATTTATATAGTCATTGATTGCCTCTCTCAAGGTGAAAGGGATATTCGGGAAGACCTTTTTTGTTCTTTCTTCGACTGCATTAGCCCATGATTGGGCTAGATCCTTGGAAAGAAAAGTTCTTGACCTCGGGCCGACATAATTCTTCCTTCTGATAAGGACCTGCCAGCCGCTGCCGCTTCTTCTGATTGTTGCCATTTCGGTGTCATCGTTGGTTTGATGCACCTCCAGATATCTGCCTTTAAAACAGAAAAGTGGACCCGACAACGGACGTCCACTTCTGAATAATTTCTTTGTGCGATAGTGGTAATCTCACTGATACCAAGCTATCCCGCGAGTGCCCTCGTCGGGACTTGAACCCGAGACCTCTCCCTTACCAAGGGAGTGCTCTACCGCTGAGCTACAAGGGCAATTTTAAAGTGGGCCGGGTTGGATTTGAACCAACGTAGGCAGAGCCAGCGGATTTACAGTCCGCCCCCTTTAACCACTCGGGCACCGACCCCCACTATTTGAACTTATCAGTTAATGGACACTTTGTGTGAAATTATTTTGGTTTTTTTGTTTCTTTCTAGATAGCATTTGTAAAGAAAAGACTTTATTGATGATGAATATTTTATTGATAAATGGACCAAATCTAAATCTTTTGGGCACTAGAGAACCTGAAATATATGGTAATAAAACATTGAGTGATATAGAAAAAGATTTAACTAAAGTTGCTAAAGAAAAAAGTATTAATCTTGAATGTTTTCAAAGTAATCATGAAGGAGAAATAGTAGATAAGATTCAGGATTCTGTAAAAAGTATCCAAGGTATTCTTATAAATGCTGGTGCTTTTACTCATACATCTATTTCTATTCGCGATGCTTTAATAGGATCAAAAATTCCATTTGTAGAGTTACATATTTCAAATATTTTTAGTAGAGAAGATTTTCGTAAAGAATCTTTTCTTACAGATAAAGCTATAGGAATTATTAGTGGATTTGGCATATCAAGTTATTCCTTAGCTCTTGAAGGAATCATTGGATATTTAATTAGTAAGGGTTAAATGCTAGTCGATTTTAAAAGGCCCACCTCTCATATTAAATATTTATCGTCATTTACCTCAGATGAGTGGATCAAACTCGCATTATCTAATCCAATTGATATTCTTATTGACCATGCTCATTGTGAAAGAAAAGCAGCAGGAGTAGCTATTCAATTGATGTTTAGATATCCATCAGAACCAAATCTGGCAGAAGTTTTAAGTCCAATAGCGAGAGAGGAACTAGAGCATTTTGAAAAAATACTTTATTTTTTAAAGGAGCTTGGACATTCTCTTGAGGCCTTAAAACCGCCTCCATATGGAGCTGAATTGTCCAAGAATATAAGAAAGGAAGAGCCCAATAGAATGCTTGATAGTTTCTTAATAGCAGGACTTATTGAAGCAAGAAGTCATGAAAGATTAAGCTTGCTTGCGCTGAATTCTGAAGATAAATCGTTTAAATCCCTTTATGAGTCTCTGCTAGAGAGTGAGGCAAGACATTTTGGAGCTTACTGGAAACTAGCGCAAACTAAATTCTCTAAAAATCTTACTTTCAAAAGGTTAGAGGAATTGTCTGAAATTGAGTCAGCAATACTGTCTGAAACTTTTATATTGCCAAGGGTACATAGCTAAATTTAATAAAATAAAAATGATAATAAAAAAGTTTTTAAGTTTACTTAATCCATATAAAACTGATTTACCAACATTCACCATCGTTGGTGTAGGACCCGGAGATCCATCGCTTTTAACAATCGCTGCTGTGGAAGCAATAAAAAAAGCGAAAGTTATAGTTTTCCCAATATCAGATGATAATAAAAAAAGTTTCGCTGCAGAAATAGTCAAGAAATACACTAAATTTAAAAAAAATATCCCTATCATCTTTCCAATGGCTAGGAAGGATTTTGATCCAGATGAAATATGGTCTAATGCTGTAAAAAAAATTGTGAAATTTATACAAAATGGTGAATCAGTTGTTTTACTTTGTCTTGGAGATACTTCACTATTTGCAAGTTCTTCTAATATTTTGAGGTTATTAAAAAATAATCATGCTGAAATTATTACCAAAACCATACCTGGTATTTCCTCTATTTCAGCAGCAGCAGCTTTGAATGAATTTGATTTGCTAAAAAAAGGCGAGACATTGATCATCAAAGAATGCCCTTCTTCAGAATCTGAATTAACAACCCTAATTAGGGGAAGTAAGACCAATAAAACGGTATTGGCCATTATGAAAGTTGGCAAAAGATGGAATTTAGTCAAGGAAATTTTGAAAAAAGAGGATATCATCAATACAACATTAATAGCTTTAAGTGTTGGGATGCCTGATCAAATTATTCAATATGCATCACAATATAAAAAGGAATTTATGCCTTATTTTTCTTTGATTTTGATAAGGTTTGATTAATGTATAAAAAAGAAAAATTAGTTAAAAATCAATTTACATGGCCACTATGTAAAAAACTATTATTTCTTATTCTTGAAGATAAGGTTAGTGATGTATTTGTTTGTGAATTAGTTTGGGAAAGACTTTTTTATACTAAAGAACTATCTA
The DNA here is from genome assembly GCA_902616595.1 of uncultured Prochlorococcus sp. Classification (GTDB taxonomy): domain Bacteria; phylum Cyanobacteriota; class Cyanobacteriia; order PCC-6307; family Cyanobiaceae; genus Prochlorococcus_A. The sequence continues at coordinate 20,733 of CACMTJ010000012.1, forward strand.
TAAATGCTTGGACCTTTAGCGCATTAACTCCTTCTTATTGGTCAGAAAAATTTGAGAAAGCTCCTCAAATCATTTCAGAGCGATCAGCCTCAGTACATTTGACTCGATCAATTCCAAAAGACTATAAACAGGGATTGAAAAAATTTCTTAATTTTAAAGGTTATAAGATTAATGAACTCTATCCAAGAAGAACTAGAAGAGCGACGGCAGTAAATTGGTTAATTTATTGGGCGATTGAAAATGATTGTTTTTTAGAAGATAATGGATTAATGCCAAGTCCTAGTTCACCATCGGCTAATCCAGTTAAAGGACATTTTGGCGATCCAGAAATTAAATAAGTTTTTTGAATAATGTAAATGATTCTATTAAAGGTATAGTTGTAATGGATACTATTTTCTTTGGAGAGAAGAATTGATTCTTCCTACAATAGCAATTATTGGAAGACCGAACGTAGGGAAATCTACCTTAGTTAATCGTCTTTGCCAAAGTAATGATGCAATAGTATTTGATAAACCTGGTGTTACAAGAGATAGAACTTATCAAAATGCTTCATGGGGAGGCAAGGAATTTCAAATAGTTGATACTGGAGGTTTAGTTTTTGATGACGATAGTGAATTTCTTCCAGAGATAAGGACACAAGTCTTCTTGGCTCTAGAAGAGGCTTCACTTGCGTTACTGGTAGTAGATGGAAATCAAGGCGTTACTGATGGTGATTTATCAATAGCAAAATGGTTAAGAAACTCAAGTTGCAAAACAATTGTAGCTGTTAATAAATGCGAATCGACTACTTTAGGAATATCCCTAGCTTCAGAGTTCTGGAAATTAGGATTGGGCGAACCTAACCCAGTTTCAGCTATTCATGGTTCAGGTACTGGAGATCTTTTAGATCTCGTTATTGGCGAACTTCCTGAAAATAATATCCAGGATGATGAAGAAAAGATTATGATGTCAATTATTGGTAGGCCTAATGTTGGCAAATCTAGCTTACTAAATTCAATCTGTGGAGAAAAAAGAGCAATAGTTAGTGATATTAGTGGCACGACAACTGATTCAATAGATACGCTTATTAAAAAAGGTGAGAGTCATTGGAAAATTATTGATACCGCAGGGATTAGAAGAAAGAAAAATGTTAAATATGGCACTGAATTCTTTGGTATTAATAGGGCTTTTAAATCTATAGATAGGAGTGATGTTTGTGCTTTAGTTATAGATGCTGTAGATGGAGTAACAGATCAAGACCAGAAGCTGGCTGGGCGCATAGAAGAACAAGGTAGAGCTTGTATAATTGTTGTAAATAAATGGGATCTTGTAGAAAAAAATAGTTCAACAATTTATCAAGTTGAAAAAGAACTTAGATCTAAACTTTATTTTTTACACTGGTCAAAAATGATTTTTATATCTGCCTTAACTGGTCAAAGAGTTGATGATATTTTTGAGCATGCTCTTAATGCTGTAAATCAACATAGAAGAAGAGTTACAACATCTGTAGTTAATGAAGTACTAAAAGAATCAATCAGTTGGAAAAGTCCTCCAACGAAGAGAAGCGGCAAGCAAGGTAGGCTTTATTACGGTACTCAGGTAAAGAACAAACCTCCAACTTTTACTCTTTTTGTAAATGACCCTAAATTATTCGGCATAACTTATAGAAGATATATTGAAAAACAAATTAGAGTAAATTTAGGCTTTGAAGGTACACCCCTCATTTTACTTTGGAGAGGAAAACAGCAAAGAGCTTTAAATAAAGAAGTCGAAAGAGAAAATATTGAGTTAATTCAAAAAGATTAATGAATTTGCTAACCAAATTTTCTGTTGGTCAATACGTTCATGGTAATAGAAGTTGGCTAAGAATTATAGATAGTAGATTAAAAATAATTATTGTAATGATATTTTTAATCACTCCAATCTGGGCAGGACCAATATGGAGATTGAGTTTAGTTGGTTTTTTACTATTAATTACTTTTTTAAGTTTATTGCCATCTAGAGTATGGTGGCGATCATTATTTTTTCTCTCATGCTTGTCACTTTTAATTGGATGTATATCAATACTGGCCTCTTCTGATATTCAATCTCTTGATGGCTACTTGAGAAATCCCAATGAGTTGCAAGTAGTACTGGAAAGCCAAAAAGAATGGAATATTTTGCAAATTCCTTCGCAGAAGATATGGTTTATTAATTTTGGTCCCTATAACTTATCAAGAAAAGCCTTTGAACTAGGAATAAAAACCTCCACTTTGATATTTACCGTTATTCATAGTGTGAATTTGATGCTTTTAACCACATTGCAGGAAGACATTGTATGGGGATTAAGTTGGTTTATGAATCCATTGAGAAAGATTGGATTGCCAACTAGTAAGTGGCTTTTTCAGTTGTTAATTGCATTACGTTTTATTCCTCTAGTGCAGGAAGAACTTCAAAATATCATTAAATCAGTGTCAGTTAGATCAATAAATTTTCGAAATTTAGGATTAAAGAAATCTTTTAATGTTTTGTTAATCTTAATGGAAAGGTTATTTCAAAATATATTTCTGAGAATTGATCATGGAGCAGAATCATTACTATCAAAAAAAAATATTATTATTAAAACCAACAGATTTAGAACTCTTTATCCTTCAAAATCACTCAATGTAATTGTTAATACATTATCGATTTGTTTTATTTGCATAGCAATTTTTCTTAGAAAACTGTATGGTGCATTATAAATAACATAATATTTAGGTTTGAGTTCTGAGCGTTATTTAAACCATCCAACATTTGGTATGTTGTACCAAGTTTCTCCAGGAAATGATGGGAGAGATATTTATGCGACTTTATACGCTCAAAAAATGTTTTTTTTGGTAGAAGTTAGACAGAGAGAAGTTTTTTTTGAAGTTATACCTTACTTAGATGCTCGTAATCAGGCGGAATTAAACCTTCAAAAAGCTAGAAGAAAAGGATCTGAAGAACTATCTAAATGGGAGAATTTATTTACGCAAACTTTCTTATAAAATGTGGACCCTGCAAATTATTTAGAAATAAAAAATAAAATACCTTCAAATGTAAATATTCTTGCGGTAAGTAAAGGATTTAAAAGTCAAGAAATCAAGACTATTCAAAATATAGGTCAGAACGATTTTGGGGAAAGTAAGGTTCAAGAGGCGCTTGAAAAACAATTAACCTTAAAAGATCATAAACAAATAAATTGGCACTTTATTGGAAGAATACAAGGTAATAAAATAAGAAAAATAGTTCAAAATTTTCAATATATCCATTCAGTAGATTCATTTGAAAAGTTGCAAAAGATTTCTAATATTTCACGTGAAGAGAAGAAAAATCCATTAATAATGTTGCAGGTTAAGTTGAGTGATGACCCTACTAAAGGAGGCTTTAATCCTGAATTTTTAATAATGAAATGGAGAGAAATTCAAGAGTTGAAAAATATTTCATTAACCGGTTTGATGACTATCAATCCTAAAGGACTTAGCTCTAAAGAAAATTCAGGGTTGTTCAAAAAATGTCGTGCTCTCGCTGATTCACTGCAACTACCAGATTGTTCAATGGGGATGTCTGGTGATTGGGAAGAAGCTATTGACGCTGGATCAACTTGGTTAAGATTAGGATCATTGATTTTTGGAGGTAGATCCTAATTAGTTATTTTTTATAAAAATCTTATCTATAAACTTGCAGTAAAGTTCAACTAACGTTATTTAAGTATAGGTAGTTTATTCATTTAAAAAATGAATCTATTACTTAAGGTTCTTAAACCTTAGTAATCAATTTCAAGAGGATTTAAAAGGTGTCACTTATTTCTAGATTAAAGGCAGTAGTTGCAGGGGATGAGTATCTCGATGATGATTTTGATGAGTTGGATTATGCGTCAGAGGATGAATTAAATGATATTCATAATTACAAACAAAATTCAAGGAATGAAAATGCCCTTGCAAATTCAAATCCGTTCGATTTTATGAATAACAACAGATCATCAAAAGTGGTTGGTATGCCAGGAATTTCAAATTCATCCTCAGAAGTAAGCTTAATGGAACCAAGAAGTTTTGATGAGATGCCTCAAGCGATACAAGCATTAAGAGAGAGAAAAACCGTAATTCTTAATTTAACTATGATGGATCCTGATCAAGCTCAAAGAGCGGTTGATTTTATTGCTGGGGGTACATATGCAATTGATGGACATCAAGAGAGAGTTGGTGAAAGTATTTTTCTTTTTGCGCCAAGTTGTGTAAATGTAACTAGCTCTTCACCAGAAGAAGCGTCTCCTTCTTCTGGTCCTACAGAAAAAACACCACAATATAGTTTGGGCAAAAATACTACTCCTGAACCAGCATGGGGTAATTCAAAATTTAGTGCTTATTCATGATTAATTTGTGACTGATAAAATTGCGATTATTGGTTTTGGAAATATTGCAAGTGCTATAGTAACTCCTCTATTAGATAACAAATTAATTCATCCAGAGCATGTTTTTTGTGTTGTAAATTCAGAAAAAAGTTTAGAAAATATAAAAAAAAATTATAAACATAATATAAACGTTTATAGATCAGGTTCTAAAGAGTCCAAAATAATATGGGATTGTCAATATAAACTTCTTTCGATAAAACCCCAACAATTTAATGATATTAGTGAGGCCCATCATATAAAAAACAAGGACAATTTAATAGTTTCAATTCTTGCAGGGGTTTCAATAAATAGACTTTCTCAAAAGTTCCCTAATCATAAATGTGTAAGGGTGGTTACAAATATTCCTATAACTATTGGAAAAGGTTTAACAGGGATTTCTTGGGGAAAAGAAATCACAGAAGATCAGAAACAATTTACAAAAAAATTATTTGAAAATACTAGTAAGATTTACGAATTTACTGAAGATTACCTTGATATATTTTTAGCTTTAACTTCGTCAGGTCCTGCAATTATTGCTTTGATTATAGAAGCATTAAGTGATGGAGGATTAAGTGGGGGATTACCAAAAATAATTTCAGAGGAACTTGTTATGGAAATGATACTAGGGACTATTTGTCTAATCAAGGAAAATAAACTTACTACTTCTGAGCTTAAAAATTTAGTAACCTCTCCAGGTGGAACAACTATTTCTGCTTTAAGGGTTTTAGAAAAAAAGAGTGTAAGGTCAGCATTAATTGAATCAATAGTTTCAGCTAGTAATAGAAGTAAAGAGTTTCGTTAGTTTTTATAATTATCTTTTAAGTTCGTATAAACTTTTTCAAGTGAATTTATATTTTTAGTAATTGTATATCTCTCAAGTACTCGTTCTCTAGCTTTTTCACCAAGATCTTTTGTAAATGAGGGATGTTCCACAAGAATTGGGATTATAGTTTTCAATTGTGCAGCCACATTATCAGTTGAAATTACTATTCCTGCTCCTTTATCTAAAACTTCACCATCAGCTCCGGCATCTGTAGCTACACAAGCAGTACCAGCAGACATTGCCTCTAAAAGTGATAATGATAAACCTTCTACTAAGCTTGGTAAGAAAAATACTTCTGCTATTTGCATTATTGCTATCCTAGTTTCTAAATCTAATTCGGCACCCCACCAAATTAATTTCTCATTACCAAGGTTAGAAAAACTATTTTCAAGTGTTGGCTTCATTGGTCCATCCCCAACAATAACTAATTTGCAATTTTGAGTTTTTGTTTGGCGCCAGGAACGTAAAAGTGCCTCGATATTTTTCTCATTTGCAATCCTTCCCATATATAAGAAGATTCTTTCATTTCCAAGTTTGTTTTTTACCTGATCATATTTTTTACTTTTTTTGCAAAAAGGTCTCCAAATATTTTCGTCAACACCGTTTGGAATAATTATTTGTTTTTTTTTAGGTACTCCTAATTTTTCAAGAACATTTTTTTGAGGTTCAGAAAAAATAATTATCTTATCGAACTTTGCTAAAGAGGGAGCATAAAGTTGATATGTTAATTGTTGAGTGCTCGCAGTTAGATTTCTATTTTTTGCATCAAATGGTGGATGAAATGTTCCTATAAGAGGAACATTAATTTCATTACAAAGCTCTGGAAGTCTAAAGTCTAAAGGAGATAAAGTTAGGCTTGCATGTACTATGTCAGGTTTTAATCTTTCCAATGATAGCCTTAGCTCTTTTTCTGCCCTTGGTGAGGGTATTGTATAAACTTGAGATTTAATTAAATATGGGAGACTTACATCAGGATCATTTGCAAGAAATAATTGGTTTGATGAATTTGAACTGGAGGGATTGTCGAAATGAATAAAACTAATTTTATGCCCTCTGGCCTTTAATTCTTGAGTAGTTGAATTACCGTAAGTTACATTTCCACAAAAAGGGGATTTTTTCCCCAACCAGGCAATATGAACCACATTAATTGAATTAACTATTTATTAAGTTAACAGGCAAAGGCGCCATGATCATATTTTTAAAATTTTTTAATGCTTCATAAAATGCTAACTATATATTTCTCTCAACATTTTTAGTGAAGATAGCTCCTTCTCTAATTGAGTAGAGATCCATGTCTCAATAATGAATAATATTTTAAGCCAGACTTTTTTGGGACCTAACAACTCTCCATTAGATTTTATTGGTAATTCTGGGAAAAGAAGTCTCTGTAATAGAGCAACTTCAGAGGCATTTATTTTTAGATTACTTTGAGGATCCTCTATGGATGAAAACCCTTCACTTGGTAAAAAATAACAACTCCATTCCCAATTTCCTATGGGTGGAATAATAGGTTCTCCAGTTTTACAACAATGATGAATTGGTAGGTTAATACCCCCGATGGCTAATAGATGGATTAAAGATTGAATACTCATTGAGAGCATTTTAATATCTTCTTCTTGAGACTCTTTATATAAATAAATCCTATCAAGATGTGCAAGAACGCAAGATAAATAGTCTTGTTGCTTGTCATTATTACCTACTAATAAAAATGTTAATTCAGTTATTGCTTGCGCGGCTGCAAGACATTCAATATTTTTTCCTAGACCAGAATAGCTTTTTAATATTTTAATTTGCCGTACAGATTTAAGATTTCTTTTCCCAAAAATCTGTAGACTTAAATATGTTAAAGGAGTAGCTGCGGCAAGACTACTTTTAGGACGCCTAGCACCAGGTACCGCTAATCTAATAATTCCTTGCTCATCATTAAGGATAGTTATTAATCTATCATTCTCGCCTAATGGAGAAGCTTTAATACAGAGACCTTTTAGTCTGCACTCACCAGAACCTGACATTTAAATTACGTTAACTTCTTCAAAAATTTCGCAAAAATTGGAAGTTCCCACGCAACTAATTCCAATATCAAACAAATCAATTACTTGCCTCAGTTTTTTTATGCCACCTACAACTTTGATTTGATTTTGAGCTCCTATTATTTTTAGAATTTCGTGGACATCATTAGATGCAAGAGGAGATCCAAACCCGTCACCGAATTGAAAATTTTTTATTCCCAATTCCAAACATATTTCAATCGCATTAATAAAAATTTCTTCTTGTAGTTTTGATTTATTTATGATTATTGAAACTGGTAATCCAGATAATTTAACTTGCTCAATTTCAGCAGCGAAAGTTTCTAAATTTCTCTTTGATAAATTGATAAAGTTTGGGACATATTCAATTCCTTTTGCACCCTTATCTTTTGCAAAACAAACTAATTCTTCAATAAATGAAACTGGTAAATCTGCTAAAGGGTAAGAAATAAGTGCGTTTATATCCGCACTGTAATTACCCAAACAGTTTTTAAGATCAGTTAAATAATTTAGTGAAGTAGAAATATTTTTGATATTGTATTTTCTTATTAAATCGCAATTCACACAGAAATCTTCCCATAATAAATAAGGGTTAATAATAATCGCATGAATTTTCTCGTTTAATTCATATTCAATATTGGGCATTTAAAACTTATATAGATTGAATCAGTCCATAACCTCCATGATTCCTTTTATATATAACTTGAAGTTCATTATTTTTTTTGTTTCGAAAAACATAAAAATCATGATCAATTAGATCTAATTGTTTTCTTGCTTCTTCTGATGAAATTGGATTCATTTCAAAGTATTTATTTTTTATAGATGGCTCAGGCAGACTCGCTTCTATTCCTTCTTTAAGTAAAGCTTCATCTAAAAAATTTGATTCTGTAGTTTCAATTGGGAAAGACTCTTTATTTTTAAATTGATTATTATGTATCGTTTTATTGTTTCTTTCTTTGTATTTACGTAATTTTCTACAAAGTTTATTTGAAACTAAATCAATACTTGAATATAGATTTTCAGTTTTTTCTTCAGCTCTAATAACAGTTCCATTCGCAAAAATAGTAACTTCTGCAGTCTGGAAGGAGACTCTTGGATTCTTTTCTATTGAAAGGTGTATGTCGGCTTCTTTAACGATATCCTTATAGTGGTGTGTTGCTTTTTCTATCTTTGCCTCAGTATATTCTTTTAATGCTCCAGTGAGCTCAAGATTTTTCCCATGGATTAAAATTTTCATAACAAATCTAAAAATATTTACTTACTTTCTAAATCTACTTAAATATGGTTAATAGAACAGCAATAATTAAACAACCTGATAATATTTCTTTTTTTAATGATGTTTATAAATTACAAAAAGAATATCAAGAGGAATTGATTTTAGATAACTCTACCCCTGATTTTATTTGGATAGGTGAGCATCAACTTTGTTATACGTTGGGTAGAGGATCTAATTACGATAATTTATTATTTTCTTTAAATGATGATAATTATGATGTTTTTAAGATTGATAGAGGTGGTGAGGTTACTTGTCATATGCCAGGACAATTAGTAACTTACTTGGTTTTAGATTTGAAAAATTTTAATAAAGATTTAAATTGGTATTTAAGAAAAATTGAAGAAATTATTATAAAAATTCTTGGAACTTTTAATATAGATTGTCATTCAAGAGAGGGTTTCACTGGTGTTTGGATAGGAAATAAGAAAGTAGCTTCAATTGGAATTGGTTGTAAAAGATGGATTACAATACATGGATTTTCAATAAATATTGACTGCGAATTAGAAAACTTTAATAAAATTGTTCCTTGCGGAATAGAAAATTGTCTTATGGCAAATATGATTGATTACAACAAAAATTTAGATATTCAAGAAGTCAAGAGAATTGTTAAAAAAATCATTCAGGAGGAATTTAATTTTGATTTTGTATCAAAATAGAAATTAAAATTTCAAAATCAATTTAATATGGGTGATTTTGCATACTGGCCTTCAGCCAAACCTCTTTCTAAAAAAGATAAATTTGCTAAAAATAGAGATTTTATTAAGAACCTTCATCATATAGATCAAATTTGGGAAAAATTAAAAATTAAATGTGGTGATACTTTAGCTGTTTGCGATTTAAGAGGGAAAGACAAAGAAAAATTTTCTTATTCTGAGCTGGCTGATTTAATAACAAAAGTCTCTTTTTCTTTTAAAAATTATGGTTTAGTGAAGGGTGATGTAGTTACTGTAATATCTGAAAATTCTCCAAGATGGCTAGTAGCAGATCAAGGCTTAATGCGTTTAGGAGCTATAAATGCAGTAAGAGGTATTAATTCTCCTTCAGTAGAATTAGAATATATTATTGAGCACTCTAATTCAGTAGGTCTAATAGTTCAATCTAAGGAGATTTGGCTAAAGTTAAACAAAAAAGAAGAATTAAAAAAAAGACTGAAATTTATAATCAATTTAGAAGATGAACAATTTGAAAGTTTAATAAGTTGGAATCAATTTATAAGGTCAGCAGAAAAAGAAGATTCACAAAATAATAATCTTGAAAAATTTAGTCCAAAAATTGATGATGTTGCTACTATTCTTTACACTTCTGGGACAACAGGAAAACCTAAAGGTGTCCCCTTGACTCATGCAAATTTTTTACATCAAATAGTCAATTTAGCCTATATCGCTGATCCAGGACCTGGGACCTCTGTATTAAGCGTTTTGCCTATCTGGCATTCTTATGAGAGGAGTGCTGAATACTTCTTTTTTTCATGTGGTTGTTCTCAATACTATACAATTCCTAAATTTTTGAAAGATGATATTACACAAATAAAACCTGTTGTCATGGCTACTGTACCAAGACTATGGGAGGCAATACATGATGGTTTTTTTCAGGCGTTGAAAAAAATGCCTTCCAAAAAGCAACAACTTATTAAGTTTTTGATAAGTAATAGTTCAGTTTTTAAAAGAAGTCTAAGAAAGATAAGAAATTTAGATATCAATCAAATAACTTTTAAATCAAAAATCTCCTTACTGGGTTCTGTTTTTGGCCGATATCCTTTACATAAATTGTCTACTATTTTTTTATGGCCGACTATTCTTAGACAACTATGCGGAGACAAACTGAAATTTCCCATTAACGGCGGAGGCGCATTGCCAGAACATGTGGATCTTTTTTTTGAATCATTAGGTGTAGATGTTTTGGTGGGATATGGACTCACAGAAACTAGTCCAGTATTAACTTGTAGGAGAAGAGAATTAAATGTTAGAGGATCATCCGGGCAGCCCCTAGCATTTACTGAAATCAAAATAGTGAATGATGATAAAAAAAAGATTCTGAAGTTCAGAGAAGTTGGGAAAATTCTTGTTAAGGGACCACAAGTAATGAAAGGTTACCTCAATAATGAATTGGCTACAAAAGATGTTTTATCCAACGATGGTTGGTTTGATACTGGTGATTTAGGTTTTCTTATACCGAATGGTTCTCTCTTCATAACAGGAAGAGCCAAGGATACAATAGTCTTATCAAGTGGTGAAAATATAGAACCAAATCCGCTAGAGACTGAAATCCTTAGTTCTGAATTTATTAATCAGATTCAACTAGTAGGACAAGATAAAAAATGTTTAACAGCTCTTGTAGTACCTAATGTTGAATTGGTTAAAAACAAGTTTTTGGAAGAAGACCTATCAAAATTAAACCTGGATAGGAATATTGGTATGTTCTTTAAATCACAAATTAATAATTTGCTTAAAAGTCGATTAGGAGCAAGATCAGAAGAACAAATATTAGATTGTTATTTTGTTGATGCCTTTACTTTAGAAAATGGGTTGTTAACACAAACTCTTAAACAAAAGAGAAAAGAAATAGAAAAAAAGTATTCATTACAAATAGAAAATATGTATGAACAGAAATTTAGTAAGAAAAATTGATTTGTTCTTTCTATATTGAAAAGGTAATTTAATTTTTTATGGAAACAAAAAACTCAATATCTATAAAGCGCTCAATAGCTATTAAAGCTGTAGTTACTCCAACTTGGAAGGAAGATGCTGAAAAAGAATTAAGTAAAGCAATTTCAAACATTGACCAGCAATTATCTCAACTTGAGCAGGAGGGGCAGCAAATAGTAAATAATATTAGATCCCAATCGGTTAATCCTCTAGATCCAAGAGTTCAAGAACAGGTTAGTCAAGTGCAACAACAAGTCGCAGCAAAACGAAATGAAATTGAAGAACAAAAAAGAAATCTACTTCAACAACAGAGTCAAGTTCGCGAATTAAAAATGGATGAAATTGTTGATCAAGGACAAGTGGATAGTTTTTGTGATGTCACTGTTGGCGACAATCTTATTGAAAAAATGCAAGTCTCGATAACTGTTAAAGATGGAGTTATTCAATCTATAGATAATAGATAAAGAGAATATTTAGTATTTTTGATAAAAATAAGTAAATCTGAATTGGCGAAAAGTTTTAAATTCTAATCGATCTAAATTATTACTTTCTTAAGTTTTAAGAGTTTCCAGTGAGAACATGATTTCGTATAATAATAACAAGTGTTTAAAAGGCGTCTAACCTCATAAATTGTAGACACTTTGGTAGACAGTCCTTGAAAACCATTGCTATAACTAATTTCTTATGTCTCACGAAATATTTATGCCTGCCTTGAGTTCTACGATGACGGAGGGCAAGATCGTGGAATGGTTGAAAAATCCTGGAGATAAAGTTGAAAGAGGAGAATCTGTCTTGGTTGTTGAATCTGATAAGGCAGATATGGATGTTGAATCTTTTCAAGATGGATATCTTGCTGCTGTTTTAATGCCAGCCGGCAGCACTGCACCTGTTGGAGAAACTATTGGTCTCATTGTTGAAAATGAGGATGAGATAGCTTCTGTCCAAGAACAAAATAAAGGAAATCAAACTGAAGTCTCAACTTCAGACCAACTTGAATTGGTAAGCAATAAAACTGAAGAAAAACCAGTAGTCCAGACTGAAAATATCAAGAAAGAAGCTGAAAAAGTCGTCTTAAAGAGTGAAAAGCCTGTCCAATCTTTTAATGTCGATCAAATTAATGCCGCAACAAGTAATGTTTCTTCGAGGATAATTGCATCTCCAAGAGCTAAAAAACTAGCCTCTCAAATGGGTGTTGATTTGGCAAAGGTTCATGGATCTGGCCCTCACGGAAGGATTCAAGCCGATGATATTTTAAAAGCTAATGGCCAACCTGTTTCTATCCCATGGATAGGAGAAGGTGGTTCTCCTGCAAGTATTCATGGTGCAAATTTGGGAGTTGAAAGAAAACCAGAAACTTCAGGAAATAGTTTTGGTAATCCTGGAGAAACAGTTCAATTTAATACTCTTCAAAAAGCGGTAAATAAAAATATGGAATCTAGTTTAGATGTTCCATGTTTTAGAGTAGGTTACTCTATAAATACAGATAAATTAGATAATTTCTATAAAAAGGTAAAACAGAACGGAGTTACTATGACTGCTTTACTTGTAAAGGCAGTTGCAAAGACACTAAAGAAACATCCTCAAGTTAACTCAAGCTTTTCAGAAAATGGAATTTCTTATCCAGAAAATATAAATATTGCTGTTGCTGTTGCAATGGAAGATGGGGGACTAATAACTCCAGTATTAAAAGAACCATGCAATACTGATTTATTTGAATTATCTAGGGAATGGAAAGATCTCGTAAAAAGATCGAGATCAAAACAATTAGAACCAGATGAATACTCAACGGGAACATTTACCTTATCTAACCTTGGTATGTTTGGAGTTGATAGATTTGACGCAATACTTCCCCCAGGAACTGGTGCGATCTTAGCGATAGCATCATCGAAACCAACTGTTGTAGCTAATAGTGATGGTTCAATATCTGTTAAAAAAATAATGCAAGTAAATCTTACAGCTGATCACAGAGTGATCTATGGAGCTGATGGTGCTTCATTCTTGAAAGACTTGGCTAACCTTATTGAAAATGAGCCAGAGACACTTGTATCTTAAATTTAATTGATTTATCAAATTAATAAAGAAGAAAGAGATTATAGGCTTGAATCTTATGATTATTTACTTGATCCTTCATTAATTGCTAGTAAACCTTCTGCAATTAGGCATGAATCAAGATTAATGATAGTTAGAAATAGTGCTTTAGAAGAAGACTGCTTAACTAATAAATTTACCAAGAATCTTTTAGATGAATTTAGAGAAGGCGATCTTGTAGTTGTAAACAATACTAAAGTAATGAAAGCTAGGTTAAAGGTTGAATTAGAAAATAAGACATTAGTCGAATTATTGGTTTTAGAAAGATCCCATGAATGTGTTTGGTTATGTTTGGCAAAGCCAGCGAAAAAATTAAAAATAAATAAAAAATTAAAATTAAAATCTCATTTAGCAGAAGATATAAATTTGATTGTTGATGGGGTTGATGAAGAAACTGGAGGGAGATTTATTAAATTTCCAGAAAATATAACTTGTCTCAATTCAATGAATGACCTTCTTGATAAATACGGGGAAATCCCACTCCCTCCTTATATAAAAAATTCCGAAGAAGAATCTTTTCATGAGAAAAGTTATCAAACTGAGTATGCAACTAATCCGGGGGCAGTTGCTGCACCAACAGCTGGTTTACACTTAAGCAAAAGTCTTATTTCCAATCTAAAAAAAAAAGGAATAATAATCTTACCAATAACTTTGCATGTGGGTTATGGAACATTCAAACCAATTGATCAAGAAGATTTAAGTAACTTAAAACTTCATAAAGAATGGGTAAGTGTTAATAAGGAAGTAGTGGAGGAAATAAAAAAAATAAAGAAAACAGATAGAAGAATAATTGCTATTGGGACAACTAGTGTGAGAGCTCTTGAAAGTTGTTATTCTCACGAAATTAATGACTATATTCCCATATCGAAGTACGTGGATTTAGTAATTAAGCCAGGTTACAAATTTAAGGTAGTTGATGGATTATTAACAAATTTTCATCTTCCTAAAAGTTCATTATTACTTTTAGTAAGTGCAATGATTGGTAGAGAAAGATTATTAGATTTGTATAAAAAAGCCATAAAAGAAAAATTTAGATTTTTCTCTTATGGCGATGCGATGTATATTTCACCAGATTCATTACTGGAGAAAAAATAGATTTAGGCTTTGACTGGTTCTTGAATGATTCCGCTTGGAACTTCAGCAAACATAATTGATGATAAATATCTCTCTGCTAAATCAGGTAGAACAACTACAATAGTTTTCCCCGCATATTCATCTTGTTCAGCTAATCTAACAGCAGCAGCAGCAGCAGCTCCACAAGATATTCCGACTAATAGACCTTCTTCTTTTGCTAATCTAAGAGCCATTTCGATTGACTCGTCATTTGTTACTTGTTCAACCTTATCAACAATTGACAAGTCAAGGTTCTTAGGAATAAATCCTGCTCCAATTCCTTGAATTTTATGTGGTCCAGATTTAACCTCTTCACCATTCATTGTCTGAGTAATAACAGGACTATGTGATGGTTCTACAGCTACAGAAGTAATATTTTTGCCCTTTTCTTGCTTAATGTATCTTGAAACTCCTGTAATTGTGCCGCCAGTTCCTACCCCTGCAACTAAAACATCGATTTCACCATCGCAATCATCCCAGATTTCTGGCCCAGTAGTTTTGAAATGAATTTCAGGGTTTGCTGGATTATCAAATTGACCTGGCATGAAATATTGAGAAGGATTACTTTCTGCAATTTCTTTAGCCTTAGCTATTGCTCCAGGCATACCTTTAGATGCTTCTGTTAAAACAATTTCAGCACCTAACACTGCCATAACCCTTCTTCTTTCAATTGACATGGATTCTGGCATTGTAAGGATGAGTTTATAACCTCTTGCTGAAGCAGTAAAAGCTAGAGCAATTCCTGTATTTCCAGAAGTTGGTTCAACAATAGTTTTGTCTTTTGTAAGTTTCCCACTTTTCTCTGCATCCCAGATCATGTTTGCGCCAATCCTACATTTGACACTATAAGCGGGGTTTCTACCTTCAATTTTTGCAAGTACTGTAGCTTTCGCGTTTTTAGTAACTGATTTTAATTTTACTAATGGAGTGTTTCCAATAGCAAAACTGTTGTCCTCATAAATTTTTGCCATTTATATATTGAGAAAATATATATTAATACTAACTATTATTCAGAAAAAGAGTATAAAAGTTTCTATACGGTAAATACTAGGAATTTAGAAATTATTTAGTGCTTCAGAAAAGGTTTTCCATAATTGATCTTGGTCTTCTAATCCAACTGATACTCTAATAAGGTGCGAGGGTATACCAAAACTTTCAGCCCAATCCAACTCGTCATAATGAGCTAGTAAAACATAAGGACAAACTAGAGTAAATTTTGTACCTAAACTAGGTCCTTTAGATACTTTTAGAGAATCATAAAATTTTTTTGCTTTGTTCAATCCTCCATTTAATTCAAACGATAATAAGCAGCCGTATCCTCCATCAGAATTAAGTAAAGAATTAAAATTTGGACAATTTTCAGGATGGAAAATATTTTTAATCTCGCTATGAGTCTCTAATCTTTTTTTTAATTCTAAACATGCTTTATTTTGTTCAAAAACTCTTTGATTTACATCTCTACTAACTTTCTCTAGATAAACTATATCTCCATCGGAAAGTATTGGAATATTAATCTCGTTTAATGCATTTCTAAACTGATCAATCCATTTGCTTTTTGGATTTAGTATTAATGATCCGGCAAGAATATCTCCACTACCTGAAAAAACTTTTGTAAGTGAAGTAAAAACTATATCTGCATGTTCTATGGAATTTATATTTAAATTCGAACCAATTGTATCGTCAATAATTAACGGAATATTTAGCTTTTTTGCAATTTTTGAAATTTTTTTAATGTTTACACATTTGAGCATTGGATTACTTGGAAGTTCAATAATTAATGCTGATGGATTTATTCTTTTGATTTCTAATTCAATATCCGCGCAATTTTCTTCTGTAATTAACTTTGCTCCGTGAAAGATTTTCATTGGTAATTTAAGTACATCTACATATGGAAAACCTACTTGGAGTGTTGGTTTAGCTGGAAATAATTTATATATGATTTCTAATGATGTATGCAATGCAGACATTCCAGATGAAGTTAAGTGAATATCAATAGAGTCAATTTTTGTAGATTTAGAAATTCTATTTTTTATTCTTTGAGAACATTCATTTACGTAAGATTTTGGAGGGCAATCTTCAAGACCTAGTTCTACAGCGGCAGCTCTTGAAGATAGACCAAGACCAGTATGTTGCCAAAAATATTTTGCATAAATACTTCCTTCTTTTTCAGTTATTAGGAAAGCTAAATTATCTCTTTTTTCTATTAACGAGAATTGTTCAGAAGTATTTCTATCAATGTATTTTTTAGCTTTAAAAGCTATGCTTTCATTTGGATATGGCCAGATACTTTTATTTTTGTAGTAATTTTGCTTTTTTACTTTTTCGCATAATCTTTTCACTATGGGGTTTAGCCCGAATCGTGGGTAAATGGACTTCAATAAATTCATGCATTCTTGATCTTTTTCCTCGTAATTTATTACATCATTCCAAGTTGGTAATGCTACAGAAACGGCATGAATACTATCAGGAATTGCATATCCCAACTCTAAATTTTTCCATATAGGTTTTTTAAGTAAATCTCTCAATTTTCAGAATTTATTTAAAGCAAATAAAATGTCCGAGATTAAATCGTTTGTATCTTCACATCCAATTGATAATCTTACAAGAGTATCATCTAACCCTAGTAGATTTTTTGTTTTGTCATCAACAGAAGCATGAGTCATCGTTGCAGGGTGACAAATTAAACTTTCAACTCCTCCAAGGCTTTCTGCTAGAGAGAAATATTTGAGAGATTTGCAAAATTTAAAAGTATACTCTTTATTTAAATTTAATTTTAGGGTGATCATTGAACCTCCAGATTTCATTTGCGATTTTGCTAAATTAAATTGCGGATGTTCTTGATTGAAAGGGTAAATTACTTTATTAATAATTTTATGATTACCTAATTCTTTAGAAATAAATTCTGCACTTTTAGTTTGTTGTTCGATTCTTAAAGGAAGAGTTTTTACTCCTCTCGTAATGAGCCAACTATCAAAAGGAGATGGTTGAAGCCCAAGAGCTTTTTGAGAGAAAAGCATCTTACTATTCCATTCCTCATTATTTGTCAGTACTGCTCCGCCAAGTGCGTCACTATGTCCATTAATGAATTTTGTGGTGCTTACAACCGATAGTGTTGCACCAAGGTCCAATGGTTTTTGAATAAGCGCTGTAGAAAATGTGTTGTCTACAACTACTGGTATTTCGAGTTTATTCGCCTCATCACAAATTGCCTTAATATCGAGTACCTTCAAAAGTGGATTAGTTGGACTTTCTAGCCATATCAGGGTTGGCTCGAAGTTGGAAATCTTTTTGATATTATTTTCGTTTGTAAAATCTGTGTATAAAACTTCTAGTCCAAATTTCTTGAAAACTTTTTCGAACATCCTCACTGTACAACCATAGAGATTTGACTCGCAGAGTATCTTGTCACCTGATTTTAGTGTTGATGAAATTGCAGTTAC
>CACMTJ010000013.1 GCA_902616595.1 uncultured Prochlorococcus sp.
AAAGGTATTAAAGATAAGGGATTCTAAATATGGAAAATTTTTCTTCTTTACTAATTGGTGGAAAACAATTTTCCAGTAGATTAATGGTTGGTACTGGCAAATACAAATCTACTCAAGATATGGTGGAAAGTTTGTCAAATTCTGAAACGGAAATTATAACCGTCGCTGTTAGAAGAATTAAAAATGATCAGACCGGAGAAAATTTACTTGAAAAGATCAACTGGGAAAAATATTGGATGCTTCCGAATACAGCTGGTTGTGTTAATTCCGATGAGGCAGTTAGAATAGCAATTTTAGGTAGAGAACTTGCAAAATTATCTGGTCAAGAAGAAAATAATTTTGTGAAGTTAGAAGTCATTCCTGACAAAAAGTATTTACTACCAGATCCAATAGAAACTCTTAAAGCAGCCGAAATTTTAATAAAAAAGGGTTTCGCTGTACTTCCTTATATCAATGCAGATCCTATTCTTGCAAAAAGACTGGAAGAAATAGGTTGTGCAACTGTAATGCCATTGGGCTCGCCCATAGGCTCCGGGCAAGGTTTGTTAAATTTATCAAATATAAGGATAATTATTGAGAATGCAAAAGTGCCAGTAATAATTGACGCAGGAATTGGAGTGCCTAGTGAAGCTTCTCAAGCTATGGAAATTGGAGCTGATGGTGTCTTAATCAATAGTGCAATAGCACAAGCTGCAAATCCTCCTTTAATGGCTCAAGCGATAAACTATAGTGTGAAAGCTGGCAGGCAAGCTTTTCTGGCAGGAAGAATTAAAAAACAAGACTTTGCAGTAGCAAGTTCGCCGGAAAAAAACATATCTATCTAATTCTCTTTATTTAGAAAAGTTTAAAAAGAAAGTAAAAATTTATTAATTGCTTTTATTTATCGTATTAAGAAAGAAGATTTGAAACTATTTACAATGTTTTTTCGCAAAGTGGAAGCACACTGTAGTAATTTAATAAATATATTACGAATCTTTTAATTCTGGAGTTCTGAGTGAAAGTTATTGTTCTAGGTGGAGATGGTTTTTGCGGTTGGCCTTGTGCGGTGAATTTAGCAGAGCAAAATCATGATGTTATTATTGTCGACAATTTAAGTCGTAGAAAAATTGATATTGATCTAGAGGTAGAATCTTTAACTCCTATTGCTTCGATAACAGAACGACTTTCTGCATGGGAAGAGATTGGAGGTAAGCCTATGAGATTTCTTAATATGGATATCTCTAAACAATATCAAAAATTGCTCAATTTGCTTATTGATGAAAAACCAGATTGCGTGATCCATTTTGCAGAACAAAGAGCAGCTCCTTACTCGATGAAATCCAGTTTCACCAAAAGATATACAGTGGATAATAATGTTAATGGCACCCACAACCTTCTTGCTGCAATAGTAGAGAGTAATTTAGATATTCATGTTGTTCATTTAGGAACAATGGGAGTCTATGGATATGGATCACATAGAGGTGCAACAATTCCAGAAGGTTATCTAAAAGTTGAAGTTCCACAACCAGATGGAAGCCGATTTGAAGAAGAAATATTACACCCTGCAAGTCCAGGTAGTGTTTATCATATGACTAAAACCTTAGATCAATTATTATTTCTTTATTACAACAAAAATGATCTTGTAAGGATTACTGATTTACATCAAGGCATTGTTTGGGGAACAAATACAGAAGCAACTTTAAAAGATCCTAGATTGACAAACCGATTTGACTATGACGGGGATTATGGAACTGTTTTAAATAGATTTCTAATGCAAGCTGCAATCGGATATCCATTAAGTGTACATGGGACAGGGGGCCAAACAAGAGCATTTATACATATAAAAGACTCTGTAAAATGCGTACAACTTGCTCTTGAAAATCCTCCAAAATCTGGAGAAAGAGTCAAAATCTTTAATCAAATGACTGAAAGTCATCAAGTTGGAGAACTAGCTAAAAAAGTTGCTTCTCTAACAGGAGCTGATATTAATTATTTACCAAATCCAAGGAATGAAGCGGTAGAAAATGATCTAATTGTTGATAATAAATGTTTTATAGAATTAGGTTTAAACCCAACGACTCTTGATAATGGCTTATTAGAAGAAGTTGTTGAAGTTGCCAAAAAATACTCCAATAGATGTGATCTTAAGCGCATACCTTGTGTTTCATCCTGGACTAAAAAACAAGCTGAGGCAATAAAGACAAATTAAAATTTCTAAAATAGTTACCTTAAGAAAGTGAAAATTGCATTGTTTACTGAAACTTTTTTACCTAAAGTTGATGGCATAGTCACAAGACTGACTAAGACGATTGAATTTTTAATAAAAAATGGTGATGAAGTTATAATTTTTTGTCCAGAAGGGTGTCCAGAATCATATATGGGTGCAACTGTAGTTGGAGTTGCTGCAATGCCATTACCCTTATATCCAGAATTGAAGCTTGGTTTACCGGGTCCTGCAGTCTCAGATAAGTTAGAAAAATTTAACCCAGATTTGATACATGTTGTTAATCCAGCTGTTCTTGGCTTAGGTGGCATATGGTTAGCGAAAACTAATAATATTCCTTTAATTGCCAGTTACCATACTCATCTTCCAAAATATCTGGAACATTACGGTATGGGTATGTTAGAGCCACTTTTGTGGGAATTACTTAAAGCAGCTCATAATCAAGCCTTATTAAATTTATGTACTTCCACCGCTATGGTCAATGAGTTAAAAGATAAAGGTATTCAAAGGACTGCTCTATGGCAAAGGGGAGTAGATACTTTCAGTTTCAGACCAGATTTGAGAAGTGAGAAAATGAGAAAAAAATTATTTGGGGAATATAACGACGCTAATTACTTATTGATTTATGTAGGAAGATTATCAGCAGAAAAACAAATTGAGAGAATTAAACCAGTCTTAGAGAGTATTCCTAATGCTTGCCTAGCACTTGTAGGTGACGGACCATATAGAAACCAGCTTGAAAAAATCTTCGAAAATACAAAGACTAATTTCATAGGATACTTATCTGGCGATGAACTTGCTAGCGCCTATGCCTCTGGAGATATATTTTTATTTCCATCTAGTACAGAAACACTTGGATTAGTTTTACTAGAAGCAATGGCAGCAGGATGTCCAGTTATCGGAGCCAACAAGGGGGGGATTCCAGATATTATTAGCGATGGGATTAATGGTTGTTTATATGATCCTGATGAAAAAGATAATGGGGAACAAAGTTTGATTGAAGCGACAAAAAAAATTCTAGAGAATAAAGATAAAAGAGAAGTTATGAGAAAAGAAGCACGAAACGAAGCAGAAAAATGGGATTGGAATCAAGCAACACTACAACTGCAAAATTATTATGCCGATACTCTCAAAGAAATAGATTAAAATTAACCTTAATTATGCAACATGTGGAGGCGTGGGATTACTATACGAACTTAAAGGAAGTATTAGAGTAGCGATGTTTTGATTCTTTTCAGGCCTTTTTTTCTTTGAAAATTTTTTACCAAAGGGTACTCTTATAACGTTAGTTCCCTCAATGGAACAAATGTTTGAATTATCTCCTAAAAAATTATTTACAAAATTTGGTAAATCTACATTTTTAACTGGCAATTGCTTAACATTACTAGATGTGAAATCTTTGGTCATAGCTTCAAATACCCCAAAAAATTTGATGCTCGAATATTTTAATAAAAAAATTTAAAAAAATTCTATAAGAAAATATTAAATTTTTATTCTCACTGATAATAACTAAGGAAATATAAGGACGCTAGTCCTTTAAGCACATTTTTTTTCTTCGAAAGTCTCCCCTTGATTTACATTGCAAGAACAAATTAAATTGCGATCGCCATATGCATTATTGATCCTAGAAACTGAAGACCAAAACTTAATAGACATTGAAGTTTTATAAGGAAAAGCAGCTTTTTCTTTTGAATAAGGATAATGCCAATTATCAGCAATTAATTCTTTCAGCGTATGGGGAGCGTTACTTATTACATTATTATTCTTTAATGCAACATTTTTTTCTATTTCGCTGATTTCTTCTCCAATCAATAGCATAGCCTCGCAAAATCTATCCAATTCAACCAAACTTTCACTTTCTGTAGGCTCTATCATTATCGTCTCTGGGACAGGCCAACTTATAGTTGGAGCATGAAAACTATAATCTATTAATCGTTTAGCTAAATCATTTACACTCAAACCAGTTTTAGATTTTAAATCCCTAAAATCTAAAATACATTCATGTGCTACAAAATTATTTTTTCCTTTATAAAGAATCTTGAATTTATGCTTTAAAGAATGCGCAATATAATTTGCAGATAAAATTGCATGCGCAGTTGCTTTCCTTAAACCACTAAGACCAGCCATTTTTATGTACATCCAACTTATTGGAAGAATACTTGCACTCCCATGCTTGGCAGAAGATACGTAATTGGAACTAATAGATAAATTATTATCCATTAAAGAATGAGTAGGAAGAAATGGGCTTAAAGTTTCTGATGAAGCAACTGGACCTACTCCTGGACCACCACCTCCATGAGGAATGCAGAATGTTTTATGTAAATTCAAATGACAAACATCAACACCATAATTCCCCGGTTTACATAATCCAACCTGAGCGTTCAAATTTGCTCCATCTAAATAGACAAATCCTCCCACAGAGTGAATTAAATCACATATCTTTCTGATTTGTAATTCAAAAACTCCATGAGTAGAGGGATAAGTCAGCATAAGAGCCCCTATTTGGTTATCAAATTTCTTGACCTTGATTGACAAATCTTGAAAATCAATATTTCCTTCGTCATCACATTCAACAGTTAACACGTCAAAACCTGCCATAACTGCACTAGCAGGATTTGTTCCATGAGCACTTTTTGGAATTAAACATTTTTTTCTTAACAGTTCACCTTTTGATTCAAAATAAGAATTTATTGCCAATAAACCTGCAAACTCTCCTTGAGAGCCTGCATTTGGTTGAAAAGAAACTGATTTTAAACCAACAATCTCACTTATCCATTTTTCTAGGTCAGATATAATTTTTGAATAGCCTTTAGTTTGATCTGGTGGGGAAAAAGGATGAATGGAAGATAAATTAGCCCAAGATACTGGATGTAACTCTGCTGCAGAATTTAACTTCATGGTACAGCTTCCCAATGGCATCATCCCATCTACCAAAGAAAAATCTTTTTCTGCAAGTCGGAATATATATCTCATTAATTCAGTTTCACTTTGGTAATTTGTGAATATATCTTGCTGCATCCATGTACTGGATCTCAAAGCTAAACTTTCAAGATGAAATTCTTTATCAAATTTTATATGCTCTAAATCTTCTTCTTTTTCTATAAGGTTTGCTATGAAAGTCAAAATATCTTTTATTTCTTTTTCATTACTAAGTTCATCTAAAGAAATCCCAAAGCCAGTTGAATTTTCAATGGTTGATCCCAACGGCAAAATTCTTAGGTTATAGCCATTTTTTAAAGCTTCGTTATGGATCCTTTGGGAGTGCTCAGAATAAACATCAACACTATCGAATCTAATCCCATCAGGAATATCAAAACCTAAAGCAGCTAAACTTGATTCTAAATTTATTCTCAACTCAACTAATCTCTTAGCAATTTGAGTTAATCCAGAGGGTCCATGATAAATAGCATAAAAAGAAGAAATTATGGCTAACAAAGATTGAGCAGTACAAATATTACTAGTGGCCTTTTCCCTTCTAATATGTTGCTCTCTTGTTTGCAATGCTAGTCTTAGTGACTTTTCTCCATTTTTAGATAGAGTTTGCCCAACTATTCTTCCGGGTATCAGCCTTTTATATTTTTCGCTACAAGCAAAATATGCTGCATGAGGGCCACCAAAACCCATTGGAACACCAAATCTTTGCATACTCCCCACTGCTACATCAACACCAAATTCAGAAATTGGTTTAATCAAAACTTGCGCTAGTGGATCAATACATGCCGTAACAATAATTTCTGATCTATGTGCTTGGGATATTAAGAATGTAGGGTCATATAATTGTCCATTTTTACCAGGTAATTGCAACAACATTCCAAAAACATCATCATGATTAGGAAAGTTGCTTTGAGTAAAGCGTTTTAAGGATATTCCCAAAGGTTTTGCTCTGGTTTGTAGAACATTAAAAGTATGATCAAAAACATTTGACTCCACTAGGTACACTTTTGAAGATTTATTTTTTCTTGCGGAAAAACTCATTGCCATGGCTTCTGCTGCAGCAGTACCCTCATCCAACAAAGATGCATTGGCGACAGGGAATCCTGTTAGTTCACAAACAATAGTCTGAAAATTAAATAGAGCTTCTAACCTTCCTTGTGCAATTTCTGCTTGATATGGAGTATAAGACGTATACCACCTTGGATTTTCAAGAACATGTCTTTGGATTACTTTAGGCATATGGTTGTCATAATAACCAAGGCCTATAAGTGATCTCATTGTAGTATTTTTATTCGCAATCTCTTCTAATTCGTTCAAAGCCTCAATTTCTGAACATCCTCTGGGTAATATTTCAGAAGACTTATCTTGTAACTGAATATCTTCAGGAATAACTTGATCTATAAATTGATCAATATTCTTAAAACCAAGTTTAGATAGCATTTTCTGCTCTTCATTATCACTTAAACCAAGGTGTCTATTAATAAATAAATCTGAATTTATGATGGATTCCATATCCAATTTTTTTTTTAATTTAGCCTATTGACTAAGATTTTGCTTTAAATTGGCATAACCTTTGATTTATATTCCTCAGAAGTCATCAAATCAGCAATTGATGCTTTTGATTCTGGTTTCAAAATGACTAACCAACCTTCTCCAATAGGATCATTCTGTAAAAGCTCAGGATTCTCAATAACACTTTCATTTACAGATACTATTTCCCCTGAAAAAGGCAGATAGACTTCTTCTACAGCCTTAACTGATTCTATTGTTCCAAAAGTTTCGCCTTTCTCTAAAGTCGCCCCTTCATCAGCTAATTCAACAAAAACAATATCCCCTAATTGATCTATAGCGAATTCACTTACTCCAATTTTGTATAATCCATTTTCTTCCAAGACATATTCGTGAGTATCAGCATAGTTGAGGTTGTCTGGAAACTTGTAAGACATGATTATGTAGATAAAGGAAGTAGAGAATCCTTTGAAATTAATTTTTCCTCTAATAGTTCAAATAATAATCGAATTAAAGCAATTTTGATGTGAGCTATGTGAGAACCACCTTGAACAAAAATATTATAAGGATCTCTTAGAGGGGCATCAGCAGAAAATTCACTTGTACTACCTTCAATAAAGGTACCTCCTGCCATTAATAATTTTGAATCATATCCATCCATGGATGATGGAACAACATTCAGAAAAGAATCTACTGGTGAAGAATTTTGAAAAGATTGACAAACTTTTTGTACCAAATCAGGATTATTCAATCTTACTGACTGAATAAGATCAGATCTATAAGTTGCTGGCTCTGGTAAAACCTTAAATCCCAAATTTTTAAAAACTGCTGCAACCATATCAGCACCTTTTAGTGATTCGTGAACAATTTGTGGTGCTAAAAACAAACCCTGCAAAATTAATCTTCCTAGTCCAAAATTTATTCCTGCAGAAGAACCAATGCCTGGTGAGGTTAATCTAGAACATGCCATCTCAACCAACTCTGTATCTCCTGCAACGTACCCACCAGTAGGAACGATTGTTCCTCCCAAATTTTTAATCAATGATCCAGCAATTATATTTGCCCCTTTAGAAACTGGTTCACTATCTTCTACAAGCTCCCCATAACAGTTATCAACAAAACATATACAATTAGGATCAAGAGAATGAATAAGACTACAAATTTTCTCTATCTGATGATTCGTAAGAGACTTTCTCCAACTATATCCACAACTTTTTTGTATGAATACTAATTTGCATGAATTTTCTTCAAAAGAATGAACAATTTTTTCTTCAAAAGAATCAAAATTCTCGCAGATATTTATTTGCTTATATTCAATGTCAAAATCTTTAAGTGAGCCTTTTCCTCCTCCCCTTATTCCTATGACTTCTTCTAACGTGTCATATGGTTGTCCTGTAAGAGATAACATTACATCTCCAGGTCGAAGAATTCCAAATAAGACAGAACTTATTGCATGCGTTCCACTTACAAATTGCATCCTCACAGCAGCCTTTTCAGCAAGAAACAATCTTGCAAAAACCGCATCAATTTTTTCTCTAGATATATCATCATGGCCACTACCAGAAGATTGATTGAAATGATTAGTAGAAACTTTTTCTTCCTTAAAAATTGTCAAAATATTTTCTAATTTCTGGTAAACCTGATTAGACCTTTCTTGGAAAACTTTACTTAAACTCTCTTCGACAGAAAGAACAGCGTTTTCAGCCAGTTTTAAGTTCTTGTCAAGAATCATTTATTATGAAATTTCATGTTATTTTTCAGAAGCTAAATTTCTTAATTCTGTCAGGAAAGCATTAGGTCCCCTACCCTGAAAATAAGAAAGTTTTTTTGAAGCCTCATATAAATCAAGAAGTTCTCCATCTAATTCTTCTGCCGTATAATCTCTAATTCCTGCAATTACCTCAGCAAAACGTTCTCTACGGGCAGATTTATTGACAGAATAGGCTTCCATTACCTGCATTTTACATGATCTCCAAGCTTTATTCTGACAAAAATGCACTGAAAGAGCATCACTTAAAGCAGAAGCTTCATCATCTTCTATGTACCAGTCAAAAGATGAAGGTAGATGTTTTAATCCTGAAAATATCTCGAATAACTCTCCGGCCGACAATGGATTACCAGAATCATTTTTTAGGGGTAATGCAGACTCTTCTAAGGATTTCCATAACTCAGGGTAATCACTTTCAAAACGATCCCTGATTTTTTCAATACCTTGATCAAGAATCGTATTAACTTGAGCTAAAGCGAGAAAAACTTCAGGACCTGGCGAAGATAACTTCCCATTCCTAAGATTAGAAATTTGTGAATTATGGACTTTACCTAAATCAAGTACTTCTGAAAGTAATGGCAATACTCTGTGAGACCAACCATTTCTTTCATGCCAGAGGTGAATCAAATGAGCCATAGCCCTTCGACCTCTAGATAATTTATCGCGATATCCGAGACTCACAGATAATTAAACTTATCAATAGTATAGTATGATAATATTACATATCGGTAATTTTGAAAATAGTATTTCAATATCATGAATTCGGCAATTTTCCAAGAAACAGCAAAATTAAAAAAACCTGTTCCAGCTGAAAAAGTAATAGAACTCTCAGAAAAATTACTGGAACCTTCCAGTCATTCAAAAAGATATCCTCCTAGACTACATAAAACGTGGGGAACAATAGTTTTTATGGTTGCAATTCATATTCTTTCTCTTGTAGCTATACAACCAAAATTTTGGAGTCTCCCTGCAGTCACTTCATTATTATTTTTTTACTGGGTAACTGCTTGTTTAGGAGTCACCCTTGGATATCACAGATTGTTATCACACAGATCGTTCATTTTACCAAAATGGTTAGAAAGATTTTTTGCTACCTGTGGAGCCATAAGTTGCCAGCATGGACCAATAGATTGGGTAGGTTTACATAGACATCACCACTCTTTTTCAGATACTGAAGTAGATCATCACAATAGTAAAAAAGGGTTTTGGTGGAGTCATATGGGTTGGATGTTTAAAGACGTAGAAGCACTAAAAGCTGTTCCAAAACTAAGTGCAGATTTAATCAAGGATCCATACTATAGATTTTTGAATAAATATTTTTTATTATTACAAATTCCTATTGGACTCTCATTGTTTGTAATAGGTCAAAAATTAGGAGTTGGAGGCTGGGCTCTAGTCCTTTGGGGAATTCCATTGAGGCTTGTAGTTGTTTATCATGTAACTTGGCTAGTCAACTCCGCGACGCATTGTTGGGGTAAAGCACCATTTGAAAGTGGTGATTCATCTAAAAACAATGCATGGGTTGCTGCATTAACATTTGGAGAAGGTTGGCATAATAACCATCATGCATTTCCTAATTCTGCAAAACAAGGATTATTTAAAGGTCAGATAGACATAACATGGGAACATATTAAGATTCTTGCGAAATTTGGTTTTGCAAAAAAAATAAAGTTACCCTCTAGGTCTTATTATTAACTATATAGTTCAATATTTCCATGGCTAAAAGAGTACAAGTCGCATTAACTGAATCAATCGCATCACTAGGTAAAGAAGGAGATCTAGTTGATGTAGCACCAGGTTACGCAAGAAATTTTTTATTACCTTATGGCAAGGCAATGAATGTAACACCAGCAGTCCTTAAACAAATTGAGAGGAAGAAAGAAAAAGAAAAAATAGCTGCTGATAAATTAAAGCAAGAAGCTTTAGATTTCCAAACTGCATTATCTACAATAGGAAGGTTCACTATCAAAAAACAGGTTGGAGAAGATGGTGTTCTTTTTGGAACTGTTACCAATGGGGATGTTGCTGAAGCGATAGAAGCGGCAACAAAAAAAGAAATTGATAGAAGAAACATTACTGTTCCTGATATTCATAATTTAGGTTCCTATACTGCAAAAATAAAATTACATCCAGAAGTAAATGCAGAAGTAAATATTGAAGTAACAAGTTAATCAATTTGTTGCATTATTTTGAAAAGTAGCCAGAGTATATATCTAAGCAATTAAAGATATGGTTTCCGTACCTTTTCCAAATAATGGGCAAAATAAAAATTTTAAAAAGGATTTCAATAGTGAAAATGCTGGATTAGTTCCTCCTCAAAACGTTCAAGCAGAGGAAGCTGTTCTTGGTGGCATACTTCTTGATCCAGACGCGATCGGAAGAATTGCAGACTTAATTAAACCTGAAGCTTTTTATATAAATGCCCATCAAGAGATTTATAGAACAGCATTAATGTTGCATACCCAGGGTAAACCAACTGATTTAACATCAATGAGTGCTTGGTTAGCAGATAATCGATCACTAGACAAAATTGGAGGAAATAGCAAACTGGTAGAACTAGTTGAAAATGTTTCCTCTACAGCTTCCATAGAACAAGTTGCTAATTTAATTAACGACAAATTCATGAGAAGGCAACTTATTAGATCTGGAAATGAAGTAGTTCAACTAGGTTTTGATCAAACTCAAGATACTAATGAAGTTCTAGATAAAGCAGAGCAAAAAATATTTGAAATCAGTCAAGAAAAACCTTCAAAAGGTTTGACTCAAGCAGCAGAAATCCTTACAAGTACTTTCAATGAAATAGAGTCAAGATCATTAGGTACTTCAGTAGCTGGAATTCCTGTAAATTTCTACGATCTTGATGCTATGACTCAAGGTTTTCAAAGAAGTGATTTAATAATTGTTGCGGGAAGACCTTCAATGGGGAAAACTTCAATAGTTCTTAATCTGGCTAAAAATGTTGCACAATCTCAAGATTTACCTGTATGTGTATTTAGCCTTGAAATGAGTAAAGAACAGTTGACATATAGATTACTTTCTATGGAAGTTGGAATCGAAAGTGGCAGACTAAGAACAGGAAGATTACAGCAAGATGAATGGCCATTACTAGGAGAAGGTATTAATTCATTAGGTCAATTACCAATCTTTATAGATGACAAGCCTAACTTAAGTGTTTTAGAGATGAGATCTCTTTGCAGAAGATTAATAGCTGAACAAAAAAAAGAACTTGGATTAATTGTGATTGATTACCTGCAGTTAATGGAAGGATCAACACCTGATAATAGAGTGCAAGAACTTTCACGAATAACAAGAGGTCTTAAAAGCATGGCAAGAGAATTAAAAGTACCAGTAGTAGCTTTATCTCAGCTTAGTAGAGGGGTAGAGTCTAGAACAAATAAAAGACCAATGTTAAGCGATCTAAGAGAATCAGGATCCATTGAACAAGACGCAGATTTAGTATTAATGATTTATAGAGATGAATACTATAATCCAGAGACTGAAGATAGAGGAATTACAGAAATCATTGTCACTAAACATAGAAATGGACCCGTAGGAACTGTTAAATTATTATTTGAACCTCAATTTACGAGATTTAGGAATTTAGCTAATTAAATCGCTCCTAAAATGCAAGATCATCACTCAACAAATGAATCCTTTGATGTCATCGTTATTGGAGGAGGACATGCAGGATGTGAAGCAGCTATAACAACAGCAAAATTAGGATTTTCTACAGCCTTATTTACAATCAATTTAGATAGGGTTGCCTGGCAACCTTGCAACCCTGCTGTTGGCGGCCCCGCAAAAAGTCAGTTGGTACATGAAGTTGATGCCTTAGGTGGAATTATTGGTAAATTAGCTGATGAGACAGCAATACAAAAAAGAATATTAAATGCAAGTAGAGGTCCAGCCGTATGGGCATTAAGAGCTCAGACAGATAAAAGAGAATACTCAAAAAAGATGATTGAAATACTACAAAATACAGATAATTTATCTTTAAAAGAAGCAATGATTACTGAGCTAGATATCGCAAAAACTGAAGAAATTGGATTGAACTCAAAAAAAATCTTAAAAAAAAGAATCAAAGGTGTAAGGACTTTCTTTGGTAGTTATTATTCAGCAAGATCAGTTATCATCACCGCTGGTACATTCTTAGAAGGAAGAATATGGATAGGAAATAAATCAATGTCAGCTGGCAGATCGGGCGAACAAGCAGCAAAAGGTCTTACTCAAAATTTGCACGAAATTGGTATTAAAACAGAACGTTTAAAAACAGGAACTCCAGCAAGAGTTGATAAAAAAAGTATCATTTTTGATGAATTAGATATTCAACCAAGCACTGCAGCAGATAAATATTTTTCGTTTGACCCAGATACAAGAAATAATATGCCTCAAGTTAGTTGTCACATCACAAGAACAACTACCAAAACACATCAACTAATTCGAGACAATTTACATTTAACTCCTATTTACGGCGGTTTTATTGATAGTAAGGGACCAAGATATTGTCCATCAATTGAAGATAAAATCGTTAAATTTGCTGATAAAGAATCACATCAAATTTTCTTAGAACCAGAAGGAATTAATACCCCTGAAATATATGTACAAGGATTTTCTACAGGTTTACCCGAAAATATTCAATTAGAACTTTTAAGAACCTTACCTGGATTGAATGAATGTAAAATGTTGCGGCCAGCATATGCTGTGGAGTATGACTATATTCCTGCCACACAGCTCCAAACATCACTCGAAACTAAAGAAATTGAATATTTATTTAGCGCGGGACAAATTAATGGGACTACTGGTTATGAAGAAGCAGCAGCACAAGGATTAGTTGCTGGAGTCAATGCAACAAGAAAACTAAACAAAAAAGATCCAATGATCTTCACTAGAGAAAGCAGTTATATAGGAACAATGATCAATGATTTAATTACCAAAGATCTCAAAGAACCATACAGAGTTTTAACTAGTAGGAGTGAATATAGGTTAACTCTTAGAGGAGATAATGCGGATAGGAGATTAACACCATTAGGTTATCAAATAGGGCTAATTAATGAGAAAAGATGGTCGGCCTATCAAGAAAAAATGAAACTTCTTGAGGAAGAGAAATTTAGATTAAATAATACTCGTTTAAAAAATACCGAGGAAATATCAAAAAAAATAGAATTAGAAACGGGATCAAAGATCAAAGGCTCAACAACTTTAAAAGAACTCTTAAAAAGACCAAACTTTCATTATTCAGATCTAATTAAATATAATTTGACTGAAAAAAATCTAGACTCTTCAATACAGGAAGGTGTTGAAATAGATATTAAATACGAGGGTTACCTTAAAAGGCAAAAAAACAACATTGAACAAATAAATCGTCAAAGCTGTAAATCTCTGCCTCAAGAAATAAATTATGAAAAGATAGATACATTATCTTTAGAAGCTAGAGAAAATTTGAATAAGATAAAGCCAAAAAATTTTGGTGATGCCTCAAAAATTCCTGGAGTAAGCAAAGCTGATTTAACTGCATTACTTGTTTGGCTAAAAATAAGGGAAATAAAAAAAGAAAAGGCAAATATTTTTGTCGAAAAAAAGTTATCATCTTAAAAGCATTCCGTCTGAGCACTGAATAATAAACTTTTTAACTCACCAAATATTTTATGGGAAGAAAAAGCCTCTACTTTTTTAGTGAAAAATTCACTACCAAAAATATCTGGTCCATGGAAATTAATGTTGCTTGGGGATGGAAGTCCAACTAGACATTTACAGCTTTTAACTAATCAAGAGACAAAAATTAAGTTAATTTCAATGCGAGTTGATCCCCTATTCATTGAAGAAGGTCCTAAAGAATTAAATCAATTAAATGGACCTTTAATTAGAAGACAAGTATGGATTAAAAACAATAATAAAAACCTAGCATGGGCTGAAAGTTGGTGGAATGAAGAACAAGTGAATGAAAATTTAAAAGCCAAAGAAGAACCAATTTGGAAGAATTTGACGCAAGACAGATCAGAATTGTTTAGAGAAGTTGACCGAATTTCACTTGTTAATTCAAATTGGTTAGAGGATCAATTTAGTTTTAAAGGTCCATTCTGGTCAAGAAATTATAGATTTTTTCGAGACAAAAAGCCTTTAACAGTTATTAGAGAAGTATTCAATCCACATTTAGAAAGTTTATTAGGCTATTCAGGAATTAAAGAATTTACGAAACTATACTCTTCTTCTTCTTGATCTGGGAAGATTCCTTGATTTTGATTGAACTTGTTGGTTTGATTGAACTCTCGAAGTATTATTCTCTTTTTCTGAAGCTCTTTGCCATCTTTCAACTTTGAAATCCATTTCATCTGGCCAATCTTCGTCCTTACTCTCTCTTACATAAGGTAATTTTTTTTGCTCAGTTGTATCTATATTTTTTGGTTGCCTTAAAGATATTGCTTCTAAAGGTCTTTTTGAGTACTGTTTAGCTGATTCATAAGAATTTGATTCTCTAGAAAATGTCTTAATATCGCTGTTATCATCATAAAAATTCTCATCATTCCAATCATCATTATCTTCATCAAAAAATAAATCCACTTTTTCAGATACCCATCTTCCTACTTTTTTCACACTCTTACTTGTTATTCCTTGAAAATCTGAGTTCCTTCTTTTTCCTGGTCTAGCACCAGATACTCCATCAACAAATTGCCTTCCAGTTTCGAAAATTTTATCAACCTGTTTATCAACAATATTTTTATCAAAACTATTTCTAAGATTTCTAATTCTCCTTGAATCCATAAATTATTTTGCTTTTTAAAATATAAATTACATTAAAAAAATAAATAATTCCAAATATAGAAACAAAAACACATCTTATATTTTTAATCAAACAAAATTAAACAGTTTTTATTCCATGATCCATTAAAGAAATTGACACAACATTTTTTGCAGGCAATATTCTTTATCCTTTTCCTGTAGAAAAATTTCTCACCACAATTTTGACAAGTTCCTATGTACTTTAATTCTCTCCGTTCAATAGGAAATGAGTGCCTCACAGAAATTTGAAAATTCTTCTCTTTCTCATTAATTTCATTCATCTTTTCTAAGAAATTTGGACCATGTATCTCATTTTTTTTTAATATCCTATCTACCCATGCATGAATCATTTCATGACATAAAGTACTGTTTATTTCACTAGTAGATAATTTACTCAAAATAGGTTTCGATAAGATAATTTCAGAATCTATAAAACCATTAATGCGTTTTATTTTATAAAAACCAGCAGTAGTTTTTAATCTATTATCACTCCATCTAACTTTTACTAAAGGGTGATTATTAACCGTTAAAGAATTTTCAAAATATTGGCTATTAAATCTATGAAATAAGGGTAAAAGAGGAATTACAGGCATTATGGATTAAAATTAGTATTATTTTGACAAAAAAAGCCATCAAAAACGATTTCTTTTCTTAAAGTAATAAAAAACTCAAATCAACATGGATGCAACACTAGTTAAAGATATCGGAATTAAAGCATTATTAGTTGGTGGAGCTGTACTAGTTTCTTTTTGGACTTTTAATGCAGTCAAATTAGTTATAAGCGCTAGAGGAATTAATCCATTAGTAAGAAAGTTTTTCGATCAAATAGCTGCTGGTAGAATT
Source organism: uncultured Prochlorococcus sp. (assembly GCA_902616595.1). Taxonomy (GTDB): domain Bacteria; phylum Cyanobacteriota; class Cyanobacteriia; order PCC-6307; family Cyanobiaceae; genus Prochlorococcus_A. Next base: position 16,035 of record CACMTJ010000013.1, read on the forward strand.
GATGCAGCTTATGGTTTGACTACAAAAACTTATAAAACGCATGTAAAAAGACAAGATTTTCTTAAATTTTTAGCTAGTTTAAACCTCAATAAATACAGAAATTTAAAATCAGGAAGACCTAGAGTCCAAGAAGATCAAATCATAATAACTTTGAATCTAAAATCAGAAGACAAACAAGATGAACTCCCATTAGATTTTACTTTTGCAAAAACTGACAATGATTGGAAAATTGACAGAATAGCTAAAGTTAATTGATAATTTCTTGTGAGGCAAAAAATTGTTTAAAGAAGAAATAATACATCAATTAGAATTACACCCAAGTAGATTAGATAAAGAAAAAATCATTTCAGAAGCAATGGAAGATGGTCTAGATGATTTTTTTGAAGGTATACGTATGGCACTTGATCCATTAGTAACTTTTGGTGTAAAAATTGTCCCTGAGAAAGAGACTGAAAAAAGTCAAAATTTTTTATGGGAAGATTTTAGAAAATTAGCCAATAAGCTTATTCAAAGAGAACTTACTGGTCACGCTGCTCGCGATGCAATTCTTACGGCTATGGAATCTGCAACAAAAGAAGAGTGGAATGGATTTTATAGACGAGTTTTAATTAAAGATCTTAGATGTGGTGTATCTGAAAAAACAATCAACAAGATAGCAAAAAAATTTCCCAAATATGCTATTCCTATTTTTTCTTGTCCTTTAGCTCATGACAGTGCAAATCATGAAAAAAAAATGATAGGGAAAAAGCAAATTGAAATCAAATTAGATGGTGTACGCGTCTTAACTATTATTAGACAAAATAAAGTAGAAATGTTTTCTCGTAATGGGAAACAATTCCATAATTTTGGTCATATTATCTCAGAAATAGAAAACGCCTTAAAAGAAGATCCAGCACCTTATGACTTAGTACTCGATGGTGAAGTGATGAGCGCTAACTTTCAAGATTTAATGAAACAGGTACATAGAAAAGATGGCAAACAAACAAAAGACGCAGTTCTACATCTATTTGATTTATGTCCCCTTGAAGACTTCCAAAAAGGGCGATGGAACACTAGTCAAACAGCAAGAAGTTTATTAGTAAAAGAATGGGTAGCAAAACATTCTTTACTTCTTAGACATATAAAAACACTTAACTGGGAAAATGTAGATCTAGATACCATTGAAGGACAGAAAAGATTTGTAGAGCTAAATAAATCTGCTGTAGAGGGTGGATATGAAGGAGTAATGATTAAAGATCCTGATGCAATATATGAATGTAAAAGAACACACAGTTGGTTAAAAGCAAAACCTTTCATTGAAGTCACCTTAAAAGTTGTATCTGTTGAGGAAGGGACAGGTCGCAATAAAGGTAGACTAGGAGCTGTACTAGTAGAAGGTGAAGATGATGGGCATGAATACAGTCTTAGTTGTGGAAGCGGATTTAGTGATATACAACGTGAAGAATATTGGTCAAAACGGAATCAACTTATTGGTCAACTTGTAGAAATCAGAGCTGATGCTAAAACTAAATCCAAGGATGGGGTGGCTTTTAGTCTGAGGTTTCCAAGATTCAAATGCTTTAGGGGATTTAAAGCTGGAGAAAAAGTCTAAATTTTAAAAATTATATTTAAAAAGTAGTCAATGAAAAATGTGGTTTTTAAGTAAAAAAACTAAAAATCTTAGCTATAAAATGTAAGAATAATTATCAGGACTTTTAGAGAGACTTATGACGAAGAAAACAGTTTTCAACTTCATAAAAACACCTTGTGGACAAGCAAAATATATCGAATTAGAAGCCAACAAAACCCTACTAGGTAAATTTAGGCTTTTGTGGTTTATCTTAATTGCATCTATTAGAGATTGGAATATTAAAGAGTAAATTCTTAGGATTTTTCAAAATATTCCTTGGAATATTTAGCTGAGAAATATACAACTAAAAAAGTTGAAATAATTCCAATGATAGTCATATATAAGTTATTTGGTGATTGGACATTTTTTAGCTCCTGAATATTTTTTGCCAAACTACCTATTGAGCAATAAAGAAAAGTTCCTGGAATTATTCCAAGAAGACCAATAGCGAAATCTCGAAATTTAACATTATTCAAACCATAAAAATAATTAAGAATACTGAAGGGAAATATCGGAGATAATCTTGCTAAAAAAATTAATTTAAGTCCGCCTTTTTCAACTACTGTTTCCATAACACTTAATTTTGGATAACGACTAAAAAGATTTTTTAGCTTTTTTGCAAAAAAACTTTTTGATACAAAAAAAGCAACTGATGCCCCTAAGGAAGCGGAGAAAAAAACGATAATTGATCCTAAATATGAGCCATATAAAAAACCTGATAATAAAGATAACCAAGAAGCTGGGAGTATTAATAAAACAATTAAAATATAAATACAAACAAACGAAAATATCCCAATTCCAGTATTAAAAAAAAAAGATAAATTATAAATATTTTCAAGAAATATGTTCATTCTCAATTCAAAAGTTCGAGTTTTTTAGTAATTCTCTCCATTTGTACCGAACCCTCATTTAATTTAAATCTACATTCATCAACAATATCTTTTGGAGCCTTATCCACGAAATTTTTGTTAGATAATCTCTTATTTAAATTATCTAACTCAATAGTCACCTTTTTTAAATCCTTGTTTAACCTTTCCTTTAATGCATCCATATTTACAAAATCCTGAAAAGGTAAGTAAACCTCTAAATCACTAATTATCCCAGAAAAAGATTTAGCAAACTCTTTTTTATCAACAGCATTAGGTTTAAAAATAAATACTTCAGAAGATTTAGTTAAGGTTTGAATATCATCAACTAAAATTTTTAGAAAATCAATCAATTCATCATTATCTGAAATCAAGTAAACAGGAACTTTTTCTGATGGCTTGAGGCCTAATTCAGCTCTCAAATTTCTAATCAATCTAATAATTTCAAAGAGTTGTTGAAAGGAATTATCAAGCTTATTATCAACAAATTTATTTTCTTGGGTTGGCCATTTTTGAAGAGATAATAATTCTTTATCTGATTTAAGTTGAAGTACATGCCAAAGTTCTTCAGTAATGTGCGGCATAAAAGGATGAATCATCACCAAAATATCATTGAGCACTTTTATTAAAACCTTTTCAGATATTTGTCTATTATTAGTCTCTTTATTATTAAACCTTTGTTTAGCAAATTCTACATACCAGTCACAAAAATCATTCCACGTAAATTCATATAGAAGTTTCGCAGATTCTCCCAATTTATATTCTTTCAACAAAGCAGCGACTTTTATATTTACTTGATTCAATTTCGATAAAATCCACTTATCACATAACTCTAAAGAAGTTTCATCACTCTCATTAAGCGAATAATTATTATTAGAAGTTTTATTAATTAACACAAATTTAGTTGCATTCCATAATTTATTCGCAAAATTTCTTGAAGCTTCAACAGTTGAAGACGTATCTTTTTTCCTATCAAAATCAAGCCGGATATCTTGTCCAGCGCCTGCAACTTCTCGAATTAAAGCAAATCGTAGAGCATCAGAACCATATTTATCAATTAATAGTATTGGATCAATACCATTACCTGAACTTTTACTCATTTTTTTATTATTTTCATCTCGAACTAGACCATGAATATAAACATCCTTAAAAGGAATATTATTTGTAAAAGTATTCCCCATAATTGTCATTCTTGCCACCCAGAAGAAAATAATATCGAAACCAGTAACAAGAACATTATTTGGATACCATTTTTTAAAATCAGGATCATTTGTATTTGGCCAACCAAGGGTTGAGAAAGGCCATAAACCACTTGAAAACCATGTATCCAAAACATCCTTATCACGAACCAATTTAATATTTAATCCAAATTTTTTATTAGCTTCGATTAAGGCATCTTGTTCATTTCTTGCAACGATATATGGAGTATTTTGTTCTATTGAGTCTTGATTTTCATCTAAAACATACCATGCTGGTATTTGGTGTCCCCACCACAATTGACGACTAATACACCAATCATTAATATTCTCCAACCAATCCTTATAAACTTTCTCCCAGCGTGGAGGAATAAACGATGGTTTTTTAGAACCAATTTCATTAAGACATCCTTGTGATATATCATCCATTTTCAAAAACCATTGTGTTGACAATAAAGGTTCAATTGGAACCTTACCTCTGTCAGAAAAAGGAACAGTATGTTTATAATCCTCTATCTTTGTCAAAAGGCCTAAATTATCCAATTCTTTAATAATTTTCTTTCTAGCCTCATATCTATCTAAATTTTGAAAAATACCTGCATTAATATTTAAAGTTCCATCTTTGTTCATTACATTAATCTGTTTTAAATTATGCCTTTTTCCTATTGCAAAATCATTTGGATCATGGGCTGGAGTAACCTTTACACAACCAGTACCAAAATCTTTATCAACATGTGAATCAGCAATAATAGGTATTTCTCTATCAACGAAAGGGACTTTTACTTTGACACCAATAAATTCTTTATATCTATCATCATCAGGATTAACTGCCACAGCAGTATCACCCAATAGAGTTTCTGGTCTTGTTGTTGCAACTTCTAAGTACTTATCTAACTGTTCACCACTTTCAGAAATTATAGGGTATTTAAAATGCCATAAATGACCATTTACTTCTTGCATTTCAACTTCAAGATCACTTACGGCAGATTGAGATTCAGGACACCAATTAACCAAATATTCGCCTCTATAAATTAAATTCTTTTTATAGAGAATATTAAAAGCCTCAATAACTGCTTCATTTAATTTTTGATCTAGAGTAAATCTTTCTCTAGTCCAGTCAACTGAATATCCTATCCTTTTTAATTGAGAAACTATTCTTCCACCACTTTGTTCTTTCCAATTCCATGCTCTTTTAAGAAATTCATCTCTTCCAATATCTTCGCTTGTTTTGCCTTCACTTTTTAATTGTTTTTCAAGAATAGTTTGAACAGCTATTGAAGCATGATCAGTTCCTGGTAAGCACAAAACATTCTTACCTAAAAGTCTTTGAAAACGTACTACAACATCTATCAAAGCCGTATTAAATGCATGCCCCATATGCAAAGACCCAGTTACATTTGGTGGCGGAATAACAACACAAAAAGGCTCCCCATCATCCTCAGGATTAGGACTAAACGCCTTTAGACTTTCCCATTTTTCTTGCCACTTTTTCTCTACTTCAAAAGGTGAATAATTCTCTAAAGATAATTGATCATTCATCTCTGTCATGTCCAAATTTTATTTCAATAAACTTTTTGTTTATTTTATCTTGAGAGCAGCCAATTAATGAAAATAATATTAGTTTGCAAAAAAATAAACATACATTCTACAAAAGTTTGAAGCCAGAACCGCAAGAACAACGTTTTGCATTTTTTGGTGTTGAAATAAGAAATCCACCACCGCTCAAATCACCGTAATAATCTAATTTTAAATCTTTAAGTAAATTAAACTTTTTTACATCCGCGTATAAAGTTACTCCTTCAGTTCTTGAAATAGGGGATCCATTACATATACCCGGCCTTAATTTAATATGCATCCATCCTTCGGAACAATTTTTATCCTCTACCAAATCAATTGACATTTCTCCTGGAGAACCTCCAAAAGAAGCTTGCCTAGATAGTTCTGAAGCAGCGCTTTGACTGATTGAAAGATTGACGATCTCAGTCATTAGAAAAATAATAAATGGGCGATCCAGGGTTCGAACCAGGGACATCCTGCTTGTAAGGCAGGCGCTCTACCGCTGAGCTAATCGCCCTTATAATAAACCATTCTAATAGATGAAGTTGAAATATTTATACTAAGTATTTAAATATTTCATGATTGAGGCAAAATTAAATTAATAAAATATATCCTATGTCCTCAAACGATAGATATAACTTACAAAAAAATTCCGATTTAGAGACTTTAGAAAACTTTAAAATTTTAATATCTAATATCAAATCATTAAAAGATAAAACTTGGGGATGCCCTTGGCAGAAAATACAGTCTCATAAATCTTTGATTCCATTTTTACATGAAGAAAGTAATGAATTTATAGATGCGATATATGAAAAAAAGGCGGATAACATATGTGAAGAATTAGGAGATCTTTTATTACAAGTAATGCTTCATGCTGAAATCGGTTACGAAAAAAAAGAGTTTGAACTAAATGATGTTATAAAAAATCTAAACAAGAAAATTATTAATAGACATCCATATATTTTTAAAAAAAAAGAAAAAGTATCTCTAGAAAAATCTCAACAAATTTGGGAAAACATTAAAAATTCAGAAAAAGAAACACCTCATATGGAATCATCAATAAGTAAAAATTTAAATATGAAAATCAAAAATTTACCACCAATGGTTGGAACAGATAAAATCACAAATGTTGTTAAAGAATATGGTTTTAAATGGGAGAGTACCGATCAGATTTTTGAAAAGTTAGAAGAAGAGATTAATGAATTAAAGGAAGCAATTAAAAGCAATTATGATTCAGAAATAAAAAATGAATTTGGGGATATTTACTTCACCCTTCTGAATCTCTCAAACTTTTTAAAAATCAATCCTGAATCAGCTCTACAAAAAACTAATAAAAAATTTTTAGACAGATTTTCAATCATTGAACATCATGCAGGCGATAATATAAAAAAACAAACTCCTAAAGACTTTCAACGGCTTTGGCAAATAGCCAAGCGAAAACTTAAAAGAAAAAATTCTTAAAAAGCAAATGGCTAATATTTCAATATGGATAGATGAATATCATAAAGGCTCAAGATTCGGTCTAAATGGAGATGTTTTAATTAAACAAAAATCACAATATCAAGAAATTATTGTTATTGAAAATGAATACTATGGAAGAGCTTTAATGCTTGATGGTTGTTGGATGACATCACTAAAAGACGAGAAATATTATCATGAGTGTCTTGTGCATCCAGCATTAAGTAGCATTGACGAAAAATCTAATGTACTAATTATTGGTGGAGGAGACGGCGGTACAGCAAGAGAATGCGTTAAATATTCTCAAATATCGAAAATTGATCTAGTAGAAATTGACGAGGAGGTAATCAAAATATCTAAAAAATTTTTAAAAGAAATTGGAGGCGAAGCATGGAATGATAAGAGATTAGACATACATGTTGATGATGGTGTTAAATGGGTAAAAAAAACAAGAGATAATTTTTACGACGTTATTTTTATAGATTGTTCAGATCCCTCAGAATTCTCAAATTTATTATTTTCAGATTCTTTTTATAAAGAATGTAAAAGAATACTTACACCAAAGGGGATATTAGCAACGCAAAGTGAATCTCCTGAATCCTTCAAAAATATTCACATAAATATTTTGAAAACCCTAAAAAATATATTTAAAGTTTCTAAAACTATGTATTCCTTTGTGCCTATATATCCAAGCGGGATTTGGAGTTGGACATTCGCGTCTTCAGAAGATCTACATTTATCAAAGCAAAATTGTGATGAAGTCCTAAAAATAGAAAAAGGATGTGAAATTTGGAATTTAAATTTTCAAAATGCAGCATTCAAAATGATGCCAAATAAAATTGTAAAAGAACTAGATTAATAAGATGACAAAAAATTTATTTGATAACGAAAATGCAATTTATATGGGAGCAAAAAGAAGTCCCGAGAATTGCTCAATTGGTATATTTGGAGTTAATTATGACGGGACATGTTCTTTTAAACCAGGGGCAAGATTTGGTCCAGAAGCAATAAGACAAGTCAGTTCTTGTTTAGAAACATATTGTCCAAAAATAAAAAAAGACTTAGAGGATATTATTTATGTTGATTTTGGATCAATACTAATTGATAAAAATGACTCAAAGTCCGTTATTAAATCGGTTAAATCAGCAACAAATTATTTAATTAGTAAACGCCTTAGCCCTATTATGCTTGGAGGCGAACACTCTATTACAAGAGGTGCTATTGAAGCATTAGTAAAAAAATATCCAGATTTGATATTGGTTCAACTTGATGCTCATGCAGATTTAAGAGAATCATATATAGGAAATGAACATAGTCATGCTTGTACTATGAAAAGATGCTTAGAAGTGCTACCAGAAAAGAAAATTTTACAAGTAGGAATTAGAAGTGGGACTAAGGAAGAATTTGAAATTATGCATAACAACAACCAATTAGTTAACTTTTGTCCAGGCGGAAATGCACATGAGTTAAAACAAGCTCTTCTACCGTTCGCTAAGTCTCCAATCTATTTAACAATAGATTTAGATTGGTTTGATCCCAGTTTATTAGCAGGGACGGGCACTCCAGAACCGGGAGGATTTTTTTGGAATGATTTTGAAGAAATACTTAAAACTTTAAAAGACTTTAGAATTGTGGCTTCAGACATTGTGGAATTATCTCCAGAAATTGATAAAAGCGGAGTAAGTAGCATAGTTGCAGCCAAAGTACTTAGAAGCTTAATTTTGTCATTAGAAAATATGCAATAAAAAATTTCTAAACTACAGTGTAAAAATACTAAATACAAACTAAATATTTCATGGATTTGCTAAAAAGTCCTCTTTATTCAAAATATGTTGAAGCCAATGCAAAATTGGTGGATTTTGCAGGTTGGGAAATGCCCATATCATTTTCAGGATTAATTAAAGAGCATGAATCAGTTAGATCATCAGCAGGATTATTTGATATTTCTCACATGGGGGTGATTTCTATCAAGGGAATCAATCCAAAGGATTATATTCAAAAACTTTTTCCTACTAATTTATATTCCTTTTCTGAGGGTCAAGGGCTTTATACAGTAATGCTCAATGATAAAGGAGGAATAATAGATGACTTAATAATTTATGACCTTGGCATACAAGAAAATGACATATCAGAATTATTATTAATAGTTAATGCAAGTAGATATGAAGAAGATTTTCAGTGGATAAAAAATAATTTAAATAAATATGAAATTTCGATAACAAACTTTAAAAAAGACAAAGTACTTTTAGCACTACAGGGAAAAAACTCATTCGATTTATTTGAAGAATGGATTGAATCTTCGATCTCACATATCCCTAACTTTGGATGCGAATATAAAATTTTTGAACATATTTCGCCTAAAGAAAAAATTTTCTTTTCAAAGACAGGATATACAGGGGAAAATGGTCTAGAAATACTTTTATCTAAAAAAGCAGCAATTAATTTATGGGATTTCTCAATTTCCAAAAATGTTGCACCTTGTGGTTTAGGAGCTAGAGATACTCTTAGACTTGAAGCAGGCATGCATCTTTATGGTCAAGACATAAATGAAGAAACTTCTCCATATGAAGCAGGGTTAGGCTGGCTAGTACATCTAGAAAATAATCACGAATTCTTTGGAAGAAGATTTCTTGAAGAACAGTCAAGATTAGGTATTCAAAAAAAGTTAGTTGGTCTCTCTATAGAAGGTAAAGCAATAGGAAGAAAAGGTTGCTCAGTTCTTAAAGGTGAAGAAAATATTGGGAGTATAACAAGCGGCAGTTGGTCTCCAACTAAACAACAAGCTATAGCTTTTGCATACATCAATACTCTGCATGCCTTAATAAATAATGAAGTTCAAATATTAATAAGAGGCAAAAAATTCAAAGGGGTTATAACAAAAAGAGCGTTTTATAAAAAGAATTATTAACTAAATTTACCCTTAAAGAATTATTATAAGTTATTGATAAATAAATCATACTTAGATGAGAAACAAAATTTGCGAAGAACTCAATAATACAGATATTGGTAAATTAGTTAATTTATGCGGATGGGTAGATAGAAGAAGAGATCATGGTGGTGTAATTTTTATTGATTTAAGAGACCATAGTGGATTCCTACAAATAACAATTAACCCCGATGATGGTGCAGATCTATTTAAGCAGGCAGAAACTCTAAGAAATGAGACAGTAATAATGGTTAGCGGAATTATTAATGAAAGGCCCAAAGATTCCATAAATAAAAATTTAAGTACTGGAGAGTTAGAGCTTAAGGTTAAAGATTTGCAAATTCTCAACCAAATTAAGAAAAACTTACCTTTTCCAGTGTCGATACATGATTATGAAAATACAAAAGAGGAACTCAGATTAAAATATAGATACCTTGATTTAAGAAGGGGCAAATTACTAGAAAATTTAAAAACAAGACATAAGATTATTAAAGTTGCTAGAGAATTTCTTGATAATTTTGGATTTACTGAAGTAGAAACTCCATTACTTACAAAATCAACTCCAGAAGGGGCTCGCGATTTTCTTGTTCCTGCACGTCTTTCAAATGGAGATTTTTTTGCTCTACCTCAATCACCACAACTATTTAAACAACTTTTAATGGTTGGAGGCTTAGATAAGTATTATCAAATCGCAAAATGTTTCCGTGATGAAGACTTAAGAGCAGATAGACAGCCAGAGTTTACTCAATTAGATATTGAGATGAGCTTTATTAGTGAAGAAGAAATAATATCTTTTAATGAAAGTCTTATAAAAACAATATGGAAAGAGGTATTAAATATTGATTTTGATAATGCTTTTCCAAGAATGTCATGGCAAGCAGCAATGGATAATTACGGCACTGACAGACCGGATACTAGATATCAAATGTTACTAAAAGATTTAGGAGAAGTATTAGGTGATATTGGCTTTAATATTTTCACCAAAGCAATTAAGTCTGGAGGTTCTATAAAATCCATAACAGTCAAAGGAGGCAATTTAAGTATTAGCAACGTAAGAATTAAACCTGGAGGTGATATCTTCCAAGTAGCTCAAGATGCAGGAGCTGGTGGTTTGGCCTTTATAAGGGTCAAAGGAGATGAACTTGAGACTATTGGGGCAATTAAAAATAATCTAAATGAAGAGCATATAGCTGATATCTTAAAAATCACCGAAGCACAAGATGGAGACTTAATCCTCTTGGGAGCTGGAGATAAACAAATTGTGAACCAGTCATTAGATAAAGTGAGACAATACATCGCAAAAGACTTAAATCTTATAGATAAAAGTAAATGGAATTTCTTATGGGTAACTGATTTTCCGATGTTTGAGAGAAATGAAGAGGAAAATAGATATGAGGCTTTACATCATCCTTTTTGTTCTCCAAAAAATATAAAATCTAAAGATTCAGAAAACTTGAAAAAAGAAATTGAGAACTCTATAGCAAATGCTTATGACTTAGTTCTTAATGGTTTGGAGTTAGGAGGTGGCTCTTTACGTATTCATGAAGCGAGCTTGCAAAGAGAGATTTTGAAAACGGTAGGACTTACTGATAAAGAGATTGATGAGAAATTTGGATTTTTAATAGAAGCCTTAGAAATGGGTGCTCCTCCTCATGGTGGAATAGCGTTTGGATTAGATCGTATTACCATGCTTATCATTGGTGCAGATTCAATCAGAGAAACCATTGCATTTCCAAAAAATCAACAAGCAAAATGTCTTCTCACAAATGCACCTTCAAATGTCTCTGAATCACAATTAAAAGAATTAGATATTGAAATAACAATTGATGAATAAGAATACATATGGATGTTCTAAAAGTTTTTTGTTTAAATAAAATATGAGGAGGATGTGCTTAATTAAAAATATTTAATGTCAAAATTTGTATTTGTCACCGGAGGAGTAGTTTCTAGCATTGGCAAAGGAATTGTAGCTGCAAGCTTAGGAAGATTATTAAAGTCTAGAGGATATAGTGTTTCAATATTGAAACTAGATCCATATCTAAATGTTGATCCAGGAACAATGAGTCCTTTCCAACATGGAGAAGTATTTGTAACCGAAGATGGGGCTGAAACCGATCTAGATTTAGGTCACTATGAAAGATTTACTGATACCGCAATGACTAGGTTAAATAGTGTGACTACGGGATCTATCTATCAATCAGTTATCAATAAAGAAAGAAGAGGTAGTTATGACGGTGGAACTGTTCAAGTAATACCTCACATAACGGGAGAAATAAGAGAAAGAATTCATAGAGTAGCCGCCAACAGTAATGCAGACATTATAATTACTGAAATTGGTGGAACAGTTGGTGATATTGAATCTCTACCTTTTTTGGAGGCAATAAGAGAATTCAAAAATGATGTCAATAGGAACGATGTTGCATATATACACGTAACATTACTTCCTTACATCAAAACCTCTGGCGAAATAAAAACTAAACCAACACAACATTCAGTGAAAGAATTAAGATCAATTGGAATTCAGCCAGATTTACTTGTATGCCGAAGTGATAAATCTATCAATGAAGCTCTTAAAAAGAAGCTTAGTGGTTTTTGCGGTGTAAGTATCAACTCTGTAATTGAAGCTTTAGATGCAGACAGTATTTATTCTGTACCTCTTTCTTTAAAAAAAGAAGGTTTATGCAAAGAAACCCTGAAGTATTTAGACCTTGAAGATAAAAAATGTGATTTAAAAAATTGGGAGCAACTAATACACAACCTAAGAAATCCTGGAGATCCAATCAAAGTTGCTCTAGTAGGTAAATACATTGAACTTGGAGATGCATATTTATCCGTTGTTGAAGCTTTAAGACATGCATGCATTGAACAAAAGGCTTTATTAGATTTACATTGGGTTAGTGCTGAAATGATAGAAAAAAATTCAGCAGAAACTTACTTAAATGAAGTTGATGCAATTGTTGTACCCGGGGGATTTGGCAATAGAGGAGTCAATGGAAAAATTTCAGCTATAAAATTCGCAAGAGAGAATAAAATCCCCTTTTTAGGTTTGTGCCTTGGTATGCAATGTGCAGTTATAGAATGGGCTAGGAATGTAGCTAATCTTCCAGATGCATCTAGTTCAGAACTAGACCCAAATACTCCCAATCCAGTGATACATTTATTGCCAGAACAGGAAGATGTAGTTGATTTAGGTGGAACAATGAGACTTGGAGTTTATCCATGTAGATTGACAAAAAATACAACTGGAAAAAAATTATATGATGAGGAAGTTATTTATGAGAGACATCGACATAGATACGAATTTAATAATTACTACAAACAAAGTTTTTTAGATTCTGGATACAAAATTAGTGGTACATCACCAGATGGCAGATTAGTTGAGTTAATCGAGTTAGAAAATCATCCTTACTTCTTAGCATGTCAATATCATCCTGAGTTTTTATCACGACCTGGCAAACCTCATCCTTTATTTAAAGGTTTAATCAAAGCCTCTCAAGATAAATTAACTCAATCAAATTAATATTCTTTATTTTTTTGAATGAAAAAATGACAAATTTTTTACCCTTAGTCGAACAATTTCATTCATTACAAGGTGAAGGTTATCACGCTGGAAAAAGTGCTTTTTTTGTAAGATTAGCCGGATGTAAAGTTGGATGTTCTTGGTGCGATACCAAAAATTCATGGGACGAGAAAAAACACCCTTCTATATCAATTGAAAAAATAATAGATCGCATAAAAATTGCCAGAGAAAAAGGAGCATCTTTTTGCGTTATTACAGGTGGAGAACCTTTACAACATAACCTAGATGATTTTTGCAAAGCAATAAAAAAAATGACGATGGGAGAAGAACAAAAGCCAATGAAGATTCATATTGAGACAAGTGGAGTTAATTCGATATCAGGAAGCTATGACTGGATTACTTTATCTCCTAAAAGACACTCACCTCCAAAAAATTATTTTTTAGAAAACTGTAATGAAATCAAAATAATCATTAATGAAATAGAAGATATTGAATTTGCTATTCAAATAAAAAACGAAACTTTAAAACAAAATCAACTTTCTAAAAGAGAAGATGGCTTAAAAAAAGAAGATAAAATTTTTTATTTACAGCCAGCATGGAATAATGCGAATGGTTTTTCTCTTGCTATTGATTTCGTAAAAAATAACCCCGATTGGAAATTGAGCCTTCAAACTCACAAATACTTAAAAATCAATTGAAATCATATGACTCTTAAAAATAAATCGATAGTAGTTTTATTATCTGGAGGTTTAGATTCTTCTACAGTTACTGGTATCGCAAAAAAATCAGAAGCTAAAATTTTTGGCCTTTCATTTGACTACGGTCAACGTCATAAAAAAGAATTAAATTCTGCATCAATAATTGCAAAACACTTTGATATCGAAGAATTTAAAATTATTAAGCTTGACTTATCTTTATGGGGAGGCTCGTCATTAACTGATACTCAAAAAAATATTCCAATAGAAGGAGTACAAACTAATAAAATTCCTAATACTTATGTTCCTGGGAGAAATACTATATTTATTTCCGTTGCACTAAGCTATGCCGAAGCAATAGACGCTGATTTTATAGGATTAGGAGTTAATGCATTAGATTACTCTGGTTATCCAGATTGCAGACCTGACTACATTAAAAAATTTCAAGAATTAGCAGATTTAGCCAATAAAAGAGGAAGAGAAAATAATCCAATAAAACTTTGGACACCACTATTAGATTTAAATAAAGAGGAAATTATTAAATTAGCTTTTGATAATCATGTCCCTTTAGACAAAACATGGAGTTGTTATTTGGGTAATTCAAAACCATGCGGTAAGTGTGACAGCTGCAGAATTAGAAATACCGCTTATGAAAAATGGCTTAATAAGAATAATAAAAAATGAAAATAAAAAAGGTAATTCTAGAAAAATGGATAGATCCAGCACTGATTACGCATCATCTAACAAAAAAATTCGGAGATAAAGGATTAGCTTGGCTAGACAGTGATGGTAAAGAAAATGGGGAATGGTCAATAATAGGAATTAAACCTAAAAAAATAATCCAATCAAGAGATATCAATAACTTAGACAAAACTAATAATCCATTTAACAATTTAAAAAATATTGAAAGAGGATTTTGGATCGGATGGTTAAGCTATGAAGCTGGCATTTACATAGAACCCAAAAACCCATGGCGAAAATCTAATATGGCAACTTTATGGATTGCATCATATGATCCAATCATTAAATGTAATCTAATAAAAAAAGAAATAATTATCGAAGGTACAAACTCATCTGAACTGATGAATTATAAAAATATAATCAAAAATATTGAAGAAGAAAATATTATTAAAACAAATTTGAATTTTGATTTTTCAAAAATAAATTTGGACGAAATGGCTGAAAAATTTCAGAAAAATATTCAAAAATTGAAAAAATTAATTTCCCTAGGGGATATATTTCAAGCAAACCTAACAACTAAATGCGAAATTGAATCTTCCAAAAAATACAATCCTCTAGATATTTATTTAAAAATAAGAAGGAAATTAAGAGCTCCCTTTGGCGGAATAATAGTAAACAATAATAATACAGAGGCGGTATTATCTACTTCGCCAGAAAGATTTATAAAAATAGATAATAAAAATTTTGTAGAGTCAAGACCTATCAAAGGAACTAGATCCAGAGATAAGGATTTAAATCAAGACGCACTTAATGCTATCGATTTAATAACGAACGAAAAAGATAGAGCCGAAAATATTATGATTGTTGACCTAATAAGAAATGATTTAAGTAAAGTTTGCGAAACAGGAAGTATTACGGTGCCAGAAATATTAAAACTTGAAAGTTTCTTAAAAGTTCATCATCTAACCTCAGTAATTAGAGGAAAATTAAAAAAAGGTAAGAATTGGATTGATTTACTAAAAGCTTGTTGGCCTGGCGGCTCTATAACTGGAGCACCTAAATTAAGATCATGCCAGAGACTTTTTGAATTAGAAGAATGTGAACGCGGACCATATTGTGGTTCGTTTTTGAAGCTTGACTGGAATGGAGAGTTTGACAGCAATATACTAATAAGGTCATTTTTAATTAAAGACAAAAAAATCAATATATATGCTGGTTGCGGAATAGTTATTGACTCAAACCCTGAAGAGGAAACTAATGAACTAAAGTGGAAACTTTTACCGTTAATTGATTCACTAAAATGATTGAAAAATTTGGCTGGCACAAGGATCAATGGTTGGATATTGATAGAATATTTATTTCTGCTAATAATAGAGGATTAAAATTTGCTGATGGTATATTTGAAACCATTTTGATAAAGGAAAACAAACCTATTCTTTTTGATGAACATCTGAAAAGATTAGAAAAAAGTAGCAAGATTTTAAATATTAATCTCAAAATAAATAAATTAACTTTGAGACAACTTATTTACGATGGAGTTGAAAAGTTATCGCTTAAAAATGATCAATTTGCTTCAGTAAGAATAAACTATAGTCGAGGAACTAATGAAGGTCGAACACTAACGATTGATAGCACTTCAGAGACAAAAGATTTGGATAATTTATGGCTTGAGTTCTATAAAATCAAACCAAATTTTAATCCGATAAGTGTTTGCATTAGTCAAACAGAAAAAATAAATGAATACAGTCTTATAAGTAAATGCAAAACATTTTCATATAATCAGGCAATACAAGTTTTGACAGAAGCTAATGAAAAATCATTTGATGATTCTATCCTTTTAAATACGTCAGGTGAACTTTGTTGTGGAAGTACATTTAATCTTCTAATTAAGAGAAATAATCAATGGATAACTCCTAGAAAAGAGAGCGGTTGTTTAGAGGGGATTATGGTTTCTAAAGCTTTAAAATTGAAAATTGTAAAAGAAGAATTAATTCCTCCTGAATTTCAAAATGATGACATAATAGTTGCAATTAATAGCTTATCTTGCAGACAAATTAATCAAGTTAATGATTTAAAGCTTAAACCTAAATTCGATCCAATTTACTTTTGGGATTTATTATATAGTTGAACTTTTTTAATATCTGGTAAATAGACATCAGATACTTTAGTTATATTATTATTAACCTTAAATTCAACAATTTTTCCAATAATGATAATTGATGGAGCTAAAAATTCTTTATCTTTGATTTTATCTGGGAGATTACCTAATTTCTCTATCAAACATTTTTGATTTTTTAAAGTAGCTTCTTGAATGACAGCGCATTTAGTATTCTTATCTAAACCACCTAGTATTAATTCTTCCACAATAAATTCAATATTTTTTATACCCATATAAATTACTAAGCTATCTGATGATTTAGCTAAATCTCTCCAATTCACTGTCTTTTTTTCCTTATCTACACGCTCATGTCCAGTAACGAAAGTTACTGAACTTGCAGCATCTCTATGAGTTAGTGGAATACCAAAATATGTGGGGGCAGCTATCCCAGAAGTAATACCTGGAACGATTTCAACAGAAATTCCATTTTCTTCTAAAATCGAAACCTCTTCCCCACCTCTAGAAAAAACAAATGGATCTCCCCCTTTAAGTCTGACAACATTTTTGCCTTCTTTTGCTAATTTCAAAATAAGAGCATTAGTTTCAGCCTGAGGGACAGAACACTTTCCAGCTCTTTTGCCTACATGATAAATTTCTGTATTTTTTCCGGCCTCTTTTGTTATTTCATCTGGAATTAAAGCATCATGAACTAAAGCATCACAATTTTTTATTACACGTAAAGCTTTTAAAGTTAAAAGCTCAGGGTCACCAGGACCTGCGCCAACTAAATAAACAATTCCAGACACATTAATCTCCATTAACAAGTATGGTAGTAAAAGTTAATAGCAATGAAGGTAAATATTGTGAAAGAAAATTTATTGAAACCAAACAAAAAATTTACTCTCCTAAGTGCTTTTATCACTCTTTTAAATGATCGATTAAGTGAAAGTATTCTTCTACCTATTTTACCCTCTTTTGTTTTACTTTTTGACTCTAAAGCCAGTACATATGGATTATTATCATGTACTTACCAATTAGCTCAATTTACAGCTTCTCCTTTCATTGGAGTTATGAGTGATAGATATGGCAGAAGACCTGTCACTCTTTTTTGTATTACTGGCTCAATAATAGGAATTTCAATATTATCCTTTACTGTCCTTTTTAATTGGTCAAATTCTATAGCTGCTATCCCTTTATTTTTATTATTTTTAGCAAGACTAATTGACGGTTTAAGTGGTGGCACAGCAGCCACAGCGACAACAATTCTTGCAGACATTTCAAGTCCAGAAAAAAGAGCAAAAACATTTGGACTGATTGGTGTAGCTTTTGGTTTAAGCTTTTTCTTAGGAAATATTTTCGTTGTAATTTTTGCAAAAAATACAAATAATAATTTTATTATCCCAGTTTTGATTGCTTCAATTATTCCAGTAATAAACTTTTTTCTAGTATTCTGCTATTTACCTGAAACAAAACCCAATAATGCCTCGAATAAATTAAAAACAACTCTTAAAAATCCCCTAAAAGAGCTATTTACAGTATTCAAAGAAGAAAAGATCAGAAAACTTTCATTGGCATTTTTGATTTATTTTATTGCTTTTACAGGGTTAACCAACATCCTTATATTTTTCCTTCAAGAATCTTTAAACTGGACAACCAAAGCATCAAGCGGAACTCTTGTTGTAGTAGGAGTTATTGCAATTATTGTTCAGGGAGGACTTATTGGTCCTCTCGTAAAGCAATTTGGCGAAATGAGATTAACCCTTATCGGATCAGGCTTCATTCTTGTAGCGTGTGCTCTTTTAATAACTGCCCCACAAGAAAATGCGACAATTAATATTTATTCAGCTGTTTCATTTTTAGCCGTTGGGGCAGGGTTAATTACGCCCACTTTAAGAGCACTTATATCTAAGAAATTAGACGTTGACAAACAAGGATCAATTTTAAGTAATCTTCAAGGTCTGCAGAGTCTTGGCGGAGTTCTAGGGATTGCAATGGCAGGAAGGGTTTATGATAGTTTAGGTCCAAAATCACCTTTTATAGCTGGTTCCATAATCTTACTTTTCATGATATACCTTATTGCAGAGGGTAAAAGTAATCATTCTTTTAAGAATCAAAAATCAAAAGCATTTTAATGAAAAGACAGGCTGATGTATTTATTAATAGAGAATTAAGTTGGATTGAATTCAATAAAAGAGTACTCCTAACTGGTATGGAAAAGGAGTATAAAATTCTAGATAAAGTAAAATTTTGTTCAATTTTCAGTAACAATCTAGATGAATTTTTTATGGTGAGGGTAGCTTCATTAAAAGCTCAAGTTGAAGCAGGAATTACAAAAAAAAGTGTTGATGGACTTACCCCTCAAGAACAATTAACAAAAATAAATAAAGAAGTAAAGAATTTAACTGCCCTACAAGAAAACTATATTAATGATGAACTAGATAATGAATTAAAAGAAAAAGGTATAATTTTAAAAAAATATAAGGACCTTACTGAAAATCAAAAAAATTGGTGCAATAACTATTTTACTTCATCTATTTTTCCTTTATTAACTCCTTTAGTTGTTGATCCTGCACATCCATTTCCTTTTATAAGTAATTTAAGTCTTAATTTAGCAGCTCTCATAAGGGATGGAGAAAATTCTAAAAATCAGTTTGTCAGAGTAAAAATACCAACAAAAAATATAAATAGATTTATACAAATTCCTAATGACATTATTCAACATGGTGATGAAAGTAAATATTTTTTTATAAGTGTTGAAGATTTAATTGGGAATAATATAAATAACTTATTTAACGGGATGGAATGTATAAATTACTCTTTTTTTAGAGTGACAAGAGATGCAGATTTAGAATTAAAGGAACTTGAAGCTGATGATCTTCTTTTAGCAGTTGAACAAAGTTTGCAAAAGAGAAGATTAGGTGGAGACGTAGTTAGATTAGAAGTTGAATCGGATATG
The DNA here is from genome assembly GCA_902616595.1 of uncultured Prochlorococcus sp. Taxonomy (GTDB): domain Bacteria; phylum Cyanobacteriota; class Cyanobacteriia; order PCC-6307; family Cyanobiaceae; genus Prochlorococcus_A. Next base: position 35,597 of record CACMTJ010000013.1, read on the forward strand.
CCAGAAAATATTCTGAAATTACTCATTGAAAGTATCTCAATACAAAAAGAATATATTTACTTTTGCAAAAGTTTTTTAGGCCTTGACGATTTAAATCAACTTACAAAAATCAATAGAGATGATTTAAAAGAAAATCTACTAATTGGGAAAACTCACCCGAAATTAAAAAATTTAGATTTAACCTCAAACAAAAAACTCTATTCTATTTTTAGAATTCTTAGAAAAAACAATATCCTGCTTCATCATCCATACGACTTATTTAGAACTTCAGTTGAAGAATTTATAAACAAAGCGGCTGATGATCCACTTGTAATGGCTATAAAAATTACTTTATATCGAGTTTCCAAGGATTCCCCTATTATTGCAGCTTTAATGAGAGCTGCAGAGAATGGGAAAGAAGTAATGACACTTGTTGAACTAAAAGCAAGATTTGATGAAGATAATAATATTCAATGGGCAAAACAACTTGAACAAGCTGGAATTCATGTTGTATATGGAATCATAGGGTATAAAACACATACAAAAATAGCTTTAGTAGTAAGAAAAGAAAAAGGACGATTAAGGAATTATTTCCATATTGGAACAGGAAATTATAACTCTAATACTTCAAACTTTTATACAGATTTAGGATTACTTTCAACTGATCCTGATATTGCAACTGATTTACTGGAGCTATTTAACTACTTATCAGGTTTTTCTAAACAAAAAAGTTATCAAAAGTTATTAGTTTCTCCCTTATCGATGAGAGAGAAATTTATATTTCTGATAAAGAGAGAAATTAAAAATGCCGAGGAAGGCAAAAAAGCCGAAATAATTGCAAAAATGAATTCTTTAGTAGACCCAGAAATAATTAAACTGCTTTATTTAGCTTCAGACTCAGGCGTAAAAATTAGCCTCATCATAAGAGGTATTTGTTGCTTATATCCCCAGAGAAAAAATTTAAGTGAAAATATCAAAGTCATAAGCATTATCGGCCACTTTCTTGAACACTCAAGAATTTTTTGGTTTTGTAATAACGGAGAAAATGAGGTTTTTATTGGGAGTGCTGATTGGATGAGGAGAAATCTTGATAGAAGAATTGAAGCTGTTACTCCGATAGAGGATTATGAATTGAAATCTAAAATATACTCACTTTTGCAAACCTACATTAAAGATGATTACTTTTCTTGGATAATGAAGGAAGATGGTTCCTATACAAAACATTCATTAGATTCGGCGAAGAATCGTTCACAAATTGATCTCATAGAACAATAAAGACAATATTGATTTTTATAACATTTAAAAAAATTCTTAATATTTTAAAATTTTTTTAATTTTTGTAGAATTCGCTCATATCAAAGGATTTCAAGAAATAAGCATTAAAAAAAAATTTTTTGTCTTTAAAATTTCAACGTAAAAGTAGTTTTTATTTCGATTTCAGTGCTAGCTTTTGAAAAAATCCATTATTTAGGAGGCCAGGGTGATGGGGATCCCTCTGGAATCTGCGAAAAGCTCTTCAGATAATTTTGATGAGCCAAGATTACCAAACACTGCGGGCAAGTCTCGCAAATCGAAATCCAGTTTTACTGCAAAACAAAGCCAAAAAAAATCTGGCAGGCTCGCTTCAGATTCTATTGGCTATTACTTAAGTAGCATTGGTAGAGTAACGCTTCTTACTCCAGCGGAAGAAATTTTGTTGGCTAAGCAAGTTCAGACGTTGAAAACTTTACTTAAATCAGTATCTGAAAACAGTGAATTTTCTGAAACATTAGCTCTTAAAAGCGATTTTAACTTTAAAGAAAAAAAGACAAATAAAATTCGAGATAAAATTAATGATGAAGATATAAAAAATGGAATCGATCCAGAATCATTCAAGGCTGATTTAGAATCGAGTATTTTTTCAGGTAAAGAAGAATTTAGTAAGATTGATATTCAATCTAAAATCAGCTTTAAAAAGCTCGTTTCCTACGTTGATACATATTTCAAAGCATACAAAAAGTTTGATGAGCGAAGACAACTTAAAAGATGTTTGAAAGCAAGGGAAAGAATGATGTCTGCTAATCTTAGACTTGTTGTATCAGTTGCAAAAAAATATCAAAATCAAGGATTAGAATTGTTAGACCTAGTCCAAGAAGGAGCAATTGGCTTAGAAAGAGCTGTAGATAAGTTTGATCCTGCAATGGGATATAAATTCTCAACTTATGCTTACTGGTGGATTAGGCAAGGAATGACAAGGGCTATTGATAATAGTGCTAGAACAATCCGTTTGCCTATTCACATAAGTGAAAAACTATCGAAAATGAGAAAAGTTTCTAGAGAATTGTCACATGAATTAGGCAGACAGCCTACCAGATCGGAAATAGCTACTGTGATGAAAATTGATCAAAAAGATTTAGAAGATTTGATTTCTCAAAGCGCTCCTTGTGCTTCTCTGGATGCTCATGCAAGAGGCGAAGAAGATAGGAGCACACTTGGTGAACTAATACCTGATCCAAATTGTGAAGAGCCTATGGAGGGTATGGATAGAAGTATTCAAAAAGAACATTTGGGTAATTGGCTTTCTCATTTAAATGAAAGAGAACAAAAAATCATGAGACTCAGATTTGGTCTAGATGGTGAAGAACCA
>CACMTJ010000014.1 GCA_902616595.1 uncultured Prochlorococcus sp.
AATTCGTTTATTGTAAAAAGAAAAAAAATGAAAAAAAACTCCAAGAAAGATTATCTAAATAGAGATGAAGTTAATGAAATGATTGAATCAGCTTTAAGGAGACATAATAGAAGATCTACAATAATATCAAGCGTGCTTGGCTGGATTCTAATAGGAGGTTATTCGTTTGGACTTTTTCAAGCAGTTCAAAATGTCTAATTAATCTTTTCTTTTTAAGTAGAACTTGATAGATGATAAATTAATATAAGATAAAGTATTTATTATGAGGGAATATATTAAGGCAAATCTTACAGTGATAAGAAAATATCTAAAAAAACGAAAACAATATACATCAGAATTAAATAATGCTTCGATAATGGAAGAATTCAAAGAATGGAGCAAAGATCCATTACCTGAGACAGAATCAATTTGGACTTTACCTGACTTAACAAGAAATGAAAGACTAAGAAATTTTTGTCGCTCAATTAAGAAGGAAATAAGATGATCTTTAACTTCCTAGTTCTATATGATTTACCTTTAAGTAAAAATAACCCGCAAATCCAACTATATTCAAAATTACAACGAAAATCCAAGCTCCAATTGGCTGATTAGAATCAAATTTTTTTAATTTAACTTTTTCCTTTAGTCTTTCAATATATTTAGCCATAATTAAAAATATTAAAAAGAATATTCCTAATTATAGAGAGTAAAATTTTAAGGAATCTTAAATAAAATAAAATTTCTTTTAATTCGAATTTTTATTATCAAGCCTTTTAATGGGATATTTAATTAACTCCTTTTTGAGATTTTTTAAAAGTTTATTGTGATTCAAAATTGTAAATTTCCTAGTAAAGGAATAATGCCATTTCATCGAATTAAAAAAAAACTTGCTAATTCATTATTTATAAAATTATAATATTTATTACGGTCAATTAGACCATACATAATTTAAATAAGGACAAATTTTTTATGAGCTTAAGAGTTGGCCAAGAAGCACCAGACTTTAGTGCTACAGCAGTATACGATCAAGAGTTTAAGGAGATTACACTTTCAGGTCTAAGAGGTAAATGGGTTGTTCTATTCTTTTACCCTCTAGATTTTACATTTGTATGTCCAACTGAAATCACTGCATTTAGTGATAGATACCAAGATTTCTCGGCACTTAATACAGAAATACTTGGAGTCTCAGTTGATAGCAAACACTGTCATTTGGCTTGGATACAAACCCCAAGAAATGAAGGTGGTATAGGTGATATTAACTATCCGTTAGTTTCTGACTTAAAAAGAGAAATTTGCCAGGCGTACAATGTTTTAAATGATGATGGGGAAGCTGATAGAGGTTTATTTCTTATCAATCCCGAAGGAGTAGTTATGCATACGACTGTCAACAAGGCTCCTGTAGGAAGAAATGTTGATGAAACGCTAAGGATTCTTCAAGGTTATCAATACGTTGCGGCAAACCCCGATGAAGTATGTCCAGCAAACTGGACCCCCGGGGAGAAAACAATGTTAGAGGACCCCAAAGGTAGTAAGGAATATTTTTCTGCGCTATAGAAGAATTAGAAACATTTAAGTAAGTATTGAGTAGTAAATAATTATAAAAAAATAAAAAATAAATATATTCAAAAAGGGGATAAAATCCCCTTTTTGAGGTTTAAGCACTATCCAATCGCTCAAATTAGTTTTATATGATAAAAAGGACCACGTATAAAAAGTAATTTCTATGGCTAATAGGATTAAAAGGTTAATTAAATTTAAGTCATTTAAACCAAAATATCTATTAATACGAAACTGATCATCAACACTAATATTATTAATTTGAAGATGCCAAAGATAGAGAGAAATCAAAATAAAATTTACCAATATTATTTTTTTTAACAGAAACTTAGTTTTCTTAAAAATTAATAGGATAGAAATTAAAAATATGAAAAAGCTTAACTGTGGAATATCCGGTTTTGGTATATTAATTCCTTCAAGAAATAAATTAATTATAAGATCAAAATTTATATATGTATAATCAGCTATTAAGTAAGAGAGAAATATTAAATTTACTGCTATTAAGAATAATAATCTTTTTCCTTTAATTATTTTTTTACTATGAATTTTATCCTTTGTAAAACTATAGTATGTATAGTTTTTTAAAGAGTTGAAACATACTAAAGATGGACATATTGCACCGCTCAAATAGTAGAGGATTGAATAAAAGGAAATATCATTAATATTGAATGAATACAAATTAAACCATTGTTTTTGTACAAATGGAAGAATAAGTAACAATGAAAGTGTAACTAATAACTTCTTTGTATTGTTTTTAAATATCAAGAAAATATTTTTTTTTAATTTAAAACAATTAAATCAAACTTTCAACAATTTAGAAGTTGTTAATTTAAAAACTTTTTTATCTATAGTTTCTTTATTTAAAAGCATATCAACTAATTTATCTAGTAAGACTCTATTTTTTTCCAATATTTTTATTGAATTATTTAGTGAAATTTTAGAAATATTTATGATTTCATTATCTATTCTAGAACTGGTATTTTCTGCTATGAGAGGCTTTCTTCTAAATAATCCATCTCCTAAATACATTTTATTATTATCAGAATCCATTGAAATTGGACCAATAATTGAAAATCCATATTTTGTAACCATTTCCCTTACGATATTTGTCGCATAAGAGATATCATTTAAGGAGCATTGTGTAATTTCACTTTCACCAAAAACTATTGTTTCTGCTGCTCTTCCAGCTAGAGCAATTTCAATTTTTGAAAATAATAATTTTTTTGAAATCAAGCCACTAGAAATTACATCTTCGTCAGGGCATATTTTTGTATATCCTCCTATAGATCCAGATCTAGGTAAGATCGTAATTTTATCAACTGATTCAATTCCATTTCTAACAGCAGATACAATCGCTCTGCCTACCTCGTTGTAAGCTATAATTTTTTTCATATTTGGAGAAGTTATTAATGAACTTCTCAGGCCGATGGTAATTTTATCAAGAGCATTTTCTATATGAAGATCACTGATTAATTTAGATTCATCTCTTGCACAGTGAATAGCACTCTCGTTCATCAAATTAGCAAGATCTGCTCCCGAAAATCCAACTGTTCTAGAAGCCCAATATCCCAAGTCAACTTCGCTTGAAAGTGGTTTGGAAAGTGAGTGAACTGAAAGAATTTTTTTTCGTCCATCTAAATCTGGAAGCATTACTTCAATTTTCCTATCAAATCTACCTGGTCTTAATAATGCTGCATCCAAAATATCTGGTCTATTTGTTGCTGCTAAAACAATAATCCCAGAATTATCAGCAAAACCATCTAATTCAGTTAAAAGCTGATTAAGGGTTTGTTCTCTTTCATCATTTCCACCTCCGATCCCAGACCCTCTTTGCCTACCAATGGAATCAATTTCATCAATGAAAATTATACAAGGAGATTTTTCCTTAGCCTTAGAGAATAGATCACGAACTCGGCTTGCTCCAACACCAACAAAAAGTTCTACAAACTCTGATGCCGATATTGAGAGAAAAGGGACTCCTGATTCACCAGCAATTGCTTTAGCTAATAATGTTTTGCCTGTTCCTGGTGGACCTATTAGAAGCACTCCCTTAGGAACTTTTGCTCCAAGATTTTCAAATTTCTTTGGTTCTTTCAAAAATGTTATTACCTCTTTTAATTCCTCAGCGGCTTCAGGGACGCCAGCTACATCATCGAATCTCGTTTCTACATCATCAATAGTTACAAATTTAGCTTGATTTTTGGTAAAACCAAAAGCTCTGGAAGCCAATTTTGATGTGCTCCTAAGGATTAAGACTATAGCTAATATGAAAATCAGGAAAAGACTTATTGAAGCAAATGAATTAGCAGCTGAGGCTTCTTTTCTACTATTGTTAATAGTTAGAGCAACCTTATTTTCAGTAGCCTTTTCAAGGATTAATTGATCGTTATAAAGGATAGGTATTTTAAATTTATCGCCATTTTTATACAGAACATCAATTTCTCTCTGCCTAGGATAAAAAAATATTGATTCTATTTTCCCTGTCTCTATATCTTTTAGAAGATCCGAATAACTTGATTTAGAATCTGAATATGAGAATTTTGATCTAAACACTAATCTTTATAAGTGATTAATAAAGCATATATGCTTATTTAAAAAATTGACGTATATAAACAAAATATACTCAAAAGTTTTGGAGATAACCAGTTAAAGGTTATATTATTATATGGAAATAAAGAAACAGAATGGCTGTACCAAAGAAGAAAAAATCAAAAAGCAAAAGAAACCAAAGGCACGCTGTTTGGAAAGGGAAAGCAGCATTGGCAGCTCAAAAAGCTATATCTTTAGGTAAATCAGTTTTAACTGGGAAAGCTCAAGGATTTGTTTATCCAATTGAAGAAGAAGAAGAATAGCTTTTAAGACCCTAATTTAAATGCTTCAAGTATAACGGCATAAATTGCACCTATTCTTAATTTATCAACTACGGTCCATAGATAATAAAACTCTGAACTTGCGGCAGGTTTAATTCTTATAATGATTTCAATAAAAATAATGATTATTGGGACCATTATCAACTCATTTTTTCCTTCAGATATAAATTTTGTAATAAAATTTGCGAACAAAAAATAACCTGTCAAAACAGAAATTAGACCTATAGATTTTGTTCTCCAAGTATCACTTAGAAAACCAAAAAGTAAATTATTTAACTGGTAGGTAATTCTTGAAAAATTAGTTTTTTGCATTACTAAAAGACACTAAATAATCACTTAGAAAGTTATAGTCAACATATCCTTTTTTTAGTTTAGGGCCTTTAATTACATTTGCCACTTTATTCTCATCACCAAGACTGTCTAAAATACAATCTAATTTAATATTTTCCTCAAGAACAGTAGGGATATTTGAAGGGACAAAAATTGTAGGCAATTTAGCTGCTAAGGAAGATTTTAACCCTGGATTGGAGTCTTCAAAAACAATTGAGTTTTTTTTGTTTATACCACTTAATTGGATTGCTTTTAAATATGGTAATGGATCTGGTTTCTTTAATTCAACGTCTTCACTTGAAATAATGAACTCAAAAGGGTTGAAGCCATTAAAAAGATATTCAACAAGTAGATTGACTTGAATTCTTGAACTTGAAGTAACAATAAATTGTCTTACTTTTTTTCTATGTAATTCATTTATTAATCTAAAAACACCAGTTTTTAAACTAACGCAATTTTTTTTTAAAATTTCTAAATAATGAAACTGCTTTGTTTCATGAATTTTGAGAATTAAGTCTTCTGAGTAATTATAATTATTAGATTTAGCGTAATAAGCAATCCTATTTTTGCCCCCATTCATCTTCAGAAGTTTTATATATTTATTAGTGTCCCAATACCAATCAATACAAAGTTCATTGAAAGCATTATTAAAAGCAGGTAAATGAGCTTCTAATTCAGTATTTGCAATAGTGCCATCTAAATCCCAATAAACACCTTCCAGATACGTCACCAAAAAGAATTTCTTTTATTTACGGTAAAATACAAGAGCAATTATTGCTGGTCCTGCTAACGCAACTACAGCCAAAGGAATAAGTGTTGCCATGATTAATGAATATGTTTTGTGATACTATTTTTACAAATAAATGACAAAACTGTCCTGATACGTTACGAGATTGAATTAAATTATGAAATCATGGACATGTATAGAAAATTGTGGAGCTTGTTGTAAATTCGACTTGAACGAAAGAAGCGATTTGGCTACCAAACTTAACAAAGAAGATATAGCTTTGATAAATTCGATGACGACTAAAGACGGTTGGTGTAAAAACTTGGACAGAGAAAATAAAAAATGCTTAATTTATGAAACCAGACCACATTTTTGCCGGGTAAGTGAATTTTCAACTTCATTTAAAGGATATTTGAAATCTGGTGATAAATTTTTAATAGATTGCTGCAAGCAACATATCTCATCAAATTATGGATACCAAAGTAAAGAGATGAAAACTTTTAGAATTGCTATTTCAGAAAAATGAATATTAAATTAGAAAAAGAAAACAATCTAGAAAAAAGTTTTTTTTCAATATTTATAACGACTTTTACAACAATTTTTATTGCTGAACTTGGCGATAAAACTCAAATAGCCACATTAATGCTTTCTGCTGAATCGGGCAGGCCAATAATTGTTTTTCTTGGAAGTTCTCTAGCATTAATAAGCTCTAGCATAGTAGGAGTTCTTATTGGTAAATGGGTTTCAAAAAAAATTTCTCCTAGCAAATTTGCTTTATTTACTGGTGCTCTAATGATATTTATTAGTATATTTTTAGCTTATGAAACTTTCCAAAATTATTTATAAATGGTTTTAAGTTTATTACTATCAACATTTCTAACCGTTTTCATAGCTGAATTAGGTGACAAAACTCAACTAGCTACTTTAACTATAAGTGGCACTTCAAATAAACCATTAGCAGTTTTTCTAGGATCTTCTTCAGCACTTGTTTTTGCAAGTTTACTAGGAGCTTTAACAGGTGGTTCTATTTCAAGTTTTTTACCCGAAGTAGTTCTTAAGTCAATAGCGTCCATTACATTTTTTATCATTGGTATAAGGCTTTTTATCAACTCATTCACCATCGAAAAAGAAGAAAAAGAAGAGAAAGAAAACAATTAGTTTTAAGCTTGGATAATAAGGTGTAATAATGAAGTATATACATCTAAATTAATTTATATTTCATTTATATAATGTTCACATCATCTTCAATAATTGATAATCTTAAACAGTCAGAAGGGTTAGAATACAAAAAATTATGCAGATTATTAAAAATAACAAAGAAATCTGATAAGGATAAATTAGATATTGCTTTAACAGCTCTGGAAAAACTTGAAATAATTAATAAAAATGAAAATGATGAATATACCTGCATAAAGGACAATGATCATCTTGTCGCCAAAATAAGATGTAGCAGCAAAGGCTATTGCTTTGCTGTAAGAGGAAAAGACAAAGAAGATATCTACATTAAAGAAAATCTACTCAACTATGCATGGAATGGAGATAAAGTTTTAGTAAGGATAATAAAAGAGGGTTATAGAAGAAGATCACCTGAAGGAATAGTTGATTGTATTCTTGAAAGATCAAATCAAATACTTCTTTCTAAAGTTGAAATAATAAACAATGATGTATATGCAATCCCAATAGATGATAGGATCCTCTCTAAAATTAAACTTCCAGAAGAGAATAAAAAATACACTTTCAATCCAGACAATAGGAATATAGTAAAAGTTGAGATTGATAGATTTCCCATAGGTCAAGAAGAAGGACTAGGTCATGTGATACAAGAACTAAAACTAAACAATAATGAGGAATATGATACAGACTTTGTTTTATCTAAAAGCAATATCGTTAAATCATACGATTTAAATCATATTGAATCAAAGAAAACAGAACAAAGGGAGAGGATAGACCTTACAGATAAAAACTCTTATTTATTCAAAAGTTGGAATTCTAATAATTCTCCAATGCTCCCAATGATTCAAATAGAGCAGGGAAAAAATAAAAATACTAAATTATGGATACATACAAATAATCTTGCAGAAAGAGTAGACCTTAATAGTAAAAAATCTCTTGAAATATTATTCAAAGGTTTTGAATCATTACCCTTGTTAAATGATTGGCAAAACTACCTTAGTGAAGCCATAAGAAATGATTCTGAATTTAAATTTGGTGAAAAGAATGAAGCAATTAGCATATGTGTGAATTTAAATAGTGATAATGAAGTAATTGATTGGTCATTTCATCTTACTTTAGTAAAATGCACCCTTATTGTTGGAAGTGATCTTACTGATGCGCTTCTATCTAGAAAAAGTAAATCAAGAATAACCTCGCGGGTATTAAAACCTATAAAGGATTATGTCGACGACTTAGATAAAATACTTGAAATTTCATGTTCATTCAGAGAAAAACATCTTTTGGAGGATAAGGTTGAAATTCCTGCACCACTGAATAAGATTGAAGCACTAGAAGAATTTTTTATTCACAATCCAGCTGAATATTCAAAAGGATATTTTGAATCATTAAATAAAGAAGATTGCCAAACTTACCTTTCACCAATACTATACGAAGCCAATGTATTGTGGTTCAAACATTCAAATCAATATGGCTTAAAAAGTGCAGGATACATCTCAAATGGAATAGATTACGTTAATGCTAATGAAATTATTAAATATTCAGAATTTATTGATAATGATGTAGAGCTTAATGAAGATGGCAATTTGACATTTAGTCAAGTAATTAAATTATGTGACGACGATAATAAAAAAAGAATCTTACATAAACTTCTAATTAATGAATTTAAGGATAAAGAAATAAGGTTGATATCTAAAGATCCTTATAATGATGAATCAGAAAAATCATTTATTTCTCCATGGACAATTCCTGGATTTGACTTCACTAATCTTATAAATCAGTACTGTATTTTTAATATGATAATAAATGGTAAGAAATCAAAGAAAAATAACATAAATGAAATTAATATATCTGAGAGTAATTCATTAAAATTAGTCAATTGGAATATATTTAATTCATCAATTTCAAAAAATCTAGAAATATTATTTAGCAAGTTTGTGATAGATAAACTTAATGAATCAAGGTACAAAATTAACCAATATAAATCTAATATGATAAATATAAAAAAAGTAAGAAAAGCAGAAAAATTACTAGGTAATATTTATAGTGGGTTTATTTTATCAGTGCAAACATATGGTTTTTTTGTTGATATATCAGAACTAAATGTAGAGGGTTTAGTACACGTAAGTACTCTTAATAATGATTGGTATGAATACAGGTCAAGGCAAAATCTATTGATTGGAAGAAAATCCAAAAAATCATATAAAGTTGGAGATGCAATAGAAGTAAAAATCATAAAAGTCGATATTCTTAAATATCAAATTGATTTAGAATTAACATAAATAAATTTTCACAAAATATATAATGGAAATATTAACCAAAAAAATTTAAAATAACTTTTTATAATTATGTTTAAGAAAAAATATTTACTTTTAACTCTTTTTTTAATAATTATTTTTCAGATTTTAATATATACAAAAAATAATCAGAAGACTTCATTTAGATACTTTAAATGGACCCTCCAAGAAGTAAGTATAGGTAAGTTAATCAGTATTTCGTTTTTTTCTGGTTTATTTGTAAGCACTTTATTGAATACAACAATTACTAGTACTAGTTTCAGAAAAAAAACTTTCGAAAATGTGGAAGATGATTTTGTATCTAATGATAATGAGGAAGAAATAGAACCAAACGTTGAGATGCCGCCACAAAGGGATATTAGAGAAACTCAACCAACGATTTCTGTTAATTACAGAGTAGTCAAAAATATGAATGATAATAATTTTAAAAAAGATCAAAGTTATTCAAATCAAGATATTAAAGATGACTGGGATAGTGCTGATAATGATTGGTAGAAAAAAAAATTAATTAAAAAATGGTTTTTTAATTTATAATGTAATAAATAGTTTTTTTTATGGAAGAAAATTTAGACAAAAATCATGAAGTTAATAAAGAAATATCTGACAACACTACTAAATCAAATTCTGAGGAAATACAAGAGCCTAAATCAGAAAAAGTTATCAACAGGGATATAAATAATGGTGATTCTGCTAACAAAGTTGTTATAAAAAATGAAATTAATACTCCCGAAAAACCTATAACAAAACCAAAAAAAGAACTCCCAGTAGAGAAAAAGCCTTTCCAAGAATTTATTAACATGCACCTAATTCCTTCACTTACTGAGGAAATTAATCAAAGAGGTTTAGAAATAAACAATATTAACCTCACTAACACAAATAGACCTATTGCTGGAGATAAATGTTGGGTAATAAATTGTGAAATTAAAGATACATGTAACTTTTGGTTATCCTTTGAGAAGGATGATATTAGTTCATTAAAAAGTATTTCTTTATCAAAACCTAATCAACAACCCAGTATTATTGAATCCTTTCTTATTGACGAAAAAAGAATTACCCTAAAATTAATAATTTCAAGAGTACTTCAAAGATTGAATGGGCAAAAGTTAATAGGAGTTAATTAGAAAAACAATAACACCAAGTTAACTTTTCCCTCGAAAATACAAATCATAGTAAATAATAGTATTAATAAACCGAATAAAAAATGGCTCAATCAACTGTTGAATCAAAAAATAAAAAAGATATTAATAATGGAAAGATACCAGCAAAAGAAACAATTTTGTCTCCAAGATTCTATACAACAGACTTTGAGGCTATGGAAAATATGGATTTATCAATAAACGAGAAAGAATTGGAAGCTATTTGTGAGGAATTTAGGAAAGATTACAATAGACATCATTTTGTAAGAAATAGTGAATTTGAAGGCGCTGCAGAAAAATTAGATCCTGAGACAAGAGAGCTTTTTGTTGATTTTCTCGAGGGAAGTTGTACATCAGAATTTTCAGGTTTTTTACTTTACAAGGAACTTAGTAAGAGAATTAAAGTCAAAAACCCTCTACTTGCTGAATGTTTTGCTCATATGGCCAGAGATGAAGCAAGACATGCAGGTTTTTTAAATAAATCAATGAGTGACTTTGGACTTCAGTTAGATTTAGGTTTTTTAACAGCCAATAAAGATTACACTTATTTCCCTCCAAGAAGTATTTTTTACGCTACTTATTTATCCGAAAAAATAGGTTATTGGAGATACATAGCAATTTATAGGCATCTAGAAAAGAACCCTGATAGCAAAATTTTTCCACTATTTAATTACTTTGAGAATTGGTGTCAAGATGAAAATAGACATGGGGATTTTTTTGACGCATTAATGAAAGCACAGCCACGTACTGTTAAATCATTAAGCCAAAAAATTACCATTGGCGGCTCTACTTTTACACACCCATTATTCGACTACTTCCATAGGTTTAGATATTTCTTGAATAATCTTCCATTAACATCCAAGTTATGGTCAAGGTTCTTTCTATTAGCTGTATTTGCAACTATGTATGCAAGGGATTTGGGAATTAAAAAAGATTTCTACAGTTCTTTAGGTTTAGATGCCAGAGATTACGATCAGTTTGTTATTAATAAAACAAATGAAACTGCAGCCAGAGTTTTCCCTGTAGTAATGGACGTTCATGATAAATCTTTTTATGGAAGATTAGATAAAATAGTAGAGAATAATAAGATTCTTTCTGATATTGCAAACAGTGATGGAAATAAAATATCTAAAACTTTTAAAAAATTACCTAAATATTTATCAAACGGTTACCAGTTATTAAGACTATACTTATTAAAACCTCTTGATAGCAAAGATTTCCAACCTTCGATTAGATAATCTTTAATACAGAGAAGATTTATAGACTCATATGCTTTCGTCACAAATCAAATCAAATGAAATCGTTTTTGGTAGTTGCAATAAAGATTTATTAGAAGAAATCATTTTCTACGGAATTGGACTTGGTGCTGATTTTGTAGAAATATTTATAGAGAATACTGACAACTCAAGCGTGTTAGCAGAAGAAGATTTTATTACAAGTGTAAGTCCATCATTTGGAAAGGGTGCTGGCATTAGAATCTTCAAGGGAAAAAAGGATGGATTTGTAAGTACAAATGATTTAACAAAGCATGGCTTGATGAGATCGGTATCTCAGGCTATTGAGATGTTAGACATAACAGACAACAAAAGAGAACTATTTAACGGTTTAAATAAACATAGGGACTATAGTTTATCCAAGAAAAAATGGATTAATGAAGTCCCATCTATTCATGAGATAAGTGAAAAACTACTAGTTAGCACAAAGTCTTTAAAAAAAAATAATAAAATAATAACTAGGAAAGGAAGTTACTCAAGAAATCTTCAAGAAGTAATTATAGCCTCCAGTGACGGAACCTATGTCTCAGATATTAGATTGCATCAAACAGTTGGTCTCAACGTAATTGCAAGTGATGCCCAATATAGATCTAGCGGAAGTAGAAGATTTGGATCGTCAGGAATGCCTAATGAATTTAGATTATGGGATCACGAAAAAGCAGCTAATGATGTGTTTGAAAGTTCAATGAACATGTTATATGCAGATTATGTTGATGCAGGACAAATGCCTGTTGTATTAGCTAATAAATTTGGTGGCGTTATATTCCATGAAGCCTGTGGTCATTTACTTGAAACTACTCAAATAGAGAGAGGAACAACACCATTTGAGAATAAATTGAATGAAAAAATTGCACATGAATCTGTAACAGCAATAGATGAAGGGATATCAGAAGGATCCTTCGGTTCATTATCAGTAGATGATGAAGGTATGGAACCCGAAAAATCAGTTCTTATAAAAGATGGAATTTTAAAAAAATTCATTTCCGACAGGGCAGGTGAATTAAGAACTGGCCATAAAAGAACAGGAAGTGGAAGAAGACAAAATTATTCTTTTGCTGCAGCTTCAAGAATGAGAAATACTTATATAGCTAAAGGTGAGCACTCGAAAGAGGATTTAATCAATAGTATTAGTGAAGGGCTTTACTGCAAATCAATGGGTGGTGGCAGTGTAGGTGCTACAGGACAATTTAATTTTGCGGTAGAAGAAGGATATCTTATTAAGAATGGGAAATTAACTAGTCCAGTAAAGGGAGCAACATTGATCGGTGAGGCTAAAGAAGTTATGCCAAAAATATCAATGTGCGGAAATGATCTCGAATTAGCTCCTGGATTCTGTGGATCCATTAGTGGAAGTGTCAACGTAACTGTTGGCCAACCTCATATTAAGGTTGATTCAATAACTGTTGGCGGAAGATAAGATATGAATTCAAGAGAAATCACAACTCAAATCTCCAAAGCTGCAGATTTCCTAAATCTTAAAAAATGGGATTATGGAGCAAGCTTCTCTAATGATTATTCTGTGCAAGTAGAAAAAGGAGAGGCTAAACAACTTAAGGCATCACAAAAACAAATTTTAACTATAAGAGTTTGGAATCAATCTAATCTAGTTGGTATTACAACAACAAGTGATATTAGTGAATCTGGTATTAAAAAGGCTCTTAAGCAAGCAAATATAGCTTCTGATTTCGGCAATAAGAATGAATATACAGATTTTTCACCACTAGCGAAGGATCCTATTAAAGTTAAGGAAATTAAAAAAAGAAATCCTATTGGAATAAAAAAATTACTTACAGTTTTAAGAGAAGCGGAAGTAAAACTTTTAGAAAGTCATGAATCCATAAAATCTGTTCCATATAATGGTTTATCTGAGAGTTTCTTTGAGAGAGTTTATGCAAATAGTGAGGGTGCCTTTCGAAGTTATTCCAAAAGTCAAGCAGTACTATATTTATATGCAAGAGCAGAAGAGAAAAATAAGAAGCCTCGTAGTTCAGGTTCCGTAAAACTTGGATATGGAGCTGATGATATAGATATAGAGTCGTGTATTAAAGAGGCTTCAAATAAAACAATTTATCATTTAAATTATTAATCTATTAAAACTGATAAATATTTAATATGTTTTTCCCCAGAGTCTTTTTTAACTATCATTAACGCCTTTAGCTCAATGTTTAATGCTAGAAGCATCATAGATGGAGTGAGCTTATCTAATAAAAATTCAATCGGAGAGAAACTATCTACAGAAGCACTTAATATTTATGATGATGGCCTTCACGAAAAGAATATTTCTTCAACACCATTTGATGGAGAGGGAACCCCAACCAAAAGACTATGTCTAATTAACAGAGGGAGAATTGAAAATTTTATACATTCTGAATCAACTGCAAGAATATTTAAAACGACTCCCACTGGCCACGCTGGACTAGGATCAAAAGTCTCAGTATCTCCTGATTGGATCGTAGTTGAAAAATCAGATGAAAACTTTGATCTAAAAACATCACTAGATCACTCTACTTATGAAGGAGAATTTGTTTATATAGAAGAGTTAAACGCAATCCATGCAGGTGTCAGAGCAAGTCAAGGTTCATTTTCTCTTCCATTTGATGGATGGCTATACAAAAACGGAAAAAAAATCTCAATAGAATCTGCCACCGTAGCAGGGGATATCAAATATCTTTTGAAAAATATAGTAAATATTGAATCAAGCCAAGAGGTAACAACAAGTGGAATTTCTCCACATATATGGGTAGATGAATTATCAATAACTGGTGACGCGTGAGAATTATATTCTGGGGAACACCTGAATATTCAATTCCTAGTCTTGATATTTTTATTAAATCTAAGCACGAGGTAATTGCAGTAGTTAGCCAACCGGATAAGAAGAGATCTAGAGGAAATAAATTAATAGCCTCACCTGTAAAAAGCATTGCTGAGAAAGAATCTATAAAAATTTATACTCCAGAAAAAATCAGGGGCAATATAGATTTTATAAATGAACTTAAATCACTTTCTTGTGATTTATTTATTGTTATAGCTTACGGGAAAATTTTACCCAAAGAGATATTGGAAATCCCAAAATTAGGTTGTTGGAACGCACATGCTTCATTACTGCCAAGATGGCGTGGTGCCGCCCCAATTCAATGGGCCCTGATAAGAGGCGATGAATTTACTGGTGTAGGAATTATGAAAATGAATGAGGGACTAGATACTGGCGACATATTGTTGGAAGAAAAAATTAAAATTAATAATAACGATAATTTAAATACACTATCGGAAAAACTTAGTATTTTATCGGCAAAATTATTTTTAAATGCTACATCTATAATCGAAGAAAATATTAATAAAAATACTAATCCTCAATTAATAAAACAAAATACCCTTGGAAGAGAAATTACATACGCAAGAATGATTGAAAAATCAGACTTTAAAGTTGATTGGGGTAATGAGGCAATTAAAATTTCTCAAAAAATAAAAGGATTATACCCACGAACAAATACAAATTTTAGAGGTAAGAATCTTAAAATACTTAAAATCAAAGTTTTGACTAGTGATGTAATTAAAAATGAAAAATACCTTTTCATGAGAAATTATTCAAGACCAGGTATTATTCTTGCTGTAATAGAAAATGAAGGAATTATAATTTCAACTAAAACTGATCCGATTATTTTGTTAGAAGCAAAACTTGAAGGCAAAAACATTTCTAGCAAAAAGCAATTGATTCAACAGTTAAAGCCATCAGCAGGTGAATATCTCTCTCAGATTAAGTTTTAGATTCTTTTTTAGAGAATCCCCAAATGAAAGCAAAAAGAATCAAAAAATAAAAATAATAGTCTGGAAGAATAGATTCTTTAATTAACGTATTTAGTAAAAGTTTAATCCCAACTATTAAAATTGCTACGTAACCGGCTGTTTCTAATCTAGAAAATATATCCAGAAGTTTTAGAAAAATCCCCGATGTAAATCTTAAGGCTAATACTCCAATCACTGCTCCAAATATAATTAATATGTATTGATCACTTATAGCTACTGCAGTAGTGATACTGTCTATGGAAAAAGCAAAATCAGTAATTGAAAGAAGCGCTACAACCCTTAAAAACCTAAAATTATTTTTATTATTATCGGTCCCATTTTCAGCGTTTTCTACATCTGAATTTAAAAAAACATTAGAGAAGAATAAATAAATTAAATAAAAACCAGCAAAAACTCTAATGAGAATAAACTTTAGAAGAACATTAGATAATATGATTAGAATAATTCTAAATAATAAAGATATTGTTATACCAATATTTAAGGCTCTTGACCTTAATTCTGAACTATCGAGGGATTTAGTAAGAGAAGCTAGTGCTACAGCATTGTCTGCAGATAATAATAATTCTAGAGCAATTAATATTGGTAAAAGTGTAAAGATTTCGTACCAACTGTCTACCTGATCTAGTGTGGGTATAAAAGAATTTATTGCGGCTGAATCCATCAAATATTATTCACAATCGGTATAAAATCTAATATAATGTATCGGATATTTGTAATCAAGATTGATAGTTATAAATGAGTTTAAATACTTTAGTTGATTATATTTCTAACTCACAAATTATTTCTGAATTAATAAAAAGAATTTCAAAAAATAATGAATTAAATATTGTTGGTTCAAGTAGATATGCAAAATCAATAATATTAGATAGCATCGCAAAAAAAGAGGAAAAAAATATATTCTTAATTTGTCCTAATGTAGAAATTGCCTATAAATGGATTGGTTATTTTGAAAGTATAAATGATAAAGCAGTTTTATATTATCCTCCAACAGAACATCTACCATACTCATCAATTAATAAATCCAAAGAGATTGAATTTAGTCAGCTTACTGTTTTATCCAAATTAATAAATAAAGAGAAAAATGAACTTAATATTGTTATATCAACTGAGAGATCAATACAACCTCATCTAATAAATAAAAACCTATTAATTGAAAACAAGTTAGATTTGCAAAAAGGAGTTCAAATCGAGATTCAAGAATTAGCAAATAAACTTACATTGCTGGGCTATACAAAGGATAATGTAACTTCAACTGAAGGATTCTGGAGTAGGAGAGGGGAGATAATAGATATTTATCCTGTCAATAATGAGTTGCCTATAAGATTAGAATTTTTTGATAATGTCATTGAGAAAATAAGAGAATATGATCCCCATACACAGAAAACATTAGAAAGTATAAATAATATTGAAATAATACAGGCGGGATTTGATTTACTAATAAAAGATAAGTTAAATAATTTATCCAAGAACAATCTTTTTAATTCAGAAGATATAAATAAAAATAATCTTGATCGTTATTTAGGAATAATTGAAGAAGAACCCTCTAACATAATAGATTTTATAAATAGGGAAACAATTCTTGTAATTGATGAATTAGAAGATTGTAAAAAATTTGCAAATAATTGGTATCTAGATTCAGAAAGTAATTTTGATAATTGTAGGTATGAATTAAATGAGAACCTTAAAAATAATGACATTAACTTAGAGGCCAAACCAAATTTGCATTTAAAGTTTGAAGAAATATTAAAATCACTAGGAAATTTTAATTTAATAAAATTTTATGAATTTGAATCAAAAATCAATATCGATAATAGATTTTTGTTAAACGATAAAAGATTAAATTCATACTCTAAAAATGTAGGGAAATTATCCAATGATATAAATAAAAATATAAAAAATAATGAAAAAGTATGGATATTATCAGCACAACCATTGAGAACAAGGACTTTACTTTTTGAGCACGAATGTAATGCAAACTTCTTAAACAATCCTAATGATATTGATGAAGCACATAAGTCAATTAATAATTCAACTCCTCTAATTTTAAAAAATAAGAACAATTACGAAATCGAGGGGTTTTATCTTCCGATATGGAAAGTTGTCCTGATAACAGATAAAGAATTATTTTCACAACAATCTCTTTTTAATAATGTATTCATAAGAAGAAAAAAAAGAAGTGTCAATTCAAATATAAATGTAAATAAGATTAGTCCCGGTGATTTTATAGTTCATAAAAATCATGGAATAGGAAAATTTTTAAAAATAGAAAAAATAAATATAACTGGAGATTCAAGAGATTATTTAGTCATTCAGTATCAAGATGGAAAGATAAGTGTTGCCGCTGATCAACTTGGTAGTGTTAACAGATATAGATCAAGCGGAAAAATAAAGCCGAAAATAAATAAATTAGGAGGGACAGAATGGGAAAAAATAAAAGAAAAAAATAAGAAACAAATCAAAAAAGTTGCTGTCGATATTTTAAAACTTTATGCAAAGAGAGAAAAATTAAAGGGTTACATATACCCAGAAGATGGTCCTTGGCAAGATGAATTAGAGGAATCATTCCCTTATCAACCAACACCTGACCAAATTACTGCTGTAGAAGAAATAAAATCTGATATGGAAAGCGATAAGCCAATGGATAGGCTAGTTTGTGGAGATGTAGGATTTGGCAAAACAGAAGTAGCTGTTCGGGCTATTTTTAAGGCTATTACATCAGGCAAACAGGTAATATTACTAGCACCTACAACAATCCTAGCTCAGCAACATTGGAGGACAATAAGTAATAGATTTTCACCTTACCCAATAAAAGTATCATTACTCAATAGATTCAAAACTGTTAATGAAAGAAAGGAAATCTATGCAGGTTTGAAAAATAACAAAATTGATTTAGTTGTTGCAACGCACCAAATATTAGGAAAAGAAATAGAAATTAAAAACTTAGGACTACTAGTTATTGATGAAGAACAAAGATTTGGAGTAAGGCAAAAGGAGAAAATAAAAAAAATAAAAACCAACATAGACGTTTTAACTCTCTCGGCAACTCCAATCCCAAGAACTCTTTATATGAGCTTATCTGGGCTAAGACAAATGAGCTTACTAAACACTCCTCCACCATCAAGAAGATCAATAAAAACATATTTATCTGAAATAGATATGGATGTTATAAGAACAGCAATTAATCAAGAACTTGATAGGGGAGGTCAAATTTTTTATGTTCTTCCAAGAATTTCTGATATAGATCAAGCTGTAAACAAATTAAATAATATGTTTCCCAGCTTAAAATTTATTGTTGCTCATGGGCAAATGAACGAAACAGAGCTTGAAAATGCAATGATTGCTTTTAATAATGGAGAAGTAGATTTAATGATATGCACAACGATAATTGAAAGTGGATTAGACATCCCTAAAGTAAATACAATCATTATTGAAGATTCTCACAAATTTGGCCTTTCACAACTTTATCAACTTAGAGGAAGAGTAGGTAGAAGCGGTGTACAAGCACATGCTTGGTTATTTTATCCAAATATAAATAAAATTAATGACGCTGCAAAACAAAGATTGAAAGCGATAAAAGACTTTTCAGAACTAGGTAGTGGATACCAACTTGCAATGAAAGATATGGAAATAAGAGGTGTTGGTAGTTTACTAGGAGAAGAACAAAGTGGAAAGGTTAATGCTATTGGATATGATTTATATATAGAAATGCTCCATGAGGCTATTTCAGAAATCAGCGGGCAAGAAATACCTGAAGTTAACGACACTCAAATTGATCTACCAATAAATGCATTTATACCTGCAACATGGATATTAAACAGAGAAGAGAAGCTTGAAGCTTACAAATCTGTTACTGAATGTTCAAATAATGATGAATTAACTGAATTAGCTACAGACTGGGTTAATAGATATGGAAACTTACCCAAACCTGTTGAGTCCTTAATTATGATAATGCGACTAAAATTACTAGCTAAAAAATGTGGTTTTAATAGGATCAAGCTCAAAAAGCCAAACATCTTGATAGAGACAAAATTAAAAAATTCTACTTTTAAAATTCTTAAAAATTCTTTGGCAAGTAGTGTTCAAAATAAATTTAATTTTAATGAAGGTCAATCATATTCAATCATCACTATAAGGGGCTTAGGTGCAACTGAAATTCAAAATCAAATTGATCAACTAATGTTGTGGTTCGGGTCTTTTGAAAGAGAAATAAAGAATTTCGATAAAGAACTTATTAAAAGAGATTAAATTATTAAATAATTATTTAAAATCCGCGAATCAGTTTGATTTCGGTTAGGTTTATAAAAATTTATTTATTTTATGAGTGAATATATAGACGTCGGAATCCAAACTTCGATTTTACCCTTATCAATTATCCTTTCATCAATTGTATTAGGCATATTTGCATTATTTGGAGAAGAAACA
This sequence comes from uncultured Prochlorococcus sp., assembly GCA_902616595.1. Classification (GTDB taxonomy): domain Bacteria; phylum Cyanobacteriota; class Cyanobacteriia; order PCC-6307; family Cyanobiaceae; genus Prochlorococcus_A. Next base: position 19,567 of record CACMTJ010000014.1, read on the forward strand.
GAAAATGATGATGATGATTCTGATTCAGGAAGTGGTGGCTTAATGCAACCTATTTGAAATTATTTATAAACAATTTGTTTTGACTTTCTCTTAGAGACTTTAAATAACCTATTAAATGAACCTATCATTAAAATAAGAGCAGTAAAAGAAGATACAAAAATAAAAATCACCAAAAATATTTCATACAGATATGAAAAGAGATCAATCAATAATAAAAAAGATTTATTAAATGTAGAAGGTAGATTTTTTAACAGCAAATTTTTATTAGGAATTAAATAATTTATATAAACTAATAAAACACTCAAAATAAACAAAAAGAAAGATTCAGTAAATAGTCTTCTTTTAGATTTTCTTCTTAAATTTAATTTTTTTTTAAAAATATATTTATCAGGTTTAATATTCAAATTTGGGATGTTTAAATCTGCCATAAATCAAAGCTCAAAGAAAAAATTTGAATAACTCTGAAAAGAAATTAACCTATAGTATCGTGTTTGTATTTAAGATGCTAATTGCTCTTTATTCAGGATTTGTTAGTTCTTTTTTTTCTATATTTTCAAAAGGACTATAAAAATAAATAAAAGAAGAAGAGAATAGAATTAAGGAGCAAATTGCAAAAAACGGTGGAATAAAGATATTGAAAAATTTAACTTTTTTATTTAACCCAAATCTTAATTTTTTAGGAACGTTAGTAGTTATATCATTTTTAATTATTACTTTTGGAGATTCATTTAACTGATCAAAACAATTTATGGTATCTGAAAGCAATGAATTACCAATCTTTAGAAGTAAAGGCTTTACATTTGCTTTAGAGCTCTTAAGAACAATATTATGTATGTGGAGATTATCGGCTTTTATATCGATTAATTTAGACTCATATATTGGAATTTCGTTTTTGATTAAAAGATTTGAATAAATATAAAAAGCATCCATAATAGGCCTTAAATGTTCAATTTTGCCTTCAATAAGTGGTTTATCAACTATGGTTAATTTCCATTGAGAAATTATAGATATTTGATCTTTGTTTTCATTATTGGAATAATCTGGCAATCCGATTATTTCGAGACTTACTGAAGATTGATGAAATGACAACTTATTTTGCATCATATTAAAAATCGTATAAAAAATTCTTCAACTTTTGAAAACCCTGATTTGAAATACAAAAAGATAAAATAAGCAATGATTTTATTATAATTTCACCATTTTCAGCTTGATTTAAAAGCTTTTTCACTCTTATGCTATCTATATTAAATCTCTCTTCTATCAACTCAATAAATCTCATATTAAAATCATTCCAAATAATTGAATTCTCTTTAATATCTTCTTTAGATTTCAGTATCTCTCTGATATAAGGATATAAATATTTAGACATTTCAACTGTGATTTTAATTAATGCATCGAATTCGTTTATTTTAATATTGTTGTTAACATAAGATTTTCTCAATGGATTATTATTCCTTAATTTCCAAATAGTAATTTTATTTGGCAGAACATCATTTAAATCAAGTTTATTTGATAATGCGTAAAGGGATTGAATACCATTTAAATCAATAGTTTCAAGGATTAATAATAATAAATCAAGCTTCTCTATAGATTGTCTTGATACTTGATTTCCCTTAGTTAAATCTTTAATTGTTCTCGATTAAGATATATGGGAATTATAACAGAATTATTAATCCATTTTTTGAAATAAAAATGAATATAACTTATCTAGTTCTTCAATAGTTAGCATTCCATAACTCCATAATAATATTGGTAATGGAGTGTTATTTTTTATAGATAACTTTATACCAAGTTCAATAGTAGATTCATCTAAACCTAATACATTAAATAAATAAATTATAATTTCTTTAGATAAATAATTATTCATGAATTCTATTTAATACTTGAGTAAATGAGAGATTTAGTCATTTGATTAAGGACTAATTTTCTTGTAAAAAGAAATTTATTTAAAAGTAAAAATGAAAATTTCCTTATTGGAAATAAAAAAACGTTTCGATTAGCAAAAATTGATATCAACGAGTCAGTTATAAAAATAGTGACAATAATATCTAAAATTCTATTCGAAAAATAGTTAAATTTAAATAATATCAATTGCAATTTAGTGATAGCAGTATTTTTATTAAAAAGATCATAAATAGTATTAACATCTCTCCAGCAAGTATTAAGACCCTGACCACCAACAGGATGAAATGTATGAAATGCATCTCCTACAAAAACTAATTTTTTAAAATTTAAAACTGGTAAATTTAAGGATAATGAAACAGGAAAAATATTAAATTCGCCAATTATTTGGTCCAACTTAAATTCATTAGGCAAGATTGTTGATAAATTATCCATTAAAAAATTCTTGTCAGAATTCAACCTTTCAATTGCCTTTAATGTACTAGAAGTCCAAATTACTTGATATAAGTTTTTTTCTAAAGGTAATAATGCAAGTGGGCCTTCTTTTCTAAAAATTTCATAAGCTCTTTTTTCACAATGACCTCTAAGAGAAACTTTAAAAGTTAAACAAGACTGACTATAAGATTTTTTTATATCAACAAAATCTATGAATTTTTTATCAAGTGAGTTTGCTCCTGTTGAAAAGAATTGATAATCAAATAATATTTTTTTACATAACAATCTCTGTGGTGTCATAAAAAAAATATTTTCATAATTGTCAATCTCTTGAAAAAATACGTTCATGAGATCCGAATGTTTAACTACCCAGCCAATATTTTCGGCAGAACTTATATCATCATCTAAGTCAGAAGTTGATAAATTGGTGAAAGCAGAAGTTACGCTATCTGAAATTGAAAGGGAATCAAAGCCAAATAAAAATGGTTCTAATTTTTTCCAAAGTCTGAATTTAGATAAGATTTTTCTTGTTGAGTGAGTAATTGCATAAGTTTTATCTTTATCAATTAATCTATCTTTTGTTAATAAATCAGTTAAAAAAATATTGCAATCAAATTTTGAAAGTGCAATTGAAAGTAATAAACCTGTGGGACCTGATCCGACAATTTTAAAATTAAATTTATTTTTCATCGTAATATATAAACATCAACTATCTATTCAGATAAATATAGCAAATTTCCTCAAATGCCGGTCTTAATAAATAGGGGTACTCACCAACCCATAAGTTAATTTCAGGAAGCCAAGCATCGGTCAAATAAAAATTTCTGTCAAAATTACGGTTATCAGATGTTATTAAACATCTAATACTCGATCCCACCCTAATTTGACTGTGCTTATTTTCCATAGGAAAACTTAATTTTTCCAAATAACCATCTTCATCTTCTAATTCAAGTACTAACCAAGTTCTTTTATTTTCGATAACTTCTAATCGACCTTGCCTATTAGATTGTTCTCTTGAACTTTCAATCTTTTCTGTTTTATAGATATCTGATACATAGCCATCAAATATAGAAAAAAATTTATATTTTCTTAATTGCAAGTTTTTTCTACTTGATTCAAGAATAGGGCCCCAGATGATATACAAAAAGAAACCTACACATAGGAATAACCAGAAATTATTAGTTTGATCTCCTGTCGAACTAATAATTAATGAGATAAATCCACCAATTGAAGAAACTATTACTCTTTGAAGAATTTTTCTAGGATTCCCCAACGCGTACTTAAATTGACTTCCTGTACCAACTGCAGGAATAAGTTTTGAAATTTGACTTGAATTAATTGGAATTATCATTTTAAAAAATCAATTTTTCTAGTCCGTATACTAATGTTTCATAATTACCAATTTTTTTAATAGCCTGTAAAACTCCTGGCATATATGCCTTTCTATCAATAGTGTCATGTTTAATTGTGTAAGTTTCACCTGGAGATCCCATAATTACTAACTGATGAGCGAGTAATCCTGGTAATCGCACAGAATGTATATTAATTCCTGAATCTCTGAGCCCACCGCGTACACCTTTCAATGACTCAGACTCTTTTACTAAATTCTGATTAAATTTCTTTGGATATTCTTCAATCATTTCTGCAGTTTTTATACACGTCCCACTAGGAGAATCAGCTTTTTGATTATGATGCATTTCAATTAATTCAATATTGTCGTAAAACCTTGCAGCTACAGATGCCGCCTGCTGAAGAAGAACCATACCTACTGAAAAATTAGGAATTATTGCACAACCAACCGATGCTTTCTGAGCAAAAACAGACAAATCTTTTATTTGCGAAGAGCTTAGACCTGTAGTTCCTACTACTGGTGATACCCCATATGCAATAGCTGATCTAGTATTTTCATATACAGAATCAGGATGAGTAAAATCAACCAAAACAGGTTTGATTTTTTCATTCCTATAGTTTTGACTAACGGAACATAAAGTCCCTTCAAAATCATTTGAAACAAAAACATCACAATTTTTTATCTTCAATAATTCAGAAATATTTGAGCCATTGTTCTTTTCGTTTATGTCGATTGCTGCAACAAGTTCACAATCTGTAGAATTTAATACAGCATTAACAACTTCGCTACCCATTCTGCCTAAAGCTCCGGAAACTAGTACTGGTACGGTTTTTTTAGAATTTTCAATCATTTTTTTTTAAAAATTTTTTTTAAAGGTTGTTACACGCTATTTATATTGCACACAATAACGTCTTTTCATTCGTAGGCTGGTAGAAATACTTAAAGAAAATCAATGTTTACGCAGGTCCGCTCAGCAAACCGCAGAGTATCTCCTGTTGAGGATAACAAACACAAAGTTGTAATAAAAGCAGTTTATGTTGTCCTTGAGCCACAATACCAAAATTCCTTAACGGAAGCTGCAAAATCAATAAATAAAATGAATGGGCCAATAGGCATAGACCTTAGCGGCTATCTTATCGAAGAACTTAGGAATGATAGTAATTTTGAAGATTTTAAAGAAGATATAGCTAATGCAGATATATTCGTAGCTTCTCTAATTTTCATTGAAGACCTTGCTCAAAAAGTGGTTGATGCAGTATCTCCATTCAAAGACAAACTAAAAGCATCAATAGTTTTCCCCTCCATGCCAGAGGTAATGAGATTAAATAAGTTAGGTTCATTTAGCATGGCTCAACTTGGTCAATCTAAAAGTATTATTGGAGATTTAATAAAAAAGAAAAAAGAATCTGACGGAGCAAGTTTCCAAGATTCAATGTTGAAGTTATTAAATACACTACCTTCAATACTTAAATATCTACCAGTAGAAAAAGCTCAAGATGCTAGAACATTTATTCTGAGTTTTCAGTACTGGTTAGGTGGTACCACTGAGAACTTAAAAAACTTCTTATTAATGATTTCTGAAAAGTATGCTGTTTCAGAGATCATAAAAGATCAAATAGAAGAATTCAAAATTCAAGACCCAGAAACATTCCCAGATTTAGGAATTTGGCATCCTCTTGCTCCTTGTATGTTTGAAAGTCTCAAAGAATATCAAAATTGGGAAAATAATAGGAAAGATATAAATCCTAAAGATGACAAAACTCCAACAATAGGTTTAGTGCTTCAAAGGAGTCATATCGTTACTGGAGATGATGCTCATTATGTTGCTGTTATTCAAGAATTGGAATACAGAGGTGCGAGAGTATTACCTATCTTCTGTGGAGGTCTAGATTTTTCTAAACCAGTTAATGAATTTTATTATGATTCCATAAATAAGGATCAACCTATAGTAGATGGAGTTGTATCTCTAACAGGATTTGCACTAGTAGGTGGCCCAGCAAGACAAGATCATCCTAAAGCTATTGAAGCCCTAAAAAGGTTAAACAGACCCTATATGGTAGCACTTCCATTAGTCTTCCAGACCACACAAGAATGGGAAGATAGTGATCTAGGGTTACACCCAGTTCAGGTAGCACTTCAAATTGCAATTCCAGAGCTTGATGGTGCTATTGAACCTATTATTCTCTCAGGCCGTGATGATGCTACAGGTAAGGCGCATACGCTCCAAGATCGAGTTGATGTAATAGCTGAAAGAGCCATAAAATGGTCAACTTTAAGAGTCAAACAAAGAAAGGATAAGAAATTAGCCATCACAGTATTTAGTTTTCCACCAGACAAAGGAAATGTTGGTACCGCAGCATACTTAAATGTTTTCGGTTCAATTTATAGAGTACTCCTTGAAATGAAATCGAAAGGGTATCAAATAGATGAACTTCCAAGTAATTCAAAAGAATTAATGGAAAAAGTAATTAATAATCCTGAAGCAATGGAAGGCTCTCCCGAGTTAAATATTGCTCATAAAATGTCAGTAAAAGAATATGAAGAGTTCACACCATATTCACAAAGACTTGAAGAGAATTGGGGTAAACCTCCTGGAAACCTAAATAGTGACGGACAAAATCTTCTTATTTATGGAAAACATTTTGGAAATGTTTTTATAGGTGTACAGCCTACATTCGGTTACGAAGGTGATCCGATGAGATTACTTTATTCAAGAAGTGCTAGTCCTCATCATGGTTTTGCTGCTTATTACACCTATGTAGAAAAAATCTGGGGAGCTGATGCTGTTCTTCATTTTGGAACTCACGGATCACTCGAATTTATGCCTGGTAAACAGATGGGCATGAGTGAAACATGCTATCCGGATTCTCTCATTGGATCATTACCTAATTTGTATTACTATGCTGCGAATAATCCTTCTGAAGCAACAATCGCAAAAAGAAGAGGTTACGCCTCAACCATCAGCTATTTAACTCCTCCAGCAGAAAATGCAGGTCTATACAAAGGACTTAAAGAACTAAGCGAACTTGTTGGTTCTTATCAACAATTAAGAGAAAATAGTAGGGGTATTCAAATAGTTAATGCAATAATCGAGACTTCTAAACAATGTAATCTTGACAAAGATGTTGAGCTCCCTTCAAAAGATGTAGAAGAACTCTCAATTGATGAAAGAGATTTATTTGTTGGTAATATCTATAAACAGTTGATGGAAATTGAAAGTAGATTATTACCTTGCGGTCTTCATACTATTGGAGAAGCTCCAACTGCAGAAGAAGCAGTAGCAACTCTTGTAAATATTGCATCATTAGAGAGAGAGCAAGAGGGATTAAGATCTCTTCCTGGATTGCTAGCAGAATCCATGGGGCTGAATATTGAACAAATTTATGATGGTAATAATAAAGGTGAACTAAAATTTGTAGAGCTAAATGAAAAAATCATAAAGACAGCAAGAGAGTCTATTTTTGCGATGGTCAACTCTTTAAAAATTGTTGATGGCAGAGTTTATTTAGAAAAATCACTTCTTTCCAAATTGTTTGACTTCCTTAAAGTATTTGGTTTGAATTTACCTACCCCTTGGCTAAGAGTCTGTAACTTAAATGGATTTAATGAAGTTAACCAGAAGGAATTAAATAAGTTATTTGATTACTTACTTTTCTGTTTGGAACAGGTCTGTGCTGATAAAGAAATGGATAGCCTCATTAAAGCATTAGATGGAAATTATGTTTTACCTGGACCAGGTGGAGATCCCATAAGAAATCCAGGCGTTTTACCTAGTGGTAAAAATATCCATGCACTTGATCCACAATCAATCCCTACTACAGCAGCAGTAGCTGCTGCAAAGTCAGTTGTTGACAAATTAATTGAGAGGCAAAAGGAAGAGCAAGGGTCCTGGCCTGAAACAATTGCTTGTGTTTTATGGGGTACTGATAACATCAAAACTTATGGAGAATCACTTGCTCAAATCTTATGGTTTGTTGGTGTAAAACCAAAACCAGATTCTGTTGGAAGAATAAACAAATTAGAATTAATTCCTTTAGAAGAATTAGGTAGGCCAAGAATAGATGTAGTCGTTAACTGCTCAGGAGTTTTTAGAGATTTATTCATAAATCAGATGGCATTAATAGATCAGGCGGTGAAATTAGCGGCTGAGGCTGATGAACCATTGGAATCTAATTTTGTAAGGAAACATTCACTAGAACAAGCAGAAAAAGAAGGCACTTCTATCAGAGACGCTTCAGCGAGAGTATTCTCTAATGCAAGTGGAAGCTATAGTTCCAATGTTAATTTAGCTGTAGAAAATTCAACATGGGAGGAAGAAAATGAATTACAAGAAATGTATTTATCTCGCAAAACATATGCTTTTAATGCTGATAATCCAGGCGAGATGAATCAAAAAAGAGAGGTATTTGAGTCAGTAATGAAAACAGCAGATGTTACATTTCAAAACCTTGATTCCTCAGAGATTTCATTAACAGATGTTAGTCATTATTTTGATTCTGATCCAACAAAATTGATTAAGACACTTAGAGATGACGGAAAAGAACCAAGTAGCTACATAGCGGATACAACCACTTCTAATGCTCAAGTTAGAACACTTGGAGAAACTATCAGATTAGACTCAAGAACAAAACTTTTAAATCCTAAGTGGTATGAAGGTATGCTTAAATCTGGTTATGAAGGAGTTAGAGAACTTTCTAATAGACTTAATTATACTCTTGGTTGGAGTGCGACAAGTGGTCAAGTAGATAATTTTGTATATGAAGAAACGAATGAAACATTTATAAATGATGAAGAGATGAGGAAAAGATTAATGGATCTTAATCCTAATAGTTTCAGAAGAATTGTTGGAACTTTGCTAGAAGTTAATGGTAGGGGATATTGGGAAACTTCAGATGAGAATATTGAACAGTTGAAAGAACTATATCAAGAGGTAGAGGATAAAATCGAAGGAGTTAAAGAATAATAAATTTATTATTTTCTGTAAATCATATCAGCTACTTTAAGGATTTGATAATTTAGTTTGACGTTGTGAACCCTCACAATGTCAATATTAAATTGAGAACAAAGACAACTTATTGCAAGTGTTCCTATATCTCTTTCTTTGGGATTTTTCTCATTCAAAATTTCTCCTATAAATCTCTTCCTAGATGCACCTATCAAAATTGGTAAATTCCATTTTTTAAATACTTCTAAGTTTCTCAAGATTTCCAAATTATGAATGATGTTCTTAGAAAAACCAATTCCAGGATCCACTATTATATTTCTTTCAGATATATTTTTTTCTAAAGCAGTTTTTATTAAATTATCAAGCGAGCACTTAACATCACTCAATACATTCTGGTAATTAGAGAGTTGATTCATATTTTGACTATTACCACGACTATGAGTTATGACGAATGGACAGTTGAATTTTGATACAACATCCAAAATTTTTATATCTCTTCTTCCTCCCGTGACATCATTTATCCAGTTAGCACCATTTAAAAGAGCTTCGTAAGCCACTTCAGAATTAAAAGTATCAATAGAAATTAAAACATCTGGAAATTTAGATTTTATTAATTTTAGATATGGGATCAATCTTTTTATTTCTTTACTAGATCCAACTTCTTCAGCCCCAGGTCTCGTACTTTGAGCACCAAGATCAATAACATCAACACCATTACTCAAGAAATGGTCTACTTGATCTATAACTTTTTTTGAAGAGTTTAATTCCCCACCATCACTAAATGAATCAGGAGTTAAGTTAATAACTCCCATAATTGAAGTTTTTTGGCCCCACCCTTTTGGCCATGGATTTTTCTTATTGATAATTTGCAATTCTCGCAAAACTATTCGGATCTAATGAAGCCCCTCCAACTAACACCCCATCTATATCACTCATTGACATGATTTCGTCAATATTATTAGGTTTAACAGATCCACCATATTGAATAATTACATCATCAAAACCTATTAATTTCCGAATTAAAGAACATATCTTATTAGCGTCTTCTGCCTCACATGTTTTACCAGTGCCAATAGCCCATATTGGTTCATAGGCAACAATTAAATTTGATGGATCTGTATTTTCTAATCCTTGTTCAACCTGTCTAGTAATAACTCTAACAGCTTCTCCTCTCTCTCTTTGTTCTAATGTTTCTCCTACACAAACTATTGGAGTAAGTCCACTAGATTGAGCAAAAACTGCTCTTTTATTAATTTGTTCATCACTTTCACTAAAATATTTCCTTGGTTCACTATGTCCAACGATTGCATATGAGACACCATGTTCAAGAAGCATTTTTGGAGATATTTCTGCAGTAAATGCCCCTTGATCTTCCCAATGAATATTTTGACTAGAAATATCTAAATAATCAAAATCAGAATGATCCGAAAAGGTTGAAATTGCTGTAAAAGGTGGAGCAATAACAACTTTACGATCGTCTTTTATGTTTTTTATTAAAGGAATAAACTCTTCTAAATAGGATTTAGCTTCGGCACAAGTCATGTGCATTTTCCAATTACCAGCAATTACAGATTTTCTCAAAATACTATCTCCAAGAAAAATATACTAATACAAAGTGAGTTGAATAAGCTAACTATTCAAAAATTAATTCATTTTTTAGAAATATTATTTTATCTCCCTTATTTAACTTCCTTCCTCTCCTAGTCTCAATTAAACCATTAACCTTAACAGAACCGGATTTAATAAAAATTTTTGCTTCGCCACCAGAAGATGCCAAATTTTTCCATTTTAAGAATTGATCCAATTTCATTGTTTTTACACCAAAAGATATTGATAAAGTAAGATAAACAATTAAATATATAATATCTTGAGACTAATACCACCATTCAGACCATATTCAAATAGGTTTATTAAGGGTTTTATATGCATGCTTATTTACGTAGCTTGTTGGCCTTTATTAGCTTATTTAGCTGGAAACTTAATCCCAGCGATTGGTTCAGGTGATCTCTCAAAAGTTTCAAGCATAATAATTAAGTCTTTATTTGTATTTTTAGTTCAAAAAATTGCTCAATTTGGACAGGATGTATTCATAGCAAAGCCATCTTTAGAAATTAGCGAAGTGATGAGAGGAAATTTATTTAGCAGAATTCAAAAAATAAAGATGAATTCTGTTGAAAATATTTCAGCTGGGGACATCACTTATAGACTTACAGAAGATGCAGACAGGGTAAGCGAAGTTATTTATAAAACAGCTCAAGATACTATTCCATGCACTTTACAGTTGCTAGCGGTAATAATCTATATGTTTTATTTAGACTGGTCACTAACAGTATCAACATTCGTTTTAGCACCATTGATTATTCTCTTAGTTAACAGTTTTGGAAAAAGAGTTTTAATAGCATCCGAAAAAAGTCAAGAATCAACAAGTAATTTGGCAGGTTTAATAGGTGAATCTATAAATGGAATGTCTACGATAAGAGCTTTTGCTGCAGAAAATTGGATCGAGAAAAGATTTTATAAAAGATTAAATACAAATAAAAAAGCAAAATATAAAACATTAAAACTACTAGCATTTCAACATCCAGTTGTAGGATTTGTTGAAGCATTTGGAATATTGGCAATATTAGGTTTAGGAGCCGCAAGAATAAATCTAGGCCTTCTAACAAGCGAAGAATTTAGTAGTTTTTTTGCAGCAATATTAATGCTTATTGATCCAATAAGCCATGTAAGCACAAACTTTAATGACTACAAACAGGCAGAAGCCTCAATAAAAAGGTTGAAAAACATAAATCAAGAACCTCTCGAAGATGATGAAGATAATTTAAGGAGGATATCTAATTTTGAAAGCAAAATAAGTTTCAAGAAAGTAAATTTCGCTTACAAAAAAGATAATCAAGTACTTAAAAATATCAATTTAGAAATTAAAAGAGGGGAAGTCACAGCATTTGTTGGAGCTTCTGGAGCTGGTAAAAGTACAATGTTGGCTTTGATATTAAAGTTTATATCTCCAAATAATGGAGACATTTTTATAGATGATAAAAATCTCAAAATATTAAATACAAAAGATATAAGAAAAAACATTGCATTAGTACAACAACAGCCTTTTTTGTTTTCAGGAACAATTATTGATGTAATAAGAATGGGCAGAAATTTCACCAAAGAAGAAGTTATAGAATCAGCAAGAAAAGCAAACGCTCACAACTTCATTCAAAAGCTTCCTGAGAAATATGAAACTGAGATAACTGAAAGAGGATCAAATTTCTCAGGTGGTCAGATCCAAAGGATAGCAATTGCAAGAGCAATACTTGGGAACCCATCAATTCTTCTTTTAGATGAGGCCACAAGTGCGTTAGATGCAGAATCAGAGTTTGAAGTACAAAAAGGACTTAACAGAGCTATGAAAGATAGAACAGTTATAGTAATTGCTCATAGATTAGCCACTACTCAAGAGGCCAATAAAATAGTAGTTTTCGATAAAGGTGAAATTATTGAAGTTGGGAAACACATTGATTTAATAAATAAACCTGGAATTTATAAAGAATTATGTGAAAAACAATTTATTAAAAAACTATAGTTCTATTTTATTTATTAAAAAAAGTAAATCCATGAATGAAAACAAGAATGATTCTGCAAATCCAGTTTTAACCTTTGAAGGCAAAAAATATTTAATAAATGAACTTTCCAATGAAATAAAAGAATCTATAAAACTACTACAAATAGCTGAGACACAACTTAAGATGCATCAAGATACTCTCAAATTACTTTCAATTAGTCGAAACTCTTTAGTTAATCAATTAAGAGAAAAACTAAAAAACCTTGAATAAAATTTTAATAATTATGGATTTCTTGTAATGAGTAAGTATTAATTTTATTGCATTGCAAAGCTTTGATTGCCTTAATGGCTGCCTTTGCTCCAGGAATAGTTGTAAAAGTTGGAATATTATATTCTAAAGCGGCACGTCTTAAATATGCATCATCATGAAGAGCCTGTGAGCCAATTGGAGTATTAATTATTAGTTGAACCAGTCCCGAACGAATTAGGTCCTCAATATTTGGTCTTCCTTCATGAACTTTTAAGACTTCCTCAACCTGAATTCCTAAATTCACCAAATATGCAGCTGTACCTTTTGTTGCGATTAATTTAAATCCTAAAATCAAAAGTTCTCTAGCAATTTCCTCAAGATTTTTTTTATCTAAATCATTTGTAGATAAAAAAGCAACTCCTTCTGATGGAACACCATTACCTGCTGCCAACTCCGACTTGGCATAAGCAATTCCAAAATCTTTAGCTAAACCCATTACTTCTCCAGTAGATCTCATTTCAGGGCCAAGTAATGTATCAGAACCAGGAAATCTTTTAAAAGGCAAAACGGCCTCTTTTACTGCCTGAAATTTTGGAGAAAATTCTTCTGTGAAATTAAGATCTTCCAATGTAAAACCCTGCATTAACTGAGTAGCTAATTTTGCAACTGGTTTACCTATGGCTTTTGAAACAAATGGCACTGTCCTAGATGCTCTTGGATTTGCTTCGAGAATAAATAATTTATTTTCTTTATTATTTGTATTTAATACTGCAAATTGCAAATTAATTAAACCAACAACATTTAATCTTTGTGCAATTAATTTAGTCCAGTTCCTTACATTTTTTATTGTGGATGTTGAAAGAGAAATTGATGGCAAGCAACAAGCCGAATCTCCTGAATGAATTCCTGCAGGTTCCACATGTTCCATTAGGCCAGCAATTACAACCGAACCCTCTGAATCGCATAAAGCATCAACATCTATCTCAATTGCATTATTCAAATATTGATCAAGAAGGATTGGATGATCAGGTGATACTTTAACTGCTTCAGAAATGTATCTCGATAATTCATTCTCATCTTTAACAATTTCCATTGCCCTTCCACCTAAAACATAAGAAGGTCTTACAACCAAGGGGAATCCTATATTTTTTGCAACTATTTCTGCTTCATTTTGATTACGTGCAATACCGTTTAAAGGTTGTCTAATACTTAATTCATCAAGAATTTTTGTAAATTCCTCTCTATCTTCTGCTAAATCGATAGATATTGGAGAAGTCCCAAGAATTTTTGAACCAGTTCTCATACCATCATTAGATTTAAGCCATTCAAATAAAGGTAATGATAATTTCAGTGGGGTTTGACCTCCAAATTGAACAATCAAACCATAAGGATTTTCAGCTTCTATTATGTTAAGCACATCCTCCAAAGTTACAGGCTCAAAATATAAAATATCGCTAGTATCATAATCTGTTGATACAGTTTCAGGATTACTATTAACCATTATTGTTTTATAACCATTTGCAGCGGCTTGATATGATGCATGACAACAACAGTAATCAAATTCTATGCCCTGACCAATTCTGTTTGGACCTCCTCCTAAAATCATAATTTTTTTTGATTTACTATTTTCTGAAATCTCGCTATCAAAAATTTGAAAATTAAATTTAATAAAAGATTCCTCGTAAGTTGAATAATGATAAGGAGTAGCGGATGAGAATTCTGCTGAACAAGTATCAACAGTTTTGTAAATTGGAATTATATTAAGTTTTTTTCTATATCTTCTTACTTCAAAAAACTCAGAATTAGTTAACTTTGCTATCTGTTGATCTGAAAAGCCTAATTGTTTAGCATGTAACATCAAATCCCTATCTAAAGTATAAAGTTCCTTATCTTTCAAAAAATCATTTTCAAAATTAAAGATATTTCGCAACTTTTCGATAAACCATAAATCTATATTTGTAATTTCTTGAATATAATTATTAGTTTTCCCAAACTGCATAGCTTTTTTAATTAGGATAATTCTGTCAGATGTAGGGTTTCTTAAACTATTTTTAATGTGACTCTCGTCTTTAAATTCACCAATTGAATCACATTCCCAGCCAAAAACACCTACTTCTAATGACCTTAATGCTTTCTGAAATGATTCTTCAAAAGAACGACCTATTGCCATAGATTCTCCTACGGATTTCATGGCAGTACTTAAAGTATTAGATGAGCCTTTAAACTTTTCAAAAGCAAATCTTGGGATCTTAGTAACTACATAATCAATTGACGGCTCAAAACATGCAGGTGTTTTTTTTGTAATGTCATTAATAATTTCATCAAGTGTATAGCCAACAGATAATAAAGCTGCAATCTTAGCTATTGGGAATCCAGTCGCTTTACTTGCCAAAGCAGAGGACCTACTTACACGAGGATTCATTTCTATAACAATTACTTCTCCATTAGATGGATTTATTGCAAATTGAATATTACTCCCTCCCGTTTCAACTCCCACCTCTCTAATAATCTTCAATGACAAATCGCGCAACCTCTGATACTCCTTATCTGTCAAGGTCTGTGCAGGAGCTACAGTAATCGAATCTCCAGTGTGGACACCCATTGGGTCTAAATTTTCAATACTGCAGACTATTACCACATTGTCAGCAGTATCTCTCATTACCTCTAGTTCAAACTCCTTCCATCCAATTAGTGATTTTTCAATTAATATTTGATTACTTGGACTTTCCTCTAAACCTGATTTACACAACTCGACAAATTCTTCAAGGTTAAAAGCAATTCCACCCCCTACACCACCTAATGTAAATGCAGGTCTTATTATAAGAGGATAGGAACTAATTTTTTTTGATACCTCTAGAGCTTCATCTAGGTTAGATGCAATACCAGATGGACATACATTTACATTTATTTTCTCCATCGATTCTTTAAATAATTTCCTATCTTCAGCTTTATTAATAGCTCTTAAATCAGCTCCAATTAATTCAACATTATTTTGTTTTAAAAAATCTGACTCTGATAATTTAACCGCAAGATTCAAAGCGGTTTGACCTCCCATAGTGGGAAGAATCGCATCAGGTTTTTCTCTTAGAATAATCTGAGAAACTATTTCAGGAGTCAATGGTTCAATATATGTTGTATTTGCAATATCAGGATCAGTCATTATTGATGCTGGATTTGAATTTATCAAGACAATTTCATAACCAGCTTTTCTTAATGTTTTGCAAGCTTGAGTACCAGAGTAATCAAATTCGCATGCTTGCCCTATAACAATCGGTCCCGAACCTAGAATAAGAATTTTTTTAAGATCACCTCTTTGAGGCATAATTTAAACGTTAATTTATCTCATGCTACTTATAAATCATCAGATGTTAATCAAGTTACTTGAAAAGCAACATTTGTTTCTATAGTATTGAAAGAAATTAATTTTTTATGAGCGAACTTCAGCGACTTAAAAGTTTGTTGCCTCCAGAGAATGAAAGTTGGGTATTTGTTGAAGCTGCTGCGGCTATAGATCCACCTTTAATAACACTTGAAGAAATCGGTCGTGACGAAGTAGAAATTCAAATAGATTTAGATGAATGGGATAATTTTGCTATTGACCATAGAAATTTATTATTTTGGCATGAGGTTGGAAAAATTCAAAATGATACAATTCCTAGGGACGGATGGGAAATGGCAGCTCTTGCTATAGGACTTGGAGGAGCGATAGGAGAGTTATGGGTACAAGATGGGTTACTTTTATTACTTGCTCTTGGTTTATCAAGTTTCGCAGGATATAGATTATATTTAAAAAATAATTCTGAAAAAAAACTTCAAGATGCTATTTATGCAGATGAAAGGGCTATAGATCTCGCTTGTAGATTTGGATACAGCATTCCAAATGCTTATAAAAGTCTTGGAGGAGCATTAAAAGAGTTGATAGATAAGACAAGGAAAAAGAAAAAAAGAAGTTTCTTTGAAGATAGATTAGATGCCTTAAGAAAAAGTGCAGAAAAAGCAAGATCAGAATTATCACAGCAAGAAGGTTCAGAAAAATCAGTTTCCAGCGAAAATGTTTATGGACAATAAAAGTTTGGTTTTAATGGCAGCTAAAGCATGTGATGAAAAAAAGGCAAGAGATATAAAACTTATAAAAATTGACAAAGTATCATTTATAAGTGAATGGATTTTGATTGCAGAAGGATTATCTGATGTACAAGTTAGATCTATAACTAACTCTGTAGAGGGAGAGCTTAGAGAGAAGGCTAAAATTGAACCGATACGTAAAGAAGGGATTAACGAAGCTAAATGGGCTTTACTAGATTATGGTGAATTGATTGTAAATATTTTTCAGCCAGAAATAAGAAAATATTATGACCTTGAATCATTCTGGAGTAATGGAGATAATCACATATTTCCTTAATTGTATTTTATGAACGAATCTAAATGTCCTGTCCCCAGTGAGCAACAACCCACAAATGAATTCATAGAATTATCAAAATCTAAAATTTTTTCTTGGCCGAAAACAAAAAAGTCACTTATTCTTATATTGATTAAATTCTGGGTAGGAGCTTTTGTTCTATTTCTTGTCATTTCTTCAGGAAGTGTATATTTCAAAACATCGATTTTAAGATATACACTATTAAGTTTTTTTAGCAGTTTATCAATACCTCTCTTAATTTCTATAAGATTATATTTGGGATGGAATCATGTATTTAAAAGATTAATATCGGAAAAAGTTGAATACGAAGAATCTGGTTGGTATGACGGTCAAATATGGGAAAAGCCGTTAGTTTTGAAAGAAAAAGAATCACTTATTGCCTCAATTGAGGTAAAGCCTATATTAAAAAATTTAATTCAAATTTTCTCCATCATTTCAGTATTGACTTTAACTGGCATTTTGATTTTTCAATATATTAATTTCTAAATGGGTTCTAATTTCAAAAACCTCTACACTTCTAACAATCCTCCATTACAGGCAACTTTAATGAGAGGATCAAATATTGAGTCAATCCACAAAATACATGCAGTTATTACTGACAAAAAAGGTAGAGTTTTAATGTGTGCAGGAAATCCAGAATATAAAAGCTTCATAAGGTCGGCACTAAAACCATTTCAAGCAATACCTTTCGTTAGTAGTGGTGCTGCATCAAAAATCAATAATGAATCAAAATCTATAGCGTTAGCATGCGGGTCACATAGCGGATCAAAAATTCATTCAAGGGAAGCCTTCAAGATTTTATGGGAATATGACATTGACATTAATAATCTGAAATGTCCAATTTCAAACACAAGTCCATTAGAACATAATTGTTCGGGTAAACATGCTGCTTTTTTAGCGACATGCAAAAAAATGAATTGGCCATTAGATAGTTACTTAAAGGGGGATCATCCACTTCAAATCGAAATATTCAGAATAGTTTCTGAATTACTTGAAATCCCGTCATCTGAAATAAACGCAGAACGTGATGATTGTGGTGCACCCACTCTTTTTTTAAAATTATCAGAAATGTCAAGGTTATATTCACTTCTCAGCAGTTCCGAAAATGCTGAATTAGAACAAATCAGCAGAGCTATGACAATAAACCCAACAATGATAAGTGACACCAATAAATTTGATACAGAAATAATTAAATCTTCTCATGGGAAAGTTATAGGCAAAGGAGGTGCCGAAGGAATACAGTGTCTATGTAAGGTAAATGAAGGGATAGGGCTAGCTTTAAAAGTAGAAGACGGTTCAAAAAGAGCAAAGCATGCAGTTAGTCTTCACCTACTAAAACAATTAGAATGGATATCTGACTTAAGAATTCAAGACATCGAAGAAAAGGTGTTAAACTTTTCTGAAGGAGTGAGACTAGAAGTTAAAGGTAAATTAAAATTCCAAGAATCCTAAAAATTCAGAAAAAATAACCCTTTCAGATGTATGCTATGTATATAACGCGGGGTAGAGCAGT
>CACMTJ010000015.1 GCA_902616595.1 uncultured Prochlorococcus sp.
CCTGCAAGTAACGGAATGCAAGATGTAGCTACTTCAAACTTCCTTGCATCATCATGAAAAAGATTATCTGAAGGCTCATAAATGCCTTGTTCTTTTTTTAATGATTTCCATCCAATTATTGTTGGATCTGTTTCATGAATAAATCTATCTGAGACGTAAATGGCTCCAAGTCCTTCTGGCCCACATGCCCATTTATGAGAAGTTATTGAATATAAATCAGAATAAAAAACTTCTTTTTCAATATTTATGTGCCCAAAGGTTTGAGCACCATCAACAAGTAAATAAGAATCTGCTCGATTATTTTTTAATTCGATAGAAATTTGTTTTAAAGGAATTTTATATCCAAAGTTCCATAAGATATGAGAAATAATTAGTATCTTAGTCTTACTATTTAGATTTTTCAAAATCTCTAAAATTATATTTTCGTCGTTTAGATTTTTAAGTTTTTGGATCGGCAAAATTTTGAATATTAATTTATTTCTTCTACAAAATTCTCGACTTGCAGCCACTACTCCAGGATGTTCACAGTCACTTATTAACAGCTCTTCTCCCTCTTCTACTTTTATTCCCCAAAAGGGCAAAATCATACCGGAAGAGATATTCTCGGTTAAAGCTACATTCTTTGAATTTACACCTAATTTTTGTGCAATGATCCTTTTTGTGGTCAATATTTCTTTGTAAATAAAAGGCCACATATTATTAGTAAATGGTCCTAAATCTTGGATAATTTCCCACGTTTTAACTATGGCTTCTAAGGAAGATTTTGGTAATGGTCCTTGACCTCCATAGTTGAAATAATACTTATTTTTTAATGCTGGTATTTGATCTCTTAGATTATTTCTCATGGAAATTTAAGTTATATTTTTAAACTCTTGAATTTTTTAAATATTGCCTACTAAAGTTACTGTTCTAAATTCTATATTCTCAATTACTTTCCAAGGTTCAGCACTCCTTTCTGCAAATTCTAAATTTTTAAATCCTAGTTCTTTAAAGTCACTTATAAAGTCTGGTTCGTACCATGCTCCACTAATACAACCTGTCCATAGATCATGATCATTTTGCAATCTTAAAGGAACTTTTTTGTTAGAGACAATATCGCTAATTGCAATTCTTCCATTATCGTTTAAAACTCTTTTTATATTTCTTAGAAGGTTATTTCTAGATTCTGGACTTACCAAGTTTAAAACGCAATTACTTAAAATAATATCGACTGATTTGTCGGCGATTAATGGACTTAAATCTTTATCTAATTCATCAAGTTTTTCAATTGAACCTTCTAGAAATTCTGTATTGTTGAAACCTATATTTTTTGTAACTTCTTTAGAGGCTGATCTAGATAAAGAAAGCATATCAGGATTCTGATCAACTCCAATAACTTTCCCTTCTTTCCCAACAATTTGGGCACAAATAAAAGCATTTTTGCCGCTACCACTACCAAGATCTAAGACTATATCATTTTTTTGAACATATTTGGTTGGATCCCCACATCCATAGTCTCTTTCTATAACCTCTTGAGGAATTGCTTCAAGTAAAACGGGATTAAACCCAACTGGTGTACAAAGACAACTTTCTTTTTCTAGTGCGGCTGAACCGTATCTTTCTTGAATCGCATCTTTATGATCGAATTGATTAGATGCTTTATTAGATGTGGTTGTATTACAGCAACTTTCAGACATATTTTTTAAGGGACTCTTGACAAATATAGCCCAAAAAAAAAGCCCCTGAAAAGGGGCTTTTAATTTGTTTAATTAAATTATTTAGTGTAATTAACACCTCTGTAATTTAATTCTGCTTTTTCATTACTTGAAGAAGCGTCATCCATTCTATTGGTGTATACGTTTCTTCTGTAGGTAAGTTCAACAAGTTGCTTTTTAGCAGCTTCTTTGTTTTGAACGTAGTTTTTACCTCTGTAAGTTAAAGTAGTCATGTTTCGATGTGACAACACGGCCATCCCCCGTTCCATGGTATGACTCGAACTGCGCCCTCAAATGAGGGTGAACGAAAAAGTAGCTATTGCTACCAAATTATTATAAGCGTATTTTTAACTGCATGTCTAGCTTTTACAAATAGAAACGAAGATTTAATGTTTTTTTAATTATTATCTTAGGTAAATTTTTTTATAAATAGTCTCTAAAAAGGTTTATGTTTATATTTGGTTTAATCTTCATGTAACTATTTATTTATGACAGGTTTTTTATATTTCTTGGGAAATACTTTAAGGTGGCCAGTGTTAAAGCCAAAAGAATTTTTTTCACTACATGCTTATTTTTCAATTATTTATTTGATAACTTTTACTTTGAGTAAATATGATGTAAGCCAATCAAATTTAGTTTTTACTTTAGGAATTCTTGCACCTCTTTTAATCGCTATTGGTCAAGGACTTCCAATTGATTGCCTTGATATGGAATCATCTTTGTTGAAGGAATTAAAAACTAAATAATATATTTCAGTTAAAAATTTTTATAAAACCTGGACAACTTCGCTTATTTCAGGGATCATTTCTTTTAACTTTCTTTCAATACCCATTTTGAGAGTCATAGTGCTACTTGGGCAACTACCACATGCCCCTTGAAGTCTGACTTTGACAATTGGACCATCTATTTCTGCAATCTCAACATTACCTCCATCAGAAATTAAAAAAGGTCTTAGCTCGTCAAGGACTTTTTCTACATTTTCGTTTGTCAGAGAGAGTGTTTCAGTACTCATAATTTTGGATTAACTTTATAATAAGCCTAGAAAGAAATCTGATTAATTGCAAAAAAGATAATTTTCTGTTGTGACTTCATCTAAAAATCCCACTAATGATAATAGCTACTTTGATGCAGTCTTAGTAGGAGCAGGGATAATGAGTAGTACTTTAGCCCTCCTAATTTCAGAAGTTTTACCAGATATAAAATTTCTTATTATAGAAAAATTAGATGATCCAGGAAGTGAAAGTACTGGTGCTTTTAATAATGCAGGTACAGGACATGCGGCTAATTGCGAATTAAACTATACCCCTTTAGATGAAAAAGGAAATCTAAAAATAGATAAAGCGCTCTCAATAAATCGTTCTTTTGAAACATCCATGTCTTTATGGGCCTCATTGTATGAAGCAGGGAAGATTGATATTAATAAGTTTCTAGAATTTATTCCTCATATTAGCTTTGTTTCTGGTCAGGATAATATTTCTTTTTTAAAAAAAAGATTTCAGAAAATGTCCGAAAATCCTGAATTTATCGATATGGAATTTTCTACATCTTTTGATGAAATTTCATCATGGGCTCCTCTAATAACAAAAGATAGAAATCCATCTACTCAAATTGCTGCTACCAGAATAGGTAGAGGAACTGATATCAATTTTGAGGCTTTAACTAAAGAGTATTTGGCATTAGTTTCTTTAAACAAAAATGTTGAAATTAGATACAAAACAGAATTAGTAGATTTAAAGAAAATTGATAAAAAACAATGGGAACTAGAAATCAGTTCTGAAGGTAGAAAAACTTCAATTAGAACTAGCTACGTTTTTCTTGGTGCTGGTGGAAAAACAATTAATTATTTACAAAAATCAAAAATTCCAGAAGCAAAAAGTTATGGTGGATTTCCTGTTAGTGGGAAATGGCTTATTTGCGAAAAAAAAGATCTAACAGAAAAACATAACTCAAAAGTTTATGGTAAAGCTGATATTGGATCGCCACCAATGTCTGTGCCTCATTTAGACACTAGATGGATTGATAATAAGAAACTTCTTTTATATGGACCTTTTGCTGGATTTACAACGAAATTCCTAAAACAAAGTTCATACTTTGACTTATTTAGTTCAATTAAAAAGAATAATATTTTTTCTATGTTAAACGTTGGTTTCAAGAACAACGATTTAATTAATTACCTAATATCACAATCATTAAAGAACCATAACTCAAGAGTTGAGAATTTAAAGAATATGATGCCATCAGCTAATCCTTCTGATTGGTATTTAAAGAATGCTGGTCAAAGAGTCCAAATAATTAAAAAAACTGAAGGTGGTGGTTCTTTGAAATTTGGAACTGAGATTGTCAATTCATCTGATGGATCATTATCTGCTTTGTTGGGAGCCTCCCCGGGAGCAAGTACTGCGGTTTCAATTATGGTTGAGGTTCTAGAAAAATCTGTTTTATTTGTAAACGATAAGCATAATCTTCAGAAAAAAATAAATGACTTAATTTATCCAGAACTATCAGTCTCTGAAAATTACAGTACCTTCATAAAAGAAATTAAAAAAAGAAATAATTCCATTTTTGGTTTCCATCCATAATTCTAATTAGCTAATATTAATCAAGATGTAATAAGAGGAGAATTTTTCTTTCTATATGACTGATATATCTGTTTCAAAAATTAGAAATTTCTGCATAATCGCTCATATTGACCATGGTAAATCTACCCTTGCAGATAGGTTACTTCAAGATACTGGTACTGTGCAGCAAAGGGATATGCAAGAACAATTTTTGGACAGTATGGATCTTGAAAGAGAGAGAGGAATTACTATCAAGTTACAGGCCGCTAGGATGAAATATAAAGCTGACGATTCCCAAGAATATGTTTTGAACTTAATAGATACTCCTGGGCATGTTGATTTCTCTTATGAGGTTAGTAGATCTCTTCAAGCTTGTGAAGGCGCCTTACTTGTTGTTGATGCAAGTCAAGGAGTAGAAGCTCAAACCTTAGCTAATGTTTATCTTGCCTTAGAAAATAATCTTGAAATAATTCCTGTTTTAAATAAAGTTGATTTACCAGGGGCTGATTCTGAAAAAATAAAACAAGAAATAGAGGAAATTATTGGACTTGATACATCTAATGCAATAAATTGTTCAGCAAAAACTGGTGTTGGCATTAAAGATATTTTGGAAGCAATCGTAAGAAGAGTACCTCCTCCTCAAGATGAAATTAAACTACCTACGAAGGCACTGATTTTTGATTCTTATTATGATCCGTACAGGGGAGTTATTGTTTATTTCAGGGTGATATCTGGGTCTCTAAATAAGAGAGAAAAAATATTATTAATGGCAAGTAAGAAAAATTATGAACTAGATGAGATAGGAATAATGGCGCCTGATCAGCAGCAAGTTGATGAATTACATGCAGGAGAAGTTGGTTATTTAGCTGCTTCTATAAAATCAGTTGCTGATGCGAGAGTGGGAGATACGATTACTCTTTTAAATTCACCTGCCAATGATCCTTTGCCTGGATATAAGACAGCAAATCCTATGGTTTTTTGTGGCTTATTCCCGACTGATGCTGATCAATTCCCAGATTTAAGAGTTTCACTAGAAAAATTACAATTATCTGATGCAGCTTTAAAATATGAGCCCGAAACCAGTAGCGCAATGGGATTCGGATTTAGGTGCGGATTCCTAGGACTTCTTCATATGGAAATTGTTCAAGAAAGATTAGAAAGAGAATATGACTTGGATCTAATCGTAACGGCACCATCAGTTATTTATAAAGTTAATTTAAATCAGCAGGAACATATCTTTATTGATAATCCTTCTACAATTCCTGATCCACAACTTAGAGAATCAATAGAAGAGCCTTATGTGAAAATGGAAATTTATGCTCCCAATGAATTTAATGGAACATTAATGGGTTTATGTCAGGAAAGAAGGGGAGTATTTATAGATATGAAATACATAACAACAGATCGAGTTACCTTGATTTATGAAATCCCATTAGCAGAAGTTGTTACAGATTTCTTTGATCAAATGAAAAGTAGAACCCAAGGTTATGCATCAATGGAATATCATTTGATTGGCTATAGAAAAAATGACCTTGTTAGATTAGATGTTCTAATAAATTCAGAAAGAGCAGATCCATTAACTTCTATTGTTCATAAAGATAAGGCTTATGGAATTGGCAGAAGTTTAGTTGAGAAATTAAAAGAACTTATTCCAAAACAACAATTTAAAATACCTATTCAAGCATCAATCGGTAGCAGGATTATTGCAAGCGAAAGCATAAGTGCTTTGCGAAAAGATGTTTTATCTAAATGTTATGGCGGGGATATTTCTAGGAAAAAGAAACTTTTAAAGAAACAAGCCAAAGGTAAAAAGAGGATGAAGGCAATGGGTAAAGTTGAAGTCCCTCAAGAAGCTTTTATGGCAGTCTTGAAATTAAACCAGTAATTTCTTTTAATTTAAAATTTATAGCTATTTATTTTTAAAAGAATTGGGTATATTTCATTTATATCTTTAAAAAAAGATTTTGGATATTAACTCATTTAATCGTGTCGGCGCAAATATCAGAAAAGCTGGAATTTTAATTGTACTTTTTTATCTTCTTGTTGTTTTAATAATAAAATTTTTAGAGGCCAATAATTTTTTTGGCTATTCATTTTCAATGTCAAGCAATGATATCTTTGCCCCTCCTTCTCTTAATCATTTTTGTGGCACAGATAGATTAGGAAGAGATGTTTGCTTAAGAACTTTGCAAGGATCATCATTAGCGATAGAAGTTGTATTCTTAGCTATTCTTTTTTCATTAAGTTTGGGTTTGCCATTGGGGTTATTAAGTGGATATTTTGGTGGTTTTTTTGATAAATGCTTATCACTAATAATGGATACTATTTTTTCAATACCTGTAATTTTACTTTCAGTTGTTGTGGCTTTTGTATTGGGTAAGGGTATCCTTAACGCGGCTTTGGCATTGTGTATTGTTTACTCTCCTCAATATTTTAGATTAATCAGAAATCAGACAATATTGGTTAAATCCGAAACTTATGTGGAGGCAGCTCAAGTCGCAGGAGCTGATGTTAAAAAAATTATTTTTAAATATATTCTCCCAAATGTAATAACACCATTGCCTATTCTGCTTACCCTAAATGCTGCAGATGCTGTTTTGGTATTAGGAAGTTTAGGATTTTTAGGCCTTGGCGTTCCTGCAGATGTCCCAGAGTGGGGAAGTGATTTAAATCTGGCTCTTGCTGCTTTACCTACAGGTATCTGGTGGACGGCTTTGTTCCCAGGTTTGGCAATGTTTTTTTTAGTTTTAGGTCTTTCTTTTGTAGGAGAGGACCTTGAAGAAATTTTTGATAGTCAAAATTCTGAATAAATTTAGTTATCTATAACAGGATCAAGTTCTCCTTGATCATTCAACTTTGGATATTCTTTAGCTGATTTTTTATACACCGCAGCTAATTCTGGGTAACACCATTCAAAAAGTGTTTTTTGATATTCAAACATATTTAACCCTTCTCCATTAGCGGGCAATATACCTTTATTTTTTCTTTGGCGAACAGCTTCAAATAATAATATAGAAGCAGCAACTGATACATTTAGAGATTGAACCATACCTCTCATAGGTATAAAAATTGATTGATCAACCATTGATATAAGTTCATTACTTAGTCCCCATTTTTCTGCTCCTAAAACAAAACATGTATTTTGAGAATAATCAAAATTTCTATAATCTACTGATTCACTATTAAGAGTCGTTCCATATAATTTAAAACCCTTATTCTTTAAATCAGATATTGCCGTTATAGTGTTTTCATGATTATTCAGTTTTACCCATTTCTGACTTCCTTGAGCAGTACTATTAAAAGTCTTAACTGTATTCGTTTTGCTAATAAAATTTGCTTCGAAAACTCCTGCTGCATCACATGTCCTTAATATCGCAGATAAATTATGTGGTTTATTGACATCCTCAACTAAAACAGTCAAGTTTTTCATTCTGCAATCTAAAACACTTTTGATTCGTTCAAATCTTCTTGGTAAAATTGACATTTATAATTTTTCACACTTTTAAATTATATTCAAAAAATATTGATTACCTATTAAATCTCTTGGTTTATAATATTTTGGTATTTTAAATTAACTCAATGGCATACATAGAATGGGACTATACATTAATAACAAGTATGGTAGAAAAACAAGGATGGGATTTACCTGATCGTGAATCGGAAGAATGGAATAAATTTAAAGATGAATTAGGAGAAAAAATGAGAGGTGTTGGACTTATTTTTGAAAAATATTGTAAATTTACTCCTGACGTAGGGGAAGGAGTTCATCTTCTAGATGACTGATCATAAATAGTTTTAAACCATTGATGTATCCCTTAATCAATGGCTTATTAATTTATAAGATAATGTAATTTCACTAAATTAGAACTGGCAATTATTAAGGCTTTATAAAGCTTGTACTGAAAAAATTTTTTTTAATTCCACAAAAAAGTTATTTAAATTCTATATTTGAATAAAAATATGAAAAATAAATTAACCTTTTTATTCGATGGTGGTTGCCCACTTTGTTTGAGAGAAACAAATTTTTTAAAAAAAAGAGATACCTTAAATCAAATTGAATTTATAGATATTAATAGTAAGGATTATGATCAAAGTCTTTTTAATAACATCTCATATTCAGAAGCTATGTCAAACCTTCATGGGATTATTGAAAATGGTGAAATAATTAGAGGACTAGATGTACTTGCATATTCTTATGAATTAGTTGGTTTAGGTTGGGTTTATTATCCGTTGAAGATTAAGCTCTTATCTCCATTATTGAGATTGGTTTACAGATATTGGGCAAAATATAGGCTTCAAATTACAGGTAGATCCGATATTGAAAATCTTTGTACCTCACAATGTGAACAATAAATATGAAAAGTATCGATATAGACAGAATAATAGAAATGTGTTGGGAAGATCGAACACCCTTTGAGGCTATCGAGTATCAATTTGGTTTAAAAGAGGAAGATGCGATAAAAATTATGCGTCGAAATCTTAAACCCAAATCTTTCAAAGTATGGAGAAAGAGAGTTTCGGGAAGAAATACAAAACATATGGCCCTTCAAGATTCAACTAGATTTAAATCTACTCATAAAAGAAAATTATAAATTTTGAAAAATCTTTCTACTAAAACTTGTCCTGTTTGCAATAGGCCGTTTGAGTGGCGTAAAAAATGGAAAAACTGTTGGGATGATGTTATCTACTGTTCAAAAAGATGCAGTAATAGGAAGTCGCAGAGATGAAACAAGTATCAATTATTTTCCCGAATCAACTTTTTAGAGAAAGCCCAATCTTAAAAATAAATTGTGAAATTTTGATTTTGGAAGACTCATTATTTTTTGGAAATGATAAATTTCATAAATTTATTAACCATAAAAATAAGTTGGTTTTTCATAGAGCATCTATGCTCGCTTATAAAAATTATTTAGAAATATCTGGCTTTAAAGTTTTATATATCGAAAACAAGAATAATGTTTCTACGGTTGATTACTTATCGGAATTTATTAAAAATAAATATCAGAAAATAAATCTCATTGACCCTCACGATTTTTTAATAATGAAGAGGATTAATAATTTTGTTAAAAGTAATAATTTAGCTTTAAATATTTTGCCTTCTCCTATGTTTATGAGCAGTGAAGATTTAAAAGATTTATTTGCATCAAATGCAAAAAAACCTCTTATGGGAAGATTTTATGAGAATCAAAGAAAGAGCCAAAAGATATTAGTTAATTCTGATGGTACACCTGAAGGTGGTAAATGGAGTTTCGATGAAATGAACAGAAAAAAATTACCAAAAAAAATAAATATACCCGATACACCTAAATTACAAAAAAATAAATTTGTAGTTAATGCAGAAAGGTCATTAGCCAATTTTGATATTGAGTTTATTGGAGAAAGTAATAACTTTTTATATCCAACTAATTTTGAAGAGGCAGATGAATGGTTAAATGATTTTTTTAAAAATAGATTTTTCTTATTTGGAGATTATGAAGATGCTATTTCTAAAGAAAATTCTTTTTTATGGCACAGTTTACTTTCTCCTCTTTTAAATAGCGGCTTACTAACCCCAGATGTAGTATTAAATAAAGCATTACTTTTTGCAAAAAGTAATAATGTTCCTATTAACTCTTTAGAGGGATTTATTCGTCAAATTATTGGATGGAGAGAATTTATTTGCCTCGTCTATAAAAAGTACGGAACAAAGATGCGAAATAGTAATTTTTGGAATTTTGAAGATAAGCCAATTCCAAAATCTTTTTATCAAGGAAATACAGGAATTGAACCAGTAGACGTTGTTATAAAAAATATTATTAAATTTGGTTATTGTCATCATATTGAGCGGCTAATGATTGTTGGCAACTTTATGCTTCTATGTAGAATTCATCCCAACCAAGTTTATAAATGGTTTATGGAAATGTTTATTGATTCCTATGATTGGGTTATGGTCCCAAATGTTTACGGAATGAGTCAGTTTAGTGATGGTGGTATCTTTTCAACAAAGCCATATATATCAAGCTCTAATTATGTAAAAAAAATGTCTAATTTTAAAAGTGGCCCATGGTGTGAAATATGGGATGGCTTATTTTGGAAATTTATTAAAGATAATGAAAGTTTTTTTAGAAAGCAATATCGTCTGGCAATGTTGACGAGAAATCTCGATAAAATGTCAGAGGAAAAATTAAATAATCACTTAAAAACGGCCGATAAATTTTTAAAAGATATTCAATAAATTAGAGTAATAACCTAAAGTTGTTTTTGAAAAATTAAAAGAATATTATGTTATGAAGAAATATTAAGTACGGATGTTAACTTAAAAAAAATTAGATTTATCTAATGGAAATTGGAGCACTTTTTTTAAAAAGTAATTTGACCGGAATTATCACTTTCTCTGAATTAGATTGGATAACTACCCATCAATCTAATTTTACTAGGTTGGAGGAATCCATAGCAATTAAATTAGGCAGAATGCTTGATGCAGGATCTATCAATATTGGTTGCCGTTTAAAATCCTGAAAAAGTTTTTATTTTAATAATGAAGTATCAAAAAGAGAAAAAAATATTTTTTCGGGAAAGAATCCATTCTTTAAATATCTTTCTTTTTGTAGGATTTAATCTTTCACTTATTTCTATCTTAGGTTTTATTTGGTTTAATTCTGCAATTGAAAAAGTAGTTTAAATTTTTGAATTTTTTGTATATTAAAGTTATCTTTAAAAAATTAATTTTATTTTGAGCATAGGATATTTACAAAGAAAGGCAGCTTGGGAAATTTTATTAAAAGTTAGTTCTGGAGATTTTTCTGATCATGCTCTTGAAAAGGTTTTAAAAAATTATCAATTTAATCCTCTTGATATAGCTTTTATTACGGAATTATCTTTTGGATGCATAAGGTATAGAAAATTTCTTGATCTTTGGACGGATCATACATCAAAAATTACTCATAAAAAGCAGCCTCCAAAGTTAAGATGGCTTCTACATATAGGTTTGTATCAGCTATTGAAAATGGATAAAATCCCATTTCCTGCTGCTATTTCTACCACTGTAGAAGTAGCAAAAAAAACAGATTTAAATGGTTTAGCGGGAACTGTAAATGCTATATTGAGAAATGCATCAAGAAAATTAGAACAAAAAATCTTTCCGGAATTATCTTCTGATAGAAAAGAAAGAATTTCATATATTGAATCACTTCCATTATGGCTTGTGAAGGATCTTTATAAATGGGTAGGCAATAGCGAAGGTGAAAATATCATTAAGGCATTTAATAAAAAACCATCAATTGATTTGAGAATTAACCAATTAAAAACTGATTTAGATAACTTTTTGAAAGTACTTCATGAAAATAAAATTGATGCTGAAATTATTAATGATTTACATAATGGAATTACTTTAAAATCTAATCCAAGATCTATAAAAAATTTACCAGGATATAGTGATGGACTTTGGACAATTCAAGATAGATCTTCTCAGTGGATAGCACCTCTCTTAAATCCAAAAGAAGGTGAAAAGATTTTAGATGCTTGTGCAGCTCCAGGAAGTAAGTCTACCCACCTTGCAGAATTAACAAATGATAGTGCTGAAATCATTGCCGTAGATAGATCAGCAAAAAGATTGAAAATACTGCAATCAAATTTAGAAAGGTTAAATTTGAAATCTGTTAAAACCCTTAAGGCTGATGCTACGAGTTTGATTGAATTAAATCCTAAGTATATATCTTATTTTGATAAGATTTTATTAGATGCTCCATGTTCAGGTATTGGAACTCTTTCCAGGAATCCAGATTCTAGATGGTCTTTAAGTAAAGAAAAAATAAAATCTTTAACTTTATTACAGGAAAAACTTTTGGAGAGTATTTTCCCTCTTTTGAAAAAAGATGGTACTTTAGTTTATTCAACTTGTACTATTTGTCCCGATGAAAATAATCTATTAATTGAACGATTTATTAAAAAAAACAAAACTTTAAAATTGGTTAGTCAAAAGCAAATTTTACCTAGCTTGCATTATTCTGGCGATGGATTTTATTCTGCAATAATTTCTAATAAATCTTAAAAATATAATTTATTTTTTAATTGGAATTTTATAAATTTCAGATATGAACTTCTTCCATAAATAAGCCGCATTCCCACTTGATAATTCAGATTCCTTGTTATCGTCGTAACCTATCCAGATACCAGTTGTAAGGTTATAAATGGAACCAATAAACCAGAGATCTTTATTTCCATCAGATGTTCCTGTTTTCCCATAAATTTTCTTTCCTTTTATAAAGGCTGATATTGAAGTTCCTTCTTTTACAGATTTTTCAAGAAGTTTGTTTATTTTCTTGTTTATTTTTAAATCTAATATTTTCTTGGAAATAGATTTATTTTCCCAAATAGGTTGTTTGTTAAATGATTCTATTTTTTCTATGATTTCAGGGCTTTGAATTTTCCCATTATTATTTATTGCAGAATATGCATTTGTGATGTTTAAAAGATTATCTCCGTAGGCGCCAATAGCTAATGATGGGAATTCCTCAAACTCTTGCTCGTAACCTAGTCCAAATGAATTCGCTAAATTAATAATATTTTTTAAGCCGATTTTTTTTGTTATTGATATAGGAACTATATTTGATGAACTTTTAAATGATTCAATCAAAGATATTGAACCTCTATATTCTTCTGAAAAATTTTTTGGACAATAACTTTCCCAGCATATTGGTAAGTCTTCAAATTTATCGCTTAATTTTATTCCTTTTATTAATGCAGCAGCATAAGGGATTATTTTAAAAGTAGAACCTAAAGGTCTTACAGATGAAATCACTCTATTATATTCATTAATTGATGGATTTTTGCTGGTTATCATTGTCCTGATTAGTCCTGTGTTTGATTCGATAGATAACAGACCAAATTCAAGTTCTTTAGGCCCTGCGTATCTTGATATTTTTTGACCTTTTTCTTGCCAATCTTTGTTGATAGAAGATTTAATTCTTAAAAACTTATAATCATTTTTACTTCCAATTTTTTTATCTGTTTCCTGAAGAATAAAGTTTATTAGTAATTTATCATCTAAAAAATTATTAGCTGTTTGATAATTTAACTTTATTTTTTCTTTAATAGCCTTATTCTTATTTGCAAGAGAAATATATCCATCAACATACATTGATTCAAGAACTTTATTTCTATTTTCAATAGCTAGTTCTAAATTTTGATAAGGTGTATAAATTGATGGAGCTGGAGCTAATCCTGCAATTAATGCGATCTCTGATAATGTCAATTCTTCTATAAATTTTCCAAAATAAACTTGGGCAGCCTCGTCTACCCCGTATGCTCCTGATCCTAGATAAATATTATTTAAATATAATTTCAAAATTTGATTTTTGTTATATCTAAATTCAAGTATGAGTGATATAAATATTTCTTTGATTTTTCTTTGAAAACTTAAATCATTATTTAGAAAAAGTAATCTAGCAACTTGTTGTGTAATCGTACTTCCTCCCTCTTTAACATAACCACTTCTAATATTTTGAATAAGGGCACGAGAAATACTTTTTAAATCTATTCCATTATGTTTATAAAATCTTTTATCCTCAGAAGATATAAAAGAATTTTTAAGAAAAAATGGAATTTTATGATAACTATTATCTATTTCAAATTTGCGGCTTAATTTGCTTAGTATCTTATTATCAGAAGATGATATTACGTAAGAATATTTGGTTTCCCGAGACTTTTTATTTTTAGAAACGTCAAATTTTAAGGTACTAAATATTAGACTAAAAAAATAAAAAGATATTCCAGAAAAAATTAATATTGGAATTATTAAAACAAAAGATTTGAATTTAATCTTTTGCACCTTAAGCAACTAAAAAACTATGTCCTATGGCTAAAGCTGTAACTAACATTCCAGTTATAAGGAACGGTTGGGCACTTGCTTGATATTTAACATCAAACTTTAAAGGATCTCTTAGTAACCACATATCTTGAAATGTAATTTGTGGAATTACCAATAAAACCAAAATTACAGAGGCTAAATGTTGACCAATAATGACTAATACTACAACCATTGCTAATTGAAAAATGTCAATTAGTCCTGCACTTATTCTACTTGCATTTTTAATTCCAAATACTACTGGTAGAGAATTTAAGCCTAGCTTTGAGTCTCCTTCAACACTTTTGAAATCATTAATAACAGCAATTCCAAGTCCTGAGAGGCTATAAGCAAGTGTTAATATCGCCGTCACGATAGTTAATTTCCCAAACAAGGCTTGTCCTGCCCACCAAGGTAAAGCTATATAAGATGCTCCTAATGCATAATTTCCAAGCCAACCATTCTGTTTTAATTTGAGTGGTGGAGCAGAATATATATAACTAACAAAGGAACCTCCTAATGCCAAAAGTAAGACGGAGGGGAAGCTGTGCTTAGCATATAAATCTAAAAGAAAAGCAACTATTAAACCAGCTATAAGTAATACCCAGATTTGTATTTTTACATCTTTAATTGAAATTTTGCCAGAAGGAATTGGTCTATTTGGTTCATTAATTGCATCAATTTCTTTATCAAAGAAATCATTTATGGTTTGGGTATAACCAGCCAAAAGTGGTCCACTCATCAACATACATGCCAATGAAGCTAAAACATTACTAAATGTCCATTCAAAATTCCCACTTGCAGCTGCTCCACAAATAACCCCCCATATCAAAGGGATCCACGTTATGGGTTTCATTAACTGTATGCGGAGTTTCCATATGCTTGATGTTTCAGAGGCACCCTTAATTCCTAATAGTTGTTTTGGATCATTCACTTTACTCTTTAACCTTTCTCAATTTCTTCTGGGAAAAACCAATTTTGCTCACCATTCTGAAATTTTGCGGTGATCCCAATACTCCTGCCGTCTGTCATTTTATAGCCTGTTATTACGGCTTTTGGATTAGAGGATATTTGATCAATTAATTTAGCTGGTAGTCTATCTTTTACTTTGTTAATGTTAATTTTAATTTTACTACCGATTTTGGGCAATAATTTTGTTTCAGCCATAAGAGGTAAAATGGAAGCTATTATGCAAGATTAACAGCATTTGGACAATTTTTACTAAAATGGTAGCTCTTCGTTTAATTCCTTGTTTAGATGTCGCCAATGGCAGAGTCGTTAAAGGTGTAAATTTTGTTAACTTAAGAGACTCAGGTGATCCTGTTGAATTGGCGTGTAGGTACTCTGACGAAGGCGCAGATGAATTGGTATTTTTAGATATTAGAGCAAGCGTGGAAAATAGGAATACATTAGTTGACCTTGTTTCTAGGACGGCAAAATCAGTAAAAATTCCTTTTACAGTAGGTGGAGGTATAGATTCTGTTTCTTCTATTAATGATCTTTTAAGAGCAGGAGCAGATAAAGTAAGCTTGAATTCCTCAGCCGTAAGAAATCCCTATTTAATTTCTGAAAGTTCTAGAGAATTTGGTAATCAATGCATCGTTATAGCAATTGATGCTCGAAGAAAAGTTGATAAGGTTGGAGAGTGGGAGGTATATGTGAAAGGAGGGAGAGAAAATACTGGTATAGATGTATTAACCTGGGCAAAGAAAGTTGAGGAGTTAGGCGCAGGTGAAATATTGCTTACTTCAATGGATGGGGATGGAACACAGAATGGATATGATTTAAATTTGACAGAATCTGTTGCAAATATTGTTGATATCCCAGTAATCGCTTCCGGAGGGGCAGGTTGTTTAGAAGATATCTATGATGTTTTCAATGAAGGCATGGCATCTGCCGCACTTTTAGCATCATTACTTCATGATAAGAAACTTACTCTACAAGAAATAAAAACTTTCCTTCTCGAAAAAAATCTTCCAATTAGACCATATGAATAAAAATTTAATTTAATACCAAAAAAAATAAGTTAAAAATTTAAAAATGAAATTCACAAAAACTATCGAAGTCAAAAATATATTTAATAAAATTTCTTATAAATATGACTTTTTAAATAATCTATTAAGTTTTGGGCTGCACAGATTATGGAAAAGGAAATTAGTTAATTTATTGGAACCTTTAAATGGCGAAGATTGGGCTGATTTATGCTGTGGAACTGGAGATTTAGCATTCTTAATTTCTGAGAGAGTTAGTCCAAGGGGTTCAATTACTGGGATTGACAGTGCAAAGGATATCTTAAATATTGCAAAAAAAAAATCAGAGCTTAAAAAAAATAAATTTATTAAGTGGGAAATTAAAGATGTATTAGAAATTAATGATTATTCAAAAAATTTTGATGGGATTTGCATGTCATATGGACTTAGAAACTTAAATAATGTTGAAGAAGGAATAAAAAAAGTTTTTGATCTTTTGAAGGATAAGGGAAGGGCAGGATTTTTGGATTTTAATCGCTCAACAAGAAATTCTTTATCCAATATTTTTCAGAAAATTTATTTGAGATTAATTGTAGTAACCATTTCGCGGCTTTTTAATTTAGGTCCAGAGTACGCATATATTGAAAAAAGTATTAGTAATTTTCCAAGGAAAAATGAGCTTATAAATATTGCTAAGGAAGTTGGATTTAAAAAAGCTGAATATAGGACTATTTTGGGGGGACAAATGGGAATACTAATTTTATTTAAATAAAGAATTTAGTTTTTTATTTTTCTCCAACAAAAAGAACACTTTCCCCATCTTTTGATTTCGCCCTTAGGAGTAGGGGAATTACAAAGAGTACAAATGCACATATTATTTTGATTGATTCTGCTTGGATGCTTTGCCCAAACTATCTTTGCATTAGTAGCTTTGATATTTTTATTTTTAATTTCATAATTTTGTATTATTTTTATTTCATTCAAAGTTATTCCAATTTTCTCGATTCTCTCTTTTAATTTATGCTTGTTATAGATTAAAGCTTGTCGCCACTGTGGATGATTTACTGCAATAGTAAGTATTTTTTTTTCAATATTTAATGGTTTACATTCTTGAAATAGTTCTAATCCAATTAAGTGCTTCCAGTTTTCGTTGATTTTAGAGAGTTTATCTAAGTCTCCGCAGGATTTTTTGAAATTTTCAAGACAAATTTTTAATGAATGTGGATTCCTTCTATTCACTATTGGCAAATACTTTTTGTCCAATTTGTAAAATTTACTTATTAAGACTAAAGTTAATCTAATCTTTTAAAAGATGCTCGTTGTTTTAATAAAAAATTTGTGAAAGTTATTGGACCTGCAGCTAAGACAGTTTTTTATTTAAAAAAAATTCAGGGTCAATATCCAACCTGGACACTTCATTACAAAATAAAATGTAAAAATACCGAAAATGAGCTAACAAACTTTTTTGCATATTCTGAAATAAAGAAAAGTCAGCCTGTAGCTATAATTGCAAGAGAACAGTTCTCAGGGGTTGGCCAAAACTCAAAAACTTGGATTTCACCAAAAGGCGGGATTTGGTTAAGTGCAGCTTACCCAATATTTTCAAAAGAATTTGAATGTCAAATATTTAATTTGTCTTTAGGTATTAAGTTATGTGAAATGCTTAGACAAGAGAATATAAATGTTTGTTTGAAATGGCCAAATGATATTTTTTTTGGTTCAAAAAAGTTGATTGGATTTTTACCGAGGGTTATAACAAGAGGCAAAGAAATTATCTATGTAAGAGTGGGAATTGGCATGAATGTTTTAAATTACACTCCATCGGAAGGTATTTCATTATCAAAAGTACTTCAAACTAAGAATATTAATCAACATTATTGGACAGCTAAAATTCTTAAAGCATTTTTTGATTCAACTGAATTTAATAAGAATAAAGAATATGTGATTAAATCTGCAAATAAGTTTCTTAATAAAAGTTTTTTACCTAGTGGTTATTCTCCTAATACATGGAAAATTAAAGATATTGATTCCAATGGGAATTTAAGAATTGAGAATGAAACTCAACTGAAAGTAATTAGAAGGTTTTGAATTTAATTAACTTTTAATTCAACTATTCTTCCATCCTTAAATTTGGCTATTTTTTTTGCGCGATTTGCAACTTCATCTTCATGGGTAACTAAAACTATAGTTATTCCAGATTCATGCAGTTTGTCAAAAAGATCTAATACATCTTCCGTGGTTTTTGAATCTAGTGCTCCAGTAGGTTCGTCTGCTAGCAAAATTGAGGGGTTATTGATAATAGCCCTCGCGATAGCAACTCGTTGTTGTTGACCTCCAGATAATTGATTTGGACGATTATTCATTCTTTCTGAAAGGCCAACTTTTTTTAAGGCATTCTTACCTCGCTCTAATCTTTGTTCAGGATCAATACCAGCATAAATCATCGGCAAAGTTACATTTTCAAGTGCAGTTGCGTCTGAAAGAAGATGAAATTGTTGAAAAACGAAGCCTAATTTTTGGTTACGAATTTCGGCGAGCTCATCATCAGATAAATTTTCTACAGGAATACCATTTAATTTATAAATACCTTCAGATGGTCTATCTAGACATCCAATAATATTCATAGCTGTACTTTTGCCTGAGCCACTAGCTCCCATTACAGCTAAATAATCACCTTTATAAATTTCTAAGTTTATGCTGTCTAATGCTCTAACAGTTAAATCCTCTTTCCCATATGTTTTAGTTATATTTTCTAAACTCGCGACTTTCTTAGACATTTGTTGAAGAATTCTTCTAGGAAATATTGTTTGCTGTAGCAATAATATCTTGTAAGAAAGGAGTTTCTGAAACTGCTGTATTAGCCAATTTAAAAAGAGGATTAGAAAGGATTCCTCCAAGAGCAGTTACTGCGACGCAAGTATAAAGTGCAATTCTCAACGGCGGTAATCCTACAATTCCCCAATTAATTTCAGGATATGATTTGACTATTTCAGAGGCTTCCTGTGGTTCTTTAACTACCATCATTTTTATCACTGAAATGTAGTAATAAATAGAAATAACGGAAGTTACTAATCCAACTATTACCAATAGATATTGATGATTTGCCCAACCTGCAAAGAACAAGTATATCTTTCCAAAAAATCCTAACATTGGAGGTAAACCTCCAAGAGAGAGAAGACAAAGGCTTAAGCCTAATGTAATGAGAGGGTCTTTTTGGTAAAGTCCTGAGTAATCAAGAATTTTGTCAGAACCAGTTCTTAGTGAGAAAAGTATTACACAAGAAAATGCACCCAAATTCATAAACAAATATGCAGCTAAATATAAAACAGCAGCTGATAAACCATCTTGTGTGCCAGATACTATTCCAATCATTACAAATCCTGCCTGTCCAATAGAACTGTAAGCTAGCATCCTTTTCATTGAGGTTTGAGCTAGAGCTACAACATTTCCTAGAGCCATGCTCAATATGGCCAAAATGGTAAATAAAAGTTTCCATTCTTCGTCAAAAGAAGAGAAAGTTGTGCTTAATATTCTTATTGCAAATGCAAAGCCCGCTGTTTTTGAACCAACAGATAAAAAAGCTACTACAGGTGTAGGTGAACCCTCATATACATCAGGAGTCCATTGATGAAAGGGAACAGCTGCAATTTTAAATGCAACAGTTGATAAGACAAATACAAGAGCTAGTGAAGTGATAAAGGATGGCTTATTGATAATCTCTAAACCTATGGTCGCTAAGTTTGTTGAACCACTTAATCCATAAAGAAAAGAGGATCCATACAAATAGACAGCAGCAGCAGCTGAACCAACAAGGAGGTATTTTAAGGCTGCTTCTGAACTCCTTGGATCTCTTTTGAGGTAACCAGAAAGTAAGTAACTTGCTACAGATAAAGTTTCTAGAGATATAAATACACTTATAAGGTCAGTAGATCCACACAAAAGCATTGCACCAAGGGTGGCCGAAAGAACTATAGCGGCAAACTCGCCAATTGGACTACCACTTTGTTCTGTATACCGCCAACTTATAAGTAAAGATACTAAGGTAGATAAAGAAATTATTGCTCTAAATGCGATTGCCAAATTATCTGAATTAAAGGACCCAAGGAATGCGCTTTCTACCGGATTACTCCATTGCAATGCCAAACTAATAAGAGAGCTGCCAATTGATAAATAGCAAATTATTGGTGCCCATTTTGATGCAGTTTTTTCTCCAGCTAAATCTACAAGAAGTGTTCCAACAATACCTAATAAAATAAAAGCCTCAGGAATAATGGCTTGAGCATTTAAATTAATTGTAAAGATTTCGTTGGGCACTTTATTAAATTGGATTAAATTAGATGTTTGATTGTAAGAGTCTAAGAGTTAATCTTAACTCGATTA
Organism: uncultured Prochlorococcus sp.; assembly: GCA_902616595.1. GTDB lineage: Bacteria > Cyanobacteriota > Cyanobacteriia > PCC-6307 > Cyanobiaceae > Prochlorococcus_A. The sequence continues at coordinate 20,426 of CACMTJ010000015.1, forward strand.
TAATTTGTGGGTATGATTTTTGAAATTTTAAGAAGAAGTTACTTGAAAAAACTTCAAATAATCATAATATGCCCTAACTGAACAAAAACACCAATTTTTGAAATAAACCTTGGATCACACACTTGTTATTGTTGAAAGTCCCACAAAAGCAAAAACTATAAGAAAGTTTTTGCCCTCTAATTTTGAAGTTCTCGCTTCAATGGGACACGTAAGAGATCTTCCAAAAGGAGCTGCTGAAATACCAGCTGCTGTTAAAAAGGAAAAATGGTCAAGGATAGGAGTTAATACAAGAGAAGATTTTGAACCACTTTATATAGTTCCAAAAGATAAGAAAAAGGTTGTTAAAGAGTTGAAAGATGCATTAAAAGGCGCGACCCAGCTATTACTGGCAACTGATGAAGATAGAGAGGGAGAGAGTATTAGCTGGCATCTCATGCAAATACTTAAGCCGAAAATACCAACTAAGAGAATGGTTTTTCATGAAATTACGAAGAAGGCAATTAATAAAGCTTTAGACCAAACTAGAGAAATTGATATGGAACTTGTTCAGGCTCAAGAAACAAGAAGAATCTTGGATAGACTTTTTGGATATGAATTATCTCCTTTACTTTGGAAGAAGGTAGCCCCCCGACTATCTGCTGGTCGTGTTCAATCAGTTTCTGTAAGGCTTCTTGTTAGGAGAGAGAGAGAAAGAAGATCCTTTAAAAAAGCTAGTTACTGGGGGATTAAAGCTTCCCTCGTAAAAGATAATGTTACTTTCGAAACTAAATTATTCAGTTTAAACGGTAAAAGAATTTCTAACGGCTCCGATTTCGACGAACAAACCGGTAAATTAAAAGAAGGAAATAAATCTTTAATAATTGGAGAAGAACAAGTAAATGATTTATTGAAGACTTTTTCCTCAGAGGATTGGTTAGTCTCAAAAATCGAAAAAAAGCCATCCACTCGTAAGCCAGTTCCTCCATTTACAACTAGCACATTACAACAAGAAGCAAATAGGAAGCTTCGTTTGTCTGCAAGAGAAACTATGAGATGTGCACAAGGGCTGTATGAGAGAGGTTTCATAACATATATGAGAACTGATTCAGTTCATCTCTCCGAACAAGCCACAAGAGCTGCTAGAGAATGTGTCAGTTCTATGTATGGAAAAGAATATTTATCTAACTCACCAAGACAATTTAATTCAAATGCAAGAAATGCTCAAGAAGCACATGAAGCTATTAGGCCTGCAGGTGAGATATTTAAAACACCTAAGGAAACTAATCTAATTGGTAGAGACTTATCACTTTACGATTTAATTTGGAAAAGAACAGTAGCTAGTCAAATGGCGGAAGCTAGGTTAACAATGATTAACGCTGAAATTAGCGTAGGAGATGGATTATTTAAATCAAGCGGGAAAAGTATTGATTTCGCAGGATTCTTCAGAGCTTATGTCGAGGGAAGTGATGACCCAAGTTCATCCCTCGAACAACAAGAAATTATTCTCCCAAACTTAACAACTGGCACATGTCTTGAAGTTACTAATAAGGAATCTACTTTTCATGAAACTAAACCTCCTGCAAGGTATACAGAGGCCGCATTAGTTAAAGTTCTTGAAAAAGAAGGGATTGGAAGACCTTCTACCTATGCCAGCATTATTGGGACCATAGTTGATAGAGGTTATGCAAATATATCTTCCAATACTTTGGCTCCAACTTTTACAGCTTTTGCTGTTACTGCTCTATTAGAAGAACATTTTCCTGATCTGGTTGATACTACTTTTACTGCAAAAATGGAATCTTCATTGGATGAAATATCTTCAGGCAATCTTGAGTGGCTACCATACCTCGAAACTTTCTATAAAGGTAAAAATGGTTTGGAGGTAAAGGTTCAGAAAACAGAGGGTGATATTGATGGTAAAGCTTATAGACAAGTTGATTTCGAAGACCTTCCTTGCGTAGTCAGAATAGGCTCTAACGGACCTTGGCTAGAGGGTACAAAAATTGATGAATCTGGTAATGAAATTCAGGCTAAAGGTAATCTTCCAATGGATATTACACCTGGAGATTTAGACATAAAACAAGTTGATCAAATCTTAAGTGGCCCATCGGATCTTGGCACTGATCCAAAAACTGGGGAAAAAGTCTTTTTAAGATTTGGCCCTTATGGACCTTACGTTCAATTGGGAAATAATGATCAAGATAAAGCTAAACCAAGAAGAGCTTCATTACCCAAAGAGTTGAAAACTGATGATCTAACTCTAGATGAGGCTCTTGTACTTTTAAGTTTGCCTAGATTGTTAGGAGTTCATCCTGAAGGAGGAGTTGTTGAGGCTGATAGAGGAAGATTTGGCCCTTATATCAAATGGATTAAAAATAAAAATGAATCTGAAAATAGATCTTTAAAGAAAGAAGATGATGTTTTTACAGTTGATATAGAACGAGCATTAGAAATTCTTGCGATGCCAAAAATGGGTAGAGGTGGTCAAGAGGTACTTAAAGACTTTGGAAAACCGAAAGAATTTAAAGAAAAAATTCAAATATTAAATGGAAGATATGGCGTCTATTTAAAATGTGGCAAAACTAATGTTTCGATTGCCAAAGATACTGACATAGAAAAATTTACCATAGATGAAGCAGTATCTCTTTTAGAAGAAAAACTAAAAGATAAAAAAGGCGCAATTTTAAAAAAAACAAAGATTAGTAATAAAAAAACTACAAGGAAAAAGAAAAGTTAGAAAAAATATGATTTTAAAAAAAAAAGAATTTTTTTTATTAATTTTTTTAATTTTCTTGCAATCATGCTCTGGGGGGAGGATTGGAAATTTTCTTGAAAGTAGTTTTAATGATTTAGAAAAAACAAGCAAAAATGAAGATTTACAAAATAACTTATTAAATAAAAAAGATATAAATTTAGAAAAAGAAAACAAAAAATTTGATGATAAAAAAAATAAAAAAATTAAGAATCTTTCAAAAAAAAGAAAAATTGAGCTTCAATCTTACAAAATAATATTCATTTTAAAAGATGTAGATCCAAAAGATCCCACTGAAGAGTTGAGTTCCATATTGAGTAATTCTGAGGTAAATTTTGAAATAGAAAAGATTGAACGTATCTTAGATTCAAAAAATAAAAGTATGAATAAAAATTAATTAAAAATATTCAACAAAAAATGAAAATAAGAACAAAAACTGAAGCATTAAATATTGTAGAGACCTCTTATTTAGCATCTCTTTCGTCTTTATTATGGGTTGCATTATATTATCTGCCAATTGGGGGAGCTTTATTAAGGTTGATTTTACCCCTCCCAATGATCTTGTTGCACTTGAGAAGGGGAAGTAAAATTGCATTGGAAGGACTTTTAATACAATTTCTACTTTTATTCATAATTATGGGTCCTGTTAGAGGAACTTTATTTTTGTTTCCTTATGGGATTTTGGCTTTTTGGCTAGGTTGGTGTTGGTTTAAAGAAAAGAGTTGGAAACTTAGTTTAACTGGGGGAGTTATTATTGGAACCCTTGGCTTCTTAATAAGAGTAATAGCATTATCTACTTTGGTTGGAGATAATCTTTGGGTGTTAATTACTAGAGCGAGTTATGGTCTAATAGAAAAGTTAATTGGATTATTTAATTTACCTTTATATCCCTCAATTTTGAGTATACAACTAGGTGCAATTTTATTAATAATTTTTCAAGAAATAGTTTATGTTTTAACTGTACATGTAGTTGCCTATTCTCTGTTTCCTAGATTTAAATTAACCATCCCAGATCCTCCAAGATTGTTAAATAGCTTAGTTGATTTTAATAATTGAAAAAAGTAAAAATGTATAGTACAGAATTAGGGATAAATTTTTTTGGAAATGAATCCAATAAAAAAAGACAACTCAATAAGATAGAAATACTGAAAAAGAATATTAAAAATTTAAAAATATTTCTTATAATTGCTGGCACTAACACATCACAAATTCCAGGAATTTCCGCAGCAGGTATTAATCCAAAATCGAGGAGAACAACTGCTCTCGCAGATGCTGAATTTTTACTTGAGGGTGCTTCAAAAGATCATAAATATAAATTGCCTCTTCTCAATGCAGGAGTAACTCCGGCCCTAATTAGTCATGTTTGTTCAAAGCTGATAAATACTTATCCAGTTATTGTTCCTCTGGGAATAGGAGCAAAGCCTTATTTTAATCATTTGGTTGTAGAAGATAGAAATTTGGGCCCATCAAATTGTCTTACTACTGGTAAATCGATGACTAAAGAGAGAGTTTTAAATCTCTATAAGAAAGGTCTTGCGATAGGAAAATCCTTAAAACAACCAGTTTTAATTTCTGAATCTGTACCGGGGGGTACCACAACGGCTCAGGCAGTAATGGAAGCTTTTGGTTTGCAGGTATCTAATTTAGTTGGGAGTAGTTTATTTAAAGCTCCAAGAGAACTAAGAAGACAGGTAATTAAAAGGGGACTTTTAAATGCGAATTTCAAGGCTGATTTCGACTCTTTTGATGTTGTCGCGGCAGTAGGTGATCCTTTCCAAGCTTTTTCAATGGGTCTATTAATTGGTGCCAGGTTAGCAAAACAACCTGTAATATTGTCTGGAGGAAGTCAGATGTTAGCAGTCATTTTGCTTGTATTAGAATTTTTAGGTGAAAAAAATAAAGATGAATTTATTGAAGATGTTTTTATTGCGACAACTGGGTGGCTTGTGAAAGATAATTCTCTAAATGATTTGGTAAATCTAATTAATGAAAAATATGATGTCAAATTATTAGGTTTAGCCAGTCCTTTAAATTTTAAATCTTCCAAATATAAAGAATTGAAGGATTATGAATTAGGTCATGTAAAAGAAGGTGTAGGTGCTGGTGGAATATCATTGCTTGCTTTCTTAATTGGATTTAAAAATGAAGAAATAGTTTCATTGTGTCAACAAAATCTGGAAATGATGAAGGGCCTAGGTCAAATTTCTTTAGAGAAGGATTGCTGAATGTTTTCAAAATTTGCAACCAGAAGAGAATTTTTAAATTTTGGTAAGCTTTCGCTTTTATTTTTCTTAAGCTCTTGCAGTAATCTACCTAATAAAGTAATAATTGCATTACAAAATTCTTTTTATCCAGAATCTTTTAAAGATACGATTCCAAAAGATTGGAAGCAGGAAAAAATTAATTTTGAAAATATTCAGCTACAAAAAAATAGAAGCACAATTTTGAATTCTGACTTTACTTTAATAAACGATGGATGGATTTCTAGTATAGATTTTGCAGAATTTGAAAAAATAAATGAATATGCACTGTTCGAAAATTTGGATAGGAGATCGATAGATTTTTTGGGAAGCTTTAATCAAAATCAGAGAAGTAAATTATTTCCTATTGGCGTAGTACCCTATACAATTATCATTAAAAATAATAAAGAATTAATAACTTCAGCAAGAAAATCTTGGGATTTTCTTCTTTCTAAAAAATTAACTGGGAAAATTATTTTTCCTCAAAGTCCCAGAATAATATTGTCAATTGCTCAAAAAATTAATTCATCTAATTCTTTAAAAAAACTCAAAAGCCAAGCTATGTTATTTGATGATAAAAATATGCTCAATTGGTTGATTAATTCTGATGCTATCGTCGCAATAGTTCCTTATAGTCTTTGTTCAAAATATTTAAAAATAGATCCAAGGCTTTCTTTAGTTTTCCCTAGCCAAGGCGTGCCTTTGATGTGGCATTTTCTACTTAGTCGATCAAATCTAAATAATGCAATATTAATGAAATGGATTAAATCTTTAGAAAATAAATCAATAGTAGATAAATTAGTAAGCCAGGGTTGGTATCTTCCATTCAATAGTGATTATTCACAAAGTAAATATAAAACTGAAATGCTCCCCACCTTAGGACCTTCTGAGAAATGTTGGGAAAATAGTTGGTCTTTCCCTGTCTTAACAAATGAACAAAAAATTAATCTTAAAAATATCTGGAATGAGTCTTTAACCCCATAATCTTTTTGTAGGATTTTCAATTAATAAGTTATGAGTTTCCTTTAGTAAATTTGGTATATCTAATTTACAAGGACATTTAGGAACACATTTATTACATTCTTGACAAAATGAGGAATTTTTTTCTTCCCACCAGTGGCCAGCTTTTCCTATTAAATTGTATCTTTCTTTTGCAAATTCTAATTGGCCATAACCAACAGATATATTTCTTAAACGAAGTATTTCTGGAATAGGCACTTCATTTGGACATGGAAGACAAGATCTACATTGTTCACATTTGGTTGAGTTTAATCTTTCATTAGAAATTTCCTCAATTTTATTAAGGGCGATTTTTTCAAGTTTTGTAAGCTTCTCAAATGAGTTTCTAAGTTTATGCGCAAATTTAAAATCTTTTTTGTCTGTCGCCCCCAAGGATAAAGTTGTAATGCCTTTTGCGAGAAGAAATCGATACGCTAATTCTAATGGATGAAAAGGCTTAGAGGCCTCTAACAAAATATCACTTGGAGAATATAATCTACCGCCTTTATCCGCAGGCGATATTGCTAATACTCCCATACCTTTTTTAATAGCTTCCTCTGCTAAAGCAATCTTAGATTGATCTAAATAATGTAAATGAAGACTACAAAAAGTAAAAACTTCACAGTTAATTGCATCTTGAATTAGTGAATAACTTCCGTGTGAACTAAAACCAACTTGATCAACTAGTTCCTTCTCAAGTATCCATGATATGAATTTCTTACCCTCTCCAGAAAGAACCCAATCTAGATGTTGTTTTAAGTTGAGTCCGTGAATTGCAAGATTATTAATTTTCTCTCGATTTAAATTTTTAAGAGACTTTTTAAAATTATTTTTTAAAAAGTCAAAATCACCCTTTGGTAAAACTTTGGAAGTAATCACCCAATTTTTTTCTTTTATATTCTCTTCTATTGCTAATTTTTTTATTGAATTTCCAATAAGTGATTCAGCATCACCATAAGAGGGTGCTGTTTCTATGTGGTTAATTCCTACATAATATGCATTTTTTATTATGCTATACATTTTTTCAAGACTTTCAGTTGCTCGCATTGTCCCCAAAGTGAATAAGCTCACTTTCGCCCCTCTACCAAATGATCTTTTTTGTGAATTAATAATCATCTAAATATGATCAATTTCTTTTTATTTACTCTTTAATTTATTTATAGTTGAAAATGATTTAAAGTAAATTAAAGTAAATACAAAATTTTGCAAAAATAATTTTTTAAACTATGTTTACAGGAATAATTCAATCAGTTGGGAAACTAAGACAAGAAAAAAATATTTTAGAAATTGAAATTCTAGATAATTTATTTGATATGGCAATTGGTGACAGCATAGCTGTTGATGGAATTTGTTTGACAGTTAAAGAGATTTTTCAAAATAAATTTACTTTTGATGTTAGTGAGGAGACATTAAAAAAAACAACTTTAGGAGTAAAGTCGAACCTGAATCAGATTGTTAATTTGGAGCCCGCTCTTAGGGTGTCTGATCGTCTAGGAGGGCATATAGTCAGCGGACATGTTGATGGCCTCGGAACAGTTGAGAATATAGAAAAATTAGAGAAATCTTGGCTCTTATCAATAAAGTGGAAAAATAATAATTTTTCAAAATATGTAGTTAATAAAGGGAGTATTTGTGTAAATGGTATAAGTCTTACTATTGCAAAATATGAGAGGGAAGGAGAAATATTTACTATTGCGATAATCCCTCATACTTGGCATAACACAAATCTGAATAAATTAAATATCGGAGACAGCGTAAACCTTGAGGCAGATGCACTAATTAAATATGTAGAGAAATTACTTTTATTTAATAAAAATAGTAATGAAGATTTATCTTCAAAAAAGATTTCTCCCGAGTGGCTTAAAGAAAACGGTTGGTAAATATATTTTTTAATTTAATGGAATCAGATAAATTGTTTTTGACTCTTTTTTAAGATCGATTTTAAATTCCTGACCAGGTTCTAGACCTAATTTTTTGGTGTATGCATGACCAATTAATAGGTTCCCATTGCCATGAACTTTAGTTTTGAATTCTGTCTGTCTGCCTCTTGAAGCTCTATTACCATTTTTCCACTGACGACCATTTCCTATTTTGTAGCCCTTAGCTTCGATAAGCGCCCTGTAAAAACTTTTTCTTAGGATTCTTCCGCTAGGACCTATGTAACCACAACCTTTTGCTATCTCATCTTCAGATTTTTTACTTAATAATTTTGCTTTTTCAAGAAGTTCTTTTCCTTCTAGCATTATCTGACAAATTTCTAACTATATATTCTTACTAAAAAGGAGAATTGTGGCAATATAAATTAATAAAAAATATATTTAATCTTTTAAAATTTAGTTTTTATAAAAGATACAAAATGATAAATAAAACAACCCATATTCCATCTACAAAATGCCAGTACAATTCAACAGCTTCCAATGGAAACATATTTTGACTAGTTAATCTTCCGCCATTGATTCTCGATTGCCAAGCAATAATTAAAATCATTAAAGTCCCTAAAGTGACATGTAATCCATGAAAACCAGTAAGAGCATAAAAAGTACTTGCAAATAAATTATCGGTTAATCCAAAAGGTAAATGAAAATATTCAAATAATTGACATATTAAAAATATAATTCCAAGAAAAGCAGTAAAAAATAACCATTTTTGGGAATCTGAGTTTTTATCTTTTAAAAGTGCTTTGCCTGCTTTATGGAAAGTTGCACTACTAACAAGTAACAAAATTGTATTGAGAGTAGGTATTGGTAGTTCTAATTCATAAATAGCACCATCTGGCAATGGATTTACTGCTTTATAAGTTAAATAAGCAGCAAAGAATCCAGCAAAAGTCATTCCGTCCGCAATTAGGAAAGTTATAAGACCAAACATTCTGAAGTCTTCATGTGTTTCAGTGGCTTCAGAATTATTATTTTGAATTTCTTTTGAGCTATCTAGAGTTGTCATATGTTTTTATTTTAGTTCAGAAATTTCTTTACCATAACCATATGGTTCTTCTACTAATGGAGCTTCTCCTTCCCAATTTTCAACTGGAGGTGGAGAAGATGTTAACCATTCAGGTGTAAGAGCATTCCAAGGGTTGTCTCCAGCATCTTTTCCATTCCTCACACTAAGGAAGACATTAATTAAAAAGGGAATTGTACTTATAGCCATCAAAAGAGCCCCAAGGCTACTAATTTGATTAACGAACTGGAATTGAGGATCATATTCTGCAACTCTTCTTGGCATTCCATTTAAACCAAGCCAATGTTGAGGGGCAAAGCACAAATTAAATCCAATAAAGGTAATGATAAAATGTAAAATTCCTAATTTTTCATTGAGCATTTTCCCAGTTACTTTTGGGAACCAATGATAAATTGAAGAGAAAATAATAAAAACAGTCCCTCCATAAACTATGTAATGAAAATGGGCTACAACGAAATAGGTATCATGTACGTGAATATCGAAAGGCACCTGTGCCAAAGCAACTCCTGTGATACCTCCAAAAACAAAATTTATAATAAATCCGCAAGAGAATAACATCGCACTATTGATGGAAATTTTACCTCCCCATAATGTTGCAACCCAATTGAAAAATTTTATACCAGTTGGAACAGCAATGAATGCCGTGGCAATAGTAAAGAATAATCTCATCCAAGGGGGCGTTCCACTCGTAAACATGTGATGAGCCCAAACAACTAAACCTAAAACTACTATCCCCATTATTGAAAAAACCATTGTTGTATATCCAAAAAGTGGTTTTCTAGCATGTACAGGAAGTATTTCACTAACTAAACCAAAGGCAGGAAGGACCATAATGTATACAGCTGGATGAGAATAAAACCAAAATAAATGCTGATAAACTACGACATTACCACCCAAGACAGGATTGAAAAAACCTGTATTAGCAATGATATCGAAGCTAAGTAGAATTAAAGTGCCAGCTAATACAGGAGTTGACAAAACAACTAATAGACTTGTTCCAAGCATTGCCCAACAATACATTGGCAATTGCATAAGTTTTAATCCTGGCCTTCTTAATTTGATAATGGTCGCGATAAAGTTGATTCCACCAAATATAGAACTGCCTCCAAGTAATAGAACGCTCAGAATCCAAATGATTTGTCCTGATTGAGGAGTAGTTATGCTCAAAGGTGGATAAGCAGTCCATCCAGCTTGAGCAGCACCATCAACAAAATAGCTTGCTACCAGCATCAAACCTGAAGGAGGAATTAACCAAAAAGCTACTGCATTTAGTCTTGGGAATGCCATATCTCTCGCACCTACATAAAATGGAATTAAATAATTTCCAAAAGCACCGTTAACTACAGGAACTATCCAAAGGAATATCATTATTGTTCCGTGTAAAGTTAAAACTTGGTTATAAACATCTCTTGGCATAAAATCAGACATTGGACTGGCCAGTTCAATTCTTATAGCGCTAGCTAGGGTTCCTCCTATTAAATAGAAGAGAAAACCGCAAACCAAGTATTGAATCCCAATTACTTTATGATCAAGGCTAAAACTAAAATATCTAAGCCAGCCTTTGGGTTGAAGACTTTCATTATTAGTTTTTTGTGGATCAATTGATATTGTCATAAATTTACCTCTGGTTTTTTATTTTTGTTAAACCATTCGTTGTAATCAGATTCTTCTTCAACAATTATCGAGGCTCTCATTCCTCCATGATATGGGCCACATAATTCTGCACAAATTATTGGATATTTTCCTACTTTTGTAGGAGTGAAATTTAGGATAGTCGGTTGTCCAGGTATAATATCCTGCTTAATTCTGAACTCTGGTACCCAAAAAGCATGAATGACATCTTTGGATTCCATTTTCATAGATACTTTTTGATCAACAGGAACGTGTAGTTCTCCTGATATGAAATTGCCCTTGGGATAATTGAATAGAAATGCAAATTGCATAGCTGAAACTTCAATTGATAAATTATTTATTGCTATTTCATTATCAGAAGTTTGACTTATTCCAGCCCATATTTTTTCAGTATTAGAACTCATCATTTCATGGTTATGATTTAGTTCTTTCATCCCTCCCATTCGATCGTAGATGTTGTAGCTATAGAGACCTATTAATAAAACAATTATCGAAGGGATAATTGTCCATACAATTTCTAAGCTTAAATTTCCCTCTAAAGCTATACCATCGCCTATCTGATCACTTCTTTTCCTAAATTTAAATAAGCTATAAATAACTGCTATTGTCATTCCTATAAAAATAATCAATCCAATAATGAAAAGAATTTTAAAAAGTTCATCGTAAATTGGTGCATTAATACTTGCTTCCGCTGGGAGCAAATTTACATTAAAACCAATCCAAAAAGATATAGCAAAAACGAGCGAAATAATTAGTATTAAATAAATGTTTTTATTTAACAATTGATCCCTTAAAAAATTGGATTTATATCCTCAAGATATTCAATTTTTTTAATCCTGCATCCTTTGTTAAAAGAAAAACATTTAAATTCACAACTTCTTAAGATTTATGAAATAAAAGGCGTATTATTAATAACTTTTTAGAGTTAATTGTCAGGGAAAAAAGATTAAATTAGTAAATTATTTTTTAAATTAAACATATTAATTTTTAATTAATGTTTGGTTTTTGAATCTAATTTATTATGCAAAATAATAGGTTTTATCCATTTGATTAATAACCAATTATATAAATCAAAATATCTGACAGTTTTTAAAAGGTTGGGCAGTCATAGTGTACTCGCACTTATCGCACTAATCGTAATTGGAGGTGCTACGAGAGTCATGGAGGCGGGACTTGCCTGTCCAGATTGGCCATTGTGTTATGGATCTTTTTTGCCCTTTAATCATATGAACCTAAGAGTATTTCTAGAGTGGTTTCATCGTCTAGATGCTTTTCTGGTTGGAATATTAATTCTTTTTAAATTTGCTCTTTCAATTATTTGGAAAAATGAAATTCCTAATTGGTTACCTAAAACTTATTCATTATTACTTTTTCTCGTTATTGTCCAAGGATCTTTTGGAGCTTTAACAGTCATAAATCTCCTTGATTCATATACTGTTACTGGCCATCTTTTAATAGCTTTTCTACTTCTCATCACAACAATTTCAATAAATCAAAATTTAGAAAATGACGACATAGAAGAGCCCTTAATTTGGTGGAGATTATTATTGTTTGTTCCTCTTTTACTTACCCTGATTCAATCTTTTATTGGAGTAAGGCTTTCATCAACTTGGTCAGCACATATTTGCTTATCTTTTAATAAACAATGTCTAATTTTAAATTCTCATAAATTATTTGCTTTTCCAATTGCTTTTTCAATTCTATTAATAATTGCTACTGCAATTTATAAGAGAGATTTGTTTAATGAAAATTGGAAATATCTCTCAGCACTTATTTTCCTCTTATTTTCCCAAATTGCTTTGGGTGTTTTAAGTCTTAAAACAAATTTAAATGAACCTATTTTTATTATCGGTCATCAACTTAACGCCTCTTTATTTATTGCGATATTAACTACATTAATTTTTAGAAATCCTTTTAACAAAAAAGGTCTCAGCCACTGTCTTAATTCCCAAATGGTTGGCGTCAATTCATGAACAGTAGTAACTTAGAAAACTTGAACTATAAATCTTCAATTAGGGATGAAGTTGTACCTTCAAGAAAAAGATTAACTTTGCCACCTTGGCTTGAAGTGGCAAAACCTAGATTAATCCCACTTTTACTGGCAACAACTTTAGGAGGAATGGCTTTAACAGAGGAATGGCCTTTGTCTTCACCGAAGCTTATCTGTACTTTAGGAGGCGGCGCTTTGGCAGCAGCAGCAGCAGGAGCTCTTAATTGCTTGTGGGAAATGGAATTAGATAAGAGGATGACAAGAACTAGCAAAAGAGCCTTGCCATCAGGAAAATTGTCATCTGAGACTGTATTTTTAGCTGCCGTATCATGTACTCTGGCAGCTTCGATGCTTTTAGTAAGTGGTGTGAATTATTTGGCTGCGGGATTAACTCTTCTTGGTTTATTTAGCTATGTAATTTTATATACAGTTATTTTGAAGCCCCGTACAACAAAAAATATTGTTTTCGGAGGAGTTGCTGGCGCGATACCACCTCTAGTTGGTGCATCTGCTGCCACAGGGCATGTAGGCTTAAGTGGTTGGTGGTTGTTTGGTTTAGTAATGTTATGGACTCCAGCTCATTTTTGGGCTCTTGCAATTTTGTTGAAGGATGATTACGCATCTGTTGGCATTCCTATGCTCCCCTCTGTTAAGGGATCTGTTTTTACTGCTAAAGCGATTTCTCGTTACGGATGGGCAACAGTTTTAATGAGTATTATGGGAGTCTTCGCTTTACCTGAAGGGGGTCTCTTATACGGAATTATGTTATTGCCATTTAATGGAAGACTTTTGCAATTAATAAATGAATTAAAGAAATCTCCTGATGATCTTTCAAGAGCAAAGTCTCTTTTTAGGTGGTCTATTCTCTATATGTTTGGCATTTGTCTTTTGTTATTAATCTCCAGAACCCAACTATCCGTTGAATTTGAGCAGCAATCTAAGCAAATATTTGCATCTATTGTATCCCTGCTTATAAATTAAATTAGATGTAAGATGTTTTTTAAGAGATAGTAAGTTTGATGAATTATATAAAAGTTAAAGGGCTCTCAAAATCTTATTCCGAAATCAAGGCTTTAAAAAATTTATCAATGGAAATTGAAGCTGGAACATTATTCGGAATACTAGGTCCAAATGGTGCTGGCAAATCAACACTTATAAAAATACTCGCTACTTTAATAGAGCCTGATAGTGGAGAAGTTTTAATAAATAATATTAATCTGATAAAAAATTCAAGGAAAATTAGAGAATTAATTGGTTATGTTGCCCAGGATATTGCACTTGATAAAATATTAACTGGACGAGAGCTTTTGGATTTTCAATCAGATTTATATCACATCAACAAAAACAAAAAATTTGAAAGGATAAAGAAATTAATAGATCAATTAGAAATGAATGATTGGATTGATCGTAAGTGCGGAACTTATTCAGGGGGAATGAAAAGAAGAATAGATCTTGCAGCTGGACTTTTACATTTGCCACAAGTATTAATATTGGATGAACCTACAGTCGGTTTAGATATTGAAAGTAGAAATATCATATGGCAACTTTTGAAAGATTTGAGAAATAATGGAATGACTATTATTTTAAGCAGTCACTATCTTGATGAAATAGATAAATTGGCAGACAAATTAGTGATAATTGATGATGGAAGAGTTATAGCACAAGGGGCTCCTACAGAACTGAAAAATAAATTAGGAGGAGATAGAGTAACTTTGAAAGTAAGAGAATTTAGTAATAAGGAAGAAGCAAAAAATATATGCCAAATTTTATCTTCAATTGATGGAATTAGTCAGGTTATCATAAATGAAGCTCAAGGCTTCTCGATAAATTTTGTAGCAGATAAGGAAAAAGATTTACTTACGAAGCTCAAAGTGGAATTGGCCTTCTCAAAGTTTGAAATTTTTTCTCTTACCCAAAGTCAGCCAAGCTTGGATGATGTATATCTTCAGGCAACCGGGAAAACATTATTGGATGCTGAAATTTCTATGGCAGGGAAAAGAGACCTAAAAAAAGAATCAAAGCAATCAATGCGATAAAAAAACTTCTGGTTAACTAACTATAATTAATACTAATTACTGCTAATTATGGAATTACAACAGTACAATTTATTTTTTTTATATCAAGAAACATTTGCCTTAACAAAAAGATTATTTATTCAATTAAAAAGAAGACCATCAACTCTTTTAGCAGGAATATTACAACCAATAATTTGGCTTTTTTTATTTGGGGCATTATTCTCTAAAGCTCCTGAAGGTTTTTTACCAGGAGTTGATTCTTATGGGAATTTTTTAGGAGCAGGACTTATTGTTTTTACGGCTTTTAGCGGAGCACTAAACTCTGGTCTTCCTTTAATGTTTGATAGAGAGTTTGGATTTCTTAATAGATTACTTGTGGCCCCTTTAACCAGTAGATTATCCATAGTTTTATCTTCTTTTTTTTACATAACAATCTTGAGCTTTGTTCAGAGTATTGTAATAATGATTGTTTCATACATTTTGGGTTATGGATGGCCCAATTTATATGGTTTAGGAATTGTATTTACAACACTAATTTTACTAGTTCTTTTCGTGACTTCAATAAGTTTATGTTTAGCTTTTGTTTTGCCGGGACATATTGAATTAATCGCTCTTATATTCGTAATAAATTTGCCTCTTTTATTTGCGAGTACTGCTTTAGCTCCAATCTCTTTTATGCCAAATTGGTTAGGATGGTTAGCCTCATTAAATCCATTAACTTTTGCTATTGAACCTATTAGGACTGCCTATACACAAACTATGGATTTAGAATTAGTGGCTTTACATGCCCCATATGGTGATTTAACTTGTAAGAGTTGTATCTCAATTTTATTTTCTTTAACAGTTTTTTCCTTGATTATCATTAGGCCTCTGTTAAACAGAAAGTTAAATTAAAAAATTTATGCTTTTAAAAAATCATCTAATAGAAGTTTTTAAGAAGGCCTCTTTAGAAAATAATTTATTGCTTAAGGAAAATATTGTTGTTAAGTGGGTCCACAGATTTGGCTTTGATTCTTTAAATGATTTATTAATCCATAGTCCATTACTAATGGAAAATCAGTATAAAGAAAATCAAGAACAGATATCTTTAATTGATGAAGTAGATGAAGAAGAAAATCAAGAACAAATTAAACTTAAATTATCAAAAACTTTTGAAAATTTAGAAGAAAAAAAATGTGAATCAAATTGTCAAGGAACTCCAATCAGTAATGGAATATTTAGCAAAGATCATAATCCTAATAATATTAAAAAACTTTCTGATAAACAGAAATTACCACTTCCTAATATTAAGAATTTAAGAAAGTGGATTAATAAAGATAAAAAAGCTAGTTAGCTTTTTACATCATACCTGGCATACCCATGCCGCCCATGCCAGGCATGCCCATTCCTCCCATACCAGGCATACCCATTCCACCCATTCCTGGCATACCCATTCCACCCATACCTGGCATGCCCATGCCTCCCATGCCTCCCATTGGATCTCCGCCTGGTCCTCCTGGAGCTGCGGCTTCAGGCTCTGGAATGTCAGCCATCGCAACTTCTGTTGTGAGGAGCATAGCTGCAATAGATACAGAATCTTGAAGAGCTAATCTTATTACTTTGGTTGGATCTAATATTCCTGAATCTTTTAAATCCTCATATTCTCCTGAATTAGCATTAAAGCCTTTATTAAGTCTTTTAATTTCAGCGACAACTACATCACCATTAAAACCTGCATTTTTTGCTATTTGTTTAGTAGGTTCCAACAGGGCCTCTTTGACTATATTTATCCCTGTTCTTAAATCATCTGAAGATGTTTCACTTAAATTTAAAAGGTCATCTGATATTTCAATTAAAGTTTGTCCTCCTCCAGAAACAACACCCTCTTGAATAGCAGCTTTCGTAGCATTAAGGGAATCTTCGATTCTCAACTTTTTATACTTCATCTCTGTTTCTGTAGCAGCTCCTACTTTGATAAGAGCTACTCCTCCAGCTAGTTTGGCTATCCTTTCATTGATTTTATCCTGATCATACTCAGATTCAGTAATATTAACTTCCCGCTTTAATTTCTCTACTCGCGCTTTAACTAAATCTTTAGTGTCTTCGAAGGCAACAATTGTAGTTTTATCCTTTGTGATAGTTATTTTTTTTGCTTTGCCTAAATCATTAATCGATACTTTATCAAGTGTCATCGATTTATCTTCGCTAATTAACTTAGCCCCTGTAAGAATTGCAATATCTTCAAGGGCAGCTTTTCTTCTCTCACCAAATAACGGAGCTCTTACGGAAGCTACATTTAAAACTCCACTATTCTTATTCAAAACCAGAGTGGTTAAAGCCTCTCCTTCAATATCTTCAGCAAGAATTAGAAAAGGTGAGCCTGCCTTTTGAATTTCTTCAAGTATCGGAACAAGATCAACTAAAGTTGAGATTTTTTGATCAGTTATTAATATTTTAGGGTTTTCAAGTTCACAAACTTGTCTTTCTTGGTCTGTTACGAAATATGGAGAGCTATAACCTCTATCAAAAGACATTCCTTCAGTTATATCTAATTCTGTTTCTAATGATTGAGATTCTTCAACAGTTATTACACCATCTGAAGTAACAATATCCATTGCTTTAGAAATTATAGATCCAATTTCTTCATCACCTCCAGCACTAACTGTTGCAACTTTTTGGATATCAGAACCACTTAATGAAATACTTTTGGAACTTAATTTTTCTAAGACAAAAGATAGGCCTGCCTCCATACCTTTTTTTAACTCCATAGGGTTGGCACCAGAAGCAATATTTTTTAATCCCTCCTGAACCAT
>CACMTJ010000016.1 GCA_902616595.1 uncultured Prochlorococcus sp.
TGGGGGTTAAGTAACTAGCAACTGTTATAGCAATACCACTATCTTCTCCCAAACTTTTAAGAGATTGAATTAAACCTTTCCCATAAGTTTGTTCTCCCATAAGAATTGATCTCTCATTATCTTGTAAAGAACCAGCAAGTATTTCACTGGCACTTGCAGTGCCTTTATTTACTAAAGTCACCATCGGTCCATCAAAAGATGTCTCTTTTTGAGAAATAATTGCATCTTTAATTCCGTTTCTATCTTTTGTCTCGACTACAGGTTTCTCACTCAATAATGAGTCTGCCACAGCTATACCTGAGCTTACTAGCCCCCCTGAATTATTTCTAAGATCCAAGATCAAGCCCTCAACCTCTTTATCTTTTAACTCTTGAAGTGCCTCTTCAACTTTTTTGGGTACGCTTTCGCTAAATTGAGTTATCCTTAAATATCCTATTGTGTGAGAATCGTCTCTTAATCTTTTTGTTCTAACTGGTCTGAGGTCTACTGATCTCCTCTCTAAATCAAATTCCCTAATTTCTCCTGATTCAGAAGATATTTCAACTAAAACTTTTGTCCCTGATTCACCTTAGAGGCAGTACTAGCAAGCCCTAATTTTTCTGATGAGATTCCGTCCACTTTCTCTATCAAGTCCCCGCTTACTATTCCAGCTTCTTCAGCTGGCGAACCCCCAAGAGTAGATATAACTTTAACTTTTTTGTCATAATCGTCTACACCTAATTGCAGCCCAACACCATTAATTTCACTACCAAAATTACTTGATTTCAGTAGTTCATAATCTTTTGGGCGCAAAATTCTTGTATATGGATCTTCTAGAGGTTTTAACATGTCTTCAATTGCGGAATAAGCCTCTTCACTTGTTTCAATTTGTTTCTGTAATGTTTTTTGTCTAATTCTTTTCCATTGGATTTCATCAAACTTGTCTGGATCATAAAAACCTTCGTTTACCAAGGTCCATGCGTCAAGTACTAATTGCCTGCTATCACTGAGAGCATACACTCTTTCAATCAATAAAATATTAATAGAAAAAACGATGATCATTGATGCAGTGATCACAGTTTTGAATGTTAAAAGTTTGTTAAAAGATGAATTCATTGGGTTAAGTGTTAACACCAAGTATAAGAATTTTAAGTAAGCTCTTTATATCAAAGCTAATTTTTTTTTGGATGGCGAATTCTTCATCTGTTTATGACTGGTTTCAAGAAAGGCTTGAAATCCAAGACATAACTGACGACGTAACTTCCAAGTACGTACCCCCTCACGTAAATATTTTTTATTGTTTAGGAGGCATAACCTTAGTATGCTTCCTAATTCAATTTGCAACAGGTTTTGCAATGACTTTTTACTATAAGCCAACTGTTACTCAAGCTTATAATTCCGTAAGTTATTTGATGACTGATGTAAGTTTTGGATGGTTAATACGATCTGTTCATAGATGGAGTGCATCGATGATGGTTTTGATGTTAATCCTTCATGTTTTTAGAGTTTATCTAACTGGTGGTTTCAAAAGGCCTAGAGAATTAACTTGGGTTACAGGTGTTGTAATGGCTGTGATAACAGTAGCTTTTGGAGTGACAGGATATTCATTGCCTTGGGATCAAGTTGGTTATTGGGCAGTGAAAATTGTTTCAGGCGTCCCTGCTGCAATACCAGTAATTGGTGATTTTATGGTCGAACTGCTTAGAGGTGGTGAAAGTGTTGGACAATCAACCCTTACAAGATTTTATAGCCTTCATACTTTCGTGTTGCCATGGTCATTAGCAGTTTTCATGTTGATGCACTTTTTAATGATTCGTAAACAAGGTATTTCAGGCCCCTTATAAACTTTTATACTTAAACCATTACAAGACCTACTCATGTCTACTTTAAAAAAACCAGATTTATCTGATCCAAAATTAAGGGCAAAACTAGCTAAAGGTATGGGTCATAATTATTATGGTGAACCAGCTTGGCCTAATGATTTACTATATATATTTCCAGTAGTTATTTTAGGTACTATAGCTTGTGTAGTAGGACTGGCAGTTCTTGATCCTGCAATGCTTGGAGACAAGGCAAATCCATTCGCTACCCCCCTAGAAATTCTCCCCGAATGGTATCTATACCCAGTTTTTCAAATACTTAGGGTAGTTCCGAATAAACTTTTGGGTATCGCACTTCAAACTTTGATTCCAATTGGACTAATGGTTTTACCCTTTATTGAAAATGTTAATAAATTTTCAAATCCATTTAGGAGACCAATATCAATGTCTGTTTTCTTGTTTGGAACTTTTTTAACAATATATCTCGGTATTGGGGCCTGTTTGCCAATTGATAAATCACTAACTCTAGGATTATTTTAGGCTTAAATTTTAAACATATCTAGATCGTTAAACTCATTTCTCAGAAAATGATTCATTAACAAAAATCCAACAATTGTCCAAGTTTGATACGTTCTTGATTGTTGTCCAACCCAGGTTCCTGTAGGGCCATCAAAATATTCTGCCCATTCTTGCTTAGGTAATTGATTAAGTTGACACCAATACGATTCTTCTATTAAAGATTTCATTTCTTCCATGAGAATCACATCATCAGAACCGTAATTATTTTGATGCAATAGAACAGCTGCACCAAAAAACCAAAGTAAACTTGGCCAATGACCACCGTTGTGGTAGCTCCAAGGCCAATTCTTTGGATCCGACCCAGTTTTATTTTGCCATTCTTCGACATCCATATGAGGATGACAAATTCTCATAGGCATCTGAGCCATTAAATGCTGTCTGTTATGTAAAACTAATCTAAATAGAGCTCTTTGTTCTTCAGGAGGCAGTACTCCGAATATACATGCTAAAGAATTACCTAAACTGTAAAATCTAAAGTCTGGCCTTCCTGTCCTAATATTTCCTATTAAGTAACCACCTCTATTCTCTAACCAATCTTGTAACCATGAAGGAACTACTTGAGGTTGAACGTTAAATTCATTGAAGTGTTGATCATCTCCATACTGCTCAGTTGGTCTTCTTCTTAAAATCTGCATTGTTTTGCTTGTAACCCAATAATGTTTCAAAAGAAAACTTCCTAAATCCTTAACCCATTGATTTGTGAGAATAAGCCTTTGGTCTAAAAGTCTACTAACATGATCTGCTCTACTTAATTCCATTAGGTTTATACAACTTTTTAGACATCCATGAAGTAAAACTTCAACTTCTAGAGGTGCTCCCCATACATCCATAGGTCTATCAATCATAAATGCGCAATCTGGAACAAAAAGTACTGGGGTACCCTCAAATGTTGGATGTAGAACTAGATCTAGTAGAAGTTGAATACCTCTTTGAACGCTTTGACTTTTTCCGAATGCATAATCACCGCTTTTATTGACATAATACCAACATAAAATGGGCCACCATAAACTTGCATCTGCTGAAGTAATCCTCCCTATTGACCTCTGACCATAGTCTCCAATGAGCTTTCCATCCTCTTCAACAAAACTTGTAGGAAATACGCCACGCGTTTGGTAATTTGCGCTTTGTAACTCAAGACATACACTTAGAAACTTTTTGACAATTTCGTAGCGTTTTTGTGTAATGAGGTAAATCATTACAGGTACATTGTCTCTTAAAAATATTTCTCCGTAATTTAATTTTTTGTTTTTTGTTGGGTGTTCTAGGGCAGCAACGCTTCCAACTAGCTCGCCTGATATTTCAACCAAAGTCTTTTCGAAGTGTTTTTTTGCATTTGTTACAATTTTTTCCTCATCGGAACTTGGTCTTACTCTTAAATTTTTTTGACTAAATCTTTCTGCCATTTCATTTATATCCCTTTATTTAAGCCTAGTTGTTTAAAGAGACTTTGAACAAATAAAAAATTAATTAATAAAAAATTTTTGTATAAAAGGTTGCACAATTACAGTTGGATGGTTTAGTATTTTCTTCTGGGCAGAAATATTCTTTCTGCATTATTCAAGCAATTACCACAAATCTGATTTTTGGTAGGTGAATGAATTATCTGTAGATTTGATTTAGATCATTATTTTCAGCCAGAAGAAGGGATTTCCCTTCAAAATGAGTTATTCATTTGTTGTTTAACTCTGCACCTAGAAAATTTAAAAACTTAGGAACTGATGCTTTTATTGCGTCAAGAAGACTAATTTCTTTATTAGTTATTTCAAGATGTACATGCAATAAAGGTGTGAGGTCCCGTCAAGAATATATAAAAATGTCATCAATTGCTAACTTTTGCTTTGATGTAAACGGATCTGAGATCTTGGAAAGTCACTTTAGAAATATTTTAATGTGCACTCAATGTAATCCTTAAACTATAAGGAGGCTGAAGCTAAATACAAAAACTGAATTTTTTATTTGGATAAAGCAATTCAATTTGAGTAGATTTATCTACAAAAGGATTTGAACACAACGGAGAGTTTGATCCTGGCTCAGGATGAACGCTGGCGGCGTGCTTAACACATGCAAGTCGAACGAACCTTCGGGTTAGTGGCGGACGGGTGAGTAACGCGTGAGAATCTGCCCTCAGGAGGGGGATAACGGTTGGAAACGACCGCTAATACCCCATATGCCTACTGGTGAAATGAATTTCGCCTGAGGATGAGCTCGCGTCTGATTAGCTTGTTGGTGAGGTAATGGCTCACCAAGGCTTCGATCAGTAGCTGGTCTGAGAGGATGATCAGCCACACTGGGACTGAGACACGGCCCAGACTCCTACGGGAGGCAGCAGTGGGGAATTTTCCGCAATGGGCGAAAGCCTGACGGAGCAACGCCGCGTGAGGGACGAAGGCCTCTGGGCTGTAAACCTCTTTTCTCAAGGAAGAAGATATGACGGTACTTGAGGAATAAGCCACGGCTAATTCCGTGCCAGCAGCCGCGGTAATACGGGAGTGGCAAGCGTTATCCGGAATTATTGGGCGTAAAGCGTCCGCAGGCGGCTTTTCAAGTCTGCTGTTAAAGCGTGGAGCTTAACTCCATCATGGCAGTGGAAACTGAAAGGCTTGAGTATGGTAGGGGCAGAGGGAATTCCCGGTGTAGCGGTGAAATGCGTAGATATCGGGAAGAACACCAGTGGCGAAGGCGCTCTGCTGGGCCATTACTGACGCTCATGGACGAAAGCCAGGGGAGCGAAAGGGATTAGATACCCCTGTAGTCCTGGCCGTAAACGATGAACACTAGGTGTCGGGGGAATCGACCCCTTCGGTGTCGTAGCTAACGCGTTAAGTGTTCCGCCTGGGGAGTACGCACGCAAGTGTGAAACTCAAAGGAATTGACGGGGGCCCGCACAAGCGGTGGAGTATGTGGTTTAATTCGATGCAACGCGAAGAACCTTACCAGGGTTTGACATCCTGCGAACCTCTTAGAAATTTGAGGGTGCCTTCGGGAATGCAGTGACAGGTGGTGCATGGCTGTCGTCAGCTCGTGTCGTGAGATGTTGGGTTAAGTCCCGCAACGAGCGCAACCCACGTTTTTAGTTGCCAGCATTTAGTTGGGCACTCTAGAAAGACCGCCGGTGATAAACCGGAGGAAGGTGTGGATGACGTCAAGTCATCATGCCCCTTACACCCTGGGCTACACACGTACTACAATGCTACGGACAAAGGGCAGCAAACTCGCGAGAGCTAGCAAATCCCATAAACCGTGGCTCAGTTCAGATCGTAGGCTGCAACTCGCCTACGTGAAGTAGGAATCGCTAGTAATCGCAGGTCAGCATACTGCGGTGAATACGTTCCCGGGCCTTGTACACACCGCCCGTCACACCATGGAAGTTGGCCATGCCCGAAGTCGTTACTCCAACCCTTGTGGAGGAGGACGCCGAAGGTGGGGCTAATGACTGGGGTGAAGTCGTAACAAGGTAGCCGTACCGGAAGGTGCGGCTGGATCACCTCCTAACAGGGAGACAACAAAATGTTTAATATTATTTTGTCACCTTAGGTCGATCGGTATCTCACATTTTTAATTTATTAAGAATTTCATTTCCTAAGTTTTTCTAGGTCACACCCATTATTTTTCCTGGGCCATTAGCTCAGGTGGTTAGAGCGCACCCCTGATAAGGGTGAGGTCCCTGGTTCAAGTCCAGGATGGCCCATATCTCTATGTTGGGGGTATAGCTCAGTTGGTAGAGCGCCTGCTTTGCAAGCAGGATGTCAGCGGTTCGAGTCCGCTTACCTCCACTGATTACCACCTCTTCCATAATCTGTAGAAAGGAAATTTATTGAGTGGTGATCAAATTCTGAACGAAGCTAGCTTCCTAATGAATTCATTAAGACGCTGGACTCATTGAATTAATTTCATTGTTTTCAGAGAACCTTGACAACTGCATAGATTATTTTTAAAGACAATAAGCATCTTTATTGATGCAGATTTATTATTTGTGCTAATGCATTAATAACAATTCTATTAAGCTGATGCTTCAATTTTGAAGTTATTGGTCAAGCTACAAAGGGCTCACGGAGGATACCTAGGCACACAGAGGCGATGAAGGACGTGGTTACCTGCGATAAGTCTCGGGGAGTTGGAAGCACACTTTGATCCGGGAATTTCCGAATGGGGCAACCCCATGTACGGCCAACTGAATATATAGGTTGGTGCGAGCTAACCCAGCGAACTGAAACATCTTAGTAGCTGGAGGAAGAGAAAGTAAATAACGACTCCCTCAGTAGCGGCGAGCGAACGGGGAACAGCCCAAACCGATAGTCTTGACTATCGGGGTTGTGGGACAGCAATATGGATCAACAAATCTAGAAGAAACGTTTGAATGGCGTGCCACAGAGGGTGAAAGCCCCGTAATCGAAAGATAAGTTGACCTAGCTGTATCCCGAGTAGCACGGAGCACGTGGAATTCCGTGTGAATCTGCGAGGACCACCTCGTAAGGCTAAGTACTACTGTGTGACCGATAGTGAAACAGTACCGCGAGGGAAAGGTGAAAAGAACCCCGGGAGGGGAGTGAAATAGAACATGAAACCGTGAGCTTACAAGCAATGGGAGCCCGACTAATCGGGTGACCGTGTGCCTGTTGAAGAATGAGCCGGCGACTTATAGGCACTGGCGGGTTAAACCGGAAATGGTGGAGCCACAGCGAAAGCGAGTCTTAATAGGGCGTTTGTCAGTGTTTATAGACCCGAACCCTGGTGATCTAACCATGGCCAGGATGAAGCTTGGGTGATACCAAGTGGAGGTCCGAACCGACTGAAGTTGAAAATTCAGCGGATGAGCTGTGGTTAGGGGTGAAATGCCAATCGAACCAGGAGCTAGCTGGTTCTCCCCGAAATACGTTGAGGCGTAGCGTCTAGTGCTCCAGCAGGGGGGTAAAGCAACCATTTCGGTGCGGGCTGCGAAAGCGGTACCAAATCGATATGAACTCTGAATACCCTGTGTGTAACTAGGCAGTCAGACTGTGGGGGATAAGCTCCATAGTCAAGAGGGAAACAGCCCAGACCGCCAGCTAAGGTCCCAAAATTAACGCTAAGTGATAAAGGAGGTGGGATTGCCCAGACAACCAGGAGGTTTGCCTAGAAGCAGCCATCCTCAAAGGAGTGCGTAATAGCTCACTGGTCGAGCGATCCTGCGCCGAAAATGAACGGGGCTAAGCGTTATACCGAAGCTGCGGATAAATTTATTTATGGTAGGGGAGCGTTCTATGTAGGGTGAAGCGTTAGCGTAAGCGGACGTGGACAGCATAGAAGTGAGAATGTCGGCTTGAGTAGCGAAAACATGGGTGAGAATCCCATGCCCCGAAACCCTAAGGGTTCCTCCGGCAGGCTCGTCCGCGGAGGGTTAGTCTGGACCTAAGGCGAGGCCGAAAGGCGTAGTCGATGGATAACAGGTCAATATTCCTGTACCAGATGTGTTTTGAGAAGGGGGACGGAGAAGGCTAACCAGGCCAGATGTTGGTTACTGGTTCAAGCGTTCGAGGCTTTGAGAGATGGAGAAAACATCTTGAGCTAAGGCGTGAGTACGAGCTGCTACGGCAGCGAAGTTGGTGATGTCATGCTTCCAAGAAAAGCCCTATACTCGTTAAGACACAAATGCCAGTACCCGAAACCGACACAGGTGGGGTGGTAGAGAATACCGAGGGGCGCGAGATAACTCTCTCTAAGGAACTCGGCAAAATGGCCCCGTAACTTCGGGAGAAGGGGTACCAGCGAGAGCTGGTCGCAGTGAAGAGGCGCAAGCGACTGTTTACCAAAAACACAGGTCTCCGCTAAGTCGCAAGACGATGTATGGGGGCTGACACCTGCCCAGTGCCGGAAGGTTAAGGAAGCTGGTTAGCTTTTAGTGAAGCTGGCGACTGAAGCCCCGGTGAACGGCGGCCGTAACTATAACGGTCCTAAGGTAGCGAAATTCCTTGTCGGGTAAGTTCCGACCCGCACGAAAGGTGTAACGATTTGCGCGCTGTCTCGGAGAGAGGCTCGGCGAAATAGAATTGTCTGTGAAGATGCGGACTACATACACCCGGACAGAAAGACCCTATGAAGCTTTACTGTAGTTTGATATTGTGCTCGGGCTCTGAATGCGCAGAATAGGTGGGAGACGTTGAAATAGTGCTTGTGGGTATTATTGAGTCATCGGTGAGATACCACTCTTTTAGAGCTAGGGTTCTAACGCTTACCCGTTATCCGGGAAGCGGACAGTATCTGATGGGCAGTTTGACTGGGGCGGTCGCCTCCTAAAAGGTAACGGAGGCGCACAAAGGTTCCCTCAGGCTGGTTGGAAATCAGTCGTTGAGTGCAAAAGCAGAAGGGAGCTTGACTGTGAGACCTACAAGTCGAACAGGGACGAAAGTCGGTTTTAGTGATCCGACGGTTCTGCGTGGAAGGGCCGTCGCTCAACGGATAAAAGTTACTCTAGGGATAACAGGCTGATCTCCCCCAAGAGTTCACATCGACGGGGAGGTTTGGCACCTCGATGTCGGCTCATCGCAACCTGGGGCTGAAGTCGGTCCCAAGGGTTGGGCTGTTCGCCCATTAAAGCGGTACGCGAGCTGGGTTCAGAACGTCGTGAGACAGTTCGGTCCATATCCGGTGTATGCGCAGGAATATTGAGAGGATTTCTCCCTAGTACGAGAGGACCGGGAGGAACGCACCTCTGGTGTGCCAGTTATCGTGCCAACGGTAAACGCTGGGTAGCCATGTGCGGAGTGGATAACCGCTGAAAGCATCTAAGTGGGAAGCCCACCTCAAGATGAGTATTGCCATGGCTTAAGCCAGTAAGGTCACGGGAAGAACACCCGTTGATAGGCTCTACGTGGAAGCTTGGTAACAAGTGCAGCGGAGGAGTACTAATAGACCGAGGGCTTGACCAAATAAACTTAATTTATTGTTTTTAATTTATATAATTTTCTATGCAGTTCTCAAGGTTCACACTATCCTGGTGTTCATGGCGATGTGGAACCACTCCGATCCATCTCGAACTCGGTTGTGAAACGCATCAGCGGCGAAAATATTTAGGGGGTAGCCCCTTGAGAAAATAGCTCAATGCCAGGTAAAAATATTTAAAAGGGTTTACTCTTCTTGAGTAAGCCCTTTTTTATTTTTGGCATTTAGGACACCAATGGGTACTTCTTCCAGTAATTTTTTGTCTTTCAATTAAATTTCCACATTTACGACATTCTTTTCCAGTTCTCCTATAAACATTTGTCTGTAAACCAAAATTTCCATTCTCTCCTTCCAAGTCCCTAAAATCGCTAAATGTCGTCCCCCCAGAACCAATACTTTTTTTTAATACAGTTACAATTGATTCTTTAAGTTTGATTAATTCATTCTTCTTTATTGTTCGAGCCTCTCTAAAAGGTGAGATGCCAGCAGAGTATAAACTTTCATCAGCATAAATATTACCTATACCTGCCACTATTGTTTGATCTAATAAGATAGCTTTTATAGATTTTGTTCTTTTTGAAATAACTTTTTTAAGATAATTTGCATCAAAGTCTTTAGAAAATGGTTCTGGTCCTAATGATCCTAGTCCTTTAATTACTTTGTTAAGCGATAGGCCTTTGTTAATCCACCACATTTGACCAAAACTTCTTACGTCAACGTACCTAAGCTCATTATTATTTTTATCGAAAAATCTTATTCTTGTATGTTTACAAGGATGACTTGAGTTTTCAATAAATTTAAAATATCCAGTCATTCTTAGATGAACTACAAGAAATCCGTTATTTTTTGAATTTTCTAGAAGAAATTGGCCATTCTCATTTTGAACTTCTTTTAATTGAGCTATTAAATATTTTCCTCTTCTATCCCATTTATAAATAAGTGAGTTCAGAAGTCCTTTAATGAATTCTTCTTTGTTGATTGGGAATGCAACAGTTGAATCCCTACAGACTTCTACTTTTTTAATAATAAAGTTATTAAGTTTTTGCTCTAAACCTCTGCGAACTGTCTCTACTTCTGGTAATTCAGGCAATTATTTAAGCTTTCTCTAATTCACTTTCAGCGAAATTATTTGTATTTGCTCCACCATCAGTTCCGCTTGTACCAGCGTAATTTACTTTATCGAATCTGACTACACAGTTATATTTAATGCCTGAGGTATCAACTGAAGCAACTTTACCGATTTCATTATACCAATATGATTCTGGTCTTTTTACTCTTACGAGATCTCCTCTTGAAATAGCCATTACTATTAATTTAACTTTTTGTAGAATAACTCATCATTAATATTCTTAGACAAATTATTCACACATATTAATTAAAGTTTTAACAAAAATCATTTATTAAATTATTTTCGAATTCTTCTTTAGCAGGCTTACTTCCCATCCATTTCCTGCCAGGTATTCTTACATCTAATTCATTTTTATCACAATTTATTGAAATAATCAGTTTTTTATTTTCTTGATTTAGAACGTTTAAAACTTTTCTACCTTTAATATCTTTATGTGATTTACTTTGGATAATTATAGGACCATAAATTTTTTTATCTAACTCAATTAAGTCATTATTTTTTTTATTTTCAGTTGTTTCATATTTTTCTGAATTAATTGTGTCCTTTTTTGTTATTGTGAGCTTCTGACCAACTTTTATTGAATCAGGATTATTGATATTATTAATCTCTATCAATTCTTTGACTTTTAAATTATATTTGTTTGATATGTCGGTAAGATTTTCACCAGTTTGAACAATATGATAATCATTAATTAAATCTGATTGTTTTGTGAGATTTGCAGTAGATTCGGAGATAATAAGATTTTGGCCAACAAAGATATAATTTTCATCTTTTAAGTTATTCAATTTAATAATTAAATCTTTATTAATTGAATAGAATTTTGAAATACTTGATATTGTATCTCCACTTTTAACAATATGAATTTTTTTTATTTCAGTTTTTTCTTCAGTAATTGATTCTTTTCTAACAATATTCTCAATTTTATTTTTTGATGAAAATATTTTTTCTTCTGATTTTGTCAATGAGTGATTAAAAAAATTAATAAATATGGCAATTACTAAAAATGCAAATTTCATAAAACTAACTATTTATTTAAAGATAATCTTAAAATTTAAAATCGCTAGGTTTTTGAAAACAATTTAAGTAATTTAAAACTGAAAAATAAACTTTAAAAATTTCTTTACTCTTTCATAGGGGGGATACCGCAGATTTGAATCAAATAAAAAACCTTTAAAAGTAATAGATTTTTGATTTGAAAAATTTCGAAAACCTTCTTCTCCATGAAATTTACCAATACCACTTTGCCCAACGCCTCCAAACGGTAAATTTGGAATAAGGACTGGTAACATTACATCATTTATACAAATTGTTCCAGAGCTGGTTACTTTTGAAATATGATTATGGATTTTTTTATTGCCTCCAAATAAGTAGATTGCTAAGGGTTTTGATGTTTGACTAATCTGTTTTAAAGCTGATTCTTTATCATTAATTCCAACTACAGGAAGTAGTGAACTGAATAATTCTTTCTGCAAAATATCTGTTTCATTTAATTTAGTTCTCAAAATTGTAGGAGATATTTTCAACTTTTTTTTACTAAAAGTTCCCCCAAATAAAATTCTTTTTTCTTTTTCATATTGTTTGAGAATTTCTACAGTTGATGTAAATTGTTTTTTCTCCAATTTTGATAAGTTTTCGGAAATAATTGGATTGTCTCCGTAAAAACTTACTATGTATTTTTTTAATTTTTCTATAAAGATATTTTCAATTTCTTTATCTACAAAGATATGATTCGGAGCCATGCAGGATTGACCAGAATTAAAAAATTTACCCCAAACAATTCTTTTTGCAGCCACTTCTAAATTTGCATTCTTGAAAACAATTACAGGATTTGTCCCGCTTAACTCAAGAGTTAATGGAGTTAAGTTTTTTGAAGCTAATTTCATTATAGATTTTCCAGTTTCAGTACTTCCTGTAAAAAAAATGTGGTCAAAATTTTTTTCAATTAATTTTATGGATTGTTTATTATCACCCTCTACTGTCATTAGGACATCTTTACGGAAATATTTTGAAGTAAGCTTTTTAATAAGTTTTGAGGTCGCAGGACATTTCTCTGATGGTTTTATAACTGCAGTATTTCCTGCTGAGAAAATATTTACCAATGGCTTTAAAATATAAAGTAATGGATAATTATAAGGACCAAGAATTAAGACGCACCCAAGAGGTTCATAAATAACTTTAGAGGAGGATGGAAAAAGATAAAAAGGGGTATCAATCTTTTTTGGTCGCATCCAAGAATTGAGTTTCTTTTTTATAAGTGAAATTTCTTCTTTCACTAAAAGGATTTCTGAAAGCCCTTCAATTTCAGATTTGCCGAGATCAATAAAAAGTGATTTAATTATCTCTTTTTTATTTTCATCCAAAAGTTTAGAAACTATATTGATATGATGGAATCGCCATTTTATATCTTCAGTTTTACCAGTGAGAACAGTATCTTTTAATTTATAGATGTCTTCTAAATGAAATTTATCAGAAATTTTCATTTTTTACCTTTGAATAGTATTAAATATATCAGAGGATAAATTGTAAATAACTAAGGTTTTTAGGGAGTTAAATCAAAGCGAATGATTTATGAGAAATAGTCAAATTTATTAATATTGCTTTTAAAAATTCAAATTTTTCTTGGTTAATATATTTCTATGGGGAAAAATTTTTCAATTAGATTGATATCTATAAATGAAATACCAGAAGTCACAAACTGGGCAAGGTTAGAAGGATTTTCTCCTGGAATGGATGATTTATCAATTTATAGAAATACAGATAAACAAGGGGTATGGGTAGCTTGTCTAGACAATAATCCTATAGGCTCTATTGCGTGTATACAATATAATTCCTCGTATGGTTTTATAGGTTTATTTATCGTTAAAAAAGAATTCCGGAATAATGGATATGGAGTGAGATTATGGAAACATGCCCTCGAATATTTGAAAAATGTTGATTGTATTGGTCTTGAGGCTGCCCCAGATAGATTAAATGATTACGCAAAGTGGGGGTTTAGAAAATCTTCTATTACAAATCGATGGAAATTAAATGGTTCTCAGGATTTGCCATTGAGAAATTTCTATAAAGATCAATTTCATTCTTTTAAAGTTGTCCCGGGTAATAAAATTTCTTCTGAAGCAGTCTTAATTTATGATAATCAAAGAGAACCTAGTCCCAGACCACATTTTCTAAATGACTGGTTGAAAAATTCTCATGGTAATGTCAGTGCAATTGTCGATAATAATGGGATGTGCCATGGATTTGGCAGGATAAGACCTTGTGTATTGGAGGATAATGAGCAAGGCTGGAGAATTGGCCCTCTTTTAGCGGATACTCCACCACTTGCTGAATTATTAATAAGGGAGTTAGTTGGTGATTTAGATGCTCAAATCTTTTTGGATTGCTCTAATCTGAACCCTTATGCAAATTATCTTTTATCAAGTTTGGGATTTGAGGAAATATCAAAAACTTACAGAATGTATAAAGGCATTCAACCTCCCTGCCCTATGAATCAAGTATACGGACTTGCCTGCTTGGAACTGGGCTGATTCCCTTTAAATCGTTCATTTCCCCTTTTGTTTCTGTAATACTGAAAGAAGGTTGTTTGATTATCTAAAAGTTTAACTTCCAGAAGGTTTCAAAATTTTTTCTACAATATCGGCGTTGATTATAGTGATCTCTCCATTGTCAATATTGACAACTTGAAACAAGGTCCATGAATTTGGATTTCTAGCTCCTCCAATACAGTCGATTACTTGACCGACCCAATAATTTTCATCCTTTTCCTTAGTATCTTCGCAATTTTCTTTTTTAATTGCGACATAATCACCAGGCCTAACGAAAAGAAACTCAGGAGTTGCTGAGCTCACAATAAATAACTAATAGTATATACGTACTATAGTAAGTTATTAGTTTTGTTGCTGAACTTTGAATTATTTAGCAAACTAGGGGTAATTCAAAAATAAAATGGAATCAACTGAAATTGCAGTATTTTCAACATTATTGGGGTTAATCCTAGCTTTAACTGACGCTTATATTGAAAGAAATATTCCTGGATAATATTTCCAATTCATTTTTTAAATTAAATAAGATTTAAGCTGGTCTAATATATCGGTGCGGTTGGAAACTAATTTTGTAAAAACTAAATATATTAACCCTCCCATTGCGAGCCTTCCGTTAATTTTTTCTAACTGCTTTAGTTTTCTCAAAAATTACCTTTGCTGTTAAATAAAATTTAAAGGTTATAGAAAATAAAAAAGTATTGATTACTTCAAAATTAAAAAAAAGTTTATAGGTATATTATCTCAAAAACGAATTAAATTTAAAGCCAAGCTTTTTTCATCTCAAGATAAAGTCTCTCGCTCTCAGCAGAATTAATTTTGCTGTCTGAATAGGATTGTTGCTGCTGCTGCTGCTGCTGCTGCTGAGTTGAGTTAGCATTTGGAATTTGGACTTCGCTCATTAGAGGGGCTAATATTTGTGTTTATTCTCTCATATTTAGAGCTTTTTTTGTCAACTTAAATTCTTAAATTTTATTTAAATTTTCTACGTTTTTAATTTTCCTGTTTTGAGTAAATTTATTTCGCCACAGTAGTTTTGGTATATAGGAATTTAACTTCCCAATATACAATTCCTAGGAAGATAGCACTTGCAATAATAATTTCAGAAATGGCTAACATTTTATTTTTCAATACTAATTTAATTTTGGTATCAATTTACACAGAATGCAATAGGTACTAATTACATTTTAGATTTTAAAAAATCTTATTTAATAAAATAACGGGTCGAAATAATATAAAATTTTAAGTTAGATACATATTATTTCCGTGGGAAATTTCATAAATTCAACAACCCTTATACCTTTAATACCTTTAGTAACATCTTTATTAATTCTTATTTTATTGGCAAGTTTTAACAGAACACTTAACAGGTTAACAAAACCAGTTACTGCACTGGTTGCATTATCTTTATTAAGTTCTGCTTTTATAAGCTTATTTGACTACTTTAAGAAAATAGAAGAAGAATTAGTTTTATCTGAATTTCTCAAATTTTTTGATGAAAAAAATTTAGTTATACATCTCAATTTAGTAAATGAAAAAATTATAATTTTTTTCTCATTAATAATGATATTAATTATTGGAATATCTTTTTATAAATTGCCTAGAAAAAAAGGTTATGTCTCATTAATGATTAGCATAGGATTAATTTCTTCTTCGGTGATGCTCTCAATATTGCTAATAGATTTCTCATCACTAATTTAAACTGTCGAAAGCATTGACAAAGCTTGGTTAAGTTCTTGGACATGATTTAATTCATCTTGAGCAATTTCTTTTATTTTTTGATCATTTGGATTATCTATTAAATATTTGGAATATGTTTCAAATGCATGTTCTTCGATTTTTATATTGACATCATAAGCATTAGCTGGAGAGAGGAAATAATAAAAAACCATGATCCAGTAATAGACAAGCACAAGGTGTCTCGCAAAAAATCTATCAATCCAGAACCTATCTCCTCCTCTTTTCTCCATTTCTTTAAGATGCTCAGTTTCGTTAATAGCTTGATAAAAATGTTCTTTCATTAAAATCATTGTTTTCTCATTTTTAATTCCTAGGGATTCTTTAAAATGAAGAACTGAAAGAAATGCAAAATAAGGTGATCTAGCTATAACTTCTAAAACCCAAAATCTTTGTAAAGATCTACCAGAGTATATGAAGTCTAAGAAGTTTACTGTACTATTCAAAATTAAAGAATTTAATTTCTTCATAAATTTGGTATTTCTTTAAGTATAATTACTCAATCGCATGACGGCTATAATTTATTGAAGTAATTAACCAAAAATTAATATTTATAGTCCAAAAATTGTTACTTTCATTGAAATATTTTTTTTTCATGCATTAATTGGATAGATAAAAATTTTATATGACAACTACTGAAAAAATTGCAAATGCCAAAAAAAGGATTGATGAATTAGAAAGACTTATAAAATTTTGGAATGATTCAGACCATGATGAGGCAAAAATAGTAAATTTTTCAAAGAACATTGAAAGTAAAGTTGCTTAAATTGTGATGATAAAGGCTGATTAAGTTTATCTACTTAAAGTGATTAAATATCTTTGAGGTTTCGAATATTGTTTAATTTATAAATAGAGCAATTAAACCTATTTTCAAAAACTGTAAGGAAGAAATAATCTAAAAGAAAAATAAATATGAAAACCTTTTCAAAAAAATATTTAGTTCCGATTAAATTTATACCATGGGTTTTTTGGGTATTTATATCTTTTATGAGTTTATATTTGTGTAAGATAGCCTGGGTAAATTGAATAATTAATGGATCTAGCTTCTCCTTAGCCAACCAGGAGCACCGCCAAACCAATCCGATATATCATCTTCATTAGGGTTGAAATGATTTTCTTTATCTATTCCATCTATCCCAAATGATTGTAAGAGGTTATCAATCCCCCCATCATTTTTTGTACCATTCCTTCTAAAGCTGTTAGCTTTTTTCAGCCAAAGAGAAATTGTCGAATTATGGTGTGCAAATTTCTCAACAAATATCCTTTCTTCTAATGTAATTGATTTATCTTGAGCAATTCTTTTAATTATTCCTTGAATTTTTAGTCTTTTTGCATTACTAAGAAGCATTTTTTATCAATTCATTATTCTTTTTATAGGAAGGATTACTAAATATATCTTGTCAATGTTAATTTCAACAAATTGACTATTTTAAGAGGTTTTTAAGCAAGAAAAGTCTTAAGACACTAAAAAAAGGGATCAATAAGTTACGCACGATACTTTTATTCATATATCAAACTTATAATTCCCATAAATTAGATAAAAAAAATCAATCTATTCTCAAAGACACTTTAGAATTTAAGAAAAGTCGACTCAGTTGTTGCGTAATAGTAAATATGTACTAATATTAGTACAGATGTATTATTAAGACATGAAAGTGATTTCATCTTCTCCTTATGCCCCTTTTAATTCAAAAGAGTGGAATTCTCTAATAAGCAAAAATATAAAGTTTGAAAATACTCCAATAAAGATTCAAAAAAAATTTTATAGAACTTTTATTTTAAAAAAGATTGAAAAAGATAAACTTTTGCAAGAGAAGAATGAATTGCATCAACAAATGCAACTCGTATTTGGATAGAAAAATATTAACTAACAATCTTTTT
The DNA here is from genome assembly GCA_902616595.1 of uncultured Prochlorococcus sp. Taxonomy (GTDB): domain Bacteria; phylum Cyanobacteriota; class Cyanobacteriia; order PCC-6307; family Cyanobiaceae; genus Prochlorococcus_A. The sequence continues at coordinate 17,583 of CACMTJ010000016.1, forward strand.
ATTGAATATTATTTTACGAGATCCAATTTTTTGTTAGATTAGTAGAAATACAAGAAGGTTTTAATTTGGCTGTAGATCGAGAACTTTTAAAGGAAGTTACCCAAGAACTTTGGAATACCGTAAAAAAACTAAGACCTGAAATTGATCGACAAACTCGACTTCAACTAGTTTTAAAGGCCTTATTAACTATTGGAGATTTGCCAGATCAAATGCAAGCTGCCATGGTAGTAGGTGTTTGTGCAGAAATGGATAAGAGTGATGTTGATAATGTTGAAACTAATTCACAAACTAAAGATTCAAGCGGAGTTGATACTTCTACAGGTAGAAAAGTAGTTAGAAGAAGTTCAGCTAAATAAACCTTAAACGATTATCCTTTAATTTTCTTTGATTCGTTTTTATTGAGTCTATAGAATAGGTAATATGAAATTACAAGTAGGAGAGGAACAAATATTGAATGTAAAGTCATCATTAATTCTGTTTGACCCATTCCTATAAGGTTTGACTCGCTTGGAAGTTGTTCTGACCAAGTGCCAACTAAATGCCAGGCTTGAGGAACTGATAAGAAAAACATATAAGAGCTATAAGTTAAGTTTATGTTCAGATAAAGATTATCATTATTGAACGTTTTTGCCTTCTTTATTCTTATTTCTTAACTAACTATTTGTAGAGTTTTAAAAAAGAACTTGATTCATAAATTTATTTTCTTGAGTAGAGTTTTAAATTCTTTTTTACCAATAATTTTTTCAGCTGCGTAAGCACCACTTGCTGAAACAGCAGGAATTCCAATACCTGGAAATGTACTTGCACCGCAAGTAAATAAATTTTTCACTGGAGTTTTGCAGCCTGGGAAAAGACCTTTTGCTGCAGATAATGCAGGGCCGTAACTACCGCAATAGGTATTGGTGAATTTTTTATGAGTGATTGGGGTTCCTAGCATCTTTAAATCAATTCTTTCATCTATATCAGGGATGAATTTTCGCACTGCATTAAGGAATATTGAACATCTTTCTTCTTTCAAATTTCTATATTCTAGTTCCTTTGGATTTAGGTTTTCCCAAATTTCCCAAGGTTCATTTGCGGGAGTATATCCATGCAGAACATGTTTTCCTTTAGGGGCCATATTTTTATCTAAAACAGATGGGATTGAAAATACAGCTATATTTCTTTCTGCGGTTATACCTTTTTCCCACTCATCAACATGTATCGCATGTATTGGCAAATTTTCAAGACCATCAGCATCAAAACCTAGATGTATATGAAGGAAAGAATCACATTTATTAGGGTTCAAAACTTTTGTTTTCCATTTTTTTAAAATTTCATTTGGAATTAACTTTTTTAAATTCCAAACATCAGTATTAGTGACAACAGATTCACAACTATAACTAGAACCATTATTAAGAGTTATACCTGTGGCTAAATTTTTATTGAAGTTAATTGTCTTTACTCTCGAAGAAAGAATTAATTCTCCTCCATTTTTTTTAAATCCATTAATTAAGGCTTTTACGATAGATTCACTACCTCCTTTGGGGTATTCAAGATATGAATTTGGTTCAAACCATTCGTTAAATAAAGTAGCCATCGCAGCTGTATTTGTATCATGCATTGACATACCACTTATCAAGAAGCTCAATAAATCAACCCAATTCCTGAGAAAAGGATCCTCTAGATGATTATTTACTAAATTCCCAAAGTCTTTATTAATTTTTGGTATTTGCTTGATATTAGGTAAAAATTTTGAGGCTAAATTTATTAGATCTAAGAAATTTATTGATTCGGGAGAAAATGAGAGTAAAGGAATTTCATTTATTATTTGGCTAAGAGGTTTTATTCCGGAAATAAATGATTCCCATTCTTTAACTGATTTCTCACCTCTTAAAGTTTTAATTGTTTGTTTAAAAGGTTCTTCCCCTACATCAAGATTAAAATTGCCTTCAGGGACAATTACTTGCCAACCTTTGTATTGAAATAGTTCAACTTCTTCATCAAGTAATTTAAGAATTTGCCCTAGGGGATTAGTTGTCGGCCATTTACCTATTCCACTCCACAATGAAGGACCTGATTCGAAAGTGTAGCCTTCTCTTTTGAAACTGTGTGCAACACCTCCCGGTTGGGTATGTGCTTCACATATAAGTACTGTTTTACCTGATAGAGCTAGAATTGAACCACAGCATAATCCTCCTATTCCGCTACCAACTATTACAACATCATATTTTTTCATTAAATATTTACTTTACTCTTCTCGTAAAACTAATGCGTTTTAGACGAATGTGTTAGTTGAAGTTGTAATACTTAGAACAACAGCAAGGAAAAATATATAAGGGACAGCTTTAAGAGGTATGTATCCTTGACTTTTAGAGATGAAATCCATTGATTTAGTTACTTTATGTAAACATATTAACGAGATCTTGTTCCTTATGTGTGCCAAAAAATAATTTTTTTGAAAATATATTGAAACAAAGAAATCTTTTTGGAGATATTTTTTAACTAAGAACATTTTTTATGTAGTTATCTTAGTATTTGATTCTTAGATTAAATCTATTATGAAACATTTTCCTGATATTAATGAGATAAAACTATTAGAAAAAAATTCCCAAAAAAATGGTACCGGAATTGTATATGAGGAATTGTTAGGAATATGGAAGTTTAAGTGTGTATGGGGAAAGAAGTCAGATGAAATCAAAAATATACCCAGTTCGATTCTCCAAGTATTGTCGGCAAGACTCGAATTGAAAAGTAAAAATAAAGATGATCAAATAAAATACGAGATAAAAAATTCAATTAATTTCGGCTTATTAAATATTACTTTTATAGGCATTGCAGAATTAAAAGGTATTAGACCTTTATTGGCCTTCTATTTTGAAGAATTGAAAATTAGTATTAGTAATTTTCCTATATTTAATAAAGAATTAAAAAAACCAGAAGATAAAAAAATGCCTTTTTTCTCACTTGTAGGAATTAGCACTAAAGATAATTGGTTATGTGCTCGCGGCAGGGGCGGAGGGCTTGCAATATGGGTTAAGTCTTAATTTAGTGGTATTCTCCTGGATGATCTACCTTTCTTACGGTAACTTTATCAACTTTTTGTCCATTAAATCTTAAGAGATCATCTCCTGAAAAGTCAAAACCTAAGCGTTGACCTATCAGGGCTACATCATCTGCTGTAGAGGATGTCGTAACCTGCTTTTTTAATTCTTCATCAGATTGCATCTTAATTAAAAATTTTCTTATTTCAGAAAAACTCATTACTAGAATTTGATTAATTGATGTTAAAGAAATTTATAAAATCTTTTTCTTAGCAAGAACAAGATAAATAGATAATTATTATACTATTTTTATGACTTACTTATTCCTCTATATAGTTTTCATAATTTTAATATGGTGGACATATCGTGTCGGTTGGCTTGAGGCGCTCAAAACAGTAGTTAAAGTTATAGTTCCCTCAGCGCTTATTATTTTATTTAACATAAAAGCCGGAAGATTACTTTTTAAAAGTCCTGTAGTCGGTTTATTAAGCGCTTTGCCTACCTCTATTTTTATTTTTAAAGGTTCATTACCTTTAGTTAGTTATATAAATAACTGGATTGAAAATAAAATAAATAAGTATGATGATTCGGAAGTTATAGATACTGATTCTGTGCCTATAGATGATTAATTTATTTCAATCAAAGCCAAGAAATAATTCTTTGTGTACAACAAGAACATCAAATAAAGTTGTTTCATGGATAGGACTTAATGGAATTTTGTCTATATTCAATGCTTCTGCGCAAATTAAATGAGCATCCCATTTTGTATTGTGATCACTTATTTCAATTGACCACTCAATTACTTTTTTGAAATGATCTGGCATCTCCGAACCAATTTTTCTGCAAATTTGACATAGAACTGACAAAAGAGGAGGTTTTGATGGCCTTTTTAAATCTTTAATAAGACTAGGTTGTGTAAAAACACTTGTATAGCGGATGTAGTCTATCAATTCATATTCTTCTTTAGTAAGAGCTGCTTTATCTAATGCTCTTTCAAATTCGTCTATGGGAGTTATGGGCCTATCCAAGATATTATTTTTTGCTGTTTTCTGAATCTATTTTTTCTTGATTAATTTCATTGGTTTTGTTGCTTTCTATAGATTTAGGAGATTCATCTTTATCTTCTTCGTTCATAACTTGGTCGATTTCATTTTGAAATTCATTCGATGCTTTTTTAAGACTTTTCAAAGTTTTACCAAGCTGTTTTCCTAATTCTGGAAGTTTTTTTGGACCAAAAATTAAAAGAGCTAAGATAAGTATTACAGTAACTTCAGGCAAACCTACACCAAAAATATTCATAACTGATAACTATTTAACTAATTAGGAAATCTACTATTAAATATAGTCAAATCATGTGAAAATATCATTCTTGGAACAGCTTTTTTAATATTAAAAAATTTTGAAAAATATTATTGTTATTAATACTCCTTTAAAGAAAACTAACCAAAGTAATTGATAATCACTCAATTTGAATTTTTTTTGGTACCAATTTATAAGAGTTTTATGTTTATCAATTAATTTTCTCATTTTCACCGAGATTATTTATTACTATCACTTATTTTATCTTAATTTCTTTTATTATTATTTTACAAACCCTAGATTCAACCAAATATAGATCATTCTATTAAATTTTTTTCTAAATTAATTTTTTTCTAAATTAATGAAACTATTCGCTAAATATTTGCTATTTAAAAAAAAATGAAGTACTTACTTGTTGTTTTTTACCTTTTTTTTCTAATTTATCCTGCTGAAGCCGTTACCACAAAAATGTTTAAAGTATTGGATACGTGTGCAAGATATCGACTCGGGGAGATTAATGCTAATGAGGCTATAGAAAAGCTAAAATTAAAATTAACGAATTCTTCCACTAGTCAGCCAAAGGACCTAGTAAAAAAATATTGCTCAGTATTTACCCCAAATGAAAAAATTGAATTTTAATTCTAGCAATACATATTTAATTATTCTTTTTTGAATAATCTTTAGCTTTGTTTCGTATTTCTCTAACTTTTTTAAAATTAGTTATTTTTAAGTTAAAAATAACTCCCAAAAAAAGAATAAGAAATAAAGAAATATAAATTACTAATTCCATATTATTCAATTAATAAAGTCACCCTAGTTTATTTCAATAATTTTTTAGTATCTTTTAAAACAAAAAAACTGACCTTAATAGCAGTTATTTACTTTACGGCCACAAAAAAAACATATTAACCTCTAGTATGGAATTTTATAATAACTGTTGTGCAGATTGGAGATAAAATTCCAGAATTTTCTTTACTGGATCAAAATGGAGTCAAAAGATCAAATAAGGGATTAAAAAACCCCCTAGTTTTGTTTTTTTATCCAAAAGATGATACGCCTGGTTGCACTATAGAAGTTTGTGGATTTAGAGATAAATATGACTTATTTAAAGTATTAGGTGCACAAGTTTGGGGAGTAAGTAATGGAAGTACCTCAAGTCATTTGGCATTTGCTAATAAAAATAAATTACAATATCCACTACTTTGCGACACAAATGACTCTCTTAGGAAAACTTTTAAAGTTCCTAAAGTATTAGGTTTTATGGATGGTAGGGTAACTTACGTTATTGATCGCAAAGGGACAGTTAGGCATATTTTTAGAGATTTATTGAATGGTCCTGAACACATTAAAGAGGCTATTAGAGTACTTAAGGAAATTCAAAATCAATAAATTATTATTCAAAGAATTTTAGATTAATAACTTTTTGTTTTATTATGGTTTCAGCTTTTTTTTAATATATGAAGAAAATGGGAATGCAGGCTGTTGATCTTGCTATTGAAAATGGAGTAGATCTTGACGGTACTCCAATCCCTCAAAAAATGTTAGATCTATACAATAGAATTATGGATGAGGAGAATAAAAGACAAAGGAGTGGTGTTAAAAAATCAATGAGAAATAGATGCGTCAAAACGGGTTCTAAGCATTTTGATCAAAAAACATTGAATCAATTATTAATAGACTCGGGATGGGAAGGTCTTAAAGAAAAGGAAATTTTATTTTTTTATAACTAAAAAAATTTTTTAATTATCTTTAAAATCATTTATGGTAATAATTTATTTAAATTAAGAAACTGAGAACTAATTAAATATTTTTTTAGATCTAATTTATTTAATTACTTAAACCATCCTTTTTTTTTAGAGGTAATTATTTTCTCTTTTTCAGCTTTTGTTTTATTAATTGCTTTTTTGAAAGCCAAGTTGGCTTCTATAACTGTAACTATTGATATAAAAAAAAGACCAGTAATTCCAATTATTTGTTCACTTTGAGAGGGTTCTGAATCTCCTTGTAAAAAAAACCCTAAAGCGAACCATGCAGTACTAGCAGTGATGGTAAAAAAATAGGGTTTCCATCTTCTTTGATATAAGTAACCCGATCCTAAACCAGGAAGAAAATTTAAAAAAGATGCTACCCACCCTTTTGAAGATGCAAGTATTTCGTCTCTTGAGGGATAAGACATCTATATTAGGTATTTATTAAATGTGAATTTATATAAGCAAAAGATATTGCTGCACAAATTACCCAGCTAAAGGGTAGGAACATTCTTATTTTTTCTTTATTGTTATTCATTATTTAATTATGGAAAATATTTTTAAAATCTGTGGATTTAATGGATTCCTTAAGATTAAAAGAATTAAAAAAGACGGTTAAAAACCGTCTTTGGAAAAATAATTTCTCTAAAAATAAATTATTTATCTTTTGAAGCTGAGAGTACTTTAAGTTCTTTTTTTACTTCTTTTTCTCTCTCTTCAAGATGTTTTAGTTGAGCTTTAAAAGCATCTTCAAGTCTTAATTTTTGTTTTGTAATTTCATCAAGCTCTTCTTGATGTTGGTTTTTCTTTAACTCCTTCATTTCACTATCGGAAATAACATATACTGGGCGATATGAAGGTGTTTCAAAAAGAAGATCAAACATTGAATACATAAGTGACCTTTGAATTAGTACAAACTCAATATCTGATAATTCTTTGAAATATGAAAGGATAAATACCGAAGATATTGATACGGCAAATACACCGAATTTCGGTTTACCTAACATAACCGCCCAGTATTTACCGATCAAATTTCAAGATATGTTTTAAAGTATTAAGTAAATGATTCTAAAGATCTAAATCAAAAAGAAATAAAAATGGATTTAAAAATTACTAAAACATTAGTAATACCATCCAATGAAATTAAGTGGCGATTTTCCAGATCCTCTGGTCCTGGAGGACAAAATGTAAATAAAATTGAAAGTAGAGTAGAGATTATTTTTAATTTAGAAGATTCCAAAGTATTAAATGATTATCAGAAAGAAATTCTTAAAAGAAAGTTGAAAAACAAATTAGTAAATAATAGCTTGCGTTTAGCGGTTCAAGAACACAGAAATCAATTATTAAATAGGCAGCTAGCTTTAATGAAATTTAGTTCAATCATAAAAAATGCTTTAAATAAAACATTTAAATTAAGAAAATCCACACAACCTACTAAAGCATCACAAAAGAAAAGAGTTGAGGTTAAGAAAAAACGCGGCGAATTGAAAAAAAGTAGACAAAAAGAAAAAATATATCAAATATGAATAAACTAAATAAATATTTTCCTCGCAGATTGAAATCAAAGCATGTGATAAATTTAATTTTATTTTGGTTTATTGAATTCAACTAATGATTTCTGGTTAATAGACTCCAATTTTGTAGGGGTGATGCGTTTCTACAAAGATAAAGATCATTCTGATAAATCTATTGATTATATGTTTATTGAAGAAGGAATTATTATGGGAATACATGGTGAAAATCCTCCATTGATGAAAACTAGAAAAAAAATTTTTATAGAAGAAGCAAGATTATTGTGGCAAAAATTGTTAAATGAAGGTTGGCAAAAAACTAATAAAAAATGGTGAGTAGATTTTACAAAAACTTTTTTAATTTCAAAAAATAATTGAACCTTTAGGGTATAGCCTAGAAATTTTTTCCTGTTGTAAACATTTCTTTTTTTTGATGTCGTTTTTATATCTTCTCAACATCATTAAATAGTTTGTAACTCCAAAAATTACTAAAAAGACAATAAATCTTATTCCTGCCTCAAAGTTCATATGAGAATTAAGCTTTATTTTAATCTGACAATTACTAATCAAAAATCAATCGGTATTTATATCTAATTAAAACGTCTAAGAAAATTTGTTTTTTGATTTTACTGCATAAAAAATACATAACAA
>CACMTJ010000017.1 GCA_902616595.1 uncultured Prochlorococcus sp.
GGACTTGAAGGGAGTGCAGTTACTGCAGTAAGAATAGCAGGAATTAATCATGAATATGCTACCATTCCTGGAGTGAGAGAAGACGTTTTAGATATTCTTCTGAATTGCAAGCAACTTTCAATAAATAGTTCTAATCCTGAGCTCGAAATAGGTAGGTTAGTGGCTAATGGTCCAATGGAGGTGAAGGCGAATGACATTCAATTCTCCTCTCAAGTTGAAATTGTTGATGGCGAAAAACCCATTGCGACTATTCAGGAGGGCCATAACTTAGAGTTGGAAATACACGTTGAAAGAGGTGTTGGATATAGGCCGGTTGATCGTAAGAGTGAAGAGACAACTGCTATTGATTTGCTTCAAATAGATGCTGTATTTATGCCGGTGAAGAGAGTGAATTTTACGATTGATGAAACTGCTGTAGCAGAAGGTGGAACAGGAAGAGAAAGATTAAAAATGGAAGTAGTAACTGATGGATCAACAAGTCCTGATGATGCTATTGCTGAAGCTGCAAATCAGTTAATAGAACTCTTTCAGCCCCTCGCTACTGTCACAATGGTTGAGGAAATTCCTGAGGAACCAGAACCATCTCCTGAAGCTCAAATTCCTCTCGAGGAACTAAACTTGTCCGTTAGAGCATATAATTGTTTGAAACGGGCGCAAGTTAACTCAGTTTCGGATTTAATGGGCTTTAGCTATGAGGATCTTCTTGAAATTAAGAACTTTGGCTCTAAATCTGCAGATGAAGTTATTGAAGCTCTCGAGCGCATAGGCATTTCTATCCCTCAAAGTAGAACATCTGTTTAACAATTTTTAAGATTATGAGACACCAACTTAGAATTCCATTATTAAGTAAACCTGCCGATCAGAGGAAAGCACTTTTAAGGGGTTTAACTACACAACTAATTAGGGAAGGTAGGGTAACGACAACAAAAGCTAGGGCAAAAGCTTTAAGAAATGAAGCTGAAAGAATGATCTCACTAGCTAAAGATGGAAGTTTGGCCTCTAGGAGAAGGGCTATTGGATATATTTATGATAAAAAATTAGTTCATTCATTATTTGAAAAGGCAAAGGAAAGATATGGGGACAGAAATGGTGGTTATACACGCATAGTAAGAACGGTATCTAGAAAAGGTGATAACGCTCAGATGGCCATAATCGAACTTGTTTAAGTTAGATAATAAAGGGCTTTTACTAAAAAATAACTTTTGAATAGGGTAGCTTTATTAGTCCAATATGATGGATCTCATTATTCAGGTTGGCAAAAACAAAAAAATGCAATCACTGTTCAAGAAATTTTAGACAGAGCTCTCTTAAAGATTACAAATAACAAAGTAAAGACTTTTGCAGCAGGAAGGACTGATGCTGGGGTTCATGCATCAGGTCAAGTAGTACACTTTGATGTTGATTGTGTTATCCCAGGAAATAGTTATTCTGATGTCTTAAATAGTATTTTACCCTCAACAATTAGGATCTTGGAATCAGTTGAGGTTGAAGATAATTGGCATGCATGCTATTCAGCAAAGTATAGACATTATCGATATGTCATCAATAACAGTAAATTCCCTAATTTGTTCATCAATAATTGGTCATGGCATAGATATCAAAAAGTATTAGATGAAGTTTTAATGTTAAATGCATCCAAGTCAATGGTAGGAAAACATGATTTTTTTGCTTTTCAGAAAAGTGGTAGTAATAGAACAAACTCAATTACAAAAATAAAAAATATAGATATTAAAAGAGTAGAAGATTTAATTTTTGTTGATATTAAAGCTACTGGTTTTCTATATGGAATGGTCCGCTTAATTATTGGTCAACTAGTTTTAGTTGGAGAAAACAAAATATCGCCAGAAATTTTTACAGATAGATGGGTAAATAAAAAGAAAAATGATGTTAAAGAATCTGCTCCAGCTAAGGGGTTATGTTTTGTAAATGCTGTTTATGAAGAAAATGTTTTTAAAAAGATTAATAATAATGATTTTTTCCCTGTATTTTTAATTAAGGGTTTTTCTTAAGTAAGTTTTAATTAAACTAATTTTTTGTGTAAATCATTCAAAACTGTTGTTCAATATTCCTTCAATAAGGTAGAATTTAAGACTAATTAAAATTTATTTGCAGAAATTTGGTAAATGAATAAAACAATTACTCCATCTTTAGAAACAATTGAAAGAAATTGGTTTTTAGTTGACGCAAAAGATAAGACGCTTGGTAGACTTGCTACAGAAATTGCAACTGTATTGAGAGGTAAGAATAAACCAACATTTACACCTCATATAGATACTGGAGATTTTGTCATTGTGGTAAATGCCGAGAAAGTTGAGGTAACAGGTAAAAAAGCATCACAAAAATTATACAGGAGACATTCTGGAAGACCAGGAGGAATGAAAATTGAAAAATTTGAGTCTTTACAAGAAAGAATTCCTGAAAGAATCATCGAGCAAGCTGTTAAGGGCATGCTGCCTCATAATTCTTTAGGAAGACAGCAATTTAAAAAACTAAAAGTTTATAAAGGTGCTGATCATCCTCATGCTGCTCAGAATCCTGTATTATTAAATAGTTAATTTATCAAAATGAATAGTCAAATAAAAAACAAAGCTGTGTATTGGGGAACTGGAAGAAGAAAAACTTCAGTAGCTAGAGTTCGCTTGACTCCAGGAAATGGATTAATAAAAATTAATGGTCGTGCTGGAGATGATTACTTAAACTTTAATCCCCTTCACTTAAATTCAATAAAAGCACCTTTGCAAACATTAGGCCTTGAAAATTCTTATGATATTTTGGTAAATGTTTTTGGTGGTGGATTGACTGGTCAAGCAGATGCTATAAAGCAAGGTGCAGCACGAGCACTTTGCGAATTATCTCCTGACAATAGGAAACCTCTAAAAACAGAAGGCCATCTCAGTAGAGATCCTAGAGCTAAGGAAAGAAGAAAATATGGTCTTAAAAAAGCAAGAAAAGCTCCTCAATTCTCTAAACGTTAAAGGAATTTAAATTATGCCAAAATCAGAAATACACCCAAAATGGTATCCAGATGCAAAAGTTATTTGTAATGGAGAAGTTGTAATGACTACTGGCTCCACGCAGCCTGAATTACATGTTGATGTTTGGAGTGGAAATCATCCCTTCTTCACCGGAACTCAAAAGATTCTTGATACAGAAGGTAGGGTTGATAGATTTATGAAAAAATATGGAATGGGTTCAGCTAACTCAGCCACATCAAAAGATCAAAAAGAAGAAAAAGATTCTAAAAAATAGAATTTTCAAAATTAAGCACAATTTCAATTGGAATACTCAACATTAATTGCAAGGTTGAAAACTGCTTCAGAAAGTTTTGAAAATTTGGAAGTGCAACTTGCAGATCCTGATATAGCTAATGATCCAAAAAAATTAGAATCCATAGCAAGAGAAAGATCAAAATTGGAACCTTTGGTGATTGATTTCAATAAGTTGCGTGATACTGATAAAGAAATCGAAGATTCAAAAAATCTACTAAAAGAGAATAGAAATGATAAAGAAATGGAATCCTTGATAAATGAGGAGTTAATAACCCTGGAAGAATCTAAGAGAGAGCTGATTCAAAAAACGACAATCGCCTTATTGCCAAAAGACCCAAGAGATGAAAGAAGTGTAATGTTAGAAATCAGAGCCGGTGCTGGAGGTAACGAGGCTTGTATCTGGGCGGGTGATTTAGCAAGAATGTATGAAAGATATGGACAAAAAATTGGATGGTCTGTAAAACCTGTTAGTGCTTCCGAGTCAGATATGGGTGGATTTAAGGAGTTAGTTATCTCCGTTAAGGGAGATTCTGTATATAGTCAACTTAAATTTGAGGCTGGTGTTCATAGAGTCCAAAGAGTTCCAGCTACTGAATCTCAAGGTAGAGTTCACACCTCTACTGCTACAGTTGCCGTTATGCCTGAGGCTGATCCTGTTGAGGTTAAAATTGATCCAACAGATCTAGAGGTTGGAACAGCAAGATCAGGGGGTGCAGGGGGACAAAATGTTAATAAGGTAGAGACAGCTATTGATCTTCTCCACAAGCCTACAGGAATAAGAGTTTTTTGTACTCAAGAGAGATCACAATTGCAAAATCGCGAACGAGCAATGGAAATTTTAAGAGCTAAATTGTTTGAGATTCAATTAAAAGAAGCCAATGCAAAAGAGAGATCACAAAGGCTTTCTCAAGTTGGAACAGGCGATAGAAGTGAAAAAATCAGAACTTATAATTTTAAAGATAACAGGACAACTGATCATAGATTAGGTTCTAATTTTTCTCTTGAGCCAATTCTTGCTGGTCAATTAGAAGAAGTGATTAATGCATGCATAGCGCAAGAACAAAAAAGAATGATGGAAGATTTTAATAAAGAAGTAAATTAAGATTTTTTTATTTGATTGCCACCCCTATTACGTATTTACTCCATTCTTTATGTTTGCCAGAGTCAATTTGTCTTGTAGCTTCAAAATTTAGATTACTTAATGGACGATAAGGCCGACGTTTTAAGGGCATATTTGCCTCTTCAGGGGTTCGATTACCTTTTTGTACATTACATCTGAGACATGCTGTAGTAACATTTTCCCAATTATCTGTTCCACCTCTGCTTCTCGGTAAAACATGATCTATTGATAGGTCACTACCACTATAGTTACAGTATTGGCATGAATTATTATCTCTCAGAAGAATATTTTTTCTTGTTAAAGAAACCTCTCTAAAAGGAACTTTGACGTAGTAACGAAGTCTTATAACTGTGGGCAACTTTTTACCGCTATGAATTGAATATGTTTTATCTTCCTCTAGGCTTTCTGCTTTACCTTTAATCATCAAAATTACTGCTCTTCGCCAGGAAGTAATGTTTAAAGGTTCATAAGATGCATTTAAAACTAGAGTCTGGCCCATGCCAAAATTCAATTTACATGTCATGCTAACTGTATATTTCAATAAGCGCATATATTTGTGCAAAGTTAATGCAAAACAGGCAAACAAATCAGGTATTTAATTTTGACAAATTTCCAAATTATGAAAAAGATATAGATCTAAAACAAAGAGCATGGATTGAAGTTAAAGGTAAATCAATAGAAGCAAACGTTAGACAGTTAAGATCAAAATTAAGTAAAAATTGTCACTTTATGGCAGTCGTTAAAGCTGATGGATATGGACATGATGCAAAATTAGTATCTGAGTATGCTATCAAAGGTGGAGCATCTCAATTAGGTGTTGCCACATTAAATGAAGGTATTAAGCTTCGTTCTTCTGGAGTTAAAAAACCAATACTTATCCTAGGAAATCTTTATTCTAAAAGGGATCTTATCATATGTTTTAAAAATGATCTTATGCCAACTATCAGTACTATAAGAGAATGTTTAATTTGCAATAACATTGGTAAACAATATGGATTGAAATTTCTCTTACATCTTAAAGTTGATACAGGAATGTCAAGATTAGGATTTGAATACAATAAATTTGTTCAGCAATTTGAAAAAATAAAATCTTTTGAGAATATTTTAATAGAAGGAATATATAGTCATTTATCTTCGGCAGATGAAGCTGACGCATTAGATCCTAAAAGTATTACACAATTACAAAGACTGAAGTTTAATGAATTATTAAAGCAAATTAATCTTGATCGAAATAATGAAATTAAGATTCATTTGGCTAATTCTGCGGGAATGCTTATTAACAAGGATTTTCATTATCACATGGTACGTGTTGGGCTTTCTATGTATGGATACAGTCCTTTTGACAAAATAGATAAAAATTTATCACTTAAACCAGCTTTATTTTTGAAAGCTAAGGTAGCTTTTATTAGAACTATTGATCCAGGTGTTGGTGTAAGTTATGGAGGCAAATTTGTAAGTCATAGAAAAACTAATTTAGCTGTATTAAGTATTGGATACGCAGATGGTGTACCAAGAAATCTTTCAGGAAAGATAAACGTTATTCATAATGATAAACTTTATCCCCAAGTTGGATCCATAACTATGGATCAAATGATGGTGGACATAACAGGTGCAAGTGAAATTAAAGTTGGTAGTACCATGTTATTACTAGGATCTGATGGAGATAAAACAATTTCTCCTCTTGAATGGGCAAGAAAATCTAATACTATACCGTGGGAAATTCTTTGTTCTTTTAAAAATAGATTACCGAGAGTTCAAGTTGATTAGACATTTCGATTAAATAAAAAGTTTTGAATGTTTGCAAAAAAATTGATAATGTATAAGAACTGGAGAGGTGGCTGAGTGGTTGAAAGCGGCTCCCTGCTAAGGAGTTACAGGAGGTAACTTTTGTCGAGGGTTCGAATCCCTCCCTCTCCGTTTTCTTGGAAAAGCAAGGTAGTCCATAATTTTTTGTTAATTCTGGTCTTTGTCAGAATTGATAAATTAGAAAAAGTTGGAATCTGGTTTCTGATGAAAAATTAATCAATTACTTCACCAGTTTTCTTCAATCTTCTTTTCTTAACCCCCTCTTTATCAATAAAGTATTCAATCTTACTTGTAAGATTTTTGTCCTTTGAAAAGAACATTACATTTGATGCATGTAAAGATGCTTCTTCTGTAAGTATTCTCCCAGTTTCTCCTTCCTGAGTTGGTTTTACATGTTTGGTCCTAAGGTTAATTCCCTTTACAACTACTCTATTTTCAAGAGGGATAGTTTTTAAAACCTCACCAGTTTTCCCTTTGTCCTTCCCATTAATTACTTTTACCAAATCTCCAGTTTTGATTCTCATTTTTATTCTCTGGAAATTTTTCTTTTGCTTTAATGAATCCAACATTTAAATCACCTCCGGAGCAAGAGAAACAATCTTTGTATAATTTTTATCCCGCAGCTCTCTAGCTACAGGACCAAAGACTCTAGTACCTTTTGGATTCTTATCTTCATTAATCAATACTGCCGCATTGTCATCAAATCTGATTGAATTACCAGTATTTCTTCTTAATGTTGCTTTAGTTCTGACGATAACAGCTTTAACAACTTCTGATTTCTTAACTCCCATGTTAGGAAGAGCATCTTTTACAGTTGCTACGATTACATCCCCGACATGTGCATACCTTCTATTAGAACCTAAAACCCTAATACATTGGAGTCTTTTTGCTCCGCTATTATCGGCAACTGTTAAATAAGTTTCTTGTTGAATCATTTTTTAACCTCCTCAACCTGACTTGTTTTATTGAGAATCTCTTCTATTGCCCATCTTTTATGAGCACTGAGCGGTCTAGTTTCTCTAATTTTAACTCGATCACCTAAAACACATATATTTTCTGGATCATGTGCCTTATATCGTGTAGTTCTACTTACAATTTTTTTATAAGTGGGATGTGGATATCTGTTAATAACAGCAACAACAACTGTTTTATCCATTTTGTCGCTGACAACAGTACCAATTCTTTCTTTAAGTGCCATAACTAATAATTAATCAGAAGTTGGTTTAGAAGCAGATTGACTCTTACTGAGAGTGAGTAATTGCGCAACTTGTTTCTTGATGATTTTAAATTTATGAGTTTCATTAAGCTGTCTTGTAGCTTGCTTGAATCTCAAGTCAAAAAGATCTTTTCGTAATTGGTCAATCTTTTCAGTAATTTGTTCAGAATTTAATTTTTTAAATTCCTTAAGTGACTCTGAGTTTTTCATTGTTTAACCTCCTCTTGAGATTTTTTAATATTTTTTGTATTTTCTTGGGAGGAATTTTCTGGATTTTTATCAATGGAGATAAATTTTGTTTTTACAGGAAGTTTGTATTGAGCCAGACGCATAGCTTCCTTTGCAATTTCTTCAGTGATATCTTCACCACCCATTTCAAAAAGTATTCTTCCAGGTTTTACAACTGCGACCCAAAACTCTGGATTACCTTTACCAGAACCCATTCTGGTTTCGGCAGGTCTCATGGTTACGGGTTTATCAGGAAATATTCTTATCCAGATTTGACCACCCCGTTTGATATATCTGGTCATAGCTCTTCTACTTGCTTCAATCTGGCGTGCTGTTACCCAGCCACAGTCTTGAGCTTGGAGAGCAAATTGACCGAATGCAATAGTATTACCTTTTGAGGCTACACCCCTCATTCTGCCTCGATGTTGTTTACGGAATTTAGTACGTTTTGGACTAAGCATTTTTATACCTCCTATGAATTCTCATTTGAACGATCCTCAAATTGCTGAGGTCTTCTACTAGCTTTCCTCTTAGGGCTCGCACCCACAGGGATAGTTTGTTCTTCTTTAGGGAGAACTTCACCCTTGAAAACCCAAACTTTAATGCCTAGAACACCGTAAGTTGTATTAGCTTCACGTGTTGCATAGTCAATTTCAGCTCTCAAAGTATGTAAAGGTACTCTACCTTCTCTAGTCCATTCAGTTCTAGCTATTTCAGCACCATTCAACCTTCCCCCTACTTGAATTTTTAGACCTAGAACTCCAGCCCTTTGAGCCCTTTGTAAGGCCATCCTAATAGTTCTTCTAAAGGCGACTCTTTTTTCTAGTTGTTGAGCAATATATTCAGCTAGTAAAAAAGCATCAGCATCTACGCGATCAACTTCAACAACGTTAATTCTGACTTGCCTTGTTCTATCACCTATAGTCTTTTGAATGCCAGATCTTAATTCTTCAATACCACTTCCTTGTCTTCCAACTATAACTCCTGGTCTTGCTGTTTTTAATTCAAGTTCCAGTTGGTCAGCTTTTCTTGCTATTAAGACATCGCTAATTCCTGCTGCTCCATATTTTTTTTGTATAAAGGTGCGAATTTTAAAATCTTCTTGGAGAAGTATTGGATATGTTTTAGAAGTAGCAAACCACTTAGAGCGATGCTCTTGTGTAATTCCTAATCTTAGTCCAGAAGGATGTATTTTATGTCCCATTAGTTTTGTACCTCCGCATTAGTTTGAGTAGGAGCAGACTCAACAGAAATACTGATGTGGCAAGTCTGTTTTTTAATTGAAAAAGCTCGACCTTGAGCTCTGGGTCTATACCTTTTCATTACTGGACCACTATTAGCCCATGCAGAGGAAATAACTAGGGTAGATGGATCCATTCCAAGGTTATGTTCCGCATTAGCAACAGCAGATCTTAGAACTTTAGTAATGGGGTCTGTAGATCTGTAAGGCATAAATTCCAACATAATCAATGCATCTCTATAAGATCTACCCCTTATCTGATCCAAAACTCTTCTCACTTTAGAGGCTGATCCGCGAACATAATTCCCATGAGCAATTGCTGTTTTTGTTGTTTCAGGTGTTTTTGTCATGATTTTGCTCCTTTCTTATCTCTTATATGACCTCGGTAAGTGCGTGTAGGAGCAAATTCACCGAGTTTATGACCAATCATTTGTTCAGTAATAAATACTGGAATGTGAGTCTTGCCATTATGTACAGCGATTGTATGACCGATCATTAAAGGTAAAATCGTAGAGGATCTTGACCAAGTTTTGATAACAGACTTGTCATTATCGGTATTTTGTTTTTCTACCTTCTTGAGCAGGCTATCTGCTATAAAAGGTCCTTTTTTTAGTGAACGTCCCATGATTATGTAATAGAAATTGAAATAATAAATGAAGTAATCAAGAGTCTCTTCCTCCTCTACTCCTCTTAGAAACGCGACGGCGTCTTCGAACAACTAATTTATTACTTGGTTTGTTCTTTTTACGTGTCTTTAGTCCAAGAGCTGGCTTACCCCATGGAGTAACTGGGCCTGCTCTACCAATTGGTGCTTTTCCCTCTCCTCCTCCATGTGGATGATCACATGGGTTCATTACACTACCTCTTACTTGAGGCCTTCTTCCAAGCCATCTTCTTCTTCCTGCTTTACCTAAGCTAGTATTTCTTATTTCAGAATTACCTACTTCACCAAGAGTTGCGTAACATTCTTTTCTTACAAGTCTTACCTCAGTAGATGGGAGTTTTAAAGCAACATAATCTCCCTCTTTTGCCATAACTTGAGCACTAGCTCCTGCGGATCTAACCATTTGAGCACCCCTACCTGCGTATAACTCAACACAATGAACACTAGATCCTAATGGCATAACTGAAAGCGGCATTGCATTTCCATCTTCAATTGGAACACTTTCTCCAGAAATGACATTTTGTCCGACTTTTACTCCTGCTGGAGCGATAATATATCTTTTCTCTCCATCTTCGTAAAATAAAAGTGCCAACCTTGCATTTCTATGAGGATCGTAGTGTATAGCTGCAACTTTAGCGTTGATATTTCTTTTATCTCTTCTAAAGTCAACTAATCTGTATTGCCTTTTGTGACCACCTCCACGATGACGACAAGTGATAACTCCACGATTATTCCTGCCTTTAAGTCTATGTTTTGAAACTATTAGTGATCTTTCAGGTTTTGCACTTGTGATTTCACTAAAGTCAGTAACTACTCTCTGCCTAGTGCCAGGTGTATAAGGTTTAAATTTACGTATTGCCATGATTAAAACTCCTTAAGATTCTGGAAATAGTTGGATTTTGTCTCCTTCAGCAAGACGTACAATTGCCTTCTTGACCTGAGAACGTTTACCGGAAAATTTCCCGACTCTTCTTGTTCTCCTAGGAGGATTCATAGTGTTAACTCCTATGACTTTAACACTGAACAAGGCTTCAATAGCTGCCTTTATTTGTGGTTTAGCCGCTCTATGATCTACTTCGAAAGTATATTGGTTAAGATCTAGTGCATTTGTAGCTTTTTCAGTAATAACTGGCTTACGTATTACATCGGCCAAACGAGAATCGAATAATTTACTCATGATGCATAAACCTCCTGAATTTTATCTATCGCTGATTGACCTATTACCAATTTATTGGCATTGAGAATATCAAATACATTCAATTGATCGGCGGCGATTAATTTTACTTTCTCAATATTATTAATGGATTTTTTTATAATATCGGAAGGGCTATCAAGAATAACCAAAACTTTTTCAGTTTTTTGTATACCTAATCGAGCAAGGCCATTAACGATATCACTTGTTTTAGGCTGCTTTAAAGTAGATCCAAAATCTTCAACAGCCTTCATATCAGATACTCTGGACATAAGAGCTGTTCTAAGAGCTAATCTACGTTCCTTACGATTCATATCAAGATTGTAAGAACGTGGCTTCGGTCCAAAAATAATTCCGCCACCAGGTCTTAAGGGAGTCCTTATTGATCCTTGACGAGCTCTTCCTGTACCTTTTTGTTTGTATGGCTTTCTACCGCCCCCGCGCACTTCAGATCTCGTCAAAGTTGATGCTGTCCCTTGTCTTTTATTTGCTAGCTGTCTAAGGACTGCTCTATGGATTAAGTCTGCCGAAGAAGTTTCTTTAGCAACTGCTAAATCAAGAGTAACTTTGCCGGATTTTTTACCATCCCACTTAAGGGTTTCGAGTGTTGTCATGATTTTTCACCTCCTTTTTTGCCTACAACATTATTTGGCTTAATGTTGACAATTGAGCCGGGCTTACCTGGAACAGAACCCTTTACTACAAGCAAATTCTTCTGATCATCAATTTTGAGAACTAACAGTCCTTTGGTGGTTATCTGTTTTCCTCCATATCTTCCTGCCATTCTTTTCCCTGGATAAATTCTACCCGGAGTTGTTCCTGCTCCTGTAGATCCTGGTGCTCTATGATTTTTTGAACCATGACTCATAGGACCTCTGCTAAAACCATGTCTTTTCTGGTAACCTGCAAAACCTCTACCCATAGATTTACCACTGATATCAACTTTTTGACCAACCTCAAAGTTTTTTACAGTTATTTGTTTTCCGATTTCATAAGATGAAGTTTCTTCAACCCTATATTCTTTCAAATGCTTTAAAAGTTCTTCACCTGATTTCAATAAATGTCCCTTTTCAGGTTTGCTTAAATGCTTCTCTTTGGACAAGCCATAACCTATCTGAACGGCGGTATAACCATCCAAAGCAGTTGTTTTCAATTGAGTGACGCGGCACGGACCAGCCTCTATAAGAGTAACTGGTACCGAATTACCTTTATCATCGAAAAGTTGGGACATGCCCAATTTCTTTCCTAAAATTCCGATAGACATAAGACTAAATTAGGCTAGCTCGTAATAATTTTTCAATTATCTAAACCCTTCAGTTATTAAGGTAAAGTTAATAAAAAAACAATTAGTGAGGTTGAGACTTATCTGAAATAATAGATAGTTTCTCTCGGGATAAACCCACCTGAGTTTTTTAACGAAACGCTAAAAAATGTGAAATTTTCAGAGGCTCGGCTAGCTTGCGAGCTTAAAAATTCACTGAGTTACAATTGTACATCATCAAGTACCATAAAATAAAATAAAATAGAAATAAAGGAAATTTTTATGCCATTACTTCTCTCAGGGAAAAAGTTTCATAACGATTTAAAAACTAAAAAATGTCTCGCAATATTTGCTCCTCTTGAAGGTGGTTATGAAACTCGTCTTTTGAGGAGAATGAGGGCTAAAGGCTTTAAAACTTTTATAACTTCAGCAAGAGGGCTTGGAGATCCAGAAGTTTTCTTGCTCAAATTGCATGGCGTTAGACCTCCTCACCTTGGTCATCAAAGTGTAGGAAGAAACGGAGCGCTTGGGGAAGTTCAACAAGTAATACCACAAGCTTCTGAGTTATTTAATGAAAATGATAAAAATAAATTACTTTGGTTATTAGAAGGTCAAGTATTATCTCAATCTGAATTAGAGAGCTTAATAGAGATTTGCACTAATGATAATAAACTAACAATAGTTGTTGAAATGGGGGGTTCAAGAAAACTTGAATGGAAACCATTAATTAATTATATTTTGGATGAATTTGAAAGTTAAATTGTTTGATTAAAACCAAGAATAAAAAAGATAAATGGATTAAGTTAATTTGTGGTGCCAGTAATGAAGATATTGTTGCCATAGAAGATTTATGTGCAATTTATACTGCTGCTGGTGTCGACTACATAGATGTTGCAGCAGAAGAATCTATAGTTCACGCAGCAAAAAAAGGAATCGAGTGGGCAAAAAAAGTCTTTAAAAACTCCCCTGGATTAATGATAAGTATTAGTGATGGTAATGATATCCACTTTCGAAAAGCAAAATTTGATCCTTTAGAATGTCCCCCTAGTTGTCCAAGACCATGCGAAAAAGTATGCCCCACCTTTGCAATTGATAAATCTGGGATCAAAAAGAGTAAATGTTATGGATGTGGAAGATGTTTAAATAGTTGTCCTCTAAATCTAATTAGTGAATATGAATATAATTTGTCAAAAAATGATTTAGCATCAACACTTCAAAAAATAAGGCCTAATGCAGTAGAAATTCATACTGAAATTAATCGCCTAGATTCTTTTACAAAAGTTGCAAGTATCCTTAAAATTTCTGGAATGAAATTAGACAAGATATCTATTAGTTGTGGATTAAATCAATCTTTCAAAAAAGCCCAAGAGCCCGAAGATCTTTTGAAAGCTCTTTGGGAAAGATATGAAATTCTGAATGAGCTAGATATTCCCCTTATTTGGCAACTAGATGGAAGGCCAATGTCTGGAGATCTTGCTCCTACAACAAGTAGAGATGCTGTTAAGTTGTTTGAAAAAATCGGTTCAGATCTTCCACCAGGATTAATTCAATTAGCAGGAGGAACAAATGAAAAAACTCATGAATTGTTGAATTCAAACAATCTCCCAGATGGAATAGCATTTGGAAGTGCTGCAAGAAAAATTATGCAGCCCCTTATTGAATTTGCTCACAAAAATAACAAAAAACTCTATGAGTATCCTGAAAGAATGGGTTTGGCGATCAAAAAAGCTCAGAAATTTCTAGAGCCATGGAAATCGAGCTCATTCAAATAATATTTTTATTTTTCAAAACTAGCGCCATGTTTATAAAAAATTTGTATTTTTTGGATAGAAAAAAATCTTTCCATGTATTAAAATGGTAATTCAATGGGCCGTCGCCAAGTGGTAAGGCATCGGGTTTTGGTCTCGACATTCCTAGGTTCGAATCCTAGCGGCCCAGTTCTAATATTCAATTGGTGTCTTCTCAAAAAATTTTTCTATTTGATTTTGATGGAGTAATAGTTGATGGAATGCAAGAATATTGGCATAGCTCCTTGCTGGCCTGTGAAAGATATTTAAATTCACCTAACATCACTATTAATCAAAAACTTTATCAAGGAGTACCAAATTCTTTCAAAGAAATTAGGCCTTGGGTTAAATATGGTTGGGAAATGATTCTAATTGTTCACGAAATTATAAAAACAGAAAATCCATTAAAAAGTGATAATAAAGATGATTTCATTAATAATTATCATCAAAATTGCCAGAGGATATTAGATGAAAATTCCTGGATAGCAGAAGATATACAAAAAATGTTAGATAAGTCTCGCAAGTACCAAATTGATAAAGATTTTAAATCGTGGGTAAATTTACATAAACCTTTTTTCGAAATTATAAATTTTATGAAAGAGTTAAGCAAAAGAGGAATAAAAACTGGAGTTATAACAACTAAAGGTAAAATGTTTGCAGAAAAAATTCTTAAACAATTAAATATTTTTCCAGAATTTATTTTTGGTTATGAATCAGGAACAAAAATCAAAATAGCTGAAAAACTTACACAAACTTATGAAATTTTAGGCTTTATAGAAGATAGAAAAAAAACTCTAATCGATATTAAACAAAATTCAGAAACTTCTCACATTCCATGCTTCCTAGCTGATTGGGGATATTTGAAAGAATCAGATAAAAATAAGTTAAGTAATGAAATCAAATTATTAAAATTGGGAAACCTTGGAGAATTAGTTGCAATTTAAAGATAATCAGCTAGAGTACAGATGTACTATATTTTGTATTTATGAAGTTTGGTTTAAATAAAAATTTCCAAATTTAGAATAATTACAAGAACTTTAACCGATAAATCAAACAATGAGTCTTGAAGAAAAGAAAAAAACTGAATCAAAAGAAAAAGATAAGGCATTAAGTCTTGTCTTAGGTCAAATAGAAAGAAATTTTGGACGAGGTTCAATAATGAGACTTGGTGACGCCTCAAGAATGAAAGTAGAAACAATATCTACTGGAGCGCTCACCTTAGATTTAGCATTAGGAGGAGGCTATCCAAAAGGAAGAGTAGTAGAAGTTTACGGACCAGAAAGTTCAGGAAAAACTACACTAACGCTTCACGCGATTGCGGAAGTCCAAAAAAATGGAGGAGTAGCTGCATTTGTAGATGCTGAGCATGCACTCGATCCAGTTTATGCAGCCTCTTTAGGTGTTGATGTTGAAAATTTATTAGTTTCACAGCCAGATACTGGAGAAATGGCTCTAGAAATAGTTGACCAACTTATAAGATCGAGTGCGGTAGATCTTGTAGTTGTTGACTCAGTCGCAGCACTAACCCCAAGAGCCGAGATAGAAGGAGAGATGGGAGATCACGTAATTGGAAGCCAAGCAAGGCTAATGAGCCAAGCAATGAGGAAAATAACAGGAAATATTGGCAAATCTGGATGTACGGTAATATTTCTGAATCAATTACGCCTAAAAATTGGCGTTACATACGGCAATCCAGAAACAACCACAGGAGGTAATGCATTAAAATTTTACGCCTCAGTAAGACTTGATATCAGAAGAATTCAAACTCTTAAAAGAGGTACTGAGGAATATGGCATAAGAGCAAAAGTGAAAGTAGCAAAAAACAAAGTTGCACCACCATTTAGAATTGCAGAATTTGATATTCTCTTTGGGAAAGGTATTAGTACAACAGGATGCTTATTAGATTTAGCAGAAGAGACTAATATCATCATAAGGAGAGGTGCTTGGTATAGTTATGAAGGAGAAAATATTGGACAAGGAAGAGATAATACAATTATTTGGCTTGATCAAAACTTAGAAATCAGGAATAAAGTAGAATCTATGGTTAAAGAGAAATTAACAGAAGGAACTGAAGTCAGTTCTAATTCAATGAAAGCATTAAATAGCAATCCTGCTAATACAATCGCTGTTAATGATATAAAAACAGTAGCTTAGATTTATAAAGAATCAGCTAAAGTCCACCACCCAGCAGCAGGGCCTATAAATCTCACTACAATCCATAGGATTACTAACCCTCCGATTCCAAACCAACTGGCCTTAATACTTAATTTAATTAGGTTATCTCTTTGATTGATTGTAAAGGGAAGCCATTCAAATAATCTTGGAGACTCATCAATTTTAGTTTTAGTATTATTTTTTTTTGGAGGTAAACCAAGTGTTTTACGTCTTTTTGCTTCTCCCATATTTCTCTAGTTATTTACAAAATCATAACCTAATCAAAAGGTAGCATATAGCTAATTTGTTTGGAGGGTTGAATGTTTTGCAAAAGTAATCTTCCCCAGTTTCTTTTATTTGCTCTTCCATCTAGGATTATTAACTTACCTGAATTTCTTCTTAAAGGAGAAATAGATCTTTCAAGTTTTATTCTAGCTTGAGGAAGAAAGAAGTCTCTAAAC
This sequence comes from uncultured Prochlorococcus sp., assembly GCA_902616595.1. GTDB lineage: Bacteria > Cyanobacteriota > Cyanobacteriia > PCC-6307 > Cyanobiaceae > Prochlorococcus_A. The sequence goes on from CACMTJ010000017.1 coordinate 16,399, forward strand.
CAATCTTGAGAAAGCTTATTTTTAAAAGAAACTGTAATTTTATTCATAGGTTCTGACATATTCGGAATCGGAAGTAAAGGAATGATAATTTGTTCTGGAATTTGAATTAAATAAGAATTCATAATCCACCAGTCAAAACTAGAGCAAAGAATTTCATTCTCACGAGAGGGAATTGTCTCTAGCAATACCCTCTTCCCATACTTAGAAGCTAATTCTGTAGCAAGGTTAGTTTTTAAATCAATATCATCAGACAAAACTAAAGTTAAACCCTTTCTAAAAAGTATTAACTTTTTGCATTTATCTAAGATTGAATTAGTAAAAAGAGGATTATTAGGAAGCAACTGTTTAGAGGGTAAATATAATGCAATCTTTTTCTCTTCAAAATTACTTTTAAAATTAATAACTAAGTCAATTTCTAAACTGTGCTTTTTAAAATACATTTGGAAAAAATTATCTTTTCTAAATGCTGATAAAAAAACAAATTTATTATTTGAAAAAAACTCCTTAATTTGAGAAAGTTCATCTATTGGCTGCAAATACAAATTCCAATCTAAATTTGTATCGTTTAATTTTACCCAGCATGCCCAACCTTGTGATAGTGCTTTGTTAACACTTAAAAATTTATCAGAAAAAAAAGAATTTTCATCAAAAAAGTTTGAAAAGAAACTAATTTCTTTTTCATCTAAAATAATATAACTATTTCCTAAGACCTTTCTCATGAAGAACTTTTTCTTCAACGAATCATATACTTTTATAAATTTTTGATTGAATAATTCAAATTCTTTAAGATTTTTTGTCCAATCATTTTTGAGTAAAGAAATTGTGAAATGATTTTTTAAATCCTGTTTTATATCCTCGATACCAGAATAAACTATTTGATGATTTCTAAGATTACGGGAATTGGGATCATCAAGTAAATCTTGGATTGTAATCAAACGAACATGATGATTAGCAAAAATAAGTTGGTCATTTTTAAAAATAAAATCAAAACCTAGATTTTTTAATGAATCAATCTGAAATTGGCTTATAAATTTAATTTTTTCTTTAGATAAAATAAAAGTTGAATCCTCTTCCTTTAAAAATAGAGAAATCAAAATTGGAGATAACCACTCGTAGCTAGAGAAAATTTCTGAATTAATTAAATATGTAGAATCATTTTCAATACATTTGGAAATTATCCTCCCAAAAGAATATATATGTTCCCAACTAACACTTTGATCTCTTAAAAAATTTTTCAAATATTGATGACTTAAAATTTCAAGCATTTATAATTAATTTAATTTAAATACATACAAAAATTATGAACCTAATATACAAAAAAATTGATATCAATATAAAAGGGTCTTGAATTAATCAATCTATGAAAATTGGAATAGTAGGATTAGGTTTAATTGGCGGTTCCTTAGGATTAAAACTCCAAACTCTAAATCATACAATTTATGGAATAGCAAATAATGAATTTAATGAAAAAAAAGCTAAGGATAAAAAACTTGCAAATTTTGTGAGCTGTGATCTGAGCTTATTAAAAAAATGTGAACTAATTATTTTGGCATTGCCTATAAAAGATTTGATCAGTCCGTCTAAACAATTAGTAGCTTCAATACCACAAGAAACAATATTAACTGATGTAGGCTCTGTAAAAGAACCAATTGTAAGTACATGGGAAAATTTACATCCTTTATTTATTGGATCTCATCCAATGGCAGGGACAGAAAAAAAAGGAGTTGATTCAGGTTTTGAAGGTCTTTTTAAAAATTCAAAATGGATTATTACCCCGACACAAAATAGTGATTTAAATTCAATCAGAACTATTTCCGAGCTCATAAAATCAATGGATTGTGAAATTTGCCAAGCTTCGCCAAAAGAACATGATGAAGCAGTATCTATAATTTCTCATTTGCCTATATATTTAGCTTCTGCCCTCATTGAAACTGCGCAAACAAAAAATAATCAATCTTTATTAGATCTCACGCAAAAATTGGCTGCTACAGGATTTGCTGACACTTCGAGAGTTGGCGGAGGCAATGAACAACTAGGCATAGATTTAGCTATTAATAATCAAATTAATATTTTAAATTCCATAAATAATTTTAAAAATAAGCTGAATATATTGGAATCTCTTATTAAAGAAAAAAATTGGGAGTTACTTTCTAACAAACTTGCTAAAGCAAAAGAAAACAGACAAAATTTTATAAACTAAAATTCTCTATACCTTTGGAAGCTAAAATTTGCCTTGAAACCATTAATGCAGACTGACTAACACCTGCAGTCCCCTCTCCTGGATAAATCGAATCTCCACATAACCATAAACCTTCAAAAGGTGTCCTACTTGATAATCCAAATAAACCAAAAATATCTGGATTTTGACCAAGCCCGCCTACTATTCCATTAGGTCTTTTTGTCCATCTTTCAAAGCCCAATGGAGTTGCTAATTCCCTATGTAGCCATTTTTCAGGATCAATATCAAATTGACTTTCCAATTCAAGCGATATTTTTTTCATGAAATCATTTTTCTTCTTTAAATAAGTTTGTTTATCTAGATCAAACCAATCTTTAGTCTTGGTAAAGATACTCGCAATTAAAGTAACCTCACCTTTTGGCGCTCTTCCATCACCATCATCACTTATTGATACAAATAACGAACAAAATTCTTTCGAAACAAATTGATAATGATTGGAGAATATTTTTTGGATATGTTTCTTTTTTAACGCTGAATAAAAAACTACAGCTCCACTTGGATCAGGCAAATTATTAAGACGATTTTTATAATTTTTTTTTCTCCCTAAAGGATCTTTCAAATGCTCGAGCAAAGATTGTGGAGGCGCGGTATAAATCACATCTTTTGCGTGGTAAATAAATGATTTATTTTTCGAATTAGCAGATACTTGCCAACACATATTTACATCGTCAAACGTTATGGAATTAACTTCTTGTCCAAAAATTAAATTAACTCCAGTTTTAATCAATGAACTTTCTAATGATTCACTTAAAGACTGCATAGATTTTTTAAGATGCCACAGACCATGTGGCTGTTGACACATCTGAAGAACAGTAGATCCATATAATGCTGCAGTATTATAAACGTCCTCTTGAGAATAAAGTTTTAGTTGAAGATTTAAGAATTTAATCAGGCGCTCATTCTTAGATAATCCACATATCCGCAATAAATCATAAATAGTAGATTTAAGTAAGATACCTGTGACAAAGTTTGAAGGTACTAGTGCTTTAAACAGTTGAGAAAAATCCCAAAAATTACTTATTGGTAATACAGGATTATTATTAGCAAATATCCAATTACTTTCATGTATTAGGGTACAAAGTTTCCAAAACCTTTGACTCCCAGGAAACTGCATTTCGCGTTCAGCTATCCATTTACTTTTTTCATACCAAATAGGTATAGGATTACTACCATCATTTAAATCAACAATGCAAGCAGGATCTAAAATTGTGGCTTCTGGAGATGGAATATCTAAAAAATCAAAAATTCTAGAATGTATTCCTCCCTTCTCTAAACCAGCAACCTGAGTTGCACCAACATCAAAAATATAATTCTTTCTTTTAAAAGTACCGGCACATCCTCCGGCTTGAGTATGAGATTCGATTAAAGTCACTGATAAGCCTTGTTTTGATAAAATTGCTGCAGAAGTTAATCCTGCTATACCGGCGCCTACAACAATAACTTCAGACTTTTTCATCAAAATGCAAAAATTATCCCATATTGAAATTAACGAAATTTGTGAGGAATTAGGTGAAACCTATCCAAAAAGTATTGAACAAGTACATGGTGGTGATATTCATAGTGCCTGGCGAATAGAATTCTCAAACAAAAAGTTATTTCTTAAAAAAAACATTAGAAGCAAAAAATTTCTTAAATTTGAAAAATATTGTCTTCAAAATTTGAGAAAATATATTAATCAAGAAAGTTTAGTTATTCCTGAAGTTATCACATATAAAAACATAAAAAATATAGAGATTCTTCTGATTGAATGGATAGATATGCATAACTTTGACCAAAAAAAACTTGGAAAAGGTTTAGGTGAATTGCACTTAAAATCAGCTGAATCTAACCCCAAAATGTTTGGATTTCCAGTTGATGGTTTTATCGGAACAACAGATCAAAAAAAAGGCTTGGAAGATAATTGGATAGATTGTTTTTTAAACTTAAGGATAATACCTCAATTATTAATTCTTAAATCGAGGATTTTAGATAAAGAAATTATAAATAAAGTTAAAGAAAAAATAAAATCAGAATTGTTGAATCACAAACCAACAAATGCTCTAGTTCATGGTGATTTATGGTCAGGCAATGCAGGAATGGACAAAAATGGAAAGGGGGTTATTTTTGACCCTGCATCTTGGTGGGCAGATAATGAAGTAGATATAGCTATGACAAAATTATTTGGAGGTTTTAGAAAAGAATTTTATGAAGAATATCATAAAATTCTTCCTATAAAAAACGGATTTGAAAAAAGAATTATAATTTATAATTTTTATCACATATTGAATCACGCCAATATGTTTGGAGGAGGGTACTTAAAACAAGTTAAAGATTACGTAAAAGCAATACTCAATATGTAATCTTTAACTAACCTAAATATGTCTTTTTAAGATTTTGTACCTTATCTAGAACAGCTTCACGATTTTCACTGGTACGAAGATTTTGCCAGCTCCATTGACCGACAACAATTACACCTAGTAGTTCTAGTAAACCAGGAAGAATTGGGAAAAAGTTTATCGTGTCAATGACAACTTTAATTATTATCTGAGCTATTACGACAACAGCAATTATGCCTGCCGCCTTGCCATACTTGCCCATTTGAGTCCAATCAACATTACCAAGGGTTTCGTTGACTTTTCCCATGACATCAGAGTACTTCTCTGAAAAACTTTTGGTTTCTGAGCTTGTATCGGAGCCGGAGTCTTGGTTTGACTCTGGAGTGTTATCACTCATGAATTCAGTAAACTTAATATATGAACCAGACAGTATCGGAAAAAACGTCTATTGACTACCTTTTTGTTGTGCAAAATTCCGAACCGAAACATTTTGTATTTTTTTAGAGGCGTTGGTATGAAGGCTTTCTGAAGATATTTAAACTTAAAATGGATTTATAAAAACTTCACAATATCATCTAGTTCTAACAAAAACATTAATAAATCAGGGCAATAAAAAAAATTTAAAAGTCTAAAATTTTTATTTTAATTATTATATTTTCATAGTTTAGCTCGCAAAAATTAAAGGATCTCAATGTCCAAAGATATAAAATTTAATTTCTTAAACTCCGATGAAGAAGAAAGATATCAAAAACATTTTACCCTCAAAGAGATAGGTTATGAGGGCCAACTAAATCTTAAAAACAGCTCAGTATTATGCATTGGAGCAGGCGGGCTTGGGTCTTCCGTTTTGCTTTATCTAACTGCAGCAGGAATTGGGAGAATTGGAATAGTTGATAACGATCAAGTTGAAAATTCTAATCTCCAGAGACAGATAATTCATGAAACAAATACTATTGGCAATCTTAAAATTGATTCTGCTAGGGAAAGAATTAAAAAATTAAATCCTAATTGTGAAATATTAACCTTTTCAGAGAGAATTAATCCTAAAAATGCTCTTAAATTAATAAAGGAGTTTGATGTTATTTGTGATTGCTCGGATAACTTTGGCACAAGATATTTAATAAATGATTCATGCCTGATTTTAAATAAACCCCTAGTCTTTGGAAGTGTTCAAGGCTTTGAAGGGCAAGTGAGTGTTTTCAATTTATATAAAAATAGTCCCAATTTAAGAGACTTACTTCCAGAATCACCTTCAAAAAATGCTGCCCCTAGTTGTGCAGAATATGGGGTTGTGGGTGTTTCAACAGGTTTAATAGGAATCCTTCAGGTTAATGAAATTATCAAAATCATTTTGAAAAAAGGTGAAATTTTAGATGGGAAGATTTTAATTTTTGATCTATTGAATATGAATATGAAAAAATTACATCTAAAAAGTGATAAGTTAAATAAACAAATAAAAAATCTGTCTCAGTTTGAAGGCTTTTATAATAGCGACGAATATTGTGAAAAAAATAATGAAATTAAAAGTATTAATGCGAATGAATTTAATAGATTATATAAAGCAAAACCCGAGAAAATTCTTTTAATTGATGTTAGAGAAAATGAAGAATTTTCTACATCTGCAATAGAGGGATCTATCTCAATTCCCTTAAGCCATTTAAACCAAGAATCCGACTTAAAATTTATTCAAAAAGAAAGTTTAAACAAAGAGGTTTTTACTATATGTAAATCGGGGAAACGTTCTGAAAAAGCTTCAAGAATCTTATCTAAATTCAAAATTCAGTCAAGATCAATTAACGGCGGTATCGAAATGGTAAAAAAAATATTGTGCAATTAATTTTTTACGAATAGTTAGTAATCTACACCTCTTTTCAAATCAACTCCCACATTTGCATAATGCTTATGACAAACCATTTCAGAGTAAACATCAGCTAGTTCAAAGTATGAAGGTTCATTTTTACACCTCCCAGTAATTACAACTTCTGTATCTGCTGGTTTTTTTAAGAGCGTTTGATGTATTGATTCCACAGGTAGCAACTCTAAATCGACAGTTGGATTCAATTCATCTAAGATTATTGTTTTATACAAACCAGACAAAATAGCAGCTTTAGCAATTTCCCATGCTCTTTCAGCCTCAACATAATCAATTGGTTGTTGTTGACCTCTCCATACGATGGCATCTCTGCCTGAACGCAAATGATCTACTAAATGAGGATAACTCTCTCTCAACGCTTCTATGGCAGCATCTTCGGTATAACCATTTCCACCTTTTAACCACTGTAATATTAAAACTCTATGACTTTTATCTTGAGATATTCCTTTACCGATAGCTTGAAGAGCCTTACCGAGTGCGCTTGTGGATTTACCCTTTCCTTCACCTGTATAAATCTCAATTCCACCACTATTACTACTTTGTCTGGTTGGTTCTAATAAGTCTCCTATCAAACGTGGTCTCATTTCTGAATGAAGTTGAGATATTCTTACCAAAGAGGTCGGAGCTGCCCTTCCAGTAATAATTATTTCTAATCCATCTGGACGATTTTGAAGAGCATCAACTACTTCATTGATATCAAGCATTCCTAAATCAAGAACTGGATTCAACTCATCGAGTACAACTACAGAATAAAGAGAACTAGCAATTGCTCCTTTAGCAATATTCCAACCTCTCTCGGCCTCACCAACATCAAACTTTGTCACTTGGTCAGCAGTAAAGAATTCAGATCTTCCTGTCCTTACATGGTCAATTAAATGTGGAAAGCCTCTTTGTAAAGCCTCTATAGCTGAATCCTCGTCATATGGCCTTTCAGGGCCTTTTAAAAATCTTAGAAGTAAAACTCTTGACTGTCTTTTTTCGCATATTCCTAATCCTATTGTCCTGAGAACTACTCCCAGTGCAGCCTGGCTTTTTCCCTTACCCTCTCCATCATAAATATGTAATTGACCTTTTGATCTCTCTTGACTATCACTAGCTGTGACAATTCCAATTCCTCTATTTCTACTCGTATTCGTCAATTGAACAAAATTAGTAATTTTAATCTAAGATATAGATAAGAATATTATTAAAAATTTAATAATAAATTCAACCTATTCATAGGTAATTTGAATTTTAAAGTAATTAGCATGTTCAATCAACTAGAAATTCTCTCTGATGAACAAAGTGAAAAGCTTTATACAATTAGAAGATACATTAGGAATCTTGATAGTGTTTGTATTGCTTATTCAGGAGGAGTTGACAGTACATTAGTAGCATCATTAGCATTCGAGCAATTAGGGAGCAAAGCAATTGCTATAACTGGTGTTTCTCCTGCATTAGCCAATACTCTTCGTGAAGAAGCAAGAAGGCAAGCAAAATGGATTGGAGTAAAGCATTTAGAAATTAAAACCTCAGAATTAGACCAATCAAGTTACCGTGAAAATCCTAAGGATAGGTGCTTTGCATGCAAAAAAGAGCTCCACAAACATACAACCTACCTCTCTAAAAAACTTAATTACAAGATTGTTTTAGATGGAGTCAATCAGGATGATCTTAAAGATTACAGACCAGGTATACAAGCATCAAAACAAGCAGGAGTTATCTCTCCCCTTGCAAAATTTAAAGTCTCAAAAAAAGACATTAGGGATATATCGAAAGCATTGGGTTTTCCTTGGTGGGATAAGCCTGCTCAACCTTGCTTATCATCAAGATTTCCTTATGGCCATACAATAACTAGTGAAAGGCTAAAAATGGTTGAGAAAGCAGAAGAATATCTTAAAGAATGTGGATTATCAGAGGTAAGAGTTAGATGCCAAGGCTCAACTGCAAGAATAGAAATTCCCCAAGATGAATTAAAGCATTTTTTTAACAAATATAATTTTAGTGAGTTAGTTCAATATTTTTCTAATTTAGGATTTAATTGCACAAGTTTAGATCTTGAGGGACTAGTAAGCGGAAAATTAAATAGGTAAATATTGTCACATAACTGTTCTGATCTGCTTAGAGACTGCTGAAGGAGGAT
>CACMTJ010000018.1 GCA_902616595.1 uncultured Prochlorococcus sp.
AAACTCATAAACATTTTTAAAAGAGGAATTGTAATTATCGAAATTAAAGTTGTAGTAAAAAGAATTTTTGAAGCGATTTGTTGTTTCACACCATAAGCCTCTGCCATTAATATCGTTGATATTGCTGTTGGGGTTCCAGCCTGAAGAATTACTGCTGATGATTGATAGAAATTAAAATTTAAATATTTGCATACTAAAAAAATAATAAAAGGAAGAATAAATAATTTTAATAAAATTGAAAATTTAATTTCTCCATTTAAATCCAAAATACTTCCCTTTTGATTTGCGATTATTCCAAGTCTTGTTCCCACAATTATTATTGCCAAAGCAATAACTATTCTTGCAGGAATCCAAAGATAATTTCCTAAAATTTCATTTATTTGGAAAAGATATGCAAGAAGTACACCAATAATCCCTCTTGATGCAGGACTATTTATCAATGCATTTACTAGCCCCTTGATGTTTGGGATATTATTGCTGTTGGATTTTTCTTTAAGAAAAAAAGGTCCAAATATCCAAGCGAAAAGTGTTGTTCCTAAATCAAATCCAATAGTAAAATTTATAGTTGTTGAAGGTAGAAGAGCAAGCGCAATTGGTATTCCAAGAAATGATGTATTGCCTATAAGGCCTGCTAGCTGCAATGTGTAATTTGGAAGCCTCTTCTTAAATGTTGGGATTATATTTATTAAAGTCATTAAAAATCCAATCATAGAGAATGCTAAAAATGCACTTTTAATTAGGTTTATATCTATGCCTTCTTTTAATAAGAGACCCATTACACTTAATGGAATGCCAAACCTTATTAGAGGTCTAGCAATATATTTTGAAATCTTTGGATTCTTTTTCCCGAGTAGAAACCCAAGGCTTAAGAAAGGGATAATATTTATGAAAAGAGAGTAGATGGTATTAATTAGATATTTATTAAAGCAATATTAACTCGCCGTAGTGCAGTCAAAAAGTTTTTTATTGTTAATTGAGAATTTAAATTATTTTCCAGATTGCTTTGTCAGGAATTAGAGGAGATTTATATAAATTTTCTGGTTCTTTAGTCAAAACTCTCCATGTAGGAACCCGACAAGTTACGTAAGCAGGACTTTCTATTAAAACTCCTGGTTTCTCATCAAAAGTACAAGTAAATCCCTCTTTCCAATATCCACCATTATTAAGGCTACCTTTAAACCAAACCCAGCATTTTGAAGTTTTCAAAATTAACAAATATTTAGTTTATTTTAATCAAGATTCAAGTATTAAATCTTAAGTTTATTACTTTGAAAATATTTATTCATTTTCTTTTTTTGAAAAATATATTTTAGAAATCAATATCAATAAATTTAAGATCAGGGTAATTAAATTTGCTATCAATATTGGTTTAGAAGAAATTTTATAACCATAAATAATCCAAGAGAAAACACCGATAATGAACATTATTAATGTTGTCAAAGAAACATCATCTGCCTTTTTTGTTTTTAAAGTTTTTATCAATTGAGGTAGAAATGCCGCTGTTGTTAAAATCGCTGCAAAATATCCAAATATATCTATATTCATAAAATATTTTAAAAACTATTCTTTAATTAAATCATTCAAAAATCCCAAGGGATCCCTCATGTTTGATGAATATCCAAGAACATCTTTTGAAAAAAATTTATAAACAATTTGATTTTCATTATTCAATAGAAAAGAAGCCCCTCTTTGAGGAAGGTATTCCTCGTTAAGAATATAATCACTCCAATTTTGAATTATTTCATTCATATTATTTAATCTAAATGTTGCTAATTCAAATGGCCTCAAATAACCATTTCCGAAAACCTTTTTAAAAGAATTACCTGAAAATTTTAAAAATTTTAAAACATCAATTTTGTCGAATTCTGAATAGATTTGCTTTGCTTTTCGGTCGCCAGTATAACCTCTAATAACTTCTTTAATTGTTTTAAAAGAATTTATCCCTGACAACATCAAAAGCATATTGATCCAACCTCCTAAACCAATATCTAATCCTCTTGAGAGTTTTAGATTATTGTGGATTTGATTATCAGAAACAACTATTAAATTTTCTTTGCGAAAGCCAGTAAATTTACAGAATTTTTCTTTCCCATTTTGGTTCCCAATAGCAATTGCAAAAATATCAAAATTTTTATTTTGATTTTTATCGATAAAATTTTTCAAATTTATAGCATATTCAAAGCTATCAAAATCTCCCAATAAGCCAAATAAAATAATTAATTTGAATTTTTTATGCCCATTAAAGTTGAATTCTTTAATAAGATTTCTAATATCATTTTGAAATTTGTCAGTCACGATGGTTTGAATTTTTTATAAATTATTCTCGAAAAAATTTTCTTACCATGATTAGTATAAAATTTTACATGAAAAAGTTTTTAAAGAAATTAATTTAATGTTTTTAGATTTTATTATTTTAATGTAAACATTTTGAAGTTATGACTGTAGGAATTTATTACGCAACTACAACTGGAAAAACTGAAGACGTTGCTGATCGTCTTCACAACTTTATTTCTTCAGCAGAAGCACCTAAAGATGTATCTGATGTGGATGATCTTTCAGAATTTGAAGGCCTTGATGGAATTATCTGCGGGATACCTACTTGGAATACTGGTGCCGATGAAGAAAGATCTGGAACTGCATGGGATTCAATCTTGGAGGAAATTGGTGAACTAAGTTTATCAGGGAAAAAAGTTGCAATTTTTGGCTTAGGAGATTCTTCTACATATACAGAAAACTATTGTGATGCAATGGAGGAACTTCATAGCTACTTCACAAAAGCAGGTGCCGAAATGGTCGGTTATGTAGATAAATCTTCTTATACATTTGATGAGTCTAAAAGTGTTATGGGAGAAAGCTTTTGTGGATTACCTCTTGATGAGGATAGTGAATCTGATTTGACCGATTCGCGTCTTGAGACATGGGCTTCTCAGCTTAAAGGTGAAATCCCCTCTTTGGCTTAAATTTTTGACAAAAAACCTAAAAAAATAGTCAATTTAATAAATTAAAACTTTCTATCCCAATTAGAGATGCCTTTTTGTATGATTGCTTATAAATCTTAAAAATAATGAAAAATTTAAAAGAACAGAGTTGCAAAGATATTTTTAAAAATGCTTATGAAAAAAGATATACATGGAATACTGATTTCAAAGGCTATAAAGGCAAGTGTACTTATTTATTTGAAGATAATTCTTATGAGGGTGAGTTCTTATTAGGTGAAGACTTTAAACCTGAGATTAAAAATATAGATGAAGAAAACATAAAGAAAAGTATTGCTTCTCAATTGTTTGAAGTGTGTATTCACAGGGTAAAAAGAGAATTTAATTCAGTTCATTCAGAAAATAATTTTAATTTACTTAAAAGTTCTGAAAATGGGATTGAAATGAATGTTTCTGGGAGAAATGAAGGAGATAAGTATAGGGTTAAAGATGATTGTATTAATATGGTTTATAGAAAAATTCATGGAACAATTATTGAGATTTTTGTTGAGGAATTTTTTGATACTGGAGTTGGTTTTCTTAGTAAGAAATATACTAGTCAACAAATTAATCCAAAAACCCTAGAATCAAATTCTCAAAAAATTGAATACAAAGATGAATTTATAAATATAGGTAAAAAAGATTATTGGATTTTAAATTCGAGATCAATAAAATATTTAAACCAAAATCAAGAAGAAGAAATACAAAAGTTTGTTTTCGAGGATTTAAGTTTATTGAAATAAGTTTTTTATTCAACCAATCTAAATCCTTTATCAAGTAGTTTTTGATAAAGAAGTCTTGCTCTGAAGGCTAAAATTTGTTCTTCATTTTCATTACTAATTACATGAAAATAATTATTGTCTAATTTGTTTTTGCTAAAACACACGTTTGCTTCACCTAATCTTAAAGTCCAGTTTTCTTCTTTAGCTAAGTGTTGATTAGGTCCTAGATCCCAAGGGCATTTTTCAGGATATTTTTCTCTTTTAGAGCCCATATTTTTAATATTATCTATCCAATATTAGTAAAAATTTAAAAGTATGGCTATAGATCTTTGTTCAAAGCTTTATCTGAAATGCAGTAAAGGTATTATTTACTTTTTACTTGCAATCAAGCAATAAAATGGGTCTTTACTAAAAAAATTGAAGATATTTTGGACTGGTTCATTAAACTTTTTAATTATTCTTGGCTCATTAAATCCGTTTGATATTAAGACTTTTCTTACATATTTAATTCTCTCTTCTTCAGTGGATGAAGTCCAAATGTTGGGAGCCTTATGCCAAAATGCTCTATTTGAAAAAGATATTATAAACTTGCCATCATTACTCAAAATTCTTACGATTTCTCTAGATAAATTTTCTGGGTATTGTAAATATTGCCAAGCTGCGACCATTAAACAGAAATCAACACTTTCATTACCTAAAGGAATTTCTTGATTTAAATTGAAATTTTGTATCCAATAAGTATCAAAAATTTTATTTTTCTCAAGTTCTTGTTTGTTTAATCCATGCCCAATAACTTTTTTATATTTTTTCTCTTGAGGTAAGTAACTATCCCAGCTGGACATTAAATCTAGGACAGTTGAATTGTCTGAAATTTCTTTTTTATAAACATTTGATAGATATTGCCTGAAGTTCGCATCTAAATGATAAACAAATTTTGGGTCAGAATAAAATTCTTCATCATTGCTCTCATCAAGTTTTTTTCTTTGATAATTATTTAGAACTTCCAAAACGATTATTAAGTGATCTAATTCAAATTTAATAAATAGTTATTCATATTGTGATTCAGAAATATATTTTGCATTTAATTAATTAAAGATTTTTAAAAAAGCTAGACATCTATTAAAAAAAAGTTAAATTAATAATTAATAATTTTGTAAAAATGATTGAATTCAATAGGAGCAAAAAAAGTAGATCTAAAAATGCCCTTTTCAATCCCTATAAAAACGGAATAAGTCAATACGATATGGCATATCTTTCATCAAAAAAAGTTTTAAAAAATAAAACTTTTAATCTACAAAATGATTTTCAAAAAGATAATTTAGCTTCATAAATATGCCTTATATTAATGTTTCTACTTCAGCAAAAATAGAGGATAAGAAGAAATTACTTGAAGAAATTTCAATATTAGTCGCGTCTTTAACAAATAAATCAAAAAGATTTGTTATGGCTAAATTAGATGATAATTTAGAAATGTATTTTGATGATGAAAGACCTTGTTGTTTTTTAGAAATTAAGTCGATAGGCTCTTTAAATCCTTCAGAGATGGCAAAGCAAATATCTAATTTTGTTTATGAAAAAATTGGAATTCCAATAGATAAAATTTATATTTCTTTCGAGGATGTGCCCGCTTCATTATGGGCTTGGAATGGAAGAACCTTTGGTTAATAATTTATTATTTTAGGTACTAATTTAATGGAAATAAATAAATTAGCTGATTTAAACAGTCTTAGAACTGCTCCTCATTTAAGCAGTAGTCAAGAAAAAAAACTATTAATAGAATTAGAAACTAATATTTATAATGCCGATTGGATAACAATAGGAATAATGGCAGCTTCTGATACCAAAGCTATTGAAGCACTGAAATCAATTTCTAATAAATATTCCTCAATAAAATTTGGTAATTTAGATTCGCTTCATGCTGATGGATATGTTTTTTTAAAAGGCAACCAAAAAACTGGTAATGTTTTTGTTAGATCTGAGAATGGTCTGGGAGAAGGAATTTTAATAACTTGCCAATATGATGAAGATGCAGAAGAATCTAATACTTTTGGACCTTTGCCATTAGATTTTTTTTCATGATTAATTTCTAATTTATGTTTATATTGGATTAAGTTTTATGCTATCCAAATACCAGATAATGCTTCTCAGAAATTAGAGTTAAAAATATTTTTTGTTTTAAGTTTTGTTATTATGTTTAATGGCATTGATCTAAATTCTAAACTTCTTAAAATTTGATGTATTTTCAGGATATAATTCAAAATTTAAATAATTTTTGGTCCAAAGAGGGTTGTTTAATTATGCAGCCATATGATACTGAAAAGGGTGCTGGTACAATGAGTCCTCATACTTTTTTGAGGGCAATTGGACCCGAACCTTGGTCTGTTGCATATGCTGAGCCATGTAGAAGACCCACAGACGGAAGATTTGGTGATAACCCTAATCGTGCACAACATTATTTTCAATATCAAGTAATAATTAAGCCTTCCCCAGATGGGATCCAAGAAAAATATTTGAAATCTCTGGAATCTCTTGGAATAGAGGCTAAAAATCATGACATAAGATTTGTTGAAGATAATTGGGAGTCGCCAACTCTTGGAGCTTGGGGCGTAGGTTGGGAAGTATGGCTAGACGGAATGGAAGTTACTCAATTCACTTATTTTCAACAATGCGGGGGAGTTGATTGTCAACCAATACCAATTGAAATTACATACGGTTTAGAGAGAATTGCAATGTTTTTGCAGGATAAAGAAAGTATCTGGGACTTAAATTGGAATAAAGATCTGAAATACAGCGATATTTGGCTTGAATTTGAAAAAGGTCAATGTTCATATAATTTCTCTGAATCAAATCCTGAAAATCTCAGAAAATTATTTGAGATATATCAAGATGAAGCAAATTCATTAATTGAAAAGAAGCTAACTTACCCCGCGCTTGATTATGTTTTAAAGTGTAGTCATAGCTTTAATTTGCTTGATGCTAGAGGCGTAATATCAGTAACTGATCGTGCCCAGTATATAGAAAAAATCAGAAAGTTAGCTAGAGAAGTCGCGTCTTCATGGATACTAGAGAGGGAACGCATGGGCTTTCCCTTAGTAAAGTAAGATTTATATCTCGAAAGTATCAGAATGTTATTTCCTAAGGTAAAGAAATATACATGACAAAGTGATTTTTTATTTTTGGATTATTTCTACCAAATTTTTGTTGTAAGGTAACAAAATTAACAATTTTTAAATGAAATTAAAGAATTATTTAAAAAAGCTATTTTTTACTTCAGTGACATTATCGCTACTTCTAAATAATCAACCTGTAAATTCTGCAGAGAAAGAGGTTAGGTTATTTTCTGGTAGACATTACAATACAGATAAAGAGGTTTATCAAAAATTTCAAGAACAAACTGGCATCAAAGTTAGATATATAGAAACAGATGGAAAAGCTATAATTGAGCGCTTAAAAAGAGAGGGTAAAAATTCTCAGGCTGATTTAGTAATTCTTGTTGATGCAGCAAGAATTGAAAATGCATCAAAGGCAAATTTATTTCAAAAAATTAATTCAAATATTCTAGAAAATAGTGTTCCAAATAATTTAAGAGATCCTAGAAATAAATGGTTTGGCCTTACTAGGCGATTAAGGGTAATCATCACAAATCCGGATATTGTGGATATTACAAAAATCAAAAATTTTGAGGATCTAACCAATCCTTCTTTTAATGGAAAAGTATGTCTAAGAAATAGAAAAAGTCCTTATAATCAATCTTTGGTTTCTAATCAAATAGCAAAGAAAGGCGTTGGCCAAACAAAAATTTGGCTTAAGGGTTTGATATCAAATGTCTCCACTCCCTATTTTTCTGGAGATTCTTCATTAATAAGAGCTGTAGGGCAGGGAACGTGCGGTATTGGAATCGTTAATCATTATTATGTCGCAAGGATGCTTGATGGAGTTAAAGGCCCAAGAGATGCTTCTTTAGCAGAAAAAATAAAATTAATAATACCCAATCCTGCGCATGTAAATATAACTGCTGGGGGCGTATATAAATATGCAGAAAACAAGACTGAGGCTATTAAACTTCTTGAATATTTAGCTTCTAGTGAAGGTAGTCAAGGTTTAGCTAATAAAACTTATGAGCACCCTTTAAAGGAATCAAGTCAAAATAGAATTGTTAGTAAATTTGGAGATTTCACTCCAGATAATGTGACTATAAAAGAAATTGGCAAATTCAATAGTAAGGCAATAGAAATAATGAAAGAAACTGGTTGGAATTAACAAAAATCTAAATATATTTTTAGTATAAATTTTTTAATTTATATTTTAAATATGGGAGAGGTGGCTGAGTGGTCGAAAGCGAACGACTCGAAATCGTTTAATAGGAAACTATTCGTGGGTTCGAATCCCACCCTCTCCGTTAATTTATAGTATCTTGAAGTTCTAAAAATAAATAAGAGGCCATTTTTTTGCCCTCTTGTAGTCTTGTGCACTTCGCTTCCCACAAAGTTAATGAACTGCTTTTAAATCCTGAATTATTTATGGTCCTCCTGCGTGTAAAAATATAGTCGCGCCAACAACAAAGCACTAATATTCGGGTATTAATACTCTATTAATTTCAATTGAAAAGAAGGATAATTAAACAGTAGAGATATAGGAGGTTTATGTTTATGAGACTCACTACTACATTTTCTGCCCTTAGAAATGCAACTTCAGATATTTGGAGAATGCATGATTTTAATTATCAACTACCAGAAGATCAAAGACAAGATTATTGGGAAAAAGAATGCATAGATCACCCAACAAGTTCTCATTGTAAAGTTTACTGATGGTAATATAAATTCAAGACATTAAAAAGACCCTTTTGAGGGTCTTTTTATCTAAGTTAGTAGATATTCTTTTAGTATAAAACTAAAAAATATGGCTGTTCATAATTCAATATCTAAATATGATTGGCAGTATATTGTTACTGGATTTTTTTTAATCTCAGTTTTTATTTTTACAGATTTCATTGGAGTTATTGATAAAGAATATTTTTACTTTGTACCAGGATTGATTAGTGATCAACCTTATAGGATTTTCACATCAATACTTACTCATTCCGATTTAAATCATTTGTTAAGTAATCTTGGAGGAATAATCATCACTAGATATTTTTTGCTGAAAGTTGGAATTAAAAGCAGATTTTTTTATTTGAAATTTATTTTAATTTGTTCTTTTTTAAATTTTTTTATTATCTGGTTTTACGAAAAGATCTTATCGTATTTTAATATTTATCCGAATTATGCCGCTTTAGGATTTAGTGGAATAATTTATGCTTTATTTGGATTCTTACTATTAACTTCTTTTTATGGAAAGAAATATTTTTTAGGTAAAGAAATTGGTTTTAAATCCAATTATGAAGTTCAAAAAATGTCAAAGACAATATGCTTTATAGGTTTGATCTTCTCTTTTTTGCCAGGGGTAAGTTTATTAGGGCATTTAGGTGGATTTATTGCAGGGTGTTTTTTATTCTTAATCTAGTTAAGATTAATTATTATTTGATCAATAATATATATTTGAAATAGTTGAATTTATATGAGTAAAAAAGAAACAAATTTTAAATCAGTAATTCTTAAAGTTTTTTGTACCTATTTAGTTGTATATATTTTGGCATTAGTATTCAGATATAACAATGATGTTGAATCTGTATTAAAAAATATTCAATACCGATATTTGATATTTTTGAACTTAATCTCTGTATTTTTAGGTTTACCTTTATCGATTATTTTTGATTCTATATTAATAAAGCTATTTGGGTTATATTATGTTTTATTCTTTTCTCCCTCTTTAACTATTTTGAGTTTTGTTCAAGTTCTTATTTTGAGAAAAATTAATTTAAAACTTTTAAAAAGAATATATTTTTTAAAAAAAATAGAAAATAATTATCTTTTAAAATTATTTAAAAAACTTACTTTTAGATCTTCTTACATTTTAATTATAAGGTCATTCCCAATTATGCCTCATATACTAGGTAGTTATATTATTGCCTCTTCAAAAATCAAAAAAAATGAAATTTTAATATTTACATTTTTAGGTTCAGTTTTTTATTATATTTTTTTATATTTAATAATTTCGAATGTCTAGAAAAACTTATTGATGAAGTCTCGTAAACTTAGCAAAAATTTTATACAAGTTTTATCCTCTTTTTTGCAGATCTGTTTATTATATAATGTATAGTTGTTAAAAATTTTTTTTACAACTTGTGAAATTATTTTCTAGGAAAAATTGAGATTGATTAATTGTTTTTCCATTACTTACTAATGAAAAAATTACTTTGAAAATACAAAAAGTTTTAATATGAAATTGATTTTTTACTTATTTTTGATTAGTCAATTATTAAATTTTATTGGAGTATTTGCAGAAAAAGTAAGAGAAGGTTCGCCAGGATTAAATTCGATTAAGTGGGAAAAGGTAAAGGAAAATAATTCTGAACCAGAAAAAAAGATTATCTGGAGATCTTACAAGAATGATGAATCTTATTTTGAAAATAAAAAACAAAAAAGTTCAGTAAAAAATAGAACCTACTCATCAAGCGAGGAAAAAATATTTGAATCCGCAAAAAAATCAGGTTTTTTTACAACTGAAATAGAACCTTTTTTACCACTCAATAATTTTCTTAAACATGGTAATTTCCAAACCTCTGTAAGGTGGAAATCATCTTTTCAAGGAGGAGCATCAGGTGGCACTGGGCAACAAAACCCCTCATTTGTTTTTGATTATGGGATTTCAGATACTGCCCTAATGACTATTTATTTTTCGGAGGCGGATGATAACTTATATAATGTTATTGACGGTCAAAAAGTAAATTATCATTGGCAAAATTATGCCTTTTCATTTAAGAAAGAATTATTAAATAATAATGAAAATAGCTTTGGAATATCAATAGTACCAACCTTCGAATATTGGAGACACTCTAGCGGATCTAACGATTCTAAAAGTATTTATAATCAACAAGATAGTTTAAATGGTAAAGATAAATTCGATAATTTGATTGGATCATTATCCTTACCAATATCAAAAAATTTTAGTGAAAAATTTACAGCTTTATTTGTTCCTGGAATTAATTTCTTGCCTGAAAAATTAGGTTCAAAAGGAATTGATAAAAATTCGTATGGTAATAATTTCTATATTGGAAGTGGTCTTGTTTTTGATGTTGCGAAAGATTTTAATCTCCTCTTCTCATATACAACCCCTTTAGGTCCAGGTTATAATCATTTTGATAAAGACTTAAATCATTCCAGAAAGTCAATATACAGTTTTGGTTTAGGATGGGATATTAATCCTCAGATTGGAATTGAAGGGAAAATTACAAACTCATATGGGAGTTCTCCCTCCACTGGATTACTAACAATTCCATCAGATAATTTGCCACTCTACTCGGCTAATATAATTTATAGGCCTTTTGAAAAAGATACATATCTTACTTTGTTAAATCAGAGAGATAAATCAATAAGTAATGGAGGGATTACTGTGAATAATGCCTTAATTCCAAAAGCTGGAACCTCACAAGTTAACTTAAATTATGATGAGGCAGGAACTTTCTTTGGTTTTTATGGATATTCTCTATCAAATATTTTCCAGGTTGAGCTTCTAAATATAGGTAGTTTTGATGGATTAAATTTTGGAGGAGATAAGAACATAAATCTATATTCAACTTATTTAAGTGAAAATAATTTAAATTTCAGATTGGGAGGAAAACTATTATTATTTAGCCCACAAAAGAATGACCATTTTTGGGTTTCACTAAGATCATCAGTGGGAAGAAACAATGATACTAATCAAGGTTATCTTTTCTCAGAATTTATAAATACTTTTAGAGTCAACAATTGGTTAGCCTTTAATGTTAGTCCAAAATACTTTTTTAGTGGGGTTGATAGTTTCGGAGGGATAGGTTTCTCAAGTTATATAAATTTATTTGATAATTTAATGCTTATACCAGAAATAAATACTTCAATTAAAAATAATTCAGATTTAAATTCTACTCTTGCAATAAGATATTGTTTTTCACCTGAAAAGTCATTAGATTTATATTATTCAAATGCTGCAGGAGTCCAAGACATAGGACAACTTCTTAAAGTTGAAGATTATAGATTAGGATTTAGGTTTAATTTTTTATTATAAAAAAATTTAGATTTCCCAAAAAGGATCCGTAGTTAATGAAACCCTTAAAGGACATTTTTTTTCATTTTTAATTTCACTGATACATGCCCTTACTGTTTCACCGTTTACATCTATTTCGCAGGCTCCACAACTTCCTGTAAGACAGCCAGTCGGTATTTCTAAACCTGCTTTTTCAGCAGAAGAAAACCAGTCATCACCATCTGAAACAAATGTTTCTTTATTGTTTGGCCATATTACTTTTATTTTTTTTGTTTCTTTCAACTTAAAAATGATTTTAGATTTAAATGTTTTTGGAATTCATTGGCAAGATTATCAATAATGGATTGTCTCTTATCTTTGTAAGATATTGATTTTTTATTTAATATTGGTAGATTTTTATTCTTCCTTATTAAATTTATATATTGATCTCTCCAACTGTCATTTTCAAAGATCCCATGAATGTATGTTCCTGCAATAGTTCCGCCTTTATTATTTTCTTTGTACCAACCAAGATCTGAATCTTCAAAAATAGGATTAATCTTTAATGAACTTTGGATGCCATCTAGTACAGTTTGACCATTATGAATTTCAAATCCATTAATTTCTGATTGGCATGGCCATTTAGATTTAGATTTGATTTGACGTGTTAATTTTTTTTTTAAGAAAGTCGTTTTTAATGGGAGTAATCCAATCCCTTTAATTGTTTGTTCAGAATTATTTTTGGAACCTTCTTTATAATGAGGATCTTCAAGTGTAGTCCCTAACATTTGTAAACCTCCACATATTCCAATAATATTTCCTTCGTTATTTGAATAGTCCCTTATATCCTGAGATAAACCAGAATTTTCAAGAAATATTTGATCTTTAATCGTTTGTTTACTACCAGGCAGAATAATGAAGTCATACTTACTTAGGTCTTGTGATTTTCTAATCCATTCAATTAATATTGTTTCTTCATTTTCTAGAGGATCAAAATCCGAGAAGTTACTAATAGATGGTAATTTTAAAATTCCAACTTTGATTTCAGGATTTTTGAAAAGTGATTTTTTTTCTATTAAATCTAAAGAGTCCTCTGGAGGAAATGAATCATTTAACCATGGAATAATTCCAATAACAGGGATTTGAGTCTTTTTCTCTATCCATTTTTTCCCTTCTTCAAATAATGAAAGGTCGCCTCTGAATCTATTTATAATAATTCCATTAATAAGCTTCTTCTCTTCAGGCTTCATCAATTCAAGAGTACCAATTATTTGTGCAAATACGCCCCCCCTTTCAATATCAGTAACCAAAATGCAATTTGCATTTAAATATTTAGCAACTCTTAAATTTGTCAGATCTCTATGAATCAAATTCATCTCTACTGGACTTCCAGCCCCTTCGATAATTAAACGGCAATTCGGATTCTGTTCGTAAATAGACTTTAAACTTTTTTTAATTACTTCCCAGCCTGGAATAAACCAATCTTTATAATAATTTTTTGCTGTTGTGGTCCCTATGCTTTTGCCAAGGTGAATCACCTCGCTTATTGAGTTTCCTTGTGGTTTTAATAAAATGGGGTTCATCTCTGCGGAGGGATTAATCCCACAAGCAAAAGCTTGAAGTGCTTGTGAATATGCCATCTCTCCACCTTCCCAATCAACCCAAGCGTTGTTACTCATATTTTGTCCTTTAAAAGGTATTGGTTCTTCTCCTGAATTTCTAAGAATCCTGCAAATAGCAGTAACCGTTAACGATTTTCCTGCTCCACTAGAAGTGCCTAGGACCATTATTGGTTTCTTTATTTCATGTAATTTTGCTTCTAAATCCATTAGTAATTTATATTAATTTAAAAATTTATTAATTATTAAATTGAATTATAATTTGGTAAAAAATTTGTGTTAATTCTAGCCTCTGCTTCTCAATCTAGAAAGAAATTACTAGAAAATTGTCAAATCGAATTTATCCAAATTTCAAGTGACTTTGATGAAACTACTATTCAAGAAAAGAATATATTTAATTTAGCTTTGGAATTATCTTTTCAAAAGGCTAATAATGTATCTGAAAATATTCAAAACATATCATTGCCTGAAGAATTTAATTATGGTCCTTTGGAAATACTTGGGTGCGATTCAATTTTTGAATTTAAAGGAGAAGCTTATGGAAAACCATCTAATAAAGAGGAAGCATTTAATAGATGGAAAAAAATGTCTGGAGAATTTGGATTTTTACATACTGGCCATACTCTAATAATTGGGAATTTTGATTCAACTTCCAAAATTTTTAAAATCACTGAAATAATAAAAAAAACAGTAAGTTCAAGAGTTTATTTTTCTAATTTGGAAGATTGGGAAATCAAGAGTTATGTAGATACAAATGAACCTTTATATTGCGCAGGAGGATTTGCCTTGGAAGGTATAGGCGGTAAATATATAGAAAAAATAGAGGGTTGCTTCAGTAATGTAATGGGATTAAGTTTGCCATGGCTTAGAGAAAAATTGTATAGATAATAAAATTGAGCAAAAAAAACCCTATCCGGAGATAGGGCTTTTTTTAATTTGAGATAGAAATTAATCTAAATCAGGCATTTCTAGAGCTGGTTCACTCTTTCTGTCGATTCCTTTTTCGAAACCTGCAGCGGCTGCTCTAGCACGTCCAGCATGCCAAAGATGACCAATGAATGTAAACCATCCTAGGAAGAATTGAGCTGCAGCTAACCATTGTCTTAAGTTAACGAAGTTAACAGCATTAGGCTCTGTAATGATTCCACCAACAGAGTTGATTGAAGCGTTTGGAGCATGAGTCATATATTCAGCAGCTCTTCTTACCTGCCAAGGCTGAATATCATTTTGGATTTTCTCAAGGCTCAATCCATTAGGTCCTCTTAAAGGCTCTAACCATGGCCCTCTGAAATCCCAAAATCTCATTGTTTCACCACCAAATATAATTTCACCAGTAGGAGATCTCATGAGATACTTACCTAGACCTGTA
The DNA here is from genome assembly GCA_902616595.1 of uncultured Prochlorococcus sp. Lineage (GTDB taxonomy): Bacteria > Cyanobacteriota > Cyanobacteriia > PCC-6307 > Cyanobiaceae > Prochlorococcus_A. The sequence continues at coordinate 14,786 of CACMTJ010000018.1, forward strand.
GGTCCCATTGTTGAACCTACGTTAGCTCCAATTCTTTGATCTCTCACTAGGAAAGTAAAGCTTTGGGCCTGTGAAGCTTCAGCATTTGTTGGGCCATAAAATTCTGAAGGGTAAGCAGTGTTGTTAAACCAGATGAATGTTGAAGCAATAAAACTTGCTACACAAATTCCACCAAGAGCATAACTTAATAGTCCTTCACCATTCCAGATGAAAGCTCTTCTTGCCCATCCAAAAGGTTTGGTAAAGATATGGAATATTCCTCCAATAATTGCAGTAATACCCACGTAAACATGTCCACCAACAATATCTTCAATAGAGTTAACACCGATTATTGAACCAGCTCCACCCCATGGAGATCTGAATAGATAACCAAGAATAACTCTCGGATCTAGTGTTGGATTTACAAGTCTGACTTCACCGCCACCTGGTGCCCATGTGTCATATGCACCGCCAATAAAACACCAGTTTACTGACCATGCTAGTGCACCTACACCAAGAACAATCAAATGATATCCGAGGATATTTGTCATTTGATTTTTATCTCTCCAATCGGTTGAGAAAAATGGAAAATCTTCTTCAAGTTTTTCTGGACCTGCCAATGAATGGTAAATACCACCAAAACCAAGAACAGCAGAAGCTATCAAATGAACCACGCCTGCTTGGAAGAAAGGCATGATATCAGTAACTTCACCACCTGGGCCTATTCCATAGCCAAACATTGCAACGTGTGGCATACAGATTAAACCTTGCTCCCACATTGGTTTATCAAAAGTAAAATGATTAACCTCAAAGAGCATCATTGCTCCTGCCCAAAAAACTATTAGACCAGAGTGAGCAATGTGAGCTCCTAATAAACGTCCAGATAAATTGATTAATCTAGCATTACCTACATACCAGGCATAACCAGTTTCCTCAATACTTTGGTTTGGAGCTCTTAATAAATTATTAAAGGGCGTTTCCACGTGGAAGAACCTCCTCAGGGAATACAAAGTTTTCGTGTGGTTGATCCACAGAAGACATCCATGCTCGCATACCTTCGTTCAAAAGTATATTTTTTGTATAGAAAGTTTCAAATTCTGGATCTTCTGCTGCACGGATTTCTTGGCTTACGAAATCATAAGCTCTTAAGTTTAGTGCTAAGCCTACAATACCAATTGAAGATGTCCACATACCCATAACAGGTACAAATAACATCAAGAAATGTAAGAAACGCTTGTTTGAGAAAGCAATACCGAAGATTTGACTCCAGAATCTATTCGCTGTAATCATTGAATAAGTTTCTTCTTCTTGAGTTGGGTCAAAAGCTCTAAATGTTGAACTTTGAACCTTACCATCTGTATAGATACTTGTATCTTCATACAAAGTGTTTTGTACTGTAGCTCCATGGATAGCGCAAAGTAGAGCACCACCAAGAATTCCAGCAACACCCATCATGTGGAATGGATTTAAAGTAATATTGTGAAAACCTTGAATGAACAGAATATAACGAAAGATTGCTGCAACACCAAATGAAGGTGCGAAGAACCAACTATGCTGTCCTAAAGGATAAATAAGGAAAATACTTGTGAATACTGCAATTACTGCTGAGAATGCTAGAGCATTGTATGGTCTAATTCCAACAAGGCCAGCAATTTCAAACTGACGAAGCATAAAACCAATTAGGCCAAATACTCCATGTAATGCAACGAAGTTCCAAAGACCACCAAGTTGTAGCCATCTTACGAAACTACCTTGGGCTTCAGGACCCCATAAAAATAGAAGACTGTGTCCCATGGCATCACCAGGGGTACTTACAGCTGCTGTTAAAAAGTTACAACCTTCAAGGTATGAGCTTGCAACTCCGTGTGTGTACCAAGAGGTAACAAATGTTGTTCCGACAAACCAACCACCTATCGCAAGATATGCACAAGGAAGTAAAAGTAGTCCGGACCAACCAATAAATACAAAGCGGTCACGCTTCAGCCAATCATCGAGGACATCAAACCATCCTCTTTGTGGGGCGCTACCAACTGCGATCGTCATGAGAAATCGTTTTTAGCTTCGGGATACGCAGTGACTGTAACAAAGATTGAGAGTAATGTGGGGAAATATTTGTATATCTGAAATGCCTTGTAAAGCTTTCCTGACTTTTTTATTAAAAAATAGGTAAGAATACTCCCTTAGTTTGTTAAATTATCTGAATTAGGCTCTAAAAAAAGAGAAAAATGAATTCAGACCTCACGTCTTTCGATAAAATCGAACAAAAAATTGGTGGATCAAGAAAAATTTCAAATTATATTATTGGAGGAATGCTAACAATAGGAGGTATAGGTTTTCTTTTGGCCTCTATATCTAGCTACACAGGAAAGGATTTATTACCATTAGGAAATCCTTCAACTTTATTGTTTATCCCTCAAGGAATAATAATGGGAGCGTACGGAGTGATAGCCAATTTATTGAATTTTTACTTGTGGTATTTGGTATATATAAATTTTGGTTCAGGAAGTAACTATTTTGATAAATCATCAAAATTAGTCGAAATAAAAAGAAAAGGATTATTTAAGGATATTGAAGTAAAATTAAATTTCGATGAAATAAAATCGGTAAAGTTGGATATTAGTGAGGGATTTAATCCTAGAAGAAGAATCGCTTTAGTATTAAAAGGTAGAAAAAAACCTCTCCCCTTAAGCGGTGCGGGTGAACTTAAACCACTGCTTCAAGTTGAAGAAGAAGGAGCTCGTCTGGCAAAATTTTTGGATGTTAATTTGGAGGGTTTAAAATAAAAAAAAAATATTACATAAGAACATTATCTTTTATACAGGTTTTGTTTTTGTTGCAAGCTTGTAGTTTTAAAAATAAGGTTGATTCAAATTATTACTGCCAAAAACTTAGATTTAGTTGTATAAAGAGAAATAAAATAGTTAATTTTAAAACTACAAAAGGTGATTTTGAGGTTGAATTATTTGGTAAAGATAACCCTGTAACAGTATCAAACTTTCTGGAAAACATAGAGGATGATATTTACATAAATCAAACATTTTATAAAATAATAATTTATCCCCAAATAAAGTTTATACATGGTGGTGTTAATCCACAAAATAAACTTTATTTTGAACGAAATCAAAACCTGAATAAGACAAGTCCATCAATTCCTCTAGAAATAAAATTCAAAGAAGAAAGTAAACCAAGATATAACTATCAAATAAAAAATCCTGATGAAACTGAAAATTTAGTTAATACTTTTGAGAATGGTTCAATCGCTATGGTTAAAAGTGGTAAAAATAAATCTTCATCTACTGAATTTTTTTTTGTAACTAGTAAGATCCCAGAACTAGATGGAAGATATTCAATTTTTGGAAAGATTATTAAAGGATTAGATGTACTTAAAAAAATCAAGAAAGAAGACTATATCAAGGCACTCGAGATATCTAATTAAATTTCTAAAGAATATTTGTTTATTTTCAACATTTCTGTATTAACTCCTGAAGAGCGTTTTAGAGCTACCTTACCAGTTCTTGCTATTTCAAGAATGCCATATGGTTCAAGTAATTTCTCTAAAGCAACTAACTTTCCAGGATCTCCAACCACCTCTAGTGTTAGAGCTATATCTGATACATCAACAACTTTTGCTCGGAAAATCTGAACTATATCTAAAATATTGCTTCTAGTGTCTTCTTTTGATGAAACTTTTAGTAACATCAATTCCCTCTCTACAGCCGCAAGATTAGTAAAATCTACAACTCCTAGGACATTAAATAACTTATTAAGTTGCTTAGTCATTTGTTGAAGAGTTTCATCATCACCTTCTACTACCATTGTTAACCTAGAAATCCCTTTAGATTCTGCAGGGCCAACTGCAAGGCTATCTATGTTGAATCCTCTTCTGGCGAAGAGACCTGAGATTCTACTCAATGCTCCAGATTCGTCTTCTACAAGGACTGATAATGTATGTTTCATATTTTTAAAAGGTTTTTAAATTTCTAATCCATTCATAAGAGATTCTATTGAATACTGAAGGATCTTCATCATGGATACAATGCCCTGAATTGGATACTATTTTTAATTTTACCCATCTATGGAAATTTGCAATCTTTTTACCAACAAACAAAGGTATGAAATTATCTTTTTCTCCCCAAATCAATAAAAAAGGAACTTTTTTTGAGGAGCAAAGTTTTCTCAAAAGGTAAGAAGCTTGAAATTTCTCATCTCTTGAAGTCATTCCAATACACATCGCCCTTAATGATCTGGCTGAAGTTCTTCTTAAAACTGGTTTTGTCACCAAGTCTATTAGTTCGCGATCAATATTATCCTTTTTGAAATAGGCAGAATTTAGACCTAGTTTTATAATCCCCAATTTGGTTATTAGAAATAAAATAATCTCCAAAGGGAAAAACATAAAAAATATTCTTATGAATCTATCTTGAAATTTCTTAAATGATGATTTTTTTGTTATGGACTTTTTATTTTCTTGAATTTGATCTGGCAAAGGCGATGCAATAACAGTTGCAATCTGATCCTCTAATGAAACAGCACATGTTAAAGCAACTAGTGATCCAAGGGAATTTCCAATAAGAATTACTTTCCCAGAATTCTTTGGTCTTATTACCTGTGCAATAAAGTCTTTCACTTGATTACACCAAATCTCATTATTTAATTTTCCAATTTGTCTTATCCCAGGTTGATCTGAATCTCCAAACCCTATTAAATCTAGAGAATATGAGGCGCAATTCCTTTTAGCGAAATATTCTAAATTGTTCCTCCAATGTTTTCGACTGGCGCCAAATCCATGAATAAAGATAATTGGAGTTTCATTGTCTTCGCCTGAAACACTCCAACAAATTTTAAAACCATTCCAATTCCAGTAATTAGGAATGTTTATATTTTTTTTAAAATTATTATTCATATATTCAAAAATTTTCAAGATATTTGAATTATCTACATTTTTAACAAATAAATGTATTTTGAATGTAAATTATAGTAATCATTCAATTTTACTATGGCTAAAGAAATTTTTAGTATTGCAGCAGTTTTTTGGATACTGATACCAATAGGATTAGTTGGTGGTGCTTTGTTATTAAAGTTTCAGGGAGACTGATTCTCACGGATACATCACAATTTGAGTTATGGTCTTAAAGTTAAGTAAATCTTAAGTATGAAGATTCTTTTAGTAGGAGCAACAGGGACACTTGGTAGACAAATAGCAAAGCAAGCTATAGAAGAGGGACATGAAGTAAGATGCTTTGTAAGAAATCCAAGAAAAGCTTCCTTTCTACAAGAATGGGGTTGTGAGCTAACAAAAGGTAATTTATTAAATTCTTCAGATATCGAATATGCATTGCAAGATATTGAAGTAGTTATTGATGCAGCGACTAGTAGGCCAGATGATCCTAAAAGTATTTATGAAATTGATTGGGATGGAAAACTTAACTTATTCAATGCTTGCGAATCTTTAAACGTAAAAAGGGTAATATTCCTTTCTATCCTCCTAACAGAAAAGTTTAGAAATGTTCCTTTAATGGACATCAAATTTTGCACTGAAAAACTTCTTGAAAAATCTGATTTAGACTATACAATCTTCAAATGTGCAGCTTTTATGCAAGGAGTTATTGGTCAATTCGCAATCCCAATCTTGGATAGTCAAGCAGTGTGGATGAGTGGGACTCCAACTAAAATTGCTTATATGAATACTCAAGATATGGCGAAAGTTGTTGTATCAGCAGTAAATAATACAAAAACTCACAGAACATCATTGCCATTAGTAGGTCCCAAAGCATGGGATTCAAATGAAGTTATATCTTTATGTGAAAAATTTAGTGAAAAAAAGGCGAAAATTTTTAGAGTTTCCCCCTTTCTTATTAGTGTCACTCAAAAATTAGTTTCCTTTTTCCAAGATTCTCTTAATGTTGCTGAGCGATTGGCTTTTGCTGAAGTAACTAGTAGTGGTGAATCATTAGATGCTGACATGAGCCAAACTTACGAAATATTGGGACTTAAAAAAGAGGATATAACCTCACTAGAGAGTTATATAAAGGAGTACTATCAACAAATACTTAAAAGATTAAGGGAAATGGAAGCAGATCTTAATATTGAAGAAAAAAAGAGATTACCTTTTTAATATTGCAATTTTAGAATTAGATAGTATATTTGTACTATATTAAATATTATTGACCTATGTCTTTCTCTAAGTCTAAAAACCTTGAAAGAAAACTAGATAATTTTGCAAAAGAAGCAAAAAATGAATTGAATAATGTTTGCGGATCTTCATTATGGGAAAGCCTTGGGTTTGTTTTTTTTGATCAATTAGAAGATTCTGAAAAAATTGCGAAAGCAAATTTTTACTATGGACAACTTCAAATAATTAATGAAATTAAATTTTCAATTTGAATTGAATTGCATATTTTTACGTATGTAATTTTTTTTAAATCAATTTTGGCCAATCTTTTTCTGATAATATGTACTTAGTAAAAGATTAATTAATGATTGAAACTTCAGGTGTAATAGAAAAAGAGCAAGGGAATGGATTTTATTTGGTTACCTTAGAACAACCTGAAGGACATCAATGTTTATGTAGAGCTGCAGGTAAATTGACTAAATTTAGAATTAAATTATTAGCTGGAGACAAAGTATTAGTTGAGATAAGTCCTTATGATCTTTCTAGAGGGAGGATAACTTATAGAGAAAGGAATGCAGGCGGAGCTAGACCTACTACTAATAAAAATAATCCCAAGAGAAATAATAAATAAAAAGTTACTTTAGATAATATTTTTTATCGCTTCTTTAAATTCACTTCTTTGTTTAACACCTTGCCATTGTTTTTTTAATAATTTTTCTTTAAAAAGTTGAACTGTTGGTGTGCCATTAATACCAGCTTGTTTTGCAATATCTTGATCTTTATCAATATCTATTTCAACGCCAAGAACTGCACCATCAAGTTCTTTAATTACCCTTTTTAACTGAGGTTTCAAAACATGACACGGACCGCAGCTAGGGGAACTAAAAATTACTAAGATGGGTTTTTTACTCTCGTGATAAAGTTTCCTTAATGCATAACTGCCTTTTTGCCATTCAGAATTTGAATCGAAAGTATCTTCATTAACTTCTTCTTCATTAAAATCTGATGAATTAAGCTTTTTTTCTGGTTCTGGTGTTTCTCTGACTATAGTTTTTGCTAAATTTTTCTCGGCTAGCCATCTTTCAGTAGCTAATGCTGCCATGCATCCAGTTCCTGCAGCGGTAACTCCTTGTCTCCACTCAGAATCAACAACATCACCTGCAGCGAAAATGCCTTCAATAGATGTTTCTGGCCTTCCTGATTTGCAAGCAATATAGCCTTTATTATCTAAATCAATTTTGTTGTCCAAAAATTTCGTATTAGGTGTGTGCCCTATCGCGTAAAAAAGACCTTTTATATTGATTTCCCCTTTACCTTCTTGAGAGTGAATAGTTTCTATTCTCTCAAGCCATTCAGTACCATCCGCTTTATCAACTTTTGTGTTCCAATGAATTTCTATCTTTGGATTAGCTTTTACTCTATCAACCATTGCTGCGCTAGCCCTTAATTTTTCTGATCGAACAATCAAATGCACTTTGCTTCCATACTTTGTGAGATATGCTGCTTCTTCACATGCAGAGTCGCCCCCTCCAATAACAGCTAATTCTTCATCTCTAAATTGTGGGGTGGCTCCATCACATATTGCACAAGCACTTATTCCTTTACTCCAGAATTTATCTTCATTAATTACGCCTAATCTATTTGCACTTGCTCCAGTTGCAATAATAATTGAGTTAGATATTATAGTTCCCTCTAAAGTTTTTAATTCAAAGGGATGTGAATCGGTATTAATTGAGACTACATCACTTTCGTATAAATTAGTGCCCCATCTTTCAGCTTGAGCCTTCATTAGATCCATCAATTCAGGACCCAGTA
>CACMTJ010000019.1 GCA_902616595.1 uncultured Prochlorococcus sp.
AAGATAGAAAAGATGGAGGAAATGAAAAGAAAAAATGGCAAAGTTTTTACAGCTATTTTGGCTACTATTATTGTTGAAAGATCAACTCAAAAAGGCATTCTTATTGGAAAGAAAGGTTCAATGTTAAAAATGATTGGTCAGTCAGCAAGAGCAAATATGTCAAAATTAATTGATGGTCCAGTTCACCTAGAGTTATTTGTGAAAGTTATTCCAAATTGGAGAAAAAAAGAATCAAGGTTAATTGAGTTTGGTTATGAGGAAGATTTCTAGATGAGTGGTTTTAATTTTGATGTAATTACATTGTTCCCTAAAGCTTTTGAATTGATAAATAATTTAGGGGTCATAACAAAAGCTCTTGATAAGAATTTGATCGATTTAAATTTACATGATTTGAGAGAATATGGAGAAGGTTCTTACAGACAAGTAGACGATAAGCCTTATGGAGGAGGAGCAGGTATGGTATTAAAACCTGAACCTATTTATAAGGCATATGAATCAATTAGAAAATTACCCAAAAGTAAAACTTTGCTGATGACCCCACAGGGTAAAGTACTAAAGCAAAAGGATCTTGCGAGATGGTCCACTTTGGATCAAGTAATAATTATTTGTGGTCAATATGAAGGTTTTGATGAAAGGATTAGATGTTTAGCTGATGAAGAGATATCGATAGGAGATTATGTACTTTCTGGAGGTGAAATACCCGCTATATCAATAATTAACGGTTTGACTAGATTATTACCAGGAACTCTTGGTGATCCAGATTCCTTAGTCTATGAGAGTCATAATTCTTCTTTATTAGAATATCCTCAATACACAAGGCCGATAACTTTTAAAGATATGAAAGTGCCAGATATTCTAGTGAGCGGTAATCATGAAGAGATTAAATCGTGGAGAAGAAGAAAAAGTTTTGAAAGAACATTGGAGAGAAGAAGTGACTTAATTTCAAATGAAAACTACAAAAAATCCCCACAAAGTAAGAGAATAATAAAAGAAAATAATCAATTAATGAAATTTAGAATAGGGAATGGATACGATATTCACAGACTTGTAGAGGATAGAGATTTAATTATTGGAGGTGTAAAATTGCATCACCCCGAAAGTTTAGGCTTGGATGGGCATAGTGATGCTGATGTTTTAAGTCACTCAATAATGGATGCTTTATTGGGAGCTCTTTCGTTGGGCGACATAGGAAAGTATTTCCCCCCATCTGATGAAAAATGGAAAAATGCTAATAGCTTGTTTTTGTTATCAAAAGTAATTGACTTGATAAGACAAGATGGTTGGGAAATAAATAATATTGATAGCGTTCTTGTTGCTGAAAGGCCAAAAATCATGCCACATATAAAATTAATGAAAAAAAACATTTCTGAAATCTTGAATATTGATGAAAATTTAATTGGGATTAAAGCAACTACGAATGAAAAATTGGGTCCAGAAGGGAGAGAAGAGGGTATAAGTTGCCATTCAGTAGTTCTACTTGAGAAAAAATGAGATTCAATTTACATTTGAAAAAAAAATTTCAAAGATTTTGTTTATTATTAATTTGCTTAGTAGTTTTAATTTTCCAATCTGATATTCCCAATTTAAAAGCTCTTCCAATGAATAATTATCAAAGTGAAATGGTCATAGAGGAATTAAGACTTAAAGTACCTGCTGATGTAAAATCAGCTTGGTTAAATGCTGAAAAAGAAATATGGGAGCCATGGTTATCTTCTCAAGATGGTTTTTTAGGAAGACAATTATTTTGGGATAAAGAAAAAGAAGAAGCTTTAATATTAGTAAATTGGAAAAGTAAGAAATTATGGAAAAGCATACCAATGTCAGAGGTAAATTTAATCCAACAAAAATTTGAAGATAATGTTAAAGCTGCTCTAAACGTAGGCGAAAATCCCTTTGAATTAATTTATGAGGGAGAATTAGATAAGCAGAGATGAATTTTGATATCAAGTTTGATTTTCAAAGAAGAGAAAGGCTTGGACTCATTGAGGCTATTTGGGGTCAAGATAAGAGTATCGACCAATTAGAGAGATTATCTGAAAATGTATTAAGTAAAAATGAGGTTGTGTTCATTACTCGGATTAATAGTGAAAAGGCTAATTATCTTTTAGATATATATGATGATGCACGATTCTATGAAGAAGCAAATTGCCTAACAATTGGGAAAAATTTGAATAAAATAAACACTAATAAAAAAGTTGCCATAATTTCAGGTGGCTCAAGCGATTTAACGGTAACACTTGAAGCACAATTAGCGCTTGAAATTTACGGAGTTAATTGTCAATCTTTTATAGATGTTGGCGTAGCTGGACTGCATCGATTGATGAGTCAGTTAGAAGAAATTAATAAATATGATGTATTAATAGTTTGTGCTGGAATGGAAGGAGCTTTGGCAACAGTTGTGGGCGGATTGTTAGCACAACCTATAATTGCAGTACCTGTCTCAGTCGGCTACGGCGTTAGTAAGGATGGAGGAACTGCTTTAAATAGTATGTTGTCAAGCTGTTCTCCTGGTATCGCAGTTATGAATATAGATAATGGTTACGGAGCAGCAATGGCGGCTCTAAGAATTATTAAAAGTATTTCCTAAATAAGTTACTTTTTTTCTATTTCTAATAGGTTTTCTATCCATAAATTAAGTTGTTTTGATAGCATTCCTTCTTCTCTCATTTTGATTGCTTTTATGACGACTTCTGTATTTACCCATTCTGGAAATCTTTTCGGCATTTATTTTTATATTCAGTAATTTTAATTTGGTACAAATTTTTATAAAAACAAGATCTAAGTAACAAATTTAATCTTTTATGTTTGATTTTGTACCTAATCTAGACAGCTCAGATGAGGTATGTTCACTTTCTACATTTTTTAATCTTTCAATTAGCTCAGAGAGATCTTTATGTGCTAATTCACCATTTTGCTCCCATTTAAGAGACCTTGAGTTACTATCAATTTTTTCTTTCATTGTTATATTTTGGTATTAAAAATATAAAACGAAAACAGAAAAAATTTGGTTATTGTTTCAGGCTTAAACTTAAAAAATTATGAAGATTTTTTTTTATATAAAAATTTTTATCTTTTAACCACCACCAACTATTGAAACAATTTCTAAATTATCCCCATCTTTAAGCTTTACTTTTTCCCATTTTATTGAATTAATTATTAAATTATTTAACTCTACGACAATTGTGTTGGGTTTATATCCCATTAAATTTAGCGCTGTTGATAGCAGAGCATTTTCTTTATCAATTGCTATTTTTTTTTCTTCTCCATTTACTTTAATTTTCATGAGACAACTCCTTTAAAATCATAATAGCTTCTTTTTTAGGATCTTCAGAATTCATTAATTGCGAAACTAAGGCAACTTTTTTAAACCCATTTATTTTTAAATATGAAATATTATTTGACTTAATTCCTCCGATAGCAAACCAAGGAATATTTAAATCTTTTGTTAAAATTTTCATCTTTTCAATACCTAAAGGTTTTTTGTCCTTTTTTGTTGCAGTTTCGAATACAGGTCCTATTCCTATATAATCACAACCCTCCTTTAGAGCATTAGAAATATCTATTTCATTATTTGCGCTTATACCAATGATTTTTGAATATCCTAATAATTTTCTTGCGGTTTTTAAATCTAAATCATCTTGTCCAAGATGTATTCCATCTGCATTAGATGCTAGAGCAATATCAAGTCTGTCGTTAACGATGAATAAAGAATTATATCTTTTACAAAGATTTTTAATCTGAATCGCTTCTTGAAGATGATCTTTATCAGTTCCGGTTTTAAATCTATGTTGAATGATTCTTACTCCCGCAATTAAAATCTCTTCAATTATTGTTAATAGATTGTCCTTTTGATCTGTGATTACATATAAGTCATTTTCTTTTAATATTTTCTCCGACTTATTACACTTGCTTAAAATTAATAAGTCGATTTCTATAGTATAAATTTCATATCTAATTTCCGAAGCGATTTTTGAAAGCGCATGATTATGTTGCCTTGAGAATTCTTCTATGACTCTTAATGCTTCTTGAACTCTGCTTGAATTAGAACTTACAATTTGCTCAGAGGTTTTTCTGTTAAATTGCTCTTGATGAGTCAATCCTTTACATTTGTCCTCAATGTTATTTCTTGATTGTTTATAAACTTCTAAATGATTTTTTCCTAAAATTTGTCTAAAATTTTTAATCTTTTCAACATATTTTTCTTTGCCTAGACCAAATCTAGCCCAATCCTCTAATACTCTTAGCCCTTCTCTGGCTCTATCTAGATTAGCGTCAATAATTTGATAAATTCTTAAATCTTCAGCGTCTTTAGGATTGGAATTCAGCATTTGTAATTTATTTTTTGTAGTTTTTAAAAATTTTCAGAGCATTATCTCTATCTTTTTTAATTTGATTAGAAAGTTGATCTATATTTTCGAATTTGATTTGAGATCTAAGTTTTTCAACTGGTTCAACAGATAGATTTAAACCATATAGATCGATATCTTTATTTATTAAATGAACTTCAACTGCAGATGGCAATAAAGGATTTATTGTTGGTTGAGAGCCAAGATTCATAACAGATTCAATTTTTTTGTTGGAATTTTCTATGGTTGTCCAAGATGCGTAAACTCCTTCTCCCGGTAAAAATTTCCTGCCATCTATTTCAAGATTTGCGGTAGGCCATCCTATACTTTTCCCAATTCCTTTACCTTTAACAACCTTTCCATTAAAACTATAAGGCCTATTAAGAATTTTGAAAGCATTTTTCAGATCACTTTTCTCTAATAGATCTCTTATTCTGCTGCTGCTGATTCTACCTTCCTTGTCTTCTAAAATTGGAATAATTTTTAGTTTAATATCCGTATCCTTAATCATATTTTTTATTGTATTTATATCTCCACTTCTTCTGAAACCAAATTTAAAATTAGCACCTACAGAAATGTTTTTTGCTTGTAATTGATTTATTAAAATATCTCTTATGAATCTTTCCGCACTTAATTTGGATAGTTCCATATCAAAAGGAATCAGAACTAATTGTTCAATCCCCAGATCTTCAAGAATAGATAGTTTTTCATTAGGGAGATCAAGCCTAAGACGCATCTCTTTGTAAAGAACTTCTCGGGGATGAGGCCAGAAGCTTGCAATTGTTGGGGTATATTGATTTTCTTCAACTACACTTTTTATTAATTGTCTGTGGCCAGCATGAAGGCCATCAAAACTTCCAATAGCTATTGAGGTAGGACTTTTAACTTCAGATGGCGATATTAAAGAGATCAAAAGATTACGTGCAATTTTATGATTTTAGTGGCAAATTTGGATTGTTTACAGTTTATTCAATCAAATGAATGTCTGACAAAATGGATTTTCAGTCCCTTTCATTTGGAATGCGGCGCATTGGATGGATACGCTTTTGGGTTCAGTCCATTTTAGGTGTTGTTGTTACAGCTGTTTTGCTTTTTTCAAATGTTGTAAATAACAGCGAAGGACAGCTTGGCTTAGCGCCTGGTCTATCACTTACAACAATATCCCTGATTTTACTACTTTTTAGTCTTTGGCAAGGTTGGTTAATAGTTAGAACAGGAAGAGCAATCGCAAGCAACGCAAGACCCTCAAGAGGACAAACCGCTAAATTGATAAAACGAGGCTTAATAGTTGATTTATTTGGAATTCTGTTTGGATTAATTGGATATCAAGCTCTTATGGGAGCTTTATTTATACAAGCATCCTCTCAAACAACTGGACAATTGATAACAGCGACATCTGATATCCCAATTACTGGTCTTGAAATATTATCAGTTCTCAGTAACACGCAAGTTATCGCTGCTCATTTTTTTGGACTTTGCTTTTCTTTATGGCTTTTAAGAAGGATTTACAAATGAATTATTAATTTTAGGTAAGTCATCTAAATTACCTCTCCAAAATAAATCTGGTTCTACAGGTGTAAGAGATATTTTATTTTCTTGTATTTGTGATACATCGCTAGGCCAATTCTTAGGACCGTAACCTTTCGATTTAAGATCTAAAACAACTTCACCTGCTAACCAATAATAATCATCACCCCTCGGGTCTTCCCTTTTAGAAAATTGATTTTTATATTTTCTTACCGATAATCTTGTCCAGGATAATTCTTTTATCTTGTTTTTTTTGCAGGGGGGTATGTTCAAATTTAATAAAAGTGAAGCTGGCCAACTATCGTTAATTGCTTGTTCTGCAATGTTCATTGCAATTTCTCCAGCAAATTCAAAATTTTTCCATTTAAAACTAGCAACACTTATTGCCATGGAAGGAACATTTTCTAAAGTGCCTTCCATAGCTGCAGCGACTGTGCCTGAACAAAAAATATCTGTCCCTAAATTGGGTCCGTGATTTATTCCGGATAGTACTAGATCAGGTTTATTATCCAAGAGTTCAGATAGTGCTAATTTGACACAATCAGCAGGTGTGCCGGAACATCCCCAAGCTTCAATTCCTTGTCCAAATAACTCGTCAGCTTTTTCCACTCTTAATGGGGATTGTAAAGTAAGACCATGTCCAGTAGCGGATCTTTCTTGGTCAGGACATACTACTTTTACATTATGTCCTCTTCTTTGGGCTGATTTTGCTAATGCTCTTATCCCTGCTGCGAAAACTCCATCATCATTACTAATTAATATATTTAACGGTTTCATTAATGAATAAATTTTATTTATGGACAATATTTAAGTAAAATAAAGTAATACTTATTTTTACTATATCAGTGAGTCAGATTGAATCATTAAGTCAAATTGAGGAAAAACTAAATAATCTTTCTCTAACAGCAAAAAATAATATAGAAAATGCTAATACGCATGAAATACTTGATAAATTAAGAGTTTCCTTGTTTGGGAAAAAAGGTGATTTGTCAATTATCTTGAAAACAATGGGCAAATTATCTGCTACTGATAGACCAATTGTTGGCCAGAAGGCAAACTTAATAAAAATAGATTTGCAAGAATTAATAACTGAAAGAAAGAATCAACTAAACAGTGAAGCTTTAGATAAAAAGATTAAAACAGAAAAAATTGATGTAACTATACCTTCAGTTGGAACACCTCCCGGGAATAAACATCCTTTAATTTCGACTCAAGATGAAATAATAGATATTTTTTGTGGTTTGGGATACTCAGTTGAAAGTGGCCCTGAAATAGAAACTGATTTTTATAATTTTGAGTCCCTTAATATACCCAAAAATCATCCCGCAAGAGATATGCAGGATACTTTCTACTTAGATGAAAATCGACTTTTAAGGACCCATACTTCCCCTGTTCAGATAAGGTACTTAGAGAAAAATCCACCTCCAGTAAGAATTATTGCCCCGGGGAGAGTTTACAGGAGAGATGCGGTAGATGCTACTCATTCCCCTGTATTTAATCAGGTTGAAGTTTTATGTATCGATAAAGATATTAATTTTAGTCATTTAAGAGGAACAGTTCTTACATTTTTAAAGACCTTCTTTGGAGATATTCCTGTAAGATTTAGAGCTAGTTATTTCCCATTTACTGAACCTTCAGCAGAAGTAGACGTTCAATGGAAAGGTAAATGGTTAGAAGTAATGGGATGTGGAATGGTAGATCCGAAAGTTTTAGAAAAATTAGGAATAGATTCTGAGAAATGGACAGGATTCGCCGCTGGACTAGGAGTTGAAAGATTTTGCATGGTAAGACATCAGATTGATGATATTAGGAAATTCTATACTAATGATCTTAGATTCTTAGAACAGTTCTAATAATATTGAAATTTTAAATTAGGTTTGTCCAACAAATTAGTTTAAAATAGTTATAGTTTTAGTTTTTTTGATTGGTACGTAAAGCAGGGCTAATCGTTAATGATGGGAAAGAACTTGCTGTTGCAACTGCAAGTTCTGTTGAGAAAAAACTGCAAAAATCTAATTATGAAGTCGTAAGGGTTAGTAGCTCTGGTGGAATGGTTGGATTTGCAAATCCTGATCAACATGTTCGTCCTTTGGGTTATACAAACTGTGTTCCCGAGGGGTTTGATTCGTCAATGGAATTTGCAATTGTTCTTGGCGGAGATGGAACTGTGCTTTCCGCAGCAAGGCAAACAGCACCTGCCAAAATACCAATACTTACAATAAATACAGGTCATTTAGGTTTTCTTGCGGAAGCTTATTTATCAAATCTCGATGAAGCAATAGATAAAATCATTGCTGGAAATTGGGATATTGAAGAAAGAACTTGCTTTATTATTAGTGTAATGAGGAATGATCAGAGGAGATGGGAGTCTTTATGTCTTAATGAGATGGCTCTTCATAGAGAACCTCTTACAAGTATGTGTCATTTTGAAATTTCTATAGGGCGTCATGCTCCCGTAGATATCTCGGCTGATGGAGTAATTTTATCCACTCCAACTGGTTCTACTGCTTATTCGCTGAGTGCTGGAGGGCCAGTTATTACACCTGATTGCCCAGTCGTTCAATTAACTCCGATTGCTCCACATTCATTGGCATCTAGGGCATTGGTTTTTAATGACTCAGAGCCAGTAACTGTTTTTCCCGCAACTCCTGAAAGGTTGGTAATGGTTGTCGACGGAAATGCTGGATGTTATGTTTGGCCTGAAGATAGAGTTTTAATAAGAAAAAGTAGACACTCGGTAAAGTTTATTAGGCTTGAAGATCATGAATTTTTCCAAGTTTTAAGAAATAAACTAGGGTGGGGGTTGCCCCATGTGGCTAAACCAAATAAATAATTATTTTAATTTATTTTTTCCCCTTTAATATAAAGACAGGATTATTTGGTTCTAATCTCATTCCTTCAGCGATACTTAAGCTTTTATAGGACTGAATTAAATTTAAATTTGTTTTGAAATTTTTATGTTCTAATTTCTCTTTCAATTCTTTAATAGTTTGAATGTCAATTATTGGGATAACGATAATATCTCCAGTACCCATATCTTGAGACAGTTTATTAATAATTTGAAGTTTAGTCTTTTTATCACATCCTCCAATTACTAATCTATTCGGTTTTTCAAAAGAACTTAAATTACCTTTATTCAAGGTAGTATTTATTTCTTCCTCAAAAATAAATTTTGGTTTAACGCCAAGCCTTTTTGAGTTTTCTATTATTAATGCTTTTGAGCCAATCCTTTTATCGATACAAATTAAATCTAAATTAGGCCTTAATTTTAATGCCTCTAACCCAATTGACCCACAACCTGCTCCTATATCCCACATTACTCCATTTTTAGGGAGCTCTAGATCAGCTAAGATTTGAACGCGAATTTCCTTTTTGGTAAGTAAATTTGGTCTATCATCAAAAGTTTTGAAAATATGGTCACTGATTCCGAAAAGAGGAATATTATCAAGATTATTTGAGCAATTTCTTTTTGTTTTCGTAAGAACAACGATGTTCAAACTTGATATATCGGAGGGCAATGATTCTTTTAGATTTAATTTTCTTATATTTTCATTTTCGAAGCCTATCTCTTCACAGAGCCAAAAATCATAGAAGTCAATCAGATTTAATTCTGATAAGTTTTTTTTTATTTTTTCTAAACTTTTGTTATTTGAATCTGTAATAATAGCCAAACTCGAAGGCCTTGCTTTAAAAACCTCAACTAATTTAGTCGAATCTCTGCCGTGAATACTTACATTAACAGTATCTTGCCATGGAATCTTTAACTTACTAAATGCTAATTGAATGCAAGTTCTTGAAGGGTAAAAACTTAATTCATCTTTTGAAAAATTTTCTAGTAGTATTCTCCCAATTCCAAACCAAAGTGGATCTCCTCTCGAAATTAAAATAACATCTGTTTTTTGAGAACTAAGCCAGTTAATCAGTTCGATATTACTATTGCTCGAGAAAAATGATTTCTTTTTTTCTAAATCATTTTTGCTCCATGATTTAATTTTTTCAAAATATGAATTGGGAATTGCAATATTTTCTGTCTTTAGGAATAGATCTTGTAATTTTAAAGGTAAATCTTCAAATGTATATGAATCAATACCTACTACATGAATTTTTCTATTAACTTCGGTCATCAATATTTAATGAAAAGGTACTTAATTGTTTGAATGTTTTATTAAATTATCTTATTATTATTAGAGTTATCATAGTAAATTAATTGTCTGAAAGGAGAAAGAGATTACATGATTTATTGCTAACTCTAATTAATAAAGATAGTGAATTTGAGCTTATTGAAGAAGATTCTAGTAATTTAATGTCTAGCTATTCTGAAAAAGACACTTTAAATTTATCTCGAGTCATAGAAAAAAATCGTAAAATAATCAAAAGATACCAAGCTATTGTAAGAACAGCCGTAACTCTTGATGCTCTGATGGATTCTGAAAATGAAGAAAATTACAAAATCAAATAAAAATATTTTTTTAAGAGGAATTTTATCTTTATTCTTACTATTATCCTTTATTTTTAACCCGTTAAAAGTATCTGCAGAAGTCGCAGAAACAGAAATAAATGGGGAATTAATAAATGCTAGTAGTGAATTTTTAAGGGACTTGGACTTTGAAACTTGGCAATTAGTAGCTTATAAATCTCCTCTTTTTGCAGATAAATTGATCTTGAGAGTAATAGGTTATCCAGGAAATCTCAGGATTGATCATCCCACTGACTTGAGGGTTGAATCAGGCAGAAAACAATGGTTTTTAGATGACAAAACATTACTTAATCTTGAGTTGGCCAATGATGGAAGACAGGCTGCTGCTGAATTTGATCTTGATGTATTAATTGAAAATTTAGATAAAAATAGACCATTAAGATTATCTTTGTCCGGTGTTTTTTCTGAGTTACCGGTTCCTCCTTTTGTTGTTAAAGAGTGGAGATCAATAAACTGAATTTGATTTTTGGAAATGTTTGAAAAAAATGTAAGCCATACAAAATGGATGAAACGAGCAATTTTTTTGGCTTCTTTAGGCAAAAATACAACGAGTCCAAACCCTAGGGTGGGAGCAGTGATACTTGATAAGAATGGAAACCTTATTTCAGAAGGATTTCACTATAAGTCTGGTATGCCTCATGCTGAAGCAATGGCTTTTAATAATTTAAAAAAGGATGCTAAGGGAGGATCAATGTATGTAAATCTTGAACCTTGCTGTCATCAGGGTAAAACTCCTCCATGTGTAGATAAGGTAATATCCTCTGGCATAACAAAGGTATATATATCTATTCAGGATCCTGATAAAAGAGTCTCTGGTAAAGGTATTAAGTTGCTAAAAGAAGCCGGAATTCAAGTTCATTTAGGATTATGTAAAAAGGAATCTTTAAACTTAAATAAGGCTTTCATTCATAGAAATATTAATAGAAAAGCATTTGGTGTTCTTAAATGGGCTATGAGTATTGATGGCAGGATAGCTTTAAGAAATGGTAAAAGTAAATGGATTACTAATGAAGAATCAAGGTCGTTAGTTCACTCTTTGAGAGCAGAATTTGATGCAATAATTATTGGTGGAAATACATTAAGGAAAGATAATCCGCTTTTGACCACTAGAGGATTAAAAAAACCTGAGCCTTTAAGAGTCGTTTTCACAAAAAGTTTAGATCTTCCTTCAAAATCGAATCTCTGGGATTGTAGTAATGCAAAAACTATTGTTATTTATGATTCTTCTAAAGCTAATGAAACCTACCTTAAGAGGATTCCTAAATGTGTGGAGGTCGAAAAGGTATCATCTGATAATCCAGAGTTAATTTCAAAAATTCTTGCCAAAAGAGGGTGTAATAAAGTTCTTTGGGAATGTGGCCCAGGCTTGGCCACTGCTGCTATTAAAACTAATTGTATTCAGGAAATTATTACTTTTATCGCTCCAAAAATATTAGGTGGAGAAAATAGTATGAATCCCTTTGGTGATTTTGAATTTAGAGAAATGAATGAAATTATTAAATTAAGCGATCCTCAGGTTCGTTTGATGGGCTCAGATATTTGTATTAAAAGTGCATTTCAAAATTAATCTGTAAAAACGAATTTTATGCGTCAAAGTACCGTACGGTTCTTACTCCAAAGAAAAATGCAGATACGGATATTCTTCGTTTAGTTTATAATAAGTTTAAATTTCCTTCTACTATGCCAATAAGACAAGATGATAATCAACCTAATAGAAGATTTGGAATTGTAAATATCATTTTAATTGGAGTTGGTGCATTACTTCTATTTAGTAGTCTCTTCCCTAATCAAAATATGCAAATCCCTAGGGTGCCTTACTCGTTATTCATAGATCAGGTTAATGATGGGGAAGTTAAGAGAGCATACATAACACAAGAACAAATTAGATATGAATTAAATGGAGCTGAAGAAGGTACCCCTTCTGTTTTGGCAACAACTCCTATCTTTGATATGGATTTACCACAAAGATTAGAAAGTAAAGGTGTAGAATTCGCAGCTGCTCCTCCAAAGAAACCTAATTTCTTCTCAACCATTTTGAGCTGGGTCGTTCCTCCTTTAATTTTTATTCTCGTTTTACAATTTTTTGCTAGAAGAAGTATGGGAGGTGGAGGTGCCCAAGGCGCTCTAAGTTTTACCAAAAGCAAAGCTAAAGTTTATGTCCCCGATGATGAATCAAAGGTAACATTTGCCGATGTCGCAGGAGTTGATGAAGCCAAGGACGAATTAACAGAAATAGTTGATTTTTTAAAAAAACCAGAAAGATATACTGATATAGGAGCTCGAATACCTAAAGGAGTGCTTCTTGTAGGACCTCCAGGAACAGGAAAAACGCTTCTTTCAAAAGCGGTTGCAGGAGAAGCAGAAGTTCCTTTCTTCATTATTTCAGGTTCTGAATTTGTTGAACTTTTTGTTGGTGCAGGTGCAGCAAGAGTAAGGGATTTATTCGAGCAAGCTAAGAAAAAAGCCCCTTGCATTATATTTATTGACGAATTAGATGCCATCGGTAAGAGTCGTTCAGGATCAATGGGGGTAGTTGGTGGTAATGATGAGAGAGAACAAACTTTAAATCAGCTGCTTACAGAAATGGATGGATTTGCCTCAACTGATAAGCCAGTTATAGTACTTGCTGCTACGAACCAGCCTGAAGTGCTCGACGCAGCACTTTTAAGGCCGGGAAGATTTGACAGACAGGTCCTAGTTGATAGACCAGATTTATCTGGCAGAAAAACTATATTAGAAATCTATACAAAGAAAGTTAAACTTGCAGATTCAATAGACTTAGATTCAA
The DNA here is from genome assembly GCA_902616595.1 of uncultured Prochlorococcus sp. Taxonomy (GTDB): domain Bacteria; phylum Cyanobacteriota; class Cyanobacteriia; order PCC-6307; family Cyanobiaceae; genus Prochlorococcus_A. Next base: position 13,139 of record CACMTJ010000019.1, read on the forward strand.
TTGCCCAGGCCACTAGTGGATTTGCAGGAGCTGATTTAGCCAATATGGTAAATGAAGCTGCTTTACTTGCAGCCAGAGCTAAAAGAAAAAGTGTAGAGCAACAAGATTTAAGTGAAGCGATAGAGAGAGTTGTGGCTGGTTTGGAAAAGAAAAGTCGTGTTTTGCAAGATGATGAAAAGAAAGTCGTTGCTTATCACGAGGTCGGTCATGCAATTGTTGGTCATCTTATGCCTGGAGGTTCGAAAGTTGCGAAGATTTCAATTGTACCTAGAGGTATGAGTGCACTTGGTTATACTCTTCAATTACCTACAGAAGAAAGATTCTTGAATTCAAAAGAAGAACTAAAAGGTCAAATAGCTACACTTCTTGGAGGACGATCTGCGGAAGAGGTCGTTTTTGGAAAGATTACTACCGGAGCTTCAAATGATTTACAAAGAGCAACTGATATTGCAGAACAAATGGTAGGTACATTTGGAATGAGTGATATTCTTGGTCCCCTTGCTTATGACAAACAAGGCGGAGCACAGTTCTTAGGAAATGGGAATAATCCCAGAAGATCCGTTAGTGATGCTACTGCTCAAGCAATAGATAAAGAGGTTAGAGATTTAGTTGATGATGCTCATGAAACTGCACTTAATATTTTGAGGAATAATTTACCTCTTCTCGAGTCTATTTCTCAAAAAATCCTTCAAGAGGAAGTTATAGAGGGGGAGGATCTGAAAACTCTCTTGGCGGAGAGTAAAATGCCTGCATAGTAGAATCTATATTTAACAAGAAATATTTATGCTAAAACCTAATAAGCTTGCTAATAATAATTTCCTATCAAGCTTAGATTTATCAACCGATGAGATTTTTCATCTTCTAGAACTTGCAAAAAATTATAAAAATAAAAAAATAAATATTGATCTTAAAAATAAGGTTTTAGGATTAATTTTTGATAAGTCATCAACACGTACAAGAGTTAGCTTTCAAGTTGCCATGACTAGACTAGGTGGAACCACTATTGATCTAAATCCCACAACATCACAAATTGGAAGAGGTGAGCCAATTAAAGATACTGCAAGAGTTCTAAGTAGATATTGCGATGTTATCGCAATTAGAACATTTGAACATTCAGATTTGGAAGAGTATGCAAAATGGTCTTCTAAGCCAGTTATTAATGCCCTTACAGATTTAGAGCATCCATGCCAGGCTTTAGCAGATTTCTTTACTATTAAAGAAGAATTTATTGATTTTAAAAATGTAGTTTTGACATTCATTGGTGATGGTAACAATGTCGCTAATTCTCTTATTCTTTGTGGAGCTTTACTAGATGTTGAAGTTAGAATTGCATGTCCTAAAGGATATGAACCAAAGTCATTAATAATTGACCGCGCAAGAGAAATATATAGGAACAAAAGTTTATTAAAGATCACAAATGATCTTGATTCTGCAGTTGCAGGGGCAAATGTTTTGTATACGGATGTTTGGTCTTCAATGGGCGAAGAAAATCAAAAGGAAAAGAAAGATAAAGACTTTGATGGATTTACGATCGATAGTAATTTAATTGAAAAGGCAAATAAAGATGCAATTATTCTGCATTGCCTTCCTGCTTATAGAAATAAAGAGATAACTGATGCCGCAATTGAAAGTAATAAAAGTAGAATATTTGAACAAGCTGAAAACAGAATGCATACTCAGCAAGCTCTTTTATCTTGCTTGCTTTCATGAAATGCTTGCATATAAATAAATAAAACGGTACAAATGTATTAGTTTGCGTTTGTTTTATGACGTTTCCTTTGGATGATAATCTTACTGATGCTCAAAATGAGCTATACGGATGGATAAAAGATTATATGAAAAAATTTCAACACAGTCCATCTATTAGGCAGATGATGCAAGCTATGGGCTTAAAATCTCCCGCCCCAATTCAAAGTCGCTTAAAGCACTTACAAGAAAAAGGATATATATCATGGCAAGAAGGTAAAGCAAGAACAATGCAGATAGTGAATGAAATTTCAGAAGGGGTTCCAATTATGGGTTCAGTAGCTGCAGGAGGTTTGATAGAAAGCTATTCTGATATTAATGAAAAATTAGATATTTCTGATGTTTTAAAAAAGAAAGATGTTTTTGCTCTTATAGTTAATGGAGATTCAATGATAGATGCTTGTATTGCCCATGGTGACATGGTTTTAATGGAACCTATTAAAGACTCATTTTCTTTAAGAAATGGGACAATAGTTAGCGCTATGGTTCCAGGCTTGGGTACAACACTAAAGTATTTTTTTAAAAGAGGTAGTAAAATATTTCTGGAGGCAGCTAATCCAGATTATGAACCAATTGAATTAAGTTTAGATCAAGTAATTTTTCAAGGAAAACTTCTAGCAGTATGGAGAAAATTTTGATTTTAAAATTAATTTTTACTAATCTTTGTTATTTTGAATTTGATCTGGACTTAGATATTCCTTTAGGTTTAAGAGATATAAAAATGATATTAGTAAAATAATCAATGCTCCGCAAAAGAAAAAAACTTTCCCTTCAATACCAAATAAGAAAACTCCAAGAATCCCAAATAAGATAGAAATAGAGAATAAAATTATACTTGTACTTCTTTCATTTATTCCTTTATTAAGGAACTTATGATGAACATGATTTCTATCAGGGAAAAAGGGAGAGTGACCTTTTATTATTCTTGTAGAGACTACGTAAGTCATATCAAATAAAGGTACAAAGAATATTATTAATGCAATATGAATCGGAAATACTTTTATAGTTTCTAGCAAAATATCTGTATTTATCTTGTCAATATTTGATTCGTAGGAAAGACCAATTATACTTAATATTCCCAATGAAGAACCGAGAAAATAAGATCCACAATCACCCATCATTATTTTCGCAGGATATATATTATATCTGAGAAAGCCAATAATAGCACCGCAATATGCTGCACATATAAAAAATAATTCCCATTTTTCAATAGTTATAAAAATGCAACTTAGTGATACTATCGCAATTAAAGTTATACCTGAAGCCAATGCATCTAATCCATCTAGCCAGTTAATGGCATTAGTTAAACCTACTACCCATATACTTACAAAAATTATTCCTGATAATTGATTTAGTTCTAGATAATTGAATTTTGAATTTAACCAGGTAATATCTATTGCTTCAATTCTCAATCCTTGAGAAAAAAGAATTATAGTTAATAAAAATTGAAAAGCTAATCTAACATAAGGAGATAAATCAACTAAGTCATCAATCAATCCAATTGTCAGGAAGCAAAATGACCCTATAAACAGTAATAAAATATCTTTAAATTCAAGACTTAAGAAATCTATTTGCCCTTTAAGCAGGTAAATAATTATAAGTCCAAATAATAATCCTAAAAATATGCCTAATCCGCCTAGTCTTACAATTTTTCCTTTGTGGGTTTTTCTAAAATCTGGTTTATCAATAAGATTAAATCTTATACCAATTTTGTGTATTAGCGGAATGATTGAGACACTACTAATTAAGGAAATAGAGATAATTGC
>CACMTJ010000020.1 GCA_902616595.1 uncultured Prochlorococcus sp.
ACTTTGAGCTGGTCCCAGATATTTTAAAAACAATTAGTAAATCAAAAAAAGATAACCAAGTTTTTGTAGGCTTTTGTGCTTTTACAGGATCTATCGAAGAAGCACGAATGACAATTAAAGAAAAGATTATCCAAAAGGGTTGTGATTATCTATTCGCAAATCCAATTGATCTTGAAGGCCAAGGATTTGGCTTTTTGGCACAAAATGAAGGTTGGTTATTCGATACTAATAATATGGAACACTATATTAACAAAACATCAAAAATTGATTTAGCAAATAAATTAATAACACAAATTATTTCACTAAAAAAATAAAAAAAATTTTTTAATTTGTATTTTTTTGTAATCTTAATCATTAAAAATAATGCGATAGCTTAAAATGATTCCAGTTTTTTAAAATCTAAAAAGCTACGGGTTGTTTCGAGGATTTAATAGTCCTATCTTTTATGGTCCTTTCCCTTGTAATATCCGTACTGAACTTATTAGATGACCTTTAATCTATCGTCACAGAACTTTACTGCAACTTTAATTATGAGAATTCGTTCTTTCTTAGCTTTTGTTATTTCAATTTGTATAACTTTTGCTTTCGTACCTGTTAAAACATTTGCTTTTTCTGAAAGAGGAAATGCACAATTTACAGATGTTGTTAACACAGGGAAAGCTAATGATTGCCCTACATTAGACTCATCTCTTGTCGGATCAATATCTCTAGGGAATGGAGATAGCCTTAAAGGAATATGTATGCATCCAACAGAAGTTTATGTAAAAGTGCCAGGGACAAAACGAAAAGCTGCAGAATTTGTTTCTACAAAAATTATTAGTCCTAGAAATAACACCACAGTGACAGAAGTTTATGGAGATATAGATTCAGGAACTTTCACTGAAAAAGGTGGTATTGATTTTCAACTTATTACTGTATTAACGCCTGGTGGTTTAGAGGTGCCATTTGCATTCTCAGCAAAAGATCTTACAGCTGATTTACCTTCATCAATTGAGCCAGGCACTGAGGTTAATGGTTCAACATTTACACCTAACTACAGAACTGGTGATTTTCTAGATCCTAAGGCAAGAGCTAAAAATACTGGTGTTGAATATGCTCAAGGTTTAGTTGCATTAGGAGGCGATGACGAAGAACTTGCAAAAGAAAATATTAAAGTTGATGTAAACGGTACTGGTGTTATTACTCTTTCAATCAACAATGTAGACTCTGACACAGACGAATTTGCTGGTACTTTTGAAGCAATCCAACCTTCAGATACAGACATGGGTTCAAAGGATCCACTTGATGTAAAAATAATTGGGGAGCTTTACGGAAGAAAGGCATAAATCCTACTCAAGAGAAAAAGGGGGTTAAACCCCTCTTTTTTTTTCAAAATTTTTCTTTATCAATTTTAAAAATGGAATTACAACAAAAAACTAAAACAGATACTAATGGACTAATACCGCCATATGGAGGGGAACTAAAAAATTTAATTATCAAAGATAAAAACCTTAGAAATGATCTTATTTCTAAAGCTAATTATGAGTTTGAATGTAGCGAGAGAAATGCATGCGATGTAGAACTTTTGATGGTTGGAGCTTTTTCTCCATTAGAAGGTTTTATGGATGAAAATAACTATAATTCGGTCATTAAAAATAATAGAAATACAAGCGGGTTGCTTTTTGGCTTGCCTATTGTATTTGATTCAAATAATGAAAAAGTAAAAACTGGAGAGACAATATTACTTACTTATAAAAAACAAAAAATAGCAGTTTTAGAAGTTAGCTCTAAATGGGAGCCTGACAAATCCTTAGAAGCTGAACTTTGTTATGGTACTAATTCTTTAGATCATCCTGCTGTTAAGATGATTTTTAACGAGAGAGGTAGATTTTATATAGGAGGAAGAGTTTATGGTTTCGAACTACCAATTAGAGAATTCCCCTGCAAAACCCCTGAAGAAGTTAGATCTACACTGCCATCAAATCATGATGTAGTTGCATTTCAATGCAGAAATCCAATTCATAGAGCACATTATGAATTATTTACTAATGCCTTACTTTCAGATAATGTCTCCTCTAACTCAGTTGTTTTAGTGCATCCAACTTGTGGACCAACTCAACAAGATGATATTCCTGGAAAAGTTAGATATTTGACCTACAAAGAATTAGAAGAGGAAATATCTGATGAAAGAATAAAATGGGCTTTTTTACCTTATTCAATGCATATGGCAGGGCCAAGAGAAGCCCTTCAACATATGATAATAAGAAGAAATTATGGCTGCACCCACTTTATTATTGGTAGAGATATGGCTGGTTGTAAGTCATCGTCAACTGGTGAAGATTTTTATGGTCCATATGATGCCCAGAATTTTGCGAATAAGTGTGCAGATGAATTGATGATGCAAACTGTTCCTTCAAAAAATTTAGTTTATACGAAGGAAAAAGGATATATAACCGCTGAAGAAGCCAAAGAATTTAATTATGAAATTATGAAACTTAGTGGTACGGAATTTAGAAAGAAATTAAGGAATGGCGAAACAATTCCTGAATGGTTTGCATTCAAAAGTGTAGTAGATGTTCTAAGACGCTCTTAATAATGTTTTATTATTAGTATTATAGATTTATTAAAGATTTTTTATCGTGAACAAACGTTGGAGAAACGTAGGACTTTATGTCCTAGCTGTCATTACTGTAATTTTCATTGGTACTTCAGTTTTTGATAAACCTAGTACTGAAAGTTCTACAAAGACCTTGAGATATAGTGATTTTATAGAGGCAGTTCAAGATAAAGAAATCAGTAGAGTCTTAATATCTCCAGATAATGCCACAGCTCAAGTTGTTGAAAATGATGGGAGCAGGTCTGAGGTCAATTTAGCCCCCGACAAAGATTTATTAAAAATACTGACTGAGAATAATGTAGATATCGCTGTAACTCCTACAAAATTAGCCAATCCATGGCAACAGGCTGTAAGTAGCTTAATTTTCCCAGTACTTTTGATTGGAGGCCTATTTTTTCTTTTCAGAAGATCCCAAAGTGGTAATGCTGGGGGTGGCAACCCTGCCATGAGTTTTGGCAAAAGCAAAGCCAGACTGCAAATGGAACCCTCTACACAAGTAACTTTTTCAGATGTTGCTGGTGTTGAAGGTGCAAAATTAGAACTCACAGAAGTTGTAGACTTTCTTAAGAGTCCAGATAGATTTACAGCAGTTGGAGCAAAAATACCGAAAGGAGTTCTCCTTGTTGGCCCTCCTGGTACAGGAAAAACATTGCTAGCCAAAGCAGTAGCTGGAGAAGCAGGTGTACCTTTTTTCTCAATATCTGGTTCAGAATTTGTAGAAATGTTTGTAGGTGTTGGAGCTAGCAGAGTTAGAGATCTTTTTGAACAAGCTAAAAAGAATGCTCCTTGTATTGTGTTTATTGACGAAATAGATGCAGTTGGAAGACAAAGAGGTGCTGGAATGGGCGGAGGAAATGATGAAAGAGAACAAACACTAAACCAACTCCTAACTGAAATGGATGGTTTCGAAGGTAATTCAGGAATAATAATAGTTGCTGCAACCAACAGACCAGATGTCTTAGATTCAGCTTTAATGCGTCCTGGAAGATTCGATAGACAGGTAACAGTAGATCGTCCAGATTATGCTGGAAGATTGCAGATATTAAATGTACATGCGAAAGATAAAACTCTTTCAAAAGACGTTGATTTAGACAAAGTTGCCAGAAGAACACCAGGATTTACTGGTGCAGATTTAGCTAATCTTTTAAATGAAGCAGCAATACTAGCAGCTAGAAAAGATTTAGATAAAGTAAGTAACGATGAAGTCGGTGATGCCATTGAAAGAGTTATGGCTGGCCCAGAAAAGAAAGATAGAGTCATCAGTGATAAGAAAAAAGAATTAGTTGCTTATCACGAAGCTGGTCATGCACTCGTTGGAGCATTAATGCCTGATTATGATCCCGTAGCAAAGGTCTCAATCATTCCAAGAGGTCAAGCTGGGGGGCTAACCTTCTTTACTCCAAGTGAAGAAAGAATGGAATCTGGTCTTTACTCTCGTTCTTACCTTCAAAATCAAATGGCTGTAGCTCTTGGTGGAAGAGTTGCTGAAGAAATAGTCTATGGAGAAGAAGAAGTTACAACTGGAGCTTCAAATGACTTACAGCAAGTTGCTAATGTAGCAAGACAAATGATCACTAAATTTGGTATGAGTGACAAAATAGGTCCAGTCGCTTTGGGTCAATCTCAAGGTGGAATGTTTCTTGGAAGAGATATGAGCTCTACAAGAGACTTCTCTGAAGACACAGCAGCAACAATCGATGTAGAAGTTTCAGAGCTTGTTGATGTGGCATACAAAAGAGCTACAAAAGTTTTGACAGATAATAGGATTGTCCTAGACGAAATGGCTCAAATGCTCATTGAAAGAGAAACTATAGATACTGAAGATATTCAAGATTTGCTTAACCGTTCAGAAATCAAAGTTGCAAACTATATTTAGTTTTAAAATTTAAATACTTAATGGACATTAAGGAAGATTCTTTTTCTGATTTACTGCTAAAGGAATCTTTTTTTTTACTGATCAAACCTGAAGATAAGATTTACTTAAATACCTCTATAAAGAATTTATTTTTTGAAGATTTAGAAAGCTTAGTAAAATTAGGATTAAAGAATATTGAAATAAGTTGGTCAAATAATGAAAATTGGTTGGATTTTGTATCCGAAATTAAACTCAAATATCCAAAAATTAATTTAGGCTCTGCCTCCATAGTTAATAAGCAATCAATAGAAGATTCGTTAAAAATTGGATTAAATTTTTCGATGATGAAATTTTGGGATAAAGATCTTTTCAATTATGCGAAGACAAAAAATTATTTATTAATTCCCGGAATTAAAAATTTAAAAGATCTTGAGGAAGCGATAAATTTAAATTGCACAATAATCAAAATTTATCCAATAAAAAGTAAAGATAGTTCGATAGATATACTCAACTTTAAAAACATTAATTTCATTGCTGCTGGAGGACTATCAATCAATGATGTAAAAACTTACAAATCTATAGGATATAAAGCAATCGTGATTGGAGATAAAGCGATTATAAATAAAAGATTTGATCCAAAAATATTTGAATGGCTCAAAAATCCTTAAATTAAATACAAATATAATTTATTTAACAAAACTACTAAATATTCATTAAGCCACATTGAGCCTGATTCAAAAGTAAATGATCAGCAAGTACTAAAGCCACCATAGCATCAACCATAGGAACTGCTCTTGGGAGAACGCATGGATCATGTCTCCCTTTTGCTTTCATCAATACTTCTTTCCCTTCAGCATTTACTGTTCTCTGTTCTTTCCCAATAGTTGCTGTAGGTTTAAAAGCTATCTTCATCTCAATATTTTCTCCATTACTTATTCCTCCCTGTATACCGCCTGAATTATTAGATATTGTCCTTAACTTACTAATATTATCAGATTTAATGAAGGCATCATTATGTTCGCTTCCTTTTAAATAAGTTCCAGAGAAACCTGAACCTATTTCAAAGCCTTTAGTGGCGGGCAAAGACATCAAAGCCTTCGCTAAATCAGCTTCTAATTTATCAAAAACAGGCATTCCAAGACCAGAAGGGACATTTCTTACTAGACATTCAATAACACCGCCACAAGAATCTCCTTGATGCTTTAATTGCTGAATTCTCTCTATCATTTCTGCTGATACCTTTTCATCAGGACATCTAACAATATTAGAATCGATTTTGTTGAGAGAAATCTTTTCTTTATTTATATCAGAATCAATATCATGTATACGCTTTACCCAAGATAGTATTTCAGTGTTACAGATGTTTTTTAATAATTGTTTTGCTACGGCACCAGCAGCTACTCTACCAATTGTTTCTCTTGCCGAGGCTCTTCCACCACCAGAACTTGCCTGAATTCCATATTTCAGATGATATGTACCATCTGCATGAGAGGGTCTAAATACCTGCTCCAAATTATTATAATCCCCTGGTCTTTGATCCTTGTTTCTTACCAACATTGCAATTGGAGTTCCAAGTGTTAAGCCTTCTTTTATTCCACTTAATATTTCAATTTTATCTTCTTCATTTCGGGGTGTTGTAATGTCACTTTGGCCAGGTCTTCGCCTATCTAATTCATTTTGTATCAGATTTATATCTACTTTTAACTTAGGGGGGCATCCATCAAGTATGACTCCTACTGCACCACCATGTGATTCTCCAAAAGTACTAACACGAAAAATTTTTCCAAAACTACTACTCATAGAAATATCAAATGTTTTATCTATATATAAACATTATATGAAACCAATTGAAAATTAAACAAAAAAAAGCCCCCTAAAAGGGGGCTTGTAAATTTAAGAACTTTAAGCTTAACCGATAGCTGGAGCTGAAAGAGCTACTGTTGTAGACTCAGCTGCTGCTAGATCAAGTGGGAAGTTGTGAGCGTTACGCTCATGCATTACTTCCATACCTAGGTTAGCTCTGTTAAGAACGTCACCCCATGTAGGAACAATCTTACCGTTTGCATCAACAACTGACTGGTTGAAGTTGAAACCGTTAAGGTTGAATGCCATTGTGCAGATACCCATTGAAGTTAACCATACACAAACAACTGGGAATACAGCTAGGAAGAAGTGAAGACTTCTGCTGTTGTTGAATGAAGCATATTGGAAGATCAAACGACCGAAGTAGCCATGAGCTGCAACGATGTTATATGTTTCTTCTTCTTGTCCGAACTTGTAACCATAGTTCTGAGATTCTGTCTCAGTTGTTTCTCTGATTAGAGATGAAGTAACAAGTGAACCATGCATAGCTGAGAATAAAGATCCTCCGAACATACCAGCAACACCAGCCATGTGGAATGGGTGCATAAGAATGTTGTGCTCTGCCTGGAAAACAAACATGAAGTTGAATGTTCCAGAGATACCTAGAGGCATTCCGTCAGAGAATGAACCTTGACCGAATGGGTATACAAGGAATACTGCGAAAGCTGCTGAAACTGGTGCAGAGTATGCAACACAGATCCATGGACGCATACCTAAACGGTATGAAAGCTCCCACTGTCTTCCCATGTATGCTGAGATACCAATTAGGAAGTGGAAAATTACAAGCTGGTAAGGACCACCGTTGTATAACCACTCATCTACAGTAGCTGCTTCCCAAATTGGGTAGAAGTGTAGACCAATAGCGTTAGATGAAGGAACAACTGCACCTGAGATGATGTTGTTTCCATATAGGAATGAACCAGCAACTGGCTCTCTAATTCCGTCGATGTCTACTGGTGGTGCTGCGATGAATGCAACGATGAAGCAAGCCGCTGCTGTAAGAAGGCATGGAATCATTAAGACGCCGAACCAACCAACATAAATTCTGTTGTTAGTTGATGTTACCCACTCACAAAACTGTGGCCAACCTTTTAACAGCGAAGAACGCTGCTGCTGAATAGTTGTCATGAGTTCGTAAAGTATGTCTCTAAAATGAGACGTGTAAATAAAAACGAAAATTAAAATTCCCGCTTCGGAGATTTTAGACCAAAATTGCTAAAAATGTGTAAATATTTTTTCTTTAAGTAAACTTATTTTTTGGAAAATAGAAGAAAAGAACTTCCATGGCTTAAGATTTTCTTTGTTATTGAGGATTAAACTTGGTAATAATCGAATGGCTTCTTAACGGAAAAAGATCTAGAGAGGTGGTTTCCTTGAGGGATGCTAAGCATAGAAGACTGCAATTAGAGGCTTTTGGAGCTGTTATTTATTGGAGTGAAAGAATTTAGTTTTTTAAGGTTTAAGAGTTAGCAAAAAAAATAAAAGTATTTAATATTAAATAAACTTATCTATAAAATAAATAATCCTTATTAATTTTCAGCCATTTATTGTTCTGTTTTCTTAATTTAAAGATTTTCAAACTCTTGGACCCATTGTTTTTTAGAAAAAATCACTTCTTTTTTTGTATAGCTCATGGCAATTTTTTTTTCCTTATAAGCGACTTCGCCAATAAAAACAGGCCAAATCAATTGTTCTCCGTCATATTTGTGAATTTTTCCTTGGCTATCAAGAAATAATGGATCTCCTTTTTTAATTATTTTCCAATCTTGGTTTAGTCTCTCAGGATGAATTAGGCCATCAATTTCTCCTTTTTCATCTCTTGGATAATCTATACTCCCTTGATGAATGTGAACAACTAATTCCCTTGGTAGTTCTATAAGGTTGTTTTTTAATTTATCTATCTCTTCCCTTAGGGAACTAATTATTATCAAGAATCTATCTATGATTTTTGGATCATAAAAATTTTGTGCTACAGCTCCTATTTCAATAACTAAACCACATGGCCAAGCTTCTACAAGAAAGCCTGTTTGGGCTTTATCTTTTTCGTGCAAATAAATAGGCAATCCAAATTTATTCTGCAGTAATGCAGCTAAACAAAAATCTTTGGATCTCCTCCCATACATAACAATGCTTGTTCCCATATTTGCAGTAGTTGTGTGCAAATCGATTGCAATTTGACAGGGTTTAGTTCCGTCAATTCCAAATTCATCTACTAAAAAATTGGCTCTATTAGTTTCGTAAAAGCTATTCTTGTGTTGATCAAAATTCTCACTTTCTTTAAAAGATCTATTTAAATCTACATCTATATATCTGCAACCTTTTTCATAGGCAGCAGGATTACCTATGATGAACTCATACTCAATACCATTATTTAAACTATTTTCCTTTCTATTAAATTGCTTAACAGCCCAAACAGGATTAATTTCATTCCCATGAGTGCCTGAAACGATAAGTATTCTTTGAACAGTCATTTTTTCTTTAAAAATAAAATTTTATGCAAAATAAATACCTTATAAAGGCCTCCAGAAAATTCTGGTTTTGGTATTGGACCCAATTAATGAATGGCTTCGCGCCATCAGATATACATGGTAATTATAAAAGGCCTAAAGGTATAACAATTAATAGTGAATACGATATTAATAATGAGAATGGACAAATTTATTTATTAGTAGGTCATTCTTGTCCATGGTGTCAAAGAACTTTACTCGTACAAGAAATAAAAGATTTATCTAAAAAAGTTAAAGTAATTTTTTTAAAGGCAGATGTTGAGCATGGCGAATGGATTTTCAACACAAAGATTAAGGGATGCATGAGACTTTCAGACCTTTACAAAAAAGCTAATAAAAAGATTATTTTTAGAGCGACATTACCTCTTTTAATTAGCTTTGTAAAAGATGAAGTAAATATTCTTTCTAATGAAAGTTCACAGATCATAAGACTACTAAATTCAATAAAAAGTGAATCGAAATATCAAGCATTGAGTATTAAAGATGGTAATCAAAATTTTTTAGATTTAATTAATAACAGCATTAATGATGGTGTATATAAATGTGGTTTCGCCAGAAACCAGTCAGCTTACGATAAAGCAAGTAAAAATCTTTTCGCAGCTATAAATGAAATTGAAAATTTACTGCAGAAAAATAAAGGGGACTGGATATTTGGAGAAGAATTAACCTACGCAGATATTTACCTTTTTCCAACGCTTATAAGATGGGAATTGATATATAGCAAACTTTTCAAATGTACTGAACAGGAACTATCAAGTTTTGAAAAGATTATTGAATGGAGATTAAAATTCTTTAAATTATCTAACGTAAAAAAGACATGCTTCGACAATGAATGGAAAAAAGATTACTACAAAGCTTTATTCCCTTTAAACCCAAATCAACTAATCCCAGTGTTACCATCGCTAGAGGAAATAATGAGCATAGAAGTCAAAGAAATATAAAAATCAATTTTTAAAAAAAAATGATGTTGTAATGAACACTTATTTAGTTCATAGATAATGCAATTTCATTAGAAATTAACTATGTTATGTATGTCTACTAAAGTACGAAAAGCTTAAAATGAAATCCATTGACGAACACATCCAAAAAGATCAATCGGAAATCGAATCTGCAAAAGCAGAGGGCAATCTTCCAAAGGTCAGACATTTAACTGAAGAGCTAAAAGAACTCGAAGAATATAAGGATCATCATCCAGAAGATAAACATGACCCTAATGCTTTGGAGTTATTTTGCGACGCCAACCCAGATGAACCAGAATGTCTTGTTTATGATGATTAAGTTACCTTAATTATTAGATCATGCATAAAAAAAAGGGCTCAAAAGCCCTTTTTTTATTTCTTGAATTCTTTTAGTAATCCATATTAAAATCTGATGGGCTACCTGTCAGAGAACATACCACCGACTCTTCATTTTTCATTTCCTTAACTTCTACAATCGGTCTTCCCATTTTCTTAAGAACCTCAATATCTTGAATGGTTTGACATCTAGCTATTATTTTTCCTTGTTTATCAAAACAACTGTAGAAATTCATATTTTGTTTAAAGAATTATCTTATTTATGGCTAATTTTCATTATTAAATCAAGTGTATTTATTTACAAAAAAATTTTTAATTTAAGTTAGATCCTTTTCCAAACTTCAGAAAGCAGTGAGGATAAACCTTTTTTTAAAGATGAAGAAATAACTAAAACTTTCTTTTTTGATAAATCTTCTAACTTTTTTGTAATTATTTTCAAATAATCATCATCTACCAGCTCCATTTTATTTAACACTATTATCCTCTCTTTATCTAAAAGACCTTTCCCATATTTTTTTAATTCCTGCTCAATAATCTCAAAATCATGTAAAGGATTTTCTGCAATTGCATCAATTAAGTGAACAAGTATCTTCGTTCTTTGGATGTGCCTTAAAAAATCATGCCCTAAACCTACTCCTTCAGCTGCCCCTGATATTAATCCAGGAATATCAGCAAAAAGGCAACCATTCCCATCAATTTTTCTTACTACACCTAAGTTAGGTATTAGAGTCGTGAAAGGATAATTTGCGATTTTTGGACGTGCAGATGATACAACGGAAATCAAAGTACTTTTCCCAGCATTTGGAAGGCCTATAATCCCAACCTCTGCAAGAAGTTTTAGTTCTAATTGAACCTCCCATATTTCACCATCTTTTCCTTCAGTGAATGATTCTGGAGCTCTATTTTGATTACTTAAATAGTAAGCATTACCATGTCCACCTCTTCCTCCAATGGCAATAGTTAAACTCTGTTTATCTTTAGTTAAGTCTCCTAAAATAATGCCGGTTTTAATATCTCTTATTTCTGTGCCGCAGGGAACTTTAAGGATTCTATCCTCGCCTGAAGCACCTGATCTCTTATTAGGACCTCCTTTGCATCCATCTTCAGCAATTATTTCTCGTTTGAATTTGAAATCTAATAATGTTTGAAGATTATTATCAGCCATCAAAATAACTGAACCCCCTCTGCCACCATTTCCCCCCGAGGGTCCTCCAGCAGGAACGAATTTTTCTCTTCTAAATGAAACTATGCCATTTCCGCCTTTTCCAGCTTTAAGAATAATGTTTGCTTGATCAATAAATTGCACTTAAGTACGCTTATTAAATTGTTTTCTAGGTTTTTTAAATTTTATTTTATCCACGCAATACTGCAACCAGGTCCACCCTCGGCGTTGGCTGCATCTTCAATCTTATCAACATAATTTAAACCTGATAACCAATTTCTTAACCCTTTTTTTAATTTCCCTGTGCCAATTCCATGAACAATCCAAAGCGGTCCATGAAATTTTCTAATTTTCTCCTCAATAATTATTTCGGCTTCATGAACTCTTAGCCCTCTTACGTCAATTGTATTTTTACTCGTCCTAATTTTAGAAAAAGAAAAATCTTCTCTTGTAGAGTTGATCTCAATCTTTGATATTTTGGAATTAGGCTTTTCTCCATTAATACCTTCAAAGTCATTTACAGATAATGTGCTTCTGAATGCACCACATTTAACTTCGTAAAAACCACCTTTTTTATCTAAATCTATAATTTGCCCCGTACTATTTAGGCTTTTTATTTTCACAAAATCACCAACCTGAGGATTCCATGATATTGACTTTTCAAATTTTTTTTGGGTTAAATGTTCCGTCTCAATTTCCTTTAATCTTTTTCCAATAATTCTCGTATCCTCTCCGTTTACATTTTTATCTCTTAATTTTTTAATCAAATCTATTACCTCTCTTTTAGCGGATACAATATGTTTTGATAATTTAGACCTTTGAATTTCTTGGATTTTTTCAGCATTTATTTTTTGATATTCATAATTTCTCTTCAGTTCATCATGTAATATTTCAGTCCTTGCAATCAGTTCTGCAGCCTCTTCTGCAGAATTTTGTTGCTTAATCCTCTCTTCCTCAAGTCCTTTAATAATACTGTTAATATTATCAACCTCTTTTGGCTTTAGATAATTAGCAGCTTCATTAAGTATGCTTTGATCGAGACCAATTCTCTTTGAAATTGACAAAGCATTACTTCTCCCAGGAATACCCCAGTTGAGTATATACTTTGGCTTCAAAGAGTCCTCATCAAAGGCAACTGATACATTTTCAAATCTTGAGTCATTATATTTTAAAGCCTTAATATCGCCATAATGTGTGGTTGCTAAAGTGATATCAGATTTATTTGCAAATTCTTTTAATAACGCCATCGCAAGAGCACTTCCTTCAAGAGGATCTGTACCAGATCCAATCTCATCTAACAAAACAACAGATAATCCTTTCTTTTTATCAAGTGAATCCAATATCTCTTTTATGCGGGATATATGCCCGCTGAAGGTAGATAAATTTTCTTCTAGTGATTGATTATCTCCTATATCCACATATATATTTGGACAAAAAGGGATAATAGGGTTTTTAGTTGAGGGTATCAATAATCCTGCTCTAGCCATAAGTAAAGACAAACCCAAACCTTTTAAAGCTGCCGTTTTACCTCCAGTATTTGGACCTGTAATAGCTACAACCTTAATATTTCTATTTATATGAAAATCGACAGCCACAGGGGGAGGGGCTCCTTTTTTCTTATGTTCCCAAATCAATAACGGATGAGAAAAACCAATTAAAGAGATAATAGGATTTTTATCAAAGGTAGGAGTTTTGCCTCCAATCCATTTCGAATATCTTGAACGAGTTAGAGCATTTTCTAATCTCAATAAAATAGATGCCATTTCAATAAGACTGTCTGAATTATCGCTAACAATTTGGGACCATTTCTTTAGTAATTTAAATTCTTCTGCTGTGATCCTAGCCTCTAAAGAAGCGATCTTATTACCTTTAATAACTACACTTTCAGGCTCAAAATATACTGTATTTCCTGAGGATGAAGAGTCATGAATTATGCCTTTAAATTTATCTACATAATTAACTTTAACTGCTAAAACAGGCCTACCATATCGATCTCCAATAGTAGTATCTTGCAAATAAGCTAAATTCTTTTGAATAAATTTCTCAACTAATATTTTTCTTTCAAGTTTCTTAGATAAAAATTCTTTTCTAAGAATAGATAATTCATTACTTGCATTTTCTGAAATCCTTCCATTAGATTCAATGCCTTTTTTAAAAATCTTTTCGATATTCTGATGGTCAATTAAATTTTTTGTAAATGATGAAATATAAGGCCTTTCTTCAAAATCTAATAAGATTTTTTTTAAATTTCTTGCTGCAGCAATTGTTTTCGCTATTTCTAACAATTCAGAAGATGAAATTACACCTCCCTTGGAACAAATTTCAATATTTCTACTAATATCAAAAACACCAGAAAAACTTATTGATTTATCTAAATTATTTTCTAGCTCATTGATTTCAACAGTTTCATTCAACAGTCTTTTAGAGGCTTCGTATTCTGAAGGAATACCAAAACCTAAAATTGCTCGTTTACCCATTTCCGTTGAGGCGAATGAAGATAAATGCGTTTTTAATGAATCCCACTCTAAAAGGCTTATAGATTCTTCTTCTAAGGTGTTATCTGAATATGATTTTTTAGAATAACTTTTCTCTGGCATACAAAAAAAAAGAATCAAACATTCGATTGAATCCCTTCAGGAGGAACATAAAGCATCTCGAGCCAGTTTCCTTCAGTATCCTTCATGTAAAAAGATGCTGTTCCATCTCTATGTTCATGTAAAGGACCAACTTTTACACCAGAATTCTTTAAATCATTTTGAATATTTTCCACTTCTTTTTTATTTTCAAAATGAAAAGCAAAGTGAGGTCCCGCAGCTTTGTAGCTAGGGCCTAACAACGCAAGTCCATCTTTACCTTTACCAGCTTCTAAATAAGACCAATCTTTATCGTCCCAAACTAAATTCATACCCAGCTTAATGTAAAAAGATTTAGCCCTCTCGAGATTCTCTACTCTAAGTGCAATGTGACCAATCCTATTTACTCCTTGTGAAAACTTCAAAATAAAGCGGTTAATTTATTACTTATTTAAGAATAAACCAAATTTTTGTTAATAATGAGTTTTTAAGTATCCTGCAACCATTGAGATGCATCACAAGCATGATAAGTGAGTATTAATTTTGCTCCTGCTCTCTTAAAACTAAGCAATGTTTCTAATACAATATCTTTTTCATTGATCCAGTTCTTCATAGCAGCAGACTTGACCATAGAATACTCCCCACTAACGTTGTATGCAGCAATGGGTTTATTTGAAAAAGTGCTTAATCTATAAACAATATCCAAATATGAAATACCTGGTTTTACCATCAAAATATCAGCTCCTTCATACTGATCCAATGCAGATTCAATTAAAGCCTCTTTTGAATTGGCAGGGTCCATTTGATATGTAGACTTATTGTCTGGAATTATTTTCTTACTATTCTCTCTAGGAGCAGAATCTAAAGCAGTTCTAAATGGACCATAGAAAGCAGATGAATATTTTGCTGTGTAACTAATAATACCTACATCACTAAATCCTTTACTATCAAGAACAGTTCTAATTGCTCCAACTCTCCCATCCATCATGTCACTAGGGCCAATAAAATCTGCTCCAGCTCTTGCTTGTGTTAAAGCTTGTTTTTTTAAAATTTCGATTGTTTCGTCGTTCAATATTTTTCCAGTTTCATCAACTAATCCATCATGACCATCACAAGAGTATGGGTCCAAGGCAACATCTGTCATTATTGCCATTTCTGGAATCTCTTTTTTTAATATTCGAATAGCTTTAGGTATTAAACCGTCTTCATTAAAACACTCTGCTCCATCTTCAGTCTTTAAACTATCGTTAATTTTTGGGAAAAGAACCACACACCGTATTCCCAATTCCCATGCCCTAGTAACCTCCTTTATTAAGCCATTAATATCCCATCTATAAGTT
>CACMTJ010000021.1 GCA_902616595.1 uncultured Prochlorococcus sp.
CCCGGGAACACAGGGTGGGCCCCTAGAACATATTATTGCAGCTAAAGCAGTTGCATTTGGAGAAGCCTTACAGCCAGATTTCGTAAACTATTCTCAACAAGTAATAAAAAATTCCAAAGTTCTAGCTTCAACTTTAATAAATAGAGGTATTGATATCGTTAGTGGAGGCACTGATAATCATATCGTTTTGTTAGATTTAAGAAGTATCAATATGACTGGTAAAATTGCTGACTTGCTCGTAAGTGAAGTGAATATCACTGCAAATAAAAATACTGTTCCATTTGACCCTGAATCACCTTTTGTAACCAGCGGGCTAAGGTTGGGTACTGCTGCTTTAACTACTAGAGGCTTTAACGAGAATGCTTTTGCAGAAGTTGGCGAAATTATTGCTGATAGATTACTTAACCCAAACGATTCTCTAATTGAAAGTCAATGTAAAGAAAGAGTATTAACCTTATGTAATCGTTTTCCTCTTTATGAAGGCAAACTTGAAGCATCAATAAAATGAGTCCTAATTCCAAGGGAGTTGAGATTCTTTCTATTGGAACAGAGCTACTTTTAGGAAATATCATAAATACAAATGCTCAATGGATTTCTGAACAGTTGTCTTTATTAGGCTTAAATCACTTTAGGCAATCAACTGTAGGTGATAATTGTGATCGAATTATAAAAGTAATTCAAGAAATATCGAACAGAAGTAATCTTCTTATCACAACGGGTGGCTTGGGACCCACCCCGGATGACTTAACTACTGAAGCTATAGCTAAATCTTTTAATGTATCTCTTTTTGAAAGACCGCACTTATGGGATGAAATTAAACAAAAACTTCCAAACTCAAAGCTCAAAGACGATTCCTCTAGCTTAAGGAAACAATGTTTCTTCCCGAAAAATGCTCAAATAATTAATAACTCAAGAGGAACTGCCCCAGGAATGATATGGGAACCAATAAAAGGATTTACTATTCTTACTTTCCCTGGAGTACCAAGTGAAATGAAAACTATGTGGGAAGAGACTGCGTATGATTTTATTAAAACCAAATTCTCAGATAGTTATTCCTTTTTTTCAAATACTCTTAAATTTGCAGGAATTGGAGAATCTAGTGTTGCAGAAAAAATTAACGATCTTCTAAATCTTAAAAACCCGACTGTTGCTCCATATGCAAACTTAGGGGAGGTTAAACTCAGAATCACAGCTAAAGCAAAGAATGACCTAGAAGCAAAAAATATAATAAAGCCCGTAAAAGAAAAATTAAAAAAAAAGTTTTCGAAATTTATTTTTGGAGAGGATGATGAGACCCTCCCTAGCGTTTTAATAAAAGAATTAGCCAAGAGAAAAGAAACTATCGTTTTTGCTGAATCCTGTACTGGAGGATTACTCTCTTCATCGATCACATCAATATCAGGCTCATCTAAAGTTTTTCAAGGTAGTATTGTTTCCTATAGTAATGAACTAAAAAATTCATTATTAAATATTTCTGAAGAAAAGCTTACAAAATATGGAGCAGTTTCTGAAGAGGTTTGTGAGGCCATGGCAATTAATGTGAAAGAGAAATTAAGAGCTGATTGGGCAATAGCAATTAGTGGAATAGCTGGCCCTAACGGAGGCAGTGAAGATAAACCGGTTGGACTTGTCTATATATCAATTTCAGGACCGAATAATCATATAACTAATATAAAAAAACTATTTAACTCAACCAGAAATAGACTTGAAATTCAAACACTAAGTGTAAATGTCTGTTTAAACAGCCTCAGATTAATCCTATTATCGAATAGTAAGTAACTATTTTTACAAATTGAGTCAAAACACCCTATTTGATAAAGTTTGGGATTTACACAAAGTTTCAAGTCTTCCAGGTGGATCTGATCAAATATTTATTGGTCTTCACCTTATCCATGAAGTCACAAGTCCTCAAGCATTTGGCGCTTTAAAAGATAAAAACTTAAAAGTAAAATTCCCTGATAGAACTGTTGCCACTGTTGATCATATTGTGCCAACAGACAATCAGAGCAGGCCTTTCAAAGATAATCTTGCTGAACAAATGATTGAAACACTTGAGAGGAATTGCTTAGAACATAAAATAAAATTTTTTAATATTGGTAGCGGCAATCAAGGAATAGTTCACGTAGTAGCTCCAGAATTAGGACTTACTCAACCTGGGATGACAATAGCTTGTGGAGATTCTCATACTTCAACTCATGGAGCTTTTGGGTCCATTGCTTTTGGAATAGGTACAAGTCAAGTAAGAGATGTTCTTGCAACCCAAACTATAGCAATGAACAAATTGAAAGTGAGGCAGATTTGGTGTGAAAATAAATTATCTAAGGGTGTTTATGCTAAGGATTTAGTACTTCATATTATTAATGAACTTGGTGTAAAGGCAGGAGTAGGATTCGCATATGAATTCGCAGGACCTGCAATAGATGAATTATCAATGGAAGAAAGGATGACTATATGCAATATGTCTATTGAAGGAGGAGCAAGGTGCGGCTACATTAACCCTGATGAAAAGACCTTTAGTTACATTAAAAATAAATTATGTTCTCCAAAAAATGAGAATTGGGATAAAGCACTCACATGGTGGAAATCATTAAAAAGCGATAAAAATTCAATTTATGATCATGTAGTTAAATTAGATGCTTCTAACGTAGAACCAACCGTAACCTGGGGAATTACTCCCGGCCAAAGTATAAGCATTAATCAACAAATCCCTCTTTTAGATGACTTATCCCCAAATGATAAATTAGTTGCAAAAGAGGCTTATGAATATATGAGTTTCAAGCCAGGACAATTAATAAAAGATACTCCTGTAGACGTTTGTTTCATAGGTAGTTGCACAAATGGAAGAATCAGTGACTTAAGAGTTGCAGCTCAAGTATTAAAAGATAAAAAAGTATCTAAGAATGTCAAAGCATTTGTAGTTCCAGGCTCAGAAAAAGTGGCCACTGAAGCAAAACAAGAAGGTATTGATCAAATATTTAAGGATTCTGGATTTCAATGGAGAGAGCCAGGGTGTTCAATGTGTTTAGCAATGAATTCAGATAAGCTAATAGGCAATCAAGTTAGTGCTAGTTCTAGTAATAGAAATTTCAAGGGAAGACAAGGATCTCCCAGTGGAAGAACACTTCTCATGAGTCCAGCAATGGTTGCTGCTGCTGCAATTAATGGCAAAGTCAGTGACGTAAGAGAATTTATAAACTAATGAAATCAAACTTTATCCCACCAATTGGAAAAATTTCAAATGTGAACGGCCAATGTATCTCCTTGATTGGTAACGACATTGATACAGATCGGATAATTCCAGCGCGTTTTTTGAAGTGTGTTAACTTTGATTCATTGGGTGAATCTGTTTTTGCGGACGATAGAAGAACTTTAAAAGGAAAGCATCCTTTTGATCTAGAGGAAAACAAAAATGCCTCAATACTAATTGTCAGTAGCAATTTTGGATGTGGTTCCAGCAGAGAACATGCCCCTCAAGCGCTTATGAGATGGGGTATAAAAGCAATCATAGGTGAGAGTTTTGCCGACATTTTTTACAGTAACTGTATTGCGATAGGAATTCCATGTTTTACACTTCCTAAAAAATCTATAGAAGAAATACAAAACTATTGCGATATTCAATCTTTACTCTTAGAAATTGATCTTAAAAATTCATTAGCAAAATCAAAAGATTTAAATTTCAATCTTGAGATTAAGGAGAGCTCAAGAAAAATGTTTTTATCAGGAGAATGGGATGCTACTTCAACACTACTTGATAATAAAAATTTAATAGATAATAAATTTAACCAATTACCCTATATAAAATTTAATACTAATTTTTTATAGCTATTTAAATCCATAGAGACTAAAAGAAATACCTCCTGCTTGATTATGAGGCTGATAAAAAATACCAAATTCGTAGGATCTTTTTTTCCAATTTAAAGAAACTTTAGAATCTATAAATTCACCATAATCATTTGAATCATTTGTTAGGTTCAAAATCCCAAAACTCCTGAGAATGATAGGTCCATATAATTGCTGATCAAAAGAAATATCTAAGGTAAAGTTCTCATAATTATGATCAAACTTAAAAACACTTTCACCACCATTAAATTTAAAAAAAGGTAAAAGACTTATCCGAGTATAATCAAAAGTTTTATTTTTAAAATTACCCATTATATATTCTGGGCCAGCACCTAAACCTAAATATTCTTGATGATCCCCATTTTCATAGAGAGCATAAGATAATTCTAATTTTGTATTAAGACTTAGTCCTTTAGTTATTGGTTCAGGAATGTAATTAAATGAGATATCAACAGATTTCTTTTTAGGTTCTAAGATACTGATTGGAAATTTCTGATCAAGAGAATAAAACAAATTACCTTTTAAGTTGGTTACTAAATTTTTAGTATTAAAACCCTCTGCTGTTATCTTGGACAAACCTAAAGATAAAAATTCTGACTTTTTAATGCCATCAACAATCCAAGTATTTTCTTTTTTTAATTTTGAACCAAAACCTGAGTAAATTTCTGCTTCACCCAATGAACCATTCCAGACCCTCTCTCTATAAATTCCATAAAAACTTTTTTCCCATTTTGAATCTAATAAATCAATTTCTTTACTCAATTCAGTTTTAAATCTAAATGCATTTGGAAATTTACCAAAATCAAGAGAATTTAAATTCTTATCTATTTCTAAGTCCCAATTTTTTATTGGGCCTTTTATCTGGGATTTTAGAGCAAAAAAATCTTCAAAACTTGTATTTCTCTTCACCCTATCTGAAGTAATTGATTCGTCCTTCTTTACAAAACTATTCGTATATCCTTTTAATGACCTCTGAATCAGAAATTGCGGCTCTAAATCAAGAACAAACTCATCACTAATATCTATAGAGTTAAATTTCCTACTAATAAAATACCCATCCTTATCTAAATTTTCATATCCAAAATTCCACCTGTTTTCAAAGTCGAAGAATTTGCCGGACTTTTTTAAAGTTCTATCTCCAATCCAAAATGGAATTGAAACTTTTTCTTCAAATATTAAATAGTTTGTTGATGACTGAAATCGTAATTTCTCTGCTTCAGAAATAACTGTTAATGAATTAATGGCTAATTTAAACTGTTTCGATTCAAGTAAATCATTACTAAATACAGCCTCCTTGCTTTCCCATTTTTGGCCATCTATAGATATTTTATCAGTAAAAAATAACCAATTTTCAATCTTACCTGGAGTATTTAAAACTTCCTTTTTTTTAAATTCAAGTAAATTTTCTATCTTATTAGAGTCTAATAAGCTGAAATTTGAAGATAAGTCATCAATCAAATTATTAGTATTAATACTGCCCTTTACATCTAATAAAAAACCTTTTTCACTAATAAAACTGTATTCTAATTGTGAAACTTTAAAGAGTTGATCACCTAATACCAAAACTATATTTCCTGTAGCTTTAATTTTTTTATTTGACTTATCGTATATTAAATTATCAGCTCTAAGCAGTTTGCCTTTAAAAGAAACAGATACATTACCCTCTGCATAAATAACATCATTTATTTCAGACTGTTTATCGGATTGGATTATTAACTCTTGTTGCTTTTCAGTTTTAGCTACTAAAAATGAATCAAAATTTTTCTTTAATAAATTTACAAAGAAATTAATGTCATTAAGATCTTTTGAATTACTTGATAAAATTTTTTCACTAAAGTTATATGACTTAAGGAATTTGGTATTTTGATTATTGATATTTTTATTAATTTTTGATAATTCAGCTGATTTTGATGGCTGAATAAAATTAATAAAAATAAAAGAGAAAAATATTACTTTTTTTGATATACCTGAAATCAATTTAAGAATTTAATTAAAAAATTAATCTTGAGGACTTTCTAGGTCTTTTCTGTTTGGGGTTCTTGTTGGGTCACTTGCTAAAAATCCGAAAAGAAATATTCCAACAAAGAAAAAGACGATAGTGTAAACAGAAATTTTTAAGGCGAGCATGGAATTACTAGTGCTGACAGATTTATATGCTATTAAATTTATAATTAAACCATGATTAATTGTTTACTTTTTGTATTTTTGGTAAATTTTGAAATACTTTAAGGGAGACTAATCGTCATGATCATCCCAAGGATCAGTTAGCTTTGCTGCTTTAGGTCCAAAGGCAGTCCAAAGACCAAAACCGGTCAAAGCTAAAAGTAGGGCCAGAATTGTTACAGCTATAGAGACTGCAGGATCTGGAGCAGATGATAAAGTTTGCATCAATTTTGCTAAGTTTGTAAACAATTTATGTATGAGTTCTTATACAATAGCGAAATAATATTCGATTTTGTGAATTTAACATGGGTCAAAAAACAGCATTAGGAAGTCTTCTAAAAGCAATTGGCAATTCAGGTCAAGGAAAAGTTGTACCTGGTTGGGGAGCAGTTCCTGTCATGACAGTAATTGGTCTACTACTTTTGGTTTTCTTAGTAATTCTTCTACAGATCTATAACCAATCCCTACTACTACAAGGTTTCTCAGTAGATTGGAACGGAAACTAAATTTCTGACAATTTATCAAAAAGTTATTTGGTTAATGTAAAAATGCCAAATAATTTTTTTTTTAAATTTTTGTTTTTATTAATCAGTTATAGTTTGTATATATTCATAATTCTCATACAAAAAGAGATTTAGAAATACATTATGAAGGAAATATTTTTAATAGGATTAGGAAATCCTGGTAAAAAGTTTTCAAAAAGTAGGCATAACATAGGTTTTCTACTTCTTGAAAATCTCTCGAAAAAATATAATTCAAATTTTTTATTAAAAGACAAATTGAAAAGTTCCTGCTCAGAATTTCAAATCAATGATTCTACTTTCAGGTTATTTTTACCAAATACGTATATGAATAAAAGTGGTGATGCTGTTCGAGCTATAGTTGATTGGTACAAAATAAATTTAGATCAAATTTTCATAATAGTCGATGATAAAGATCTCCCCCTTGGAAAAATAAGATTTAGGAAACAAGGAAGCTCAGGTGGACATAACGGTCTTAAAAGTATCATTGAACAATTGCAAACACAAAACTTCAAGAGAATAAGAATTGGTATTGGTTCACCTCCTCTAATAAAAGAAAAAAATACTTTCAATACCATTTCACATGTATTAGGAAATATTTCTATAGAAGAAAAATTAATATTGGATAAAGTTTATACCAGAGTAATAGCATCCCTCGAACAGCTAAATATTAAAAAAGAAGAATATATAATAAATGAATTAAATTCTTTTGATAAGGACCAAACTTAAGAAATGAGTTCAAAACCTGAAACGATTGCCAATATAAGTGTTAAAGAATATTGCTTCTCAAAAAAGCAAATTCAAGGGGTGGTGGAAGCTAGTCAGTTTAAATGGACTTTTATATGGTCCTTTAATAAGGGTTTATTAACGGTAAATCCACCTCTAGGCAGAGCATTGATTCAGGATGCCTTATTGAGATTTTTATTGAAAAAAGATTATGAGCTAGAAGCTGGTAATGAATATAAGTTCACTATTTCAGCCAAGTTTTAAAATCTATATTTTGATTCAAAGTAAACTTCATTTTGCAATAATCTTCTAAAATTATCAAAGCTGATATCGCATCAAGGTTTTTATTAAAAACAAAAACCTCTCTAGGTATTAAAAACTTCAGACCACTAATTGGGAAGAGTTCGAAATATCTTGCTTTAGCCCTGAAAGTAGTATTTTTTTCCTCAAAAGTTATTATTTCATTTTTAAAAAAATATAGTTTTTCTCTTATTTCCCTACTGGTGGTACCATTGCCAATAATAATTTGAGATATGTCCTGAGTATTAATTAAATTTCTGACGTAATTCTCAAGTAATTCACTTGCAATAATGATAGCTCTATAAACCTTTTTTTCATTTATTTCAGCTAATACTAAGCCGCATTTACTTTTTCCAGGATCAATAGTTATTACTCTACTCATTTAAGATGTAATCTTTGAAATATTAATTTCAACGACTATGGGTTCTACAGTTTTACTACTCCTCAATGACACTACTTCTAACTTGAATTTGATATTTTGATTTTCTTGAAGAAAGTCTTTAATTTTTCTTACAAAATTACCATTTGTTTTTATTTCACTAACTTGTGATCCTTTTAACTTAATTTCTTCCATTGTTTCTCTAAGCAATGATTTAATTTCTAAATTTATTGATTTAAGATTCAAATCACTTTCTCCCAGAATTGAACTTGAAATAACATCCCCTTTTTTGACAATAAATTTATTCTCTAATAAATCAGGAGATACAAAAACATAATTATCCCCTTTTAAAACATTTGTTGCTGATTTAATTAATAAAATCCAGTCACCACCTCTACCAGCTATTTTCTCAATTTTTGTAATATCACTAGGTCTCCACAAAAGAATATTTTTTGCTTCTTTATTAATTGGGATAACAATTTTTCTTACAAATTTATCAGCTTCATTATAGATTTTTGTAAAGTCTATTTTTATATTTGAGCTGGAATTAACCTCTGCAATAAATAAAGTTTGTCCTCTTTTAATAACAATATTCCCCCTCCTAAATTCTTTAATATTATTTTTTAATTGATTTAACTCATTTTCTTTTTGAATAATTTTACCTTCAAGTTCTTTTCGTTCTTCCTGTAAAGGAATTAAAGCCTTTTTACTTTCATCTAAAGTTTTTTGCAAAAAAGGGATATCAACAAAAAGCCTTTGCCTGAATTCTTCACTAACTAAGATCAATAAACCTATTGAAATAGAACTAATAAACCCACCTGTAATTATCGTTATTATAGTTGCTGTTTTTTTTGGTCTTAATTTTAAGATACTAAATCTTGCTTTACCAATCTTTGTTCCAAGAATATCCCCAAATGGTGCAATTAATCCCCCTAAGAATATTAAAAAAACAATTAAAATCCAAGCCACACTTTTGCATATACTCAATACATCATAATTTATGATGAATCAATTAAATCTTTTTGCAAGAGCAATTGGATCAAACACTGTAATCTTTTTTCTCTCAATATTAAGAAGCCCTGAATCCTTTAGATCCCCCAATAATCTTGTAATGGTTACTCTTGTAGAACCAATAGCTTCAGCAATTGCCTGATGTGAAAGCCTTAGATCAATTGTAATACCTTTTTCACCTGCCACTCCAAAGTCTCTGCAGAGAACCATTAAAAAACTTACTAAACGAGAAGACATATCTCTATGAGTAAGAGTTTCTATCATTGTTTCAGTTTGCAGGATCCTACTTGAAAGCCCTTGTAAAAGTAATAGGCCGACTGATGCATCTTCCTCTATAGCTCTTAAGACAGAATTTGCAGGGGCTGTTATCATTTCAACTCTCGTGAATGCTATGGCATGATAAAAACGATCAGATCGATGGCCTGTTAAAAGAGACAAAACACCAAAAAGACTATTCTCTCTTAAAAGGGCAACAGTTATTTCTTCACCTGACTCATAAACTCTTGATAGTCTTACTGCTCCTCTTCTTATAAGATAAACCCTTTCCGCAGGGTCTCCAGGGAAAAATATTGTTTTAGATCTCTCAACCATTTCTGTGCTTGCACCATCTAGACCCTTAATAACTTCCATTAAAGTTCTATTAATTGGAAAACGTTCTCCAACAGAGTTAATTTTACTTTGTCCTGACTGGTGCGAACTAAAGCGGTTGAATCCTCGTGAAGCAGGTATCATAAATATCTTTACTATTAAAAAATTTAAGGAGACACTCTAAAATATCTTGTATCAACAGTAACAATTTTCAATTCTTATTAGTTTATAAATAAGCTTTTCTTAGTCAGTTTCCACCTGTTTAAGCCTTTTTTAAGTAAAATTACACTATATGCAGCGTCGATAGATTCAAATTATACTGCATGTAGAAAGAATCTAAATAATGGTAATTAGTTCATCCCATATTCATTCCAAAAGTAAACATGATGTTGTAAAAATAAGTACTGCTAACAAAAACAACTTAAAAAGATTTACACAAAACGGACAAATTCAAATCTATCAATCTTCATATCGAGGAAGCTACCCATCTATCATTCGAGACTCTCTAAGAAATGCTGCTCTTGGCAGGAAAGTGCTTTTAATACAGTTTATGAAAGGAGGGGTAAAACAAGGAGTTGAAAATGCGGTGAGGCTATGTGGTAATTTAACATGGATAAGGTCATCACATTCCTTTGATCAATATAATTCTGAAGAGACTAAAAATAATAAAAATTTAAGAAAATCTATTCATGAATCAACAGTTGAATTATGGAATTTTTGTAAAAAAGAACTACAGTCAGGCGAGAATGACCAAATCATACTTGATGAAATTTTTTTAGCTATCTCCATGAAAATTATCGATAAAGATGATTTGATTTCAACACTTGAAAACCGATTTATATCAGGAGATGTAATCCTTACTGGTACAGATATTCCTAAGGATCTATTATTAATGGCCAATCAAATTACTGAACTTCGCTCATAAAACAATGCTAAAAAATGACCTCTGGATAAATCAAAAAGCCTCGGAAGGTATGATAAAGCCCTTTCAATCAAATTTAGTGAGGCATCTTGAGCCTGACAAAAAACAAAAGCCAGTATTGAGTTACGGATGTTCTTCCTATGGCTATGATTTAAGACTTTCATCAAAAGAATTCCTAATTTTTAGACATATCCCTGGTACTGTAATGAATCCCAAAAAGTTTAATCCTAATAATCTAGAAAAAACAGTTCTTCACCATGATAATGATGGAGACTTTTTTATTCTTCCTGCTCATTCCTATGGTTTAGGAGTGGCTTTAGAAAAGATGAAAGTACCAGAAAATATAACTGTAATCTGCATAGGCAAAAGCACTTACGCACGACTAGGAATTATTGTTAATACAACTCCCGCAGAGGCAGGATGGGAAGGCCATCTAACTTTAGAGTTTAGTAATAGTTCAGGTGCAGATTGCAGAATTTATGCTGAAGAGGGTATTTGCCAACTACTCTTTTTTGAAGGTGATCCATGCTCTACGACCTATGAAGATAGAAGAGGCAAATATCAAAACCAACCAGAAAAAGTAACTCTAGCAAAGATCTAAAATGAGTAAAGTTGAACTTATTTCTCTAACTCCTGAT
>CACMTJ010000022.1 GCA_902616595.1 uncultured Prochlorococcus sp.
GCTATTAGTAATAGCAAGTTGTTCTGCAGGTGTGAAGTCACTAATAGTAACTTCGTTTGCTGTAGCGGACAAAGGAGCTAATAATCCTAATGTCGCAGGTGCTACAAGCAAGCTTTTAAAAAGCTTCATAAATTTCCTCACACGAAATTTAAAGGACACTTTAAGTTACTGTATAAATGAATATAAAATCAAGTATCAACGGCTACTTTTTTTGTCATTCTTGCTTTATATATGTAGAGTCGTAATACTTTTACTCAAAACGAATATAAAATCGCAGTGACTATAAGGTTTTTGAAGGATAATTATCAACATAAAAACTCAACTTAATATACATGTGCCAAAATTATTTGTGTCCGTAATTTAAAACTTTCTTTCAAAATATGAAATTTAAATGATTTAAGAGCAAATTTTGGATTTTAAATTAACACAATAAATTATAAAAAGAATTAGTTTTAAATATGAAAGGCTTTGGTCCAAAGAATAACTCCAAAGAAGGTAATAAACATAGTAATTTTTTCGAAAATGATAGCTTAATAGACAACGCCCTTAAATTACATAGTAAAGGTAAAATTTTCGAGGCAAAAAATTCTTACTTGGACCTGATAAAAAATGGCATTTCAGACCCAAGAGTTTTCACCAACTTAGGAGTCATATTTCAAAGCGAAAAAAATTATGAGAAAGCTTCTAAATTATACAAAAAATCAATAATTATTTTTCCAGAAAGTCATGAAGCATATTCTAACCTTAGTCGAATTTTATTAGAAACTGGCCAATATGATTTAGCAGAAAATTACCTAATTAAAGTCATCAAATTAAAACCCGACTTCTTAATGGCATATCAAAATCTATTTAATGTTTATTGCATAAATAATAACCGAAAAAAAGCAGAAAATGTCTTGTATGATTGTTTAAAAATTGCACCAAATAACCCATTAGTTCTCTCAAACTTAGGCAGATTTTTATTAGATAAAGGTAATTTTGATGAGGCAAAAAAATATATAAATAAAGCTATAGATTTAAAACCAGATTTTTGGATTGCTTATAACAATCTTGCGACTCTAGAGGCTTCTGAGGGAAATCTTATAGAGGCAGAAAAAAATTTCCACAAGGTGATTAAGATTAATCCAAATTTTGTTGAGGCCTATGTCAACTTGGGTGAAATAAAAAATGACCTTCATAAAGTAAAAGAGGCAGAAGAGTTATTCTTAAAGTCTGTAAAAATAAAAGAAGATTTTATTAACGGTTACAGTTCACTTTTTAGATTTTATGAGAAAACAAATAATTTAATTAAACTTAAAGAACAATTAAATTTACAAAATGGCAACAATGAAATTAAAAATGAATTATTGATGTATGAGGCAAGAGTTTTGTTTAGAGAAAAAAAATTCTTCAAAGCAAAAGAATTGATCGATAAAGTTTCATTGGATTGGGTACAGAGAACCGATGCAAATACAAGATTAAATTTTTGGTCATTTAAAGCTTTCATAGAAGAAAAATTAGAAAACTTTAACAATGCTTACGAAGCCTTTCTCAAAAGTCAATTAAATTCAAAATATGAAAGGTGTAATAAAGAATTATTTAGAAACTATATTATTGATTATGAAAAAAACCTTAATAATCAAGATTTCTTCCATAAAAAAGACTCTTATTTTAAAGAGAAAAAAAATGTTTATTTCTTAATAGGGTTCCCAAGGTCAGGAACTACTCTTTTAGATACTATTTTACGAAGTCATCCCGATATTGATGTTATTGAAGAAAAACCTATCATAAATTCATTAGAGAGAATTATAAAAACACAGTTAAAATATAAACTTAGTGAAATCCACAAGTTAACTGAACCAGAAGTTGAGAAATTGAGGGAATATTATCTCAAAAGCATTTCAAAATTAACAGACAAAAAAAATTCTCGAATAATTATTGATAAATTTCCATTTCAGACTGTAAGTTTACCCTTAATTAACTTTATTTTTCCTGAGGCTAAAATAATTTTCGCTCACCGCCATCCTTATGACACTGTTTTATCCTGTTTTCAGCAATGCTTTGAGCCAAATAATGCAATGGCAAATTTAAGGTCGCTAAGAGAGTCTTCAGAAATTTATGATCTCTCAATGAAAGCATGGGTGAAGTATAAGGAAAATTTAAACCTTAATTTTACTATGTCTAAATATGAGTCACTAATAGATAATTTTGAAGTGCAAACCATGAAAATAATGGATTTTTTAGAAATAGAATGGAATCAAAATATAAAAAACTACAGAGAAACGGCATTAAATAGGATTAAAATAAATACTCCTTCTTCCTCTCAGGTCGTTCAACCTCTTTATAAATCATCAATCGCAAAATGGTTAAACTATAAGCCTTATTTTGATGATTGCCATGTTTTTCTAGAAAATTGGGTTAAGTACTTTAATTACTAAATTTTTAATCTTATAAAAATCAATAATTTTTTCGTATGATAAAATCCAAAATTAACTTATGAGAACAAACAGTTTTCGAAATTTAACTTCTTTTTTTTGATATTTTGTATGAAACTTTTTTGGTTTTAAATTTTTTTTTCTTTTGATTTTCTTTTGTATCTACATACCATCCTGATGCAAGCCTAGTATCAATTTCTTCATAAGTATTATCTTCACTCAGATTTTGTAAAGATTTTTTTATGTAATCCATTGTCTTTTAATTCAATAAATTTAAATATAGCAGAATAAATTATTCTGAGCTTTTTAAAAATCTTTTTTCAATAACAAAAGAAAAAGTCATTAAATGCATTAATAAAGATGAAATCTTTAGAAAATCAAAAAAAAGAGGTGATTCCTCTCAATTTCACAATGGATTGGCTAACTTCTAATGAAATTAATACCTGAGGAGCACAAGGTTAAATGACTCAACTGAATCTTATCGTTAATTCTATTCCAAGAGATTTAGCAGAATTCTCTTTTTTCATATTTATAGGCTTTATTGCTGGCACCCTAGGAATATTATAAATAGGTACATCAAATATAAAAGTTTTTAGCTATTCACTTAACTTTTTTTTCCCAATGGGTCATAAAAAAGATATGTTTCATTGCCTATAGATTATAAAAAATCAAAATTTTGCAATTACTGATAAATAATTAACCACTACATTTCACAAAATGAGAATTAGTGAGCAAAAATTTAAAAAAGCGAATTTTAGGAAAAACCCATTTAATTTTTCTAATTTTATTATTGATATGTAATCTTATTGTTAAAAAGTTATGGATGATTCAATAGGATAATTCAGTTTTAATTTACCTTCCAATTTCATTAATTCAACAACAACTAAAACTCCTATGACTTCCTTATTGTTACTCTCAAGAATCTTCGATACACAATCGACCGTTCCTCCCGTAGCTAATAAATCATCAACAATGGCATAAGTACTATATTTTTGTAGGGCCTTTTTTTGAATTGAAAGTGTATTTTCTCCATATTCTAAGCTGTAGTTCTTTTCAAAAAGTTCTCCAGGGAGTTTTCCAGGTTTTCTTGCTACGATCATTGGCTTTGAAACTTGCAAAGAGATCGCGGAACCAAAAATAAAGCCTCTTGCATCTATGGAAATTATTGCTTCAGCATTTTTTATTATTTGACTAGAAGACATTTTTATAATAAGTTCCTTGAATATTCTTGGTTCTTGAATAATTCCAAGAACATCTTTAAACTCAATTCCTTTTTTTGGATAATCTTTATAAGTATCAATAAATTCGTTAAGACTCTTCATTACTTCTTTATAAAATAAGTTTTAATAATCTGTATCTCATTTTTCAATTCTAGCTAAATGAAATTTTTTTTCTAAATAACCTTGAAAGATTTAAATTAAACCTTAATCAAAAAACAAATTTAGTTATATTTAATAATTTTTTTAAAGCATGGATGATTTAAAGGCACAATATTTATTTAAGTTAAAATAACTTTAAAGATTACACTGAGTGAAAGCATATTTTTACCAAAAAATATTTTTTAAGAAATAATTTTCTATTTACTCTTTTATAGGTGACTGTTATGAACTAATATCTTATGAGCGGGGCGTGGCGCAGCTTGGTAGCGCGGGTGCTTTGGGAGCACTAGGTCGCAGGTTCGAATCCTGTCGCCCCGATCAGTTATAGCAGTAGTTTTCAGATATTTGTTATCAATCTCAAATGAGAAAAGGGATCTCTAGGGGGATCTAAAATGTTTAAACTTTTTCAAAAGGTGCTTACTTTATTCCTTATATATATAGAGAAGATTTAAATATCTATTGCTTGAGGTTCTCCTTCTAGTCTTTCAATAGATTCTCTAATTTTTCTCATTTCTAATTTATTTTGTCTATTAATTACTCCTTCTTGAAGAATAGACATGCACCCTAATATTGCAGGAGTAGCAGCATAAGGTTTAGTTTTTGGATCTAATCCTATTTCTACAAGTCTTCTAGATAATGCAGGAGCAGCATTAGCTAATACTCCATAGGCTTCCTCTAAACATAAGTGGAAAGCAGTATTGATAATTGCATCAGCATCAGGATGATTTCTCCATTGCTGCATTTCATATCTAGTAGTCTTTGCTAATTTTGCAGCAGTATCCCAAGTAGCTCCTTCTCCTTTTGCTATTAACCCCATCCTTATGTTTTCTGGGATTTCATTTTTCATTGAAGATAAAGTCAACAACCTGCACCTACATCATCAGATATTCCGTGTTGTCTCCTAAATGCAACTGCTGAAGGATCCCAGAAACTAATATTTTTTGCAGGTGTAAATCCACTAGGTTTATTTCTTTGAGCTTCATCTCTAGCATCATTTCTAGCCTTCATTTCAGCAGTCTTCTTAGCTATTAATTCTTGCTGAGCTTGTTCCATTGCTTTTCTTATATTTGATGCTGTTCCTGTAAAACCACACTTCTCATAAGCATTTAAATCATCTACCCACATCAACCCCTGCTTATATCTTTTAGCTACATCAGCAGGAAGATCATCAGGAGAAGGACTCATAATATTTTGATAAAGATGAGGATTTAATTCCTTCATTGCCATCTCATAAGCAAGTGAAATATCATCTCCCTTCTTTGGAACTTTATTAATTGGAAGATTAGCCTTCTCACATACTGCTATGTAAGCATCAGTATTATCAATCATTGGATAATCCATAGTTATCTGTAGTAAAGAATTTTTGTTCTTTGTCTTCTTTTTTCAAACATTTCGAGTGATTTTTTCCAGTTAGGATTTCTTCGATCTCGTTGCATTTCAGGTGTACCACCTTCTCCTCTAGTCCATCTCTCATAAGCATAAACAGCCCATAACTGAGCTTGTTTTTCACTATGAGGAAATAGTTGTCGAGCACATTTCATAACCCTACAGGAGTTGTTAAACTCTGCTAGATCGAAGTTATGTTCGAGATCCTCTCTCATAAAAATAAGAAGACTATATTATTAATATTATCAACAAATATTGTTTAACTAATTTAACATTTTATCTGAAGAATATCCTTGCTAAATATTATAAACTAATGTATTATTAACTTATTAATTTAGTACCCCGTAGGGTCATCTGGAAATCAATAAATTGCTACTCCACCCCTAGCAATAAGTCAAATTAGTATAAGTAATAAAAAAGAGCAAATACATTGTCATTACTGATATTTTGATTCTCTATTAATAATACAAATTACATAAGAAATACTATCGTATTGTTTACTACAACTATCAACAAATTAGGTTTATCTTTGCTCCTGACTTCGTAAAATATGAATAAGACGAAGTACAAAACCATTGCTACGTCTTAGTACCACAAACACCTTAAAAAATGAAAAACCCTGAACAATTAAGAGAAGATCTTATTGATGACTTAGAAGCATTTGATAAAGATTATTTAATTAGATCTATTATCTGTTTCTTAGATCATTCCCAAAGAGAAGATTTAAAAGATTCTATTGATAGGGAGATCTTCTAAATGAAAAATAATCGCTTTGGACAAGCAAAGGTATTAGATACTCCTGAACTAGATTTAGTTATTAATTATTTAAAAACTTTAAATCAACAATTTGTAGCTAAGACTTTAAGAAATACAGGAGCTCGAGTTGGAGAAGTTGTTCAACTCAGGTGGAGAGATATAGGAGAAGATCAAATCCTATTTCCTGCAACCATTACTAAAAGGAAATTAAAAAGTAGAGAGGTTTTTATCTCTCTTCCTTTTAGAAATGATTTAATGCAATGGAAACAATATTGGACCATATATAAAGGGCGAAAACCTCTTCCAGAAGATTATGTATTTTATGGAAGAAAAGAAGGTACTCATCAAACTACAAGAAGTTTTATGGATGCCCTTGATAAAGCCCTTGAAAGGGCCAAAATTATTGGAGCATCTAGTCATAGTTTTAGAAGAACTCAGTTAACTCAGTTGCATAGAAAGCAAGTTCCTCTCAATGTAATTAAGAGTATTAGTGGTCATCAAAGTTTGAATACACTTTCCCTGTATTTACAGGTTGATGATGATGAGAAAAAGAAAGCAAGTGCTCTATTTGCTTAAAGGCCGTTTTTCTTCAATTATCAAATTTAATTCCCATTGGCTCTTCTTGCTAGTGGGTTTTTTATTGTTCCACTCTTCTTCAGTAAATATATTCATTTTTAATTTAGGAGGATCAACTCTTGGAGCTATTTTGTTAAGTCTTCTTTTATAAGAATCAATATCTCTTGTTAAATCCATAAATAATCTTTTTCTTATACACTAAACCCTTTTTCCTTAACCTCAAAAAACTGCACCACTCTCTTATATATGTATAGGTCTATGAGGATAATTAATTAAAAATAGTAGTTATATCAATGAATAACAAATAAATAAATATGAGTAGGACAATGAGTAATGAGTAAAGAGAAGAGGGTGGAGCTTTTACTCATGTTCTCATGTGTTTACTCATCAAAAAAGGATAAATTCTATAGTTATAGACTTACTTCTTTAGCTTATTCTCCTCCTGCACCCATACATATAGGTTAAAGATCAATTATCTGATCCTTTGCTTGTGTTTTATCTGACTCCATAGCATCAATTAATACTTCAGTAACTTCCTTAGAAGTCATTTCAACTGTTGATCCTTCAGGTGCAACAGTATGTCTATCAGGATGAGGAATGGTGTTTCCTTTTTCATCTTGAGAAATAAAGAAATGGGAATAATCTTTCTTTTGTTCTTCTTCTTTATTCAACCTGTACTTACTTTTTAAAATAACTTTCCCTCTTTGTACTTTCCCATTGGAATTAGTTTGAGCTTTAAATATTCCTCCTTTTGATAAATGCTCATCCTTTGTTCTATCAATATGTGCTCTTGAATAATTAGGCATCTTAAGAAGATCCTTTCTACTAAAAACAGTTTGACCTGTTTTGAAGTTTATCTCCTCAACAAATTTCTTCATTGCAGTAAAACAATCTCCAACAAGATCCGTTTTATAAACAGGAATGAATATTCCATTCTCATCAATCGTGTAATCAAATAGCTTTCTTCCCCCTATTGGATCTTTCCATATACAAAGTTTTCTCTCATTATTATTAATCCCTACTCCTTGCCCTCCATCACTAGAAGAAGGATCTAGAACAGGTTTAATTTCTACATTCATTGCAACTGCTTCTCCCCATCTTTTAGCTCCACTTCCTGCTTTACCATCATTAGATAAATGATTAATCAATACACATGCCATCCCAAGTGGTTCTCCTATTATTTCTCTTAAAAATTGGCATATAGAATCAGCATGCTCATTATCTATGTACTTGAAGCCTGTACCACTTAGCATCCCTTTGACACTATCAAAAACCACTAATCCATAATTCTTATCCTTATCTTCAAGAATCTTCCTCAGTAGGATCAAATTAGGAATATTCCATTTCCAATTAGTTAAACCCTGTTTAAGATCCCCTCCTAAAACATCAACCATTTTAGGATCTAGGCCCATATCATCATAAACACTCTTAAACCTTGCAGAAGAACCATCACATGCAATCCATAAGGTTCTAAATTTATCTCTATGCCTAACGTGATTTAAAAAACCTACACCCTTATATCCTGCTTTAATCATCCCTGCTAATAAGGAAGTCTTCCCCATACCTGCTCCTGCGTAGAATTGGTGATTTTCTCCACGAATGAGGAAGCCCTCCAATATGTATTCCAAATCATCCACCTTACTCATATCCACTTCTCCAACCTTGAAGGACTTGGAAGAATAACTATCTCTTAAAACATTCAATAAATCATTATTTATATCAGAAGGACTTCTCTTAAACCTATGCTCCATTTCTGCAAAGTCTTCAAAATAATCATCCAAGTTATGATCCTTTGCATGTTTGATTAGATCATTTAATAACTCACTTCTTTTTCTTTTTGGTTGTTCTTTTTGATCCCCCTGGAATCTGACTTCGTCTTTTATCCAGTTGGGATGTTTCTTTGCATCTCCAAAAAAAGTTGCAATAGTAATTGTATTTTTATCATCAGTATTTCTTTTGAAGCTATACCAAGCCTTATCTAACTCTTTGGGTTTATAGTATTTCCCCATTTGACTGCACCAATAGTGAGCATCTTTTAAATGTTTATCCTTTTCTCCTGTAACCTCTTCCCACTCTTGAGATAAATGACGAAGAGCTTGTATAACTCTGATCCACTCTTCTCTAGGACTAGCAAAGTCAATAGCAGGAGAATAATATCTTTCTAAATATCTTTTAATTCTGGAAGAGTCATAGATCAACTCTTCTCTTGTCCTTCTATAAACAACAAACCTTTTCTCAGGTTGTTTATCCTTACTTAACTCTTCCCAACCCTCTAGGAGAAGAAGTGGAGCTATAGCTATATCAGTTTCAGCAGGAGAATTGATCCAATAATATCCTTCAGGCATTTCATCATGTGCACCTGCAACCATTGAATAATGATTACCTATTCTTAGTTCAAAATTTGCACATCCTTCATGTTTATATTCTCCCTTCTTTAATACATCTAAATATTCTTCAGGAATCCAATAGAACATCTGCTTTCTATCTTTTTTCCCACTTGAAACAGTAACAGTTTTTGTAAGTGCAGCAGGATCAAACCCTAAATGATGTTCAAAAGTTAAATCAGAATCAGTTCCATCAAAATCTATTGCACCTAATCCATACTTCTTCCCATTAATTGTTTCGGTACTATGTCCACCTAATAGAACTCCTACTCCATTACCTTCCTTCTCCAAAACTTCTTCCAAAGTAAATGGAGTTTTATATTGATTCTCAGGATATTTAGCACCCTTATCCCAAGTCCTACAAAATCTCCAACCTTCAGGAGTATTCTTAAGAGCTTCAAAAATCTTGTGTCTAAATTCCATTCCTGTCGTAACCCTCCTCTTCACATGCTTTTGTTAATAAACGTCTAATCACTTGGCTTATGTCACGCCCCTCAATCATTGCTCTTGTTTCTAGAAAGATATGCAAATTTTTAGTACATCTAAAACCTACAAATTGAACAAATGGAGCACCTCTATATTCACTTTGATAGAACTCTAATTTTTGGTCCTCATCCATTGGTTTGTTTAACTTATTAAACTCAACCTAACTGTGTTAAGAAGGAATGAATTTTATTAATATTTTTTCGTTTAATGTTGCATAGAGATGTTTAAACAAAGTGATAACTATTTACAATTTCATAGTATTTCCAGTTAATTTGACCTATAAAAAAGTTGGAGAGAAGTGGTTCTCCAGTTAATCCATAATTAATTGTGTGACTGCAGCCCCAAGATAGTTTGACGTGGTACTCAAACGAAAACCCCCCGAGTTTAAGGTCTTGGGGGGCTTCTTGTTTTTAATCATCATCAAGTCTTTTATCTTCTTCCATAGCATCCTCTAATAAATCCATTATTTTTCTTATCAACTCATACTTACTCCTATCACTAATGTGATATTCGTTAGCTAAGGAGAGTTCTAGTTCTCTCCTTTTATTCCTAAGCTCATCTTCAGAATGTGACATCTGTAATGTCCTCATCAAAGAATTGCTTAGCAGCTTTATCTAAATATCCATCAATATTTTTTAAATCTATAAACTCAGCATCTTCCCAACTAATCGTCTTACATGATCCTGCAAAGGATTCTCCTATGACCCATTGCTTGATGTAGGGATAGTATTGTCCCACCACCTCACAACCTAGAGCTACATCTCCATAATTAAGCTCAGGATCTTCTGGTTTGTTCTTATGGTTAATAAAAACCCTAACAACATT
The DNA here is from genome assembly GCA_902616595.1 of uncultured Prochlorococcus sp. Taxonomy (GTDB): domain Bacteria; phylum Cyanobacteriota; class Cyanobacteriia; order PCC-6307; family Cyanobiaceae; genus Prochlorococcus_A. Next base: position 10,207 of record CACMTJ010000022.1, read on the forward strand.
TCTTTCAGGAACTTTTAAAACCTTGAAAACATTTTTGTAGTTTTCTTCAAAAAATTCCTCAGAAGAACCCTCTT
>CACMTJ010000023.1 GCA_902616595.1 uncultured Prochlorococcus sp.
TCTAACTATTAAGCCAGTAATGATAAAAAGTATTCCAATGTATGAATTCAAAGATAGGTCCAAAATATTAAATTAATTTCTAACTTAATTTTAACTCACAAATCATATCTATTAAATAAGCCAATAAAAAAACTGAATTTTGAACATTTACATCTTTAATAAGTAATTTAGAAAAGTAGAGTAAGATTTATATAATTTATAAAAATATATGCAGAATTTTCTACAGCGTGATTTAGGTTCAAGCATGCTATCAATAGCTGTCATATTAGGTTGGTTAGGTCTTTTTTTTGTATTTTTGAGAGTATTAACAATTTCAATAAAGAGAATCCTTGAAGCTGTTTTCAAAAAATCGTAATTATTGAAATAAATCAATAATTCTGAATTAATCACATAAATCCTTTACCACTAGGTATAATGACTTAAAAAAATGTCAATTTTAGATAAGGTTAAGATAGGAAATTCTGTTAAAGTTAACTTAGAATTATCTAAGGATAGGCTTACCAAAGAAACTATTGATGCGATAAATGTTTCTTCATTGGGTAGGATTAGTGGTTTCAGAATAACTGATGGCAAAGGTATTGGAGTTGTGTTGCAATTATCTAATGGAAAAGAGCAATGGTTTTTTGAGGATGAAATTGATCTTCTTGACGAAAATGGTAATGTAATTAAAAAAAATAATGATAAAAAAGAGAATAGTAATTTTATATTTAATTTTTTAAGAGGATTAAATTATGAAAATAAAAATAAGATAAGCGAGTTAGTTAATCCAATTAACTTTTTTATCTGGCTGGTTGTATCTTTTAAAGACATTTTTTAATTCTTAAAAAAATTTTCTAAAATAAAAATAATTATAATAATTTTTTAATATAAAATTTCAGCAATTAAAAATTTAAATGGTCCAAAATATTATCGATGTAAGAAATTTATCTAAGTCATTTGATATCTCTTCCAAAGAACCAGGTTTAAAAGGAACAATTAAACATTTTTTTAGAAGACAAACAAAAAGTTTAAAAGTTATAAAAGATATAAGTTTTGAAATTAAAGAAGGAGAAATAGTAGGTTTTTTAGGTGCGAATGGAGCTGGGAAAACAACAATATTAAAAATGCTTTGTGGCTTAATTTATCCAAGTGAAGGTTCGATTTTGGTTTCAGGCTACATACCTTTCAGGAGAAAAGAAAATTTCCTTAAGAATATCACCTTAATAATGGGACAAAAGCAACAGCTTATTTGGGATCTTCCACCAATTGAATCATTCTATTTGAATGCATCAATATATGACTTAGATAAGTTCGAAGCAAAAAAAAGAATAAACAAGCTATCAGAAATGCTAGAAATTGATGAAGAGCTATTCATACCTGTTAGAAAACTATCACTAGGTCAGCGTATGAAGTCAGAATTACTAGCGGCTTTGATACATGAACCAAATGTTCTATTTCTAGACGAGCCGACACTTGGATTAGATATTAATGCACAGAGAAATTTAAGAAAATTTCTTCAAAAATATAATAAGGAAACAAATGCAACGATATGCCTAACCAGTCATTACATGAAAGATATTACATCGCTATGCAAGAGAGTTATATGTGTTCACGAAGGGACAATATCATATGATGGAAAACTTGACCTTTTACTAAAAAAACTATCTCCCTTTAAAGAAATATTAATAGTTTGTCGCTCAGAAGAAGATGCATTTAAATTAGAGAATTCAGGTTTTAATGTTAAAAATAAAATAAAAAATGAAATCACTATAAAAATTGAAAATAACTCTATTACCTCATCATTAAAAACTATCCTAAATAATTTTGATATTGAAGACCTTTTTATAAATGAACCACCTATAGATGAAATTATTGGGAGGGTATTAATTAAAAAAAATCATGATATCTAATCTGATTAACCGTAAAATATTCACCTTATTAAAAGTCCAATATTCAAACATGCTGGAATATAGGGTTGAAATTGCATTATGGGCAATTTCAGGGATTATTCCTTTTTTCATGTTAAACATTTGGACAAATAACAATCTAAATGAATCCATAAACATAAGTGATGTGATGCTTTCTAGGTATTTCTTATGCGCTTTTTTTGTAAGACAGTTTTCTGTAGTTTGGGTTGTATTCAGTTTTGAAGAGGATTCTCTTATGGGGAAAGTATCTCCGTATTTAATACAACCTTTAAATCCATTCTTTAGATATTTTGCACAACATCTTGCTGAACAAATAACAAGATTTCCTTTCGCGCTGATGATAGCATTTTTCTTTTTTATTTTTAATCCAGAAAGTATATGGATTCCAAATTTAGTTATTTTATTCTTATCGATAGTATCTACATTCTTATCTTTCTTAATTCAATTTTTAATTCAGTCAATAGTTGCATGTCTATGTTTCTGGACAGAGAAAGCATCATCGATAGAAAGATTATTATTTATTCCAACTTTATTTCTCTCAGGTCTTTTAGCTCCAGTAGTTTCATTTCCTACATATGTTAAATCTTGGATTTATCTAACTCCTTTTCCATATCTAATAGATTTCCCTGCGAACTTACTTTCAGGTAATGAAACAAATATTAGTCGAGGCTTAAGTATGCAAATTCTATGGATATTTTTACTTTTCCCATTATTTAAGAAAATCTGGTCTGAAGGAACAAAAAAATATACAGCTATGGGGTCATGAATTTAAGAAAATATCTAAAAGTTTATAAAAAATTCTTACATACTTCTTTGGCTTCTGAATTGGAGTATAAGACAAATATATTAATTGATTTAATTACTGCAATTTTAAGTTTAATAGGGAGTATTTTTTTATTATCTATTTTCTTTCAAAATAATGGATATATTGGAGGCTGGAAATTTGAACAGGCACTAATTATTCAAGGTATTTATACAATTTTGAATGGGATAACAAATACATGGTTCAATCCTAATCTTACAGAAATAGTTAAACATATAAGAGAAGGAACATTAGACTTCGTACTTTTAAAACCCATTGATAGTCAATTTTTTATTTCATTAAAAAAAATAAATCCATCTGGATTTTTAGAAATAATGCTTGGATTTTTCTTGTTGTTATTCTGCATAAGAATAAATCAAATAAATTTAAATTTAAGTTTTTTAACCCTATCCTTGATTACGATAAGCTGCTCTATTTGTATTTTATATAGCCTATGGTTTTTTATATCTACTACTACTATTTGGTTTGTTAAGACTTGGAATGCAATAGAAGTATTGCGCTCATTCCTTTACATTGGAAGATTTCCACTAAATTCATTTTCATTTTCTTTAAGAATTTTTTTTAGTGTTTTCATTCCTATTGCTTTTATAACAACAATTCCTTCTGAAGTTTTTCTAGGACTTTCTCAATTATGGAAAATATTGCTTGAAGTTATCGTTGCTACAATATTTCTCATAACATCTAGAAGGTTTTGGTTATTTGCATTAAGATTCTATTCATCAGCATCTAGCTAGCTATTATTTGATAACCTCCCTGCAATATTCCCAAATTTGTTGTTTACTTTTCAGCTTAGAAAGCCTAGATAATTTCTTAAAATGAGACTTAGATTTATCAACAGTTAAAAGCCTACAGTTGTATTCAATTTTATGATTTCTAGATATGATTCCTAATTTAAGTGCAACATCAAAAAGGATAATAATTAAAGTGAGAGAAAAAACCATACCGAAAAATTGTGAAAATGTTTTTTTAAAATTTTCATTTTCAGTTTTTAATTCAAACTTCATTACTTAAATTACTTAACTATATGCTGAGGACACTTAATTGCAGCGATAGCAACAGCCGTAACTTTGAAATTTTCTGACTTCTCGATAACCTTTTTAACCTCTAATGCCCCAAATTTATTACTTGCATCACTGTAGGAAAGAAGTAAAGATTTATAGTTATCATGACCTAAATTTCTATATTCACAGAAATTATCCCCAACATAGTTCAAAAGAGTAAGTAAAGTTAATTCAATCATTAAAACTTTTTACTAGCAAAGTTCTTACGCATGATACTGTGCATGCCATTTTTAACAAGTAAAATTACAAAAAACACTTGGAATCATAAAAAAAGATTTTTACTAATAAAATTTGATATTACAAAATTATTTCGGAATTAAAAAATTAATATATAAGAAATTCCTGAAAGCACTATCTGTAGTGTATTAGCCATACATTAATTGCACTACAGATAGGGGGTTGCATTTTTTAAGAAATTGGTTTAAAAATAAGGTTCCCCATCACCTGGCCCCACATATGTGAGGCCTTTTTTTTATGGAATTTAAAGTAAATTTTCTCTAAAAATATTATTTAATAAAACTAATTATTTATTAATCCTATGATAATAAAAAAAGATAATAATTAATTTATTTTTTTAACTAATAAACCTGCAATAAACTTTTTGCCAAAATGTACTGATATTATAAATTAATTTATAAAAAACTTTTTATGGATTTAATCAATAAGCTAATACCAACCAAAATACAAACTGTTATAAAAGTTTTCTTAATAAGTATGTTCCCATTTAATTTTGACAGGTGAGCTCCGAAAAATCCTCCTGTAAAGGAACCAATTATTAAAACTATCAACAAATTTAATGGAACTGATCCTATTCTTGACAAAAATACTGCTCCGACAAAATTCCAAAAAATCCCAACCGTAAAAAATGTCATACTTATGGCTCGAAGAAAATCCATTTCAAAAGTTTTTATTAAGAGTATTGTTACAAGCAATCCAGTTCCTGAAGAAATAGAACCATTTAATACACCTATAAGAAAAATAAAAATTAAAAATCTAATTTTATGAACAAAATTAAGTTTTTTATTACCAGATGATAAGCCTAAATCTGGTTTAACGAATGAGTAAAAAGCTAATAATATGGATATTGTTCCTAAAATTAAGTACAAATACTTTTCTGATATATATTCAACTAGAGAAGCTCCCAGAATTACTCCTGGTAATCCAAAAATTAAAATTTGCCGAGCAACACTTATATCATTACCTAAAGATTTATAATTTCTTAGGGACCCCCCTATTCCTAGTGCTACTGTTGCTAATTTATGACTAGCCAGAGCCTGATAATAAGGAACTCCAGATAAAATCAATGTAGGCAATTGTAATAATCCTGCTCCCCCTCCAGAAATCGCTGAGAACGTATTAGAAAAAAAAGATATCAAAAAGAAATAAATACTTTTAAATAAAGAATGATCAAAATTTCCCAATAATATTGTTAATAAATAAAGCATTAACTAAAAATTGCCCTTTGTATTAAAAAATGAAATTATTCTTTTCATATGAAACATTTGCATTAAGAAGTCTCTTCTTATCTTTTTCAATCATACTTTAAAAAAAACTGTTATTATCAGAGAAATTATCAAGAATTTTATGCATAACCAAGATGCAATTTACCTTGATCAGTTTTGTCCAAAGATAAGTAATAAAAATTGGAGAGAGTCACTTAATAAACTTACTAAGTTTAAATGTATTTATTGCGGCAAACCATCAGAGTCACTTGATCACCTTCATCCAATGTCTAAAGGTGGTACCAGCAGTACAAGTAATTGCGTCCCATGTTGTTTGTCATGTAATGGCAAGAAATCAGATTCAGAAGTTCTTAGTTGGTACAGAAAACAAAATTTTTATGATCCTCGTAGAGCTATGGCGATACGTGCATGGTTGAATGATGATTTAAATCTAGCATCAGTTCTTTTGAACTGCTTAAATTAAAAATTGGAATTGTAAATTTATTGAGATTGGGAAAAGTATTTTTTGGTTGGATAATATCTTCCTATTTTGGTAAATAATGAATATTTATTTAAATTATTCTTTTACTTTCTGAATTTATCTTTTTACTGAAAATCCCGATATTAGAATAATCATCTTTCCAGATTATTGGCGAATCTATAATCTTTCTCTCTGGAGACTTAACTGAAAAAATTAATCCAAAAACAAAAAGAATAGTAATCAAAATTATAGTAATTACTAATTTGTCTGAAATATTATTCATTGTCCGAATCTATCTTGAAAAATTTTTATCTGGAGTTGTTTTTTCGTAAATTTCTAGAAAATATGATTTAAAATAATTACTTCCTTCCTTTCCAATTAATCCAAATGACCATCCACAATCATTAACTACTTGCAATGAAATTTGATTTGCCAAGTCACTCTTCTCAATCCATTTTTTCTGTGGATTGTAAGAGAAAGATATAATGTTTTCAGTTTTTACAATAGCTGATTTCATTGCTTCATCTTTAGAAAAGCCATTTTGAATAGCATTGCAGTATTTCTTAGAGAAATTATTAACGATCCTATTTTGTAGCAAACTAACACTAGGGTCGGAGGTATCAAGAGCAAAGCCTATTGCAGGATTTAATTGAAAAATTATAAATAAAAGTAAGCCAAAAAAGAAATTTAACAACAGTTTTTAATCGGTAAATATAAACAATATGATACTAACTTAATTTACCTTTTCAATAAAAACTCATGATTATTAAAAGCAAATTAAATTTCAATTTATTAAAAATTAAAAGTATTGGGATAAGTTCGGCAATAATAGTCAGAGGTTTATTTGACTACTTAGATGTACGAATCATTGATGACATTACTATTTTTTCCTGATTGGACAAATGGACTACCTTCTGATTTCTTAATTCTTCATTTTTTTGTAGGAGCTGTTATTTTTCCATTCAATATGATTCATGCTAAAGCAAGAAAAATAGACAGTCAAAACCCACAAGAAGCAGCTAATGGGTATAAAAATTCAGACAATGCCACATTTTTTGGATACGAAGAAATTAATTAGATTTCGATAAATTTTTTTAAGAAATTAGTTTATTGATGATAATTTACCTAATTACAGCTTTAGATCTCAAAATTTTCAGTCCCAGTGAACCCTTAGGAATATTAATTATTCTTTTAGGATTAATATTTACTGGTATGATTTTTTATATTATTTATGCAGTAAGTACTAATAAAGAGTCACTAGAAGATAAAAAAATAAGAACTCAAAAGGAATACTTGCAAAAAGAGAAAATAGGAAAATTATTTCCTAAGAAAAAATAAATTTAATTGTTTTATTACTATAAAGATATTTATTTATATTATTAATAATCAAATCAGTAGGATCAAAAAACATAAGTTTTAGCTCTCTTAAATCAAACATTTCCAAAACTTTATTTTAACAACTAGATATTTTTTTCGGGGAGTTTATATTGCAAATTCAACAGCAAAATTATTTTCATATCAATCAAAAAGTGTTAAAAATGGAAAAATAATTTGAAATCTTGGAGAATTCACCTCAATATCTATTTCTCGCTAGTGGAGTAAATAATGGAGAAGGTTTTTGGATTGTTGGAAAAAAACATTGTGATGAAAATATCCTTGAGGATGAAAATATTTTAGATTGCCATAGAAAAGAATTAATAGGTAATGAATCAGCAAAAGATATTCTTTTAGCTATTAATTTAAACGTAAATAATTTATTAAATGAATTAATAAGCAAAAATTATTTAATTGAAAAACCTTCAAAAGGAATTTCATTTGATATCCCTTTAGAAATCTTGGAAAATATTTTTGATTTTTGGTTAGACATTTATAAAAATCAAGAAGCCTGGGAAGCTTGTCTAGGTCTTCTTAAAATTAGAAAAAGGATATCCCTAAAAAGCCTAATTGAAAGCGAGAGTTTAAAGGGTAACTCAAAAAAATGGGCCATAAAAATTGAAACTTTACATAGTTATATTCCTTCTTCACTTAAAATTGAAAAATCAAATAAACCAATGTGGGAATAATTTTGTCTTTAAATACTCAAAATATTTACTTCGTTCGATATTTAAGTAAAAATAAAATAATTAATAATTAAAAAATGGATAAAACCTATTCTTTTAGTATCGATCAAATGAACGGGATTGTTGAGGATACCTACGCCAAGATAATAAATGAATGCGAGAATTTAAAAAAAAATACTAATTGTCCAAATGAGCAAGTAGTAGCACTTTTAAGTGTAATTGCTTCAAATTATGCTACTAAAACAGAAAAAAAAGAAAATTAAGATGATAAGTTACTTTACTTGGGGTGAATTTGATAAAAGCGTTGAACAAATAGCTAATAAATGTAAGTTTAAGGAGTTTTCTGGAATATATGGAGTTCCTCGTGGTGGATTATGTCTTGCTGTAGCACTCAGCCATAAATTAAAAATTGAATTAATTTCAGAACCAAAACAAAATTCACTAATAGTAGATGATGTTTATGAAACTGGTCTTACATTAACTACCTTCAAAGATATTGAAGGAGCAATGTTTTTTGTACTATTTAGTAAGATCGAACCTACATGGTGGAATACAGTATTTATATCTAAAAAAAGCCAATGGATAGTTTTTCCTTGGGAAAATTCTTTAAATTCAAAAAGTGACCGCGAAGAATATATCAAAAAAAGAGGTTTAAGTTGAGAAAGAAATTATATTTGGCAAATCCATATGGATTTTCAAAACAAACAAAAACTCTCCTAAATGAATTTATTGAAATCTTCAATGATTTAAATGTAGAAGTATTTGAACCTTTTGAGAGAGCAAAACCTTTAACACAACAAGACAGTGAATGGGCATATGAAGTTGCAAGTAGTAATTTCCAAGATTTAAAAAAATGTGATTGTATTTTTGCGATTGTTAATGGAAATCCTCCAGATGAAGGGGTAATGATTGAATTGGGTATCGCAATTGCTTTAAACAAGGAAATCTTTTTATTCAGGGATGATTTTAGAAATTGTTCTGATAGTGATCAATACCCATTGAATCTAATGTTATTTCTTGGACTTCCTAAACATCATTGGGAAAAATATTATTTTGAATCATTACAAGATATAAAGAGTAATAAAAAAAGATTTGTGGAGTGGGCAAAAAATTAGCAAATAAACCATTAAAACTTAAGTATAATTTTGAAGTTTAAATATATCTTCCAAGGTGCTAGAATAATATTTATTTAGAAAATTTTGACACAAGTTACAGTTGGAGAAAACGAGGGAATTGAGTCTGCCCTTAGAAGATTTAAGAGACAAGTATCTAAATCGGGAATTTTTGCAGATTTAAAAAGACTAAGGCATCACGAAACACCTGTTGAAAAATACAAAAGGAAGTTGCAACAAAGGAGAAAAGCGAGGAGAAGATAATAAGCTAAATCTTATAAATTTTTTCACATATAAAATTAATAGTTTTTTTAAAGAGGCTAAATAAAAAAAATTTTAACTATCTAAGCTTTTAAGCTTCTTAACAAGATTTATTCCAACTCCAGATACAGAAAGAAGATCTTTTTCATCGGCAGCTATCACTGCCTTTGTTGTTTTAAATCCAGCCTCGTACAAAGCTTTAGCGCTTTTTGCTCCAACACCTGGAAGTGTGGTTAAAGTTTCAATGTTTTTTTTAGAATTAACCGCTTTGGTTTTTGATTTTGTTTTTGTTTTTGTTTTTGAAGTTTTTGCAGACTTAGCGGCTTTCTTTTCTTTCTTTAAAGGAGTTTCAGTTGGTACTGAACTTTTAAATAGAATTGATTTTAGTTTGCTTAGAAATTTAGAAATCATTGTAAAATATATAAGTAATAAAATTAGCTTTTAGATTTAGTTTATTATTAAATTTTAAGGAAAATAATAACAAAACGAAAGCTAACTGAATAGAAATAATTTAATTACAATCATATAAAGACATAAATTTAATATTTATGCAAGCTTACTAGCCA
>CACMTJ010000024.1 GCA_902616595.1 uncultured Prochlorococcus sp.
TTTTTTGAAGGTTCAATTCCAAATACTTTAGCTCCATATAAATCTTTTGCGAGACTTAAAAAATATCCCTCACCTGCCCCTATATCGCAAATAGATTTTTTTGATATCCCTCCTTGGATTGCATTATTAAGTGAATCAACCACAAACAAATGTCTGGATTTCATAATTGGTATCAAACCGGTGTATTTATATTCAATAGTTTCAGATTCTTCATTTTCTTTAACTTGATATACCTTATTACTCCAATCATTTGCAATTTCTGTTGAATTTCTCCGTGAGTTTGCGAAGACCAATCCTGTAGTTTTATCTATATTAACAATCTGACCACCAGTATATTTTTTTAACAAGTCAACTTGAACAACGTCACCATTACCATCAAACTTACTAATAAGTTCTTGATTTATTGGAAATAAATCTTTATAAAATCTCATAGATACTATTTCAATGTAAATAGCTTTAGAATTTAAAAATCTTTGATTCAATTCATAACACCTTAAATTTACAATATGAGAAATATTTATTTAAAGGTTTTGGTTAGTTCTTCATAAATTTAAAGAAAGCATAATAAATTATAGAGTTCTAAATTATGTTATTATTATCGATTAATAAAATATTTTAATATGCTTATTGAATCTAATCTTTCAGAATACGTTGATTTAATGGCAAAAAGAGCGCTTGGACAATTGCCAGAAATGGGTAGCGCAATTAGGACTGTTGAAATATTAAATGAGAATAATCTCATTTCAAAAGAGGAAAACTCTATTCTTGACGTAGGTTCTGCAACTTGTCATTATCTAAGGACATTCTTAAAAAATGATATAAAAATAAATCTATATGCCGGTATAGAGATTGATAAAGAAATGGTTAAAGCTGCTAAATCAATTTGGGCAGATGAAATTTCTAAAGGCAAACTTATTTTAAATAACAGCGATGTTGAGAAATTTTCGCTGGATAAGCAATTTGATATCTGTATTTGTTGCAATGCTTTTATGTATTTTAAATCTCCTTACAGAGCGCTAGAAAATATGCTTAAACATACTAAAAATAATTTATTAATAAGAGGATATTTTTCAGATAAAAGTTATAGAATTTTGAGATCCCAAACTTCAAGTCATCATGATAAATCTAATGTAAAAGAGGCTGATTCTTTTAACTTAGAAGGGGATTTAATGTCCTTTGACTACTGGTCTATATATAGTAAGGAATACATTGAATCAGTTGTAAATAAGGTTTCTCCAAAATCAAGAATTAAATGGATAGAAGATAAAAACTATTTAAATTCAATTAATGACGAAAAAGACCTTAATGTTAAAAAAAGAGATGGTACTTTTGTTTTGAATAATATGGAAATATCTTATCCATTTATACAACCTTGGGAATATCTTCTTATATCACTTTAAATTTATAAAATTATTGAAAATCTTTTTTAAAATTAACCAAAAAAGCTTGTAAAGAAATAATATTAAATAAAAACTTTTCTGAAATATTTTTAGAAATAAATTTTTTATTAAATTCAACTTTATTAATACAATCCCATAATAAAGAGTCAAGATCTAGCAAAGATTTTATTGTATCAATATCTGAATTTATGAAATCCCAGACAGAATAATTAAATCCCACTTTTCGGTGATTTAATCTTAATTCCTCAGGAATTAATTCAAAAGCAATTTCTCTAAGTGGGAACTTTTGATAACCATTTGAAAATAATTTTTTTTCTGGGATCTTAAGACTCTCTAAATAAATTCCTCTTGAAAGCATTGGAGATCTATTCTCCACAGAGCAATTCATATAGTTAATATCGTCTTCATGCAAAATAATTGGTATTATTTCCCTAGTTATTTCTGAAAACATTCTTATTCTTAATTGAGATTTGTTAGGTATTATTCCTACATATGGACATAAAAAGTTTTGATCTTTGTTCAGTATGTCTAATCTTTCTTCTAAATCTTCATAATGGTGTGAGAAGGTATTTATTGCATTTCCTGCAGTTTTAAAATCAGAAAGTATTGGGTTTCTAATATATGGCAACATATTTTCTTTAAAATCTTTTATTTCTTGGTCTGAAATATTGTGATTATTTTGTCTAAAAAAGAAATGATCATAATAACCTGAAAAAAACTCATCTCCACCAAGACCACTAAACATAACTTTAATCCCACTATTCTTCGCAGCATTTGCAAGATACCAAGAAACAAATGAAGTTAAAGTTAGAAAAGGTACTTTTCTTTGAGAGCTAAGCCTCAAGAAATTCTCAACGGGAGATATACCAAAATCATTTATATCAACAGATTTATGCTTTATTCCAAAATATGAAGCGGCTAATTCTGCTTGTGGCACTTCGCTATATCTTTTATCATTTGCATTTAAGGTAAAAGCTATTTCGGGGGGGTTATTAGATTTACATAAAATAGCTGTTATGATATTAGAATCAATACCTCCTGAAAGAGAAACACCTGTAGGCACATCTGAAATAGAACGGTCAGTTATATTTTTAAAAAGTACTTCTTTAAAAGCAGATAGGGAATAATCTTCTTCTTCCTTAGAATTGTAGAAATCTTTTGAAATACTATTAATAATTTCTATTTTTATAGATCCACTATTTAAATCAAAAATATTAAATGAACCTGGTAGAACTTCTCTAACTTTTCTAATAAAAGAAATTCCTTTATCCTGTGAAAAAACTTGTCTATAACCATATAATAAAAATCTGTTAATTGACTCTAGATCGAGATCTATATTTATCTTTGAAAAATATTGTGCGATTTTTAAAAAATGAATTTCAGAAAAAAGAAAAGTATATTCATCATCTTGAAAAATATATAATGGTTTTTCTCCAAAGTAATCTCGACCAAAAAAAATTTTATTCTGATTTGGGCAATATCTTACGAACGCATACATCCCTTCAATTAATTTTAAATATGAGGAATCATTTTTACAAAGTAATTGAGAAAGAAAATTTGTATCACTTTTTATATTTTTAATATCTAAATCATTAGAAATAAATTTTGCATTATAAATTTCACCATTATATATTAATTGAGAATCGTCTTGAGAAAGAAAAGGTTGATTCCCATTTTCTGAGAGGTCTTGAATAGATAATCTTGTATGAATCAACAAGACGTTTTTTTTATTATTAATAAATATACCTGTATTATCTGGACCTCTATGACCCATAATTTTATTAACTTTATCAAGCAAATTTTCTTTATCAATTAATATCTTTTTACTAGTACTAAAGGCAGCAAATAGTCCACACATTTTTTAAACAATAAGATCTGAAAGTTGGTTTACCCATTTATTATTAATTCTCTGCCACACTTTAGAAGTACGATGTGAATCAATAATTTCTGATAATTCTTTTTCATTTAAATTCAAATAATTTGTTATGTGAGGGATTGAATCTTTGGGATATTCACCATCATATTTTTGGGCTAGGATAACAGCCTCTGACCTTAAGATTTCTTCCTTTTGGATTTGCCTAGAGAGATCCCTTATAGCCCGACCAAAGCCAAACTTAATAAATTGAAGGTAATAATATAAATCATCCATGTAATCATCAAGCGAATCAAAATTAGTCACTGTTCCATAAGTTCTTCCTCTTTCACAAGTATTAAAATCAATAATGTTTTTTACATACCTATAATTTTCAACGACATTCCATCTTTTGTAATAACCAAAATAATGAGCTTCAATTCCTGCCTTTTTGAGGCAATCTTCATCAGGCATTAAATAAGGATAAATATCATCTCTAGAAATTACTCCATGTTCTACCCAGTTTTCTGGAGTGTCACCTATCTGATTCTCAATAACTTCCTCATAACTTCTGATTTTCTCAGAATCTTTACTTAGTATTCTTCCTCCATAGTGAGTTTCTCCATGTTCAGCATAGAAAATATATTTAATACCAGTCATTAGCGCAGTTTTAAAAATTCCAGCATTTATTCCAGCATCCCAGTGCAATTTAGGATTTCCTCTTTCAACTAAGAATCTTTTACTTAGCAATTTAGAAACTCTTATATCTGATTTAAGTTCAATGCTATCAAATCCGTTATCTAATAAGGCTTTCTTATTATGTTCTCCAACACTTGTTGGAATTAATGGATTGAAAGTAACTAATAAAGGTCTTAATTGATATTGATTTTTTAACCTTAATGCAACAGAGGAACTATCTTTGCCGCCACTCCAAGGGACTATACAATTATATGGATGATTTAAAGTTTCGGAATCAATTTTAATTCTTTTAACTAATTCATCCAATTCTATGTTTCTTTCTTCATAGTTAACACTACTATCTTTTAATTTTTCTTCTTGAATAAATTGACATGAATTACAAATCCCATTTTTAAAAGAAATTCTTGGCCTTGTGTCAGGCATTAAGCACTTTTTACAAATTTCCATGGTGTCCTTATATTGAGGTTTTCAATAATACATAATTCTCTAAGAGATTTATTTGCCTTGTCAGACATGTGGTGAATGTTAGCAATTGCAACAGCATCAATCTTATCTTGTTTTAAAAGTTCAACATATTGAGACCAAGATACAATCCCGCAAGATCCTATTTGAAAAGGAACATTAAGGGAAATATCATTTATTATCTGGTTGATTTTTTTTATGTTAGCTCCTATAACCTTACCATCCCTAGATACATCTTGAAGTAAAATTTCCCCTATATAAGGAACAATTTCTTGAATATCATTAGGTAAAAGAGTATTTCTTTTTTCTTTTAGTCTCCAATCATAAGCATAAATACCATCTTCAGCATCTATAAAATCAATTGAAGCAATCACTGCTTGTTTACCATAAACATTTGATATTTCTTTAATTATTGATGGATTGCTCCATAATGATCTATTTAGAATAATCCTATCTGCACCTAAATCAAAAAATTTCTTGGCATCTTTAAAAGAATTAATCCCTCCAGAAACTACTAAAGGGATACTTAGTTTAGAGCTTATACTTTTTATAAAATCAATATATTTTGAAGACAATAAATTATCAATTCCAACTATTATTATTTCATCAAAAAAGCTATAGTCGATGTGCTCTATACTATAAATATGCTCTGGGTTGAAATTCCTTGTTTTGGTGAATACCCCATCATAAGATGTGAGAAGCAGAGTAATTCTCTTATACATTCTTATCTATAAATTCCTTTACTATTTGATATCCAGATCCATTTGATTTTTCTGGATGGAATTGCATAGCTAATAAGTTTTCTTTCTCAATCATAGCTGTTACACCATCAGTGCAAAATTCCACTTTGCTATTTAAATCACTTTCATTGGCATTGATATAAAAGGAATGGACAAAATACAGCGAATGTTTTTCATATTTAGGATTCTTAAGTCCTGACCACCCAACTCTAGGAATTCTACCAACATAAGAAGAGTGTTTAACTAAATTTTTACACTCACCTTTAATTAATCCCAAACCATTTGTACCTAATGATTCCTCGGATTTTTCAGTAAATAATTGTGCTCCTAAACATATTCCTATAAGAATTTTACCGGATTTATAAAATTTTTTAATCTTATCTCCTCCATCAAAATCATTGATTATTTTACCCACATGACCAAAATTACCTACTCCTGGAACAACCAATAAATCTCCGTCCACAAGATTCATATTCTGATAATCACTGATTTCAATAGTATAATTAAAATTTTTATTAAAAAAGTTTTCGACAGATTTTAAATTTCCAGAATTGATATCTAAAATTTTAAGACGCATAATTTATAAAAACTCTAAATTAGAAATAATCTCCTTAAGATCATTTTCAATGTTTGACTTTAATAATTCGCATAAAAAAAGATAATCTTCCTTAGTGTCCATTGTCAATTTCTTGGGAAAAATATCTCTTAAATTTTTATTTGTAATAATATCAATAACCCTCATTTTTGAATATTTAATTAATTCACTCATATGTTCTTCTTCTTGCAAATTAGTATTTAACTTAAGCATCTCGTACAAATACTTCAAAGAATATAATTCTACTGAAAGACCATTTGGGAAATTTCTTTTTCTTATATTTGTAATACAAAAAAAATCTTTGAATTTAATTCTATATTCGGAATAAGCTCTTTTAACTAAATTAAAAGAATAAAGAGGACTATCTCCACAAATTCTCACGATATTTGAATATTTTTCTAACTTCTCAATCGCATATGAGCTGCATATTCTTTTTATAGGAAAATCTTCACTGCCAAAAAAGACATCAATATCTTTATCTCTGGCAATTTGGGAAAGTTTATCGCAACTTTCATCATCGCTAGTACAAAGAAAAATATCCTTTTTTTTAATGCCTGCTAATACTGCTTGATTAATAAGTCTTTCAATTATGACTTCACCTTGAATTTTTAAATAACATTTATTAGGTAACCTCTTCGACCTTGCTCTTGCAAATATCAACCATGCTATTTCGTTCTCTACCATAAAGAATATCCACCATCAAGTTTAAGACTGACTCCTCTTAATGAGAGGAAGTCATCGTTAAGCATATAATTAATAGTCTTAAAAACTTCTTCATGGGTAATAAATCTATTTGCCGGTATATTTTTAATAAGATTTCGCATTAATTTAGGCTGTTTTATTTTTGCAGTTTCCTTTGGCATAGCTCCTAAACTAATAGAATTAAATACATGATTTTTTCTCTGGCAGGAGAGCCATTTAATTCCTTGATCAACAGCAGCTTTTGCTGCCCCATAATAAAGTGGATTAATATCTTCTTCATTATCATAAAATGATTTGTTAGGGGAATTCCTTGCATACATAGAAGAAATAAAAATTCCTGAAATATGATTTTCACTAAAAAAATTTGAAATAGAATTAAAAAGCTTAAGTGGTCTAGCGATATTAGATGTTAACCCTGCACCAATATCAACTATATTTGAATTACTTTTTAGTCCTTTTGTTGAGTAACTTGCAAAAATAATATCTATTTTTTCTGGTGAATATTTATTAATATTATCAATTAAATTTTGATCACTATTATAGTTTTCCAAATCATATTTAATAAAAGTTTCGTCATGATTATCTTTTGATGAACTATTAGTTCTATCAGCCTTTATTATCTGATCATATTTATTATCTGGGACAAAACCATTTAATACATGCGAACCTGATCCAACAATAACAAGTATCTTCTTCACAGATTTATTTCCTCATAAAATTAGTCCCTATTTTTCTCAAGATTTTTTTTATATCTTTCAATTCCTTCAAGATCAATTTCTTCAGATCCACTAAATATTCTTACACTTAAAGCAAAAGCTCTTTGGCTATTAATTGAGCATTTATCAGCAAAATGAACATTTTCTGGATGATGTATTGTTACTGATCCAGTTTTATATTCAGGTTTATAAATTCTATTATTCTTAAGATTTTTATCCATAACGGTATTCTCCGTTATATATGAAGAGAATCCTGCTGAAGAAGATGGATCATGAGATAAAACTCTATTTAGATGAGATTTTGAAAGATAATTTAAACCTCCATTGTTAATATTATGTTCGTTAAGAGCAATATAACAAGTGACTCCTAAAGCTTTCTTCAAATTAAAATAAAAATTGTCTTGGTGCTTGGGTATTTCACTCCCACCTGGATTTCTTATATGAGTCTCCATATCATTAAAATAAAGATCATCTTTGCCAATAATCATTTTTGCTATTTCAATTAACCTTACTGAATAAAATTTTTTAAATATTTGATTAATTGAATACAAACCTTGAAAATATTTAACTTTAATAGATTCACCAATCTGTTCTGTTACTAAACCTATTTCATTTTTATTATCCAACAATTCCGATTCGTATTCAATAAGAGTGGATTTAGCTTGATTGCACAATTCATGAGAGAAAATATCCTCAATATGTATAAAACCATGAGTTTCAAAACTATCTCTGATTTGGTCCTCATATTCATTAATTTCTGAGTATTTAAATACTTTTATATAATTTTCCACAGAATTATTATTGTTAATTTGAGTATATCAATAATTGAAAAATAATTAATTAAATTATGAATTAATATTATAGATAAGCAAAATTTAAACTTTATTTGCAAATTTCGAAAATGCCATTTAAAACTTATAAGGTACTTTTACTCTCAAATTATCCAGATAATATAAAAAAATCAATTGAGAAATACGGAGACAAAGTAGATATTTCTAACGGACAAATAAATAAAGAATTTATAGAGAAATATAATTATGATTATATTATTTCTTTTGGATATAGATTCTTGATTAAAGATCTTGTTTTGAAGGCAGTTAAAAAAGCCTCCTACAATTTACATATTGGTTACTTACCATACAACAAGGGGGCTCATCCTAACTTTTGGAGCAACCTCGAATGCACCCCATCTGGAGTAACCATTCATAATATAGATGAGGGCATAGATACTGGTAATATCCTTTTTCAAAAAGAAATCATTATTGATCAGAAAGTACATTCATTTGCAAGTTCTTATAGATTGCTTATCAATGAAATAGAAAGATTATTTGACATAAATTGGTGTTACTTAAGGGAAAATAAATTTAATGGATGGCCTCAAAAAAAAGGAGGGACTCATCACTTCAAGAGAGATTTGGATAAATATAAAAGTCTATTAAAGAATGGATGGGAAACAAATATCAATGACTTTTTAAAAAGTTTAAGGGATTAATTATTATAATTAATTATCAATACTATCCCACTCTACTCTATCACCAGCTTTAATATCCTTGTTGATTTTTTTGCCTAATAATTGATTAAAATGCTTTGGTGCAAGTCCAAATCCAGGTCTTATTCTACGCATATTTTCCATAGTTATAACATCTCCTATAGCCATATCTTTTACAAAATACAAAGATCTTCTAAAAATTTTGTTTTTTGACTCATTAGAAGACCTAATGAATTCCTCACTACCTAGAGATTTCCATGCCTCATTAGATTGAGTCACTAAATCTCTTAATTGATTTGGCTCTATAGAAAATTCACTATCTGGACTTTTTTCAGATTTATTTAATATAAAATGTTTTTCTATTGCAACAGCACCTAGTGCTATAGAAGTTATTGCTGCTGTATTAGTAAGACTATGATCAGACAACCCTACTTCAACATCTAATTCTTTTTTTAATTTTCTTATTCTATTTATATTCATATCGCTTATCTCTGCTGGATAACTACTTATGCAATGGAAAACTAATATTTTATTATTACCATTTTCTCTTATTACATTTACTGCCTCTTTAATCTCTTCATCTGAACTTAAACCAGTTGAAATTAAAATTGGTTTTTTTTTCTTAGCAACATATTTGATAAGAGGAATATCTGTTAACTCGAAAGATGCAATTTTATAAGCAGGTACATCTAATTCTTCAAGAAGATCAACTGCATTTTCATCGAAGGGTGAGGAAAAAATTGATATCCCAATTTTTTTTGCAAAATCAAACAATTCTTTATGC
>CACMTJ010000025.1 GCA_902616595.1 uncultured Prochlorococcus sp.
TCATACAGGTAGAAGAGTTATTAAAAGCAGAAGACATAAAGGTAGAGAAAGAATAGCTGTATAACTTGAAATTTAAATGGCCTTACCAAAGGATATGCGTTTAAAGGGACATAGGACTTTTAGTTATATTCATAAGAATTCCACAACATATCATGGGAAATTAATGACATTTAAAGTTGCAAGATCAAATCCAGAAATTCTCTTAACCCATAAACTCACAAAAAACTCAAACAAATTTAGAGTCGCAATCGCTATCAGTAAAAAAGTTTCAAAAAAAGCCGTCGAAAGAAATAAATTAAGAAGAATCCTACAAGAATGGTTATTAACAAACATAAAAAAAATTAATAACCACAAACCATATTGGTTACTTGTTAACCTTAAATTTGGAGATTTCTGCAATGATAAAGGTAGCCTTTTGGAGGAATTTCAAAACTTAATGTTCAAATCTCGTCTAATCAAATGATTAACATGAATGAAGAAGTCTTTTATGCAGGTGGACCTGCGAAAAGTGATTTAATAATAAATCTACTAGCAGGTATAACTATTCTTGGATTACCATTCACCTTCGCGGCAATAGTTCGAGCATTGTGGTTAAGATATAAAATTACAAACAAAATAATTACAATTGATGGTGGATGGTTTGGTAAAAACAAGACACAAGTTTCTTTAAGTAATATTGAAGAAATAAGATCTATTCCAAGGGGATTCGGGTCATATGGTGATATGGTTCTTATCCTTAATGACGGATCAAAGGTTGAAATGAAATCATTACCTTTATTCAGAGAAAATCAAAAATTTATCGAAGAAAATATAAATAAAAGATCACAAATCCCAAATCTCAACGAGGTAGAGGGATTTGCTACTAAATCCTAACTAAATTAATTACAAAAACCTTTTTTTCCTGTAAAATAAAATGTCTAGTAAAATTACACTCTTTTTAATATCGTGATAGGGTTCATTTCTGAAAAATTACTTATCCCGATTCTAGATTTTTTCTACGGTTTAGTTCCTAGTTATGGTTTAGCGATTGTTGCATTGACAGTCGTAATTAGAATTGCACTTTTCCCTTTAAGCGCTGGTTCTATCAGAAGCGCCAGAAGAATGAAAATTGCTCAACCGGTAATGCAAAAAAGACAAGCAGAAATAAAATCTAAGTTTTCAGGTGATCCAAAGAAACAGCAGGAAGAACTTGGAAAACTAATGAATGAATTTGGTAGTCCTCTCGCAGGTTGCCTCCCATTGATAGTTCAAATGCCTGTGCTATTTGCATTATTTGCAACCTTAAGAGGCTCTCCATTTGCTGATGTCCCCTACAACATAAATCTCAAGGTAGTTCCACAGGATCAAATAGCAGCCATTGATCCAAAACCTTACAAATCGCCAAGACACTCTATATTTATTACAGAAAAATCACATTTCCCCGTAATAGCTACTATTCCTAATGGAACAAAATTAGGAACAGAAGAATCGGTAAAAATAAATTTACAAACAACAAATGGCAATAACTATTTGGAGGTTTTATCTAAATACGAAAATGGATCGAAATTCCTTCCCACATGGACGGTTTCTAAGGGATCAGAAAATCTTAAAGTTTCCCAAGACGGGACAGTAACAGCAATTAAACCCGGGGATGCAACAATCGAGGCAAAAATTCCTGGTTTAGCCGCTAAAAGTGGTTTTCTTTTTATTAAGGCTCTGGGTCAAGTTGGTTTTTATGTTGATGGTGCAATTAATTGGGATATTGCTGCACTAGTGGGAGCCTTTGGATTGACCCTACTTCTTTCTCAAGTTTTGTCTGGTCAGGGGATGCCTGCTAATCCACAACAATCAACAGCCAACAAAATTACACCAGTTATGATTACTGGAATGTTTCTGTTTTTCCCTTTACCAGCAGGTGTTTTACTTTATATGGTCGTTGCTAATATATTTCAGGCATTTCAGACTTTTCTGCTTAATAAGGAAGCTCTTCCTGAGAATCTACAGAAAATTTTAGATCAACAATTATTGGCCAAAAATGAAGTAATAACAACTTCTGCTTCAACTATCTCAGATAAAAGATTACCTTTTGAACCTAATAGTAAAAAATAGTCTTAATCTCAAATAATGAATTCATGGTGTAAAAATTTAGAATTACTCATAAAATCAAGAACTTCATTAATTTGGATCAGGACTAAAGAAGAGGAAAGATTAGAAAAATTAATTAATTTCTCGTGTGAAAGACTAAATATAAAAAGATTCATTCGCTGGGATTGTGTCAGCGGTATAAAAGGATTAACAAATGAAGAAGGTAAATTTCCTAACAATCCGTTAGGAGTTCTTAATTGGCTTAAAGAACAAAACTCTGAAGCCCCAATAGTTTTATTGGTAAAAGATTTTCATAAATTTTATGAAGATCCATCTATTAATAGAACTATTAAAGAACTATCTTCAGCACTTAAGAAAACTAGTCATAATTTAATTATTAGTTCTCATTTATTTCCATCATCAGAAGAACTAGATGAATTAATGACAATTGTAAATTTACCTTTACCTGATCAAAAAGAATTAAAAAATCTAATAAAAAAAATTGCTATTAATACCAATTCAAATCTCGAGGAACGAGACTTAAATGAACTTTCTATAGCTTCAAGCGGACTTACCGAAATCAAAGTAAAGCAAGTCACTGCAAAGGCTCTTGCTCAAAGAGGAAAAATAAGTAAAGAAGATATTAAAGATATTCTAGAAGAGAAAAAACAAGTGATCGCCAGAAGTGAAATTTTAGAATTTTTCGAAGCCAAATCAAGTCAAGATGATATTGGTGGTTTAGATGTTTTAAAAGTTTGGCTTAATCAAAGATACAGGGCCTTTTCTAAAGAAGCAAGAGATTATGGATTACCTATTCCCAAGGGAGTTTTACTCGTTGGAGCGCAAGGAACAGGTAAATCGCTTACCGCAAAATCAATTTCTAAGAGTTGGTCGATGCCGTTACTAAGGTTAGATGTTGGAAGACTATTTTCTAGCCTTGTTGGTTCAAGTGAGGCAAGAACAAGAGAAACAATATTAAGAGCTGAGGCCATGTCTCCATGTATCCTTTGGATCGATGAAATTGATAAAGGCTTTGGTGGCGATGCTAGAAGTGATGGAGGGACAAGTCAAAGGGTTTTGGCAAGTTTGCTAACTTGGATGGCTGAAAAAGAATCTTCAGTATTTGTAATTGCTACTGCTAATGCTATAGATAAGCTTCCTGCTGAATTATTAAGGAAAGGTAGATTTGATGAGATATTTTTTCTTGATTTACCAAATTCAGATGAAAGATTAAGCATTCTAGATTTGCACTTAAAAAAAAGAAGACCAAATTATAGTTTTCCTCTCTCTACTATCATTGATAGAACAGATGGATTCTCAGGCGCAGAACTTGAACAAGCAGTAATAGAGGGGATGCATATTTCATTCTCTGAAAATAGAGAGCTTATGGAGAAAGATTTAATAAAGGCAGTTTCTGAATTGGTTCCTTTATCAAGAACTGCTAAAGAGCAAATTGATTTCCTAAAAGAATGGTCATCCACAGGACGGGCGCGTTCTGCATCATGAATAAAATTTAATTTTTAAAATATTCCATAAGTCAGGAATCATTAATTTAGTTAATTTTTAATCAAAAAACCCAAATAATGAATTGAGATTAACTATCTTAATTAATGTAATAAAAAAAAAGAGTGTTAGATCAAAAATTAATAAGAGAAAACCCAAAATCTGTTGAAGAGAATTTATCCTTGAGAGGAAAAATTTATAATATATCTCATATACACGAATTAACTGTTAAGAAAAAAGAAATTGATATAGAAATATCCAGCCTCCAATCTGAGAGTAAAAAATTAAGCAAATCAATCAGTCAAGTTATTGGAAAATCCCAAAATAATAATTCACAAGAATTAAATGATTTAAAGAAAAAGGGAAACGAATACAGAATAAAAATTTCTGAACTCGAAGAGAAACAAAGAATATTAGAAAAAGAAGTAGATTACGAGATTTATAATTTGCCAAATTTTCCTAGCAAAGACGCGCCTATTGGGAAAGATGAAAGTGATAATTTACAGATAAAAACTTGGGGAGATCCTCTAACAAAAGAGAATATAAAATCACACTGGGAAATAGGAGAAAGTCTTAATATTTTTGACTCTGTAAAATCAACAAAAATATCAAAAAGTCGTTTTATCACTCTTATAGGCAATGGTGCAAGATTAGAGAGGGCATTAATCAATTTTATGCTCGACATGCACACTAAAAATGGTTACTTGGAGTTAATGCCGCCAGCTTTAGTTAATTCAGAAAGTCTTACCGGATCTGGTCAATTACCTAAATTTTCAAATGAAAGTTTTAAGTGTTCAAATGACGATTTATGGCTTTCTCCAACAGCTGAAGTTCCACTAACTGGTTTTCATAGAAACGAGCTTATTGATCCCAAGCAGCTACCTATTAAGTATGTAGCATATAGTCCATGTTTTAGGAGAGAAGCTGGAAGTTATGGAAGGGACACTAAAGGTTTAATAAGACTTCATCAATTTAATAAGGTTGAACTTTATTGGTTTTGTGATCCAAGAAAATCTTTAGAAGCTCATAAAAAGATTACTTCTGATGCAGAAAGCATTTTAAAAAAGCTCAACTTACCCTACAGATTAGTAGATATTTGTACTGGAGACTTAGGCTTTTCTTCTAGTAGAACTTTTGATCTTGAAGTTTGGCTTCCCAGTAGTAAATGTTATAGAGAAATTTCAAGTTGCAGCAATTGTTTGGACTTTCAAGCACGTAGATCATCAATAAGATCAAAAATTGATAAAAAAAATACATATATACATACCTTAAATGGCAGTGGTCTTGCTATTGGAAGAACAATGGCAGCGATTCTTGAGAATGGCCAACAAACAGATGGTAGCGTTAAGATTCCAGATGCTCTGGTTCCGTATTTTGGATCAAATTTTTTAAAAACTGCTTAATATAAAATAATGAATGTTTTAACTTCTATAACAGTACTTGGATTCCTCATATTTTTTCATGAGATGGGGCATTTTCTTGCGGCCATTTTACAAGGTATTTATGTTGATGGATTTTCAATTGGCTTTGGACCCTCAATTATTCAAAAAAAATTTAGAGATATTACTTATTCATTCAGAGCCTTTCCTCTTGGTGGCTTTGTATCTTTCCCTGATGAAGAACTAAATAATATTGACCCTAAAGATCCAAATCTTTTAAAAAATAGGCCAATAATTCAAAGAGTTATAGTAATTTCGGCTGGAGTATTTGCCAACTTGATACTTGCCTACTCAATATTGATTATAAATGTATCTACTGTTGGTATTCCATTTGATCCAGAACCAGGCATTTTAGTTTTAGCTACTCAACCTGAGAAGGCAGCCTCTCTTGCTGGTTTAGAACCAGGGGATAAAATACTAGAAATCGAAACTAGCATTTTAGGTATTGGGGATCAAGCCGTTTCAACTTTAGTAAAAGAAATTCAAAATTCTTCAGATGAACCAATTTCAATAAAAATTGAAAGGGATGGGAGTTTCAAAAATTTAATATTAGTACCAAAAAATATTGATGGGAAAGGAACAATAGGTGCTCAATTGCAGCCCAATATAAGGAAAGAAACTAAAAAGACAAAAAACGTTTTTGAACTTTTTAAATACACAAATAATGAATTTTCATCACTTTTGGTAAAAACGATTCAAGGTTATAAAGGTTTAATAACAAATTTCTCCTCAACAGCTCAACAATTAAGTGGACCGGTAAAAATCGTTGAAATCGGTGCACAATTATCCCAACAAGGTGGAACAGGCATATTATTATTTGCGGCTTTAATTTCTATTAACTTAGCAGTACTTAATTCATTACCTTTACCATTGTTAGATGGAGGACAACTTGTTTTCACTATAATTGAAGGTTTTAGGGGGAAACCTGTTCCAGTCAAGGTACAAATGGTTGTTACTCAGTCCAGTTTTTTTCTTTTAGTTGGACTAAGTGTTCTCCTTATTATCAGAGATACTAGTCAACTGTTAATCGTACAAAGATTATTAAGCCCATAAATAAATTTTAAAAACTGTTCTACAAGCTGTTAATATAATAATTAGTTTTAAATATTCTGACTAAATGGCGAAAAAGTCGATGATTGCGAGAGAAGTTAAACGCAAAAAACTTGTTAAGAAATATGCTGTAAAAAGGAAAGCATTATTAGATGAATTTAATTCCGCAAAAGATCCAATGGAAAGGTTAGAAATTCATAGAAAGATTCAAGCTCTGCCAAGGAACTCTGCACCAAATAGAGTAAGAAATAGATGTTGGGCAACTGGTAAACCTAGAGGAGTTTATAGAGATTTTGGTCTTTGCAGGAATCAGTTAAGACAAAGAGCGCATAACGGTGAACTTCCTGGAGTAGTTAAATCAAGTTGGTAGTATAAGTTTTTAACTTAATTACTATATTTATCAAGAAAAAATAATACTTTTAGAAATCAAACTAATTTTTAAGACATTTTAAAAATTTTATAGCTTATTCAAATAATTTACTCAATATGTCCCTATTAAATGTAAGAATAAATTATGTATAGATTTATAATTTAAAAAGTGGAAGGACAAAATAAGTCGATCACGTTTGACGGACGAGAGATACGACTAACTACAGGACTATATGCTCCTCAAGCAAGTGGATCAGTAATGATTGAGTGCGGTGATACCTCACTATTAGTTACAGCGACAAAAACTGCCAAAAAAGAACCATCAGACTTTCTACCTCTGATATGCGACTATGAAGAAAAACTTTATGCTGCAGGGAGAATTCCTGGTGGTTTCATGAGGAGAGAAGGTCGCCCTCCAGAAAGAGCGACTTTAATTGCAAGATTAATTGATAGGCCAATGAGGCCACTTTTTCCCACATGGATGAGGGATGAAATTCAAATAGTCGCATCATGCCTTTCTTTAGATGAAAGAGTTCCAGCAGATGTTTTGGCTGTTACAGGGGCTTCAATTGCAACTTTAGTTGGAGAGATTCCATTTTATGGGCCAATGGCTGCGGTAAGAGTTGGGCTTATAGGGGATGATTTCATCTTAAATCCTAGCTATAGAGAGATCGAGAAAGGAGATTTAGACATTGTTGTTGCAGGCTCACCTGACGGTATAGTCATGATTGAAGCAGGTGCAAATCAATTATCAGAGCAAGATACAATCGAAGCTATAGATTTCGGATATGAAGCTGTTACTGAACTTATTAAATCGCAAGAAGATTTACTTAAAGATTTAGGAATAAAACAGATTAAGCCTTCTGACCCTGAAGAAGATAAAACATTGCCCTCTTATTTAGAGAAAAACTGCACAAAACCTATCGAGTTAGTTTTAAAGAAATTTGACCTTTCAAAGGAAGAGAGAGATCTTGAACTCGAAAAAATTAAAACTGAAACTCAAAGCAAAATTGATTCACTTAAAGATGACAATCAAGTAAAAGTTCTAACCTCAGAAAATGAAAAATTAATTCACTCCGACTTTAAAAAATTAACGAAAAAATTAATGAGGTCGCAAATCATAAACGATGGGAAAAGGGTTGATGGAAGGGATCTCGATGAAGTTAGAAAAATATCAGCCTCTGCAGGAATTCTTCCAAAAAGAGTTCATGGCTCTGCACTTTTTCAAAGAGGTCTAACTCAAGTCTTATCTACTACTACTCTTGGCACACCAAGCGATGCTCAAGAGATGGATGATTTAAATCCAAGTACTGAAAAAACATATTTGCATCACTACAACTTTCCTCCTTATTCAGTTGGTGAAACTAGGCCTATGAGAACTCCTGGCAGAAGAGAAATTGGCCATGGAGCATTAGCTGAAAGAGCAATAATACCCGTGCTGCCTGGGAAAGAAACATTCCCTTATGTATTAAGGGTAGTAAGTGAAGTTTTAAGTTCTAACGGATCAACTTCAATGGGTTCAGTATGTGGAAGCACGCTTTCATTATTAGATGCAGGAGTTCCTCTAAAAGCACCTGTAAGTGGTACTGCTATGGGCTTAATCAAAGAAGGTAAAGACGTACGAATTCTTACAGATATTCAAGGAATTGAAGACTTTCTTGGAGACATGGATTTTAAGGTTGCTGGCACTGATAAAGGAATTACTGCGTTACAAATGGATATGAAAATTACAGGTTTACCAGTCTCTATTATTTCTGATGCAATTAAAAAAGCTCGACCTGCAAGATTACATATCTTAGAAAAAATGCAAGCGGCAATAGATAAACCTCAAGAATCCCTTTCTCCGCACGCCCCAAGACTTCTAAGCTTTAGAATTGATCCTGAGCTTATAGGAACCGTAATTGGCCCTGGTGGAAGAACTATCAAAGGAATTACTGAGAGAACAAATACAAAAATAGATATAGAAGATGGAGGAATTGTAACTATCGCATCTCATGACGGTGCCGCAGCTGAAGAAGCTCAAAAGATAATTGAGGGATTAACACGCAAGGTACATGAAGGTGAAATCTTCTCTGGTGTTGTTACCAGAATAATACCGATAGGTGCTTTCGTAGAAATACTGCCTGGGAAAGAAGGTATGGTTCACATTTCTCAATTGTCTGAAGCGAGAGTTGAGAGAGTCGAAGATGTAGTTAGACAAGGTGATGAAGTAACTGTTCGAGTTAGAGAGATCGATAGCAGAGGAAGAATTAATCTTACTTTGAGAGGTGTAGGACAAAATAATGGAATGTCTTATCCGGAACCAACTCCAACTCCAGTTGCACCGCTGAATTAAAACTAAATAGGATATATTCTATTCTTCTGAATAATTTCTTTTATTTCAAAGCAAATACTTCTGTGAGTTTTCTTGTTATTTGTGGCAACTATAATACCCCCTTGCTCGAAACTACCTTTTCCGTAGGATAATTCTTGATTATCTAAATTTGTAATTGCTCCACCTGCTGCTTTCAGTATGGAATCTGGAGCTGCAAAATCCCAATCTTTTGGTGAGCTTTTGCCCGGCAAACTAAGACATATATAAATATCACTTTCTCCATTAACTATAGATGCTATTTTGCATCCAATACTACCCATTATTTGTACTTTGCAAAAATTAATTTTCTGAATTAAATTTCTTAAAATTACATTGCCATGATTTTTACTGGTTACTAGAGTCATTTCACGAAGATTTCTATTTCTTAGAAGAATTGGCTCATATTTTGATCCATCTCTTTTTTCACACCATGTTTTTTTTCCATCAGAAATCCATAGTTGATTTTTATCCGGAATTAAAACAAACCCAATATATGGTTTTTGTTTAAAGTTCAACGCCAAATGCATTGCATAGTTGCCTGTTCCTTGGATAAAATCCTTCGTTCCATCAAGAGG
>CACMTJ010000026.1 GCA_902616595.1 uncultured Prochlorococcus sp.
TTCAAAATCTCTCATTAGCACATTGATTAAGAATGTAAAAGATTACCCTCGTTTTTCAAAAGATGAAATAGAGAAATTTTGTTGGATGGCGGTACATGAGCATAAGCATGGTGTGTTACCCTCTGAATATGATATCAGGGAGATAGATGAGGATCTTTATTTAGAACTTTTGCAAGAATTTAAATCAAATATCTATTAATTTAGATCTATATTTAAATTTAGAATTATTAAAAAAATATTTTAATTAAATGCCTTACTAATGCACTAATTAGTCTATTTAAATATGATTAATTAAAAGAATAAATTTAATGTCAACATCCTTTAAAAATGTCACACCAACAGGTCCAGGTGGGACAGCAACATTATTGATTGTGTTATCTTTTACTGGCTTTCTTTTGCTCACCCAATCATTATTTGTTGTACCTTCTGGACAAGTGGCTGTTGTTACAACATTAGGAAAAGTAAGTGGTCCCTCTAGGAGAGCTGGTTTAAACTTTAAACTTCCATTTATTCAGTCTGTATTTCCATTTGATATAAAAACTCAAGTTCAACCAGAGAAATTTGAAACGCTAACTAAAGATCTTCAAGTTATTAGGGCTACAGCTACTGTTAAGTATTCAGTAAAACCTAACGAGGCAGGAAGGATTTTCGCAACAATTGCAAGCAGAAATAGCGATGTTTATCAGAAAATTGTCCAGCCATCTTTGCTAAAAGCCCTAAAATCAGTCTTTTCTCAATATGAGCTAGAAACAATTGCTACTGAATTCGCAGTAATTTCTGAAAAAGTAGGCGACACCGTTGCAAAAGAATTAAATTCATTCGATTATGTAGATGTTAAAAGTTTAGATCTTACTGGATTAGAGATTGCTGAAGAATATAGAGCTGCTATTGAACAAAAGCAAATAGCTGGTCAGCAATTACTAAGAGCAAAAACTGAAGTTGAAATTGCTGAACAAGAAGCACTTAGATATGAGACATTAAATAGAAGTCTCGATGATCAAGTACTTTTCAAATTATTCCTCGACAAATGGGATGGCAGTACACAAGTTGTTCCTGGCTTACCAGGTTCAGAAGGAGGTACTCCCCCAGTAATAGTTGGTGGAAGAAGATAAGTATTTAGAAAAGATCTTTCTAAATACTTATTAATCATCTACTCATTTATTTTACTAAAGACTAGTAAATGATTATTTTTTAATTGCATTAAAAGATTCGTCAAAAGCTTCAATAGTTTTATCAATTTCTTCTTCGCTGTGAGCTAATGATGTGAAACCAGCTTCAAAGGGACTTGGCGCTAGGTAAATTCCTCGTTGAAGCATTTCTCTATGCAATTTACCAAAAAGTTGGGCATCATTTGTTTTTGCTTCATCAAAGTTCCTAACTGGCCCATCGCATAAGAAAAATCCAAACATAGCGCTTACACTTCCACCGTTAATAGCAATACCGTTATTTTCTGCAGACTGAATAATTCCTTCAATTAATCTAGAAGTTGTTGAATCAAGTTTGTCGTAAGTACCATCTTGTTTGAGCAGTTCAAGAGTTTTTATTCCTGCAGTCATTGCGAGTGGATTGCCGCTCAAAGTGCCTGCTTGGTATACCGGCCCTGAAGGGGCTACCATTGACATTATTTCTTTCTTGCCTCCATAAGCTCCAACAGGCAGGCCTCCACCAATTACTTTTCCAAGGGTTGTTAAATCAGGGGTAACCCCAAACTTTTCTTGAGCTCCACCATAACTTATTCTGAATCCAGTCATTACTTCGTCGAAAACTAATAAGGATCCATTCTCAGTGGTTAATTCCCTTAATCCCTCCAAAAATCCAGGTTCTGGAGTGATAAATCCAGCATTACCAACGATAGGCTCAAGAATAACCCCCGAAATGGCATCAGGATTTTCAGAAAATAATTTTTTTACTGCTTCAAGGTCATTGTATGGAGCAGTAAGTGTATTGGCAGTTGTTGTCCGGGGAACGCCTGGAGAATCTGGTAAACCCAGAGTGGCTACACCTGATCCTGCTTTTACTAAAAACATATCCGCATGACCGTGATAACAACCGTCAAATTTAATAACTTTATCTCTTCCAGTAAATGCTCGCATAAGTCTTAAAACAGCCATGCAGGCTTCAGTTCCACTATTAACGAATCTAACCATTTCTACAGATGGGACTGCATCTATAACCATTTCAGCAAGTTGGTTCTCTAGAACGCATGGAGCACCAAAGCTTGTGCCTTTCTCAATTGCTTCCTGTAATGCCGTTGTGACTTCAGGGTGGGCATGTCCGCATATAGCAGGTCCCCAGCTTCCTATGTAGTCAATATATCTATTTCCATCAATATCCCAAGCAAAAGGACCTTTGACTCTATCAAAAACAATTGGCTGGCCTCCTACAGACTTAAAAGCTCTTACTGGAGAACTTACTCCTCCCGGCATTAGTTGTTGGGCGGCAGTGAAAATTTCTTCTGAATTTGTGTAATTTAATATGTCAGTCACAATTTACATAAATGGTGTTTTGAGAAAAATCTAGTCATGTTCTAAATTAGAAATAAGTAAAAATTTTGTCAATCAGAATGAAATTCTACATTATGATAATTTTATTGCGATAGTTTGGATTGTAAATTGTTAATTTTAAAGAAATCACGATAAAAAATAATATTACTTTAGATAACTCTTTATTAATAAGCGTTTTGAAGCATTAAAGAAATTCAATTTATTTTATTTATATTTCGAAGAAATTATCCTCATCCTCAAAAAATTCTGCATTTATTTCGTTTAAGTCAAGATCTATCATTACTGGGGCATGATCACTTGGACGCAAATTGCCTCTCGGGGAGCTGTCTATGACACAACTTTTAAGTTTTGATGATAGTTCTTTGCTTATATAAATATGGTCTATTCTCCAACCTTTGTTTAATTCAAATGCGTTGTTACGGTAATCCCACCAACTCCAATAGCCAGCATTTTGTTCATAAATCCTGAACGAATCTATCAATCTTTTTTTCAGAACATTATTTAGTGCACTTCTTTCTATCTCAGACGCCATTATTCCTCCTTCATATTTCTTTGGATCATGAATATCCAAGTTTGATGGAGCAACATTAAAATCACCCATAAGACATATTAATTCACCTTTTTTTTCTTGCTCATCTAAAAATGAAGCTAAACAATTTAACCAATTAATTTTGTATTTGAATTTACTAGATTCTAGAGAAGATCCATTTGGAACATAGACATTTATGATTTTAATGCCATTAATATCAGCAGAAATCAATCTTTTTTGATCTAGGAAATTTTCGATATTTTGATTAAAGTCATTACAACCGTAAAATCCTTTTTTAACATTTTCTGGCTTTATTTTGGAAATAATGGCCACACCATTGTACGATTTTTGTCCATAGATCTCTACTGAGTATCCTAATTTTTCGAAAGGTTCAATAGGGAAACTATCGTCCACCACTTTCGTTTCCTGCAAACAAAGAATATCTGGATTTGATTGATTAATCCAATCTAATATTTGTGTAAGTCTGGTTCTTATAGAGTTAACATTCCAAGTTGCTATTAACAAATTTCTAACAAATTATGTAAAATTAAAATAGCAAGAAATTTTTGGCGTTAAAGAATTTTGAAATTAAATAAAATGAAAAAATATTTTTGCAAAAGCGTTTTTAAACCAATTAAGGTTCTAATTTTTTTTACTTTATTAATTTCCTTAAAAAGTGATTACCTAAATGCTGAATATTTATTTGAAGAATTAGAAATCGATACCTCAACTAAAACAGAAGGTGATAGTTCAGCTCTTCCAACTAATCCTTTTGAAATTGTGGAAATGATTCGGAGACAAAATAGTTTGAATGATGCCACTGATCCTTCTGATGCAATTGACGATGCGTTAAGGTCTTTTAATAGTTTGGAGGACAATTCAGAAATTTAATAAGATAAATTATTATTTTCAAATTTTTAATATGTTAAAAAACCCTATCCCAAAAGTTACTAACCAATTACAGCACAGAGCAATAGGGATTATTAATGGCAAATTCACTCCCCTTAGTAATGAAAAATTAAATAGAGGCTTTTTAATTGACAATAAAGACGAAAAAATTGAAACAGTAATTCTTGGCAAAGCATTATCACTTCTAAAAAAGCATATTGATTTAAAGAAAAATTATTATTGGATTGTTTATCCAAAGAATAAAAATACTCAAAACTTACATTTACAGGTTGCTGGAATATGGGATCCCTATCAACTGAATGATTTTCCTAGTGATTCTTCAAAAACTAACTTCTCAAAATTATTAGAAGAATTAGATCTCAAAGACAATTATTTTTCTGTCAGAGGAGAATTAGTTTTTGTTAATACTCAAAAGAAAGAAATTGTTATTAAGATCTGCCCTGCTACAAACTCAAAAAATTTAAAAAATAAAAATTTTAAATTAGTTATAAAAGGAGAGCTTTCTCTTGAACTTTTGCATAGCTTTGTAAGTTTAGATATCAACAGAGATGGAAATTCTTTGCAATTAATAAGATACGAAGTGATTGAACAAAATCTTTCTAAAAATAACTAGAATGAAAGATTGATTTGCAACGTAATTTTACCATTTAAGAAATCTTTGATTTATGGATGATGTTTTAATTGAATGTTCTCCGGGTATATCTGGAGATATGTTGTTAGGAGCTTTCTATGATTTAGGTGTGCCTAAAAAAGTTATTGAACAGCCACTTATTGATCTTGGATTAAAGGATATATATCAACTAGACTTTAAAGAATCAAAAAGTTGTTCAATCCGAGGCATCAAGGCAAAGGTTGAGAATATTGACTGTAGTCCTATTAATAGAACTTGGAAAAGTATCAAGGAACTTATTTTAAATGGCCACTTAGAAGATAAATTAAAAAAAATAATTTATGAAGTATTTGAATCTTTAGCAATTGCGGAAGGAAAAGTTCATGGCATTAAATCTGATGAAGTTCATTTTCATGAAATTGGAGCTATAGATTCATTGGTGGATATAATTGGAGCATGTGCTGCATTGAATTACTTAAATCCAAAGAGGGTTTATTGTAATGAACCAATGTTGGGTAAAGGTTTTGTTCAAACTGAACATGGAAAATTATCTGTACCACCTCCTGCTGTAATAGAGCTAATAAGACAAAAAAATATTAAGGTTTTAGCAAGTCTTAACTCAATAGATGGTGAACTCTCAACACCTACTGGTATTGCTTTACTTGCAAATTTTGTCGACTATCCTAAACCTCCTTCAAAATATTCTATTAACTCTTATGGAGTTGGCATTGGTAATCTAAAATTTACATTCCCTAATTTGGTAAGAGTTTATAAAATTACTTCATTTGAGGATTTTTCTATTAACGATAATGAACAAATTAGTCCAAAGTGTGAAGAGATATCTATTCAAGAAGCATGGATTGATGACCAAACACCCGAAGATATATCTAATTTTGTGGAGAAACTGAGAATTGAAGGGGCTTACGACGTTTCCTATCAAGCTATCAATATGAAAAAAAATAGAATTGGATTTTCTATTCAAGTAATCTTGCCCATAGAGAAAAAAGAGTTTTTTAGGAGATTATGGTTTGATTATTCCAGCACTATTGGAGTTCGTGAAAGGAATCAATCCAGGTGGATATTACTGAGACGCACAGGAGAATGTTCAACGACTTTTGGAAATATAAAAGTTAAACAAACTTTGAAACCAGATGGATCAATAATTACGAAACCAGAAAATGATGAGGTTTTGAGATTACAATTAGAGCATAAAATATCAACTTACGAAATTAGAAAAATAATAAAAGAGTCAGGTAAAAAATTTAAAGCATTTGAAAATTGGAAATGAGATTCAATAAGAGTATTCAACCATATTTGATATTCCTTAAAAAAATTAATTTTGGTGGTTTAAAGAGTATTTTCTTTATTTCAAGCTTATTATATTTTTGCATCTATTTTTTTTATAATATTGATAAAATTTCTTTTGATATCAATTTAGAAAGAAATGGAATTAATCTATTTTTATCATTCTTATTTTGTGTTTTAAGTATTTACCTAAACGCTTATGCATGGAAATATATTGTTAAATGGTTCGGTATAGAATTTAAAAGTAATAATCTAGTATCTTTTTATGTTTTAACCAATATTCTTAAATACGTTCCAGGAGGGGTTTGGCATTTTGTTGAGAGGTTTAATTTTATAAAAAAAATAAGTAATACGCAGATTGCTTTGTATTCGACTCTCATAGAACCTTATTTTATGTTGTGTGGATCTTTTCTATTGGCATCACTGGGATTGATCTTTTCACCAATTTATTTTTTGTTAATTTTTCCTTTAGTATTTTTAAACAGGAAATTAATTTATCTTGTCTTAAAAAGAATAGTTTCTCTTAAAGGAAAAGTATTTGAGGTTTTGAGACTTCCAAATTTAAAAGACCAATTTGAAGAGAGAATAAAAATAGTTTCTTTTTTACCTGTTAGAGCTTTAATTCTTGAAATTGGGTTTGTTTTATCTAAATTTATTGGTTTTTATATTTGCTTAAATACTTTTTATCCAAGTAATTCTCTGAATAGCATATTTTTATTAGTAATCTTTTCTTTGTCATGGTCTTTAGGATTGGTAGTCCCAACAGCTCCTGGAGGAGTAGGTGTTTTTGAGGCCTGCTTCCTTTTTTTTGTTGGCAAAAGTATTCCACAAAATATAATTCTCATTTGCTTAATTTATTTTAGGGTTATATCTACCTCGGCAGATTTGTTTTTAAGCTTACCTTTTTTAATAAGAAAACTATCTAAAAAAATTTAGTTTTTTTTCTCTAAACTTGGGATCAATGTCATTGATGCGATAAGGCCTAAAGTCATAATAAGAATGGCTGGTAATATTGCCTCAACCATTCTTTCATCTCCAGCATATTGATATATCCTCACAGATAATGTATCAAAATCGAATGGTCTTAGAATAAAGGTTAAGGGTAATTCCTTTATCGTGTCTACAAAAACTAAAAGTGAGCCTACGAATATTGGTCCCTGGAGAAGAGGTAAATGAATTCTTTTGATGATACCCAGCCAATCCTCTCCTAGTCCAAGTGCTGCTTCATCAAGACTAGGAGAGATTCTCTCAAGACTTGAATCAATAGAACCCTTAGAAATAGTTAGAAATCTGACAAGATAACCCCAAATTAATAAGCAAATAGCAATGAAATTAAATCTTGAAGAAGAAATGCTTATTAAAGATAAAGCTAATACAGTACCTGGAATTGCATAACCTATTCCCGCAAGGTTTGTTATTATTCCTTGAAATAAGCTTTTATTTGGGCGCCTGGATAAGGAAATTATTAGAGAGAATAGTATCGTTATTAATGCAGTAAAAAATCCTAGACTTATGGTTCTGACTGATAAGGTAAATAATTCTATAGATAATCCTTTTTGAATTTGATCGATATTGATCAGAACCCAAAAAAATGGAATTCCAAAAGAGAAAATTGGAGGAAATAAAGATATGGTTATTGCTAAAAGAGCTCTGGTTTTTTTTAATTCCCAACCTTGAGAATCTTTTGATGCTGGATTTTCGCTCCACCTTTTAGATTTTCTTCTCGAAAATTTTTCAAAAATAATTAAAGTGAAAATTATTAATAAGGCTACCAAAGAAAGTCCAATAGCACTTTTTGGATTCCCCTCAATGATCCAATTTTCGGCTATACCTGTAGAAATACTTGGAATATTTAATAATGCAAATGTACCTAACTCATTCATTACTTCCATACACATTAAACTTATTCCTGTTATTAGTGCTGGTAACGACATTGGAAAAGCGATTTTAAAGAAGCTCCTCCATGGCCCAACTCCTAAGCCTCTACTAGCATTGATTTGATTAACTCCAAATTTATTAAAACTTTCGTTAGCAAGAATGAATACATATGGATAAGTAGAAATTGAAAGTATTAACACCCCCCACCATAAACCTGTCACTTGATACCCAAAAATACTTCCTAAATCCTGCAAAACGGCTGTTATTAGATATGCTGGGGCAGCCAGTGGAACTAGCTGACAAATTCGGAGAACTTTTCTGAATTTAAAATCACAATTTGAAAGTAACCATCCATTCAAAGTGCCTAATCCTCCTCCAAAAAAACTTGTCAGTACTAAAACTTTTAAAGTCTCTAATATTTCTTCTCCTCCAGCAATACCTAATGAAAAATTTCCACTAAAAACATATTGAACTCCTTCAAGAAGAAAATTGGAAATTGGAATTATTACTAAGATTGCAACAATAAACGAAGTAAAATAAAAAATTTTTAATTCGGTTAATGCTTTTTTAAATCCTTTAATAAGTATTTTCAAAAATTAATTAAATCCTAATATGTAAACACTAATCTGTACTAAATTTACATGATGAAAGTTGTTTCTTAATAGTTTGATGATCTAAGTTTTTACCAATTAATACTATCTTATTAGATTTTTCTTTTGTCCATTCTTCATCATCTAGAGAAAATCGTTTTCCAGATAGGTGAAAAATGTGTTTTCTATCACTTTCCATAAACCATAATATTCCTTTCGCTCTAAATACATTTTGTGAGATTTGATTATCTAAGAAATATTGAAACTTCCTTAAGGAGAATGGTTC
>CACMTJ010000027.1 GCA_902616595.1 uncultured Prochlorococcus sp.
AATAGCAGAGAAATCGTCAGAAAAATAATACATATTGGAATAGGGCCTTTAATACCAATTGCACAATTTTTAAAAATTAATCAAAACTCTGCTCTAATTTTTACAGGAATTGTTTCATTAATGGTTTTTATCAATTACACCTATAAATTATTTCCAACAATTGAGGATATTGAGAGAAAGAGTTATGGAACATTATTTTATTGTCTAAGTTTATTTATTTTGATTTATCTTTTTTGGGATAAAGATCCATATGCATTAATTAGTGGATTTTTCATAATGACTTTTGGTGATGGATTAGCTGGCCTAATAGGAAAAAGCTTTAACTCAAAGAGTTGGATTTTTTTTAAACAAAAAAAATCTTTATTTGGCACTATGACAATGTTTTTAACAAGTTTAATAGTAGTTTGCTCAATAGGATACGCCCAAAAAAATAGTTTAAATTTAAACTATTTTACAATAGCTTTTTTTGCGACTTTGCTTGAACAATTTAGTGTTTTAGGAATAGATAATTTCATTGTTCCAATTTCTTCAGCATTATTTTTTAACTTTTTTATAACTAGCTAAGTGAATCATATAAAGTAGCGAGTAATTCTTTTGTTGTTCCTATATCTATGCATGCATCTGTAATGCTTCTACCAAACTGGAGATCCTCTTTTTTTAAAAGTTTTTGATTTCCCTCCTTCAAATGACTTTCAAGCATAACTCCTAAAATATTTTTTTCACCATTGCTAATTTGAGAGGCTATATTTTTTAGCACTTCTGACTGTTTTCGGAAATCTTTATTTGAATTACCATGACTACAATCAATCATTACCTTATGAGGAAGATTAGATTGCTTCAATTCAGAGGAAATCCTTTGAACATGTTCACTTTCAAAATTTGGGCCTTTTGAACCGCCTCTTAAAACTATATGTCCATCTGGATTTCCTGTTGTATTAACAATAGAAGCCATACCATTTTCATTGACACCTAAGAAATGATGTGATTTTGAAGCTGACTGCATTGCATTTATTGCAGTAGTAAAAGAACCATCTGTTCCATTTTTAAAACCTATAGGCATTGATAAACCTGATGCCATTTCCCTATGAGTTTGACTTTCTGTAGTCCGCGCACCTATGGCAGTCCAACTTATTAAATCGGCAATATATTGAGGAACAATTGGATCTAGTAATTCTGTAGCAGAAGGTATTCCACGAGTTGCTAAATGGGAAAGCAAACTTCTTGCTCTTCTTAAACCAGTATTAATATCATAAGAATTATCTAGATGAGGATCATTTATCAACCCCTTCCAGCCAATAGTTGTTCTTGGTTTTTCAAAATATACTCTCATGATTATTTCTAATTTTTCCTTATAAATTTGTCGGAAATTTTGAATATATTTTGAATATTCCTTTGCAGCATCAAGATCATGAATTGAACATGGACCCACAATGACTAAAAGCTTCTGTTCATTATGATGCAAAATATTTTGTATCGATCTTCTTGTTTTAGATACTGTATTAGCAGAGGCGTGATCTAAAGGTATATCATTATGTAATCTGCTTGGAGGTATTAATGGACGTGTTTCAACAACATGTAAATCTGATGTCTTTTCTAAAGCTGAATTATTTGATGATGTCGTCATTGATTAATTAAGATGTTTGAATATTTAAAAAAGCATTTATGAATACTCTCCTTTTCAATATTAAAAATAACAATAGATTAGGCATTAAACCTTACTAATGAAGAATTTGGAAACATTGCTAAAAGATTATGCAGATCACGTAGCTGAAAGAGCTGCCAAAGGTATACCTCCTTTACCTTTGAATGCTGAGCAGACAAATTGTATTACAAAATTATTGGAACAAGATAGTACTTACGATTCATCTTATTTACTTGATTTACTAATAAATAGAGTACCACCAGGAGTTGATGAGGCTGCTTATGTAAAAGCGAGCTGGCTTACGGCTATTGTTAATTCCGAAAAACATTGCAAATCAATTAATCCCGAAAAAGCAATTGAAATACTAGGAACAATGATAGGCGGATACAATGTAAATTCCTTGGTTGAAATACTTAAAGGAGAAAATAATTTATTTGCAAAAAAAGCAGCAGAAGTTTTAAAAAATATTATTCTTGTTTACGATTCAGCCAATGAAATTTATGAATTATCTCAAAATAACATTTATGCAAAAGAGGTTGTAAATAGTTGGGCAAATGCAGAATGGTTCATAAATAAAAAAGTTCTGGAGAAAGAGATTACTTGTTTAGTATTTAAAGTTGACGGTGAGACAAACACAGACGACTTATCTCCAGCTGTACATGCAACAACACGCCCTGATATTCCAATGCATGCATTAGCTATGTTGGAATTTAAACAACCTGATGGCCTAAAGATTCTTGATAATTTAAAAAAACAAAATTTACCGATAGCTTATGTTGGAGATGTTGTTGGAACAGGTAGTTCTAGAAAATCTGCTATTAATTCACTCATTTGGCATATAGGAGAAGATATCGCTTTTGTTCCAAACAAAAAAACAGGTGGAATAATTATTGGTAGCAAAATAGCCCCAATTTTCTTTAATACTGCACAAGATTCAGGAGCTTTACCTATAGAAGCTGACGTATCTCATATGAAAACAGGAGATGTTATAAAAATATATCCTTACAAAGGCATTATTAAAAAAATTGAAAAAGATTCAAATACTGAAGAATTAATAAGCAAATTCGAGTTGTATCCATCAACTCTTACTGATGAAATTCAAGCTGGCGGAAGAATTAA
The DNA here is from genome assembly GCA_902616595.1 of uncultured Prochlorococcus sp. Classification (GTDB taxonomy): domain Bacteria; phylum Cyanobacteriota; class Cyanobacteriia; order PCC-6307; family Cyanobiaceae; genus Prochlorococcus_A. The sequence goes on from CACMTJ010000027.1 coordinate 2,762, forward strand.
TCTTATGATTGGAAGATCTCTTACGGACAAAATTAGAAATAAATTAGATTATCAACCAAGTGAAATATTTACTAGACCACAAAATCCAACCGAAAGTAGTGCCGGATTTACTCAAGCTCAAAAAATAGTAGGCAAAGCATGCGGTTTAGATGGGGTTAGGCCAGGAATGACCTGTGAACCAATTATGACCACAGTTGGTAGTCAAGATACTACTGGGCCAATGACTAGAGATGAATTAAAAGAACTAGCTTGTTTAGGATTTACTGCAGATTTAGTGATGCAAAGTTTTTGTCATACAGCTGCATATCCTAAGCCAGTAGATTTACTTACCCATAAGGAATTACCTGATTTTATATCTCAAAGAGGTGGAGTAGCTCTTAAGCCTGGAGACGGCATCATTCATAGCTGGCTTAACAGAATGCTTCTCCCTGATACTGTTGGCACAGGTGGAGATAGTCATACAAGATTTCCTCTTGGCATTTCATTTCCTGGAGGCTCAGGCATTGTTGCATTTGCCGCTGCAATAGGATCAATGCCATTAAATATGCCGGAATCTGTGCTGGTTAAATTTAAGGGAGAATTATTACCAGGAATTACTCTTAGAGATTTAGTTAATGCAATCCCTCTCTTCGCAATTAAAAAAGGACTCTTAACTGTTGAAAAAGAAAATAAGAAAAATATATTCAACGGGAAAATTATGGAAATTGAGGGATTACCAAACCTTAAACTTGAACAAGCTTTTGAACTTACTGATGCTACTGCAGAACGCTCATGCGCTGGTAGCACAATACTTTTATCCCAAGAAACTGTTCAAGAATATTTAAAAAGCAATATTTGCCTGCTAGAAAAAATGATCGAGAGCAATTATGAAGATTCAAAATCGATTTCAAGAAGAATAAATGATATGAAAAATTGGTTAAGAAAACCATCATTAATTCAACCAGATTCAAATGCTCAGTATGAAGAAATCATTGAAATTAATTTAGCAAAAGTAACACAACCTATAGTTGCTTGCCCTAACGATCCAGATAATGTAAAAGAAATCACTGATGTTGCAAATACAAATATTGACGAGGTTTTTATAGGTTCTTGCATGACAAATATTGGTCATTACAGGGCAGCTGCAAAAGTTCTTGAAGGAGTACAAAATTTAAAAGCTAAATTATGGATTTGTCCACCAACAAAAATGGATGAAGAAACTCTAAAAGCTGAAGGCTACTATAAAATTTTCGAAGATTGTGGTGCAAGATTAGAATTGCCAGGCTGTTCTTTATGTATGGGAAATCAAGCTAGAGTTGATGAAGGTTCTGTAGTATTTTCTACTAGTACAAGAAATTTTGACAATAGACTTGGCAAGAATGCGCAAGTATTTTTAGGGAGTGCAGAATTGGCAGCAGTTTGTGCACTACTTGGAAAAATACCTGAAATAGAAGAATATCAGGATATTACTAAAAATAAAATTAATCCATATTCAGATGAACTTTATCGCTATCTTCAATTTGATGAAATACACGATTTCAGCTTGACAAAGTAATCATGGACCATGCCAAACTTTATAAAAGATAATATTCAAAAAACAAGTAATAATTCTTCTCGTAGCATCAAAAAATTATTAAAACAAAGATCTCTAGTCGTCGCATTTTCGCTCTTATTAACAGGTCTAGGGGCTTCAATTACAAGCATATCTTTTAAAACTGGAATCTATTTTATTAATAATTGGAGATTAGCATTATTAGAACAATTCCCATCTATTGCAGTCTTACCTATTTTTGGAGCTCTGGGAGGAGCTATTGCAGGATATTTGATCAAAAATATAGCACCTGCTGCAAAAGGTTCAGGTGTGAGTCAAATCATGGGTTTCTTAAGACATAAAAAAGTTCCAATGAATTTAAAAGTAGGATTAGTAAAGCTCATATCAGGAATTATTGCGATTGGTAGTGGATTCCCTTTAGGTCCAGAAGGTCCATCAGTTCAAATGGGAGGATCTGTAGCTTGGCAAATGGCCAAGTGGCTCAAAGCTCCTACAGCTTTCAGAAGAGTAATAGTAGCAGCAGGTGGTGGTGCTGGAATAGCTGCAGTATTTAGCGCTCCATTAGGAGGGTTTATCTATGCAATAGAGGAGTTATTAAACTCTGCTAGACCAGTAATTTTATTATTAGTAGTAATTACAACTTTTATTGCAGATTCATCTGCTGATATTATTCAAGCCTTGGGTTTAGATCCTAAAGCAGGAGGCTTTGATTTTAACCTCGGATTTTTGATTCAAAAAGAATATGACCCATCAGTTTTTTTCTTACCTGTAGATTTTATTTACTTAGTTTTACTTGGAATAATTATTGGGATATTTGCAGAATTGTACAGCAGATATGTTTTATTAATGCAAAATCTTGGGAAAAAATGGTATAAAAATAAATTTGTTTTAAAAATGAGTATCTGTGGACTTATTTTAGGAAGTATCTACTCTTTTTTACCCAGTACATTTCATAATTTAGATGAATTACAGAAAATAATAGCTGAACAAAATACAAGTATTGGAATTGCTTTATTAGCAGTTTTAATACTATTTATCACGACAGGTTTAGCTGCAGCATCGGGAGCTCCTGGAGGATTATTCTATCCAATGCTTACTTTAGGAGGGTCCATCGGACTAATAATGGGGAGCTGGGTGGAAATTGCTACAGGACACGCACCGAGTACATACATTTTTGCGGGAATGGGAGCTTTCGTAGCAGGATGTTCGCGAACGCCAATAACAGCAATGTTTTTAGCTTTTGCTTTAACAAAAAATTTATTAATTATGAAACCTGTTTTAATCAGCTGCATTGCCAGTTTCTTGATAGCAAGAGCTTTTAATGAAGAATCAATTTATGAAAGACAAATACAAATAGAATTAGAAGACTAAGAAACTATCTTCAATCAAAAACAGCAGTTTTGCTATTGTAGACAAATACTTGATGATTTAGATGTAATCTAACTGCTCTTGCTAAAGCTATTCTTTCAATATCTCTTCCTTTTCTAATCAAATCATTAACTTCATCCCTATGACTTACATTAACTGTACACTGCTCTATTATAGGGCCTTCATCAAGATCTTCAGTAACATAGTGAGCAGTAGCACCGATTAATTTAACACCTCTCTTCCATGCTCTATGATATGGTTGCCCGCCCTTAAATGCAGGTAAGAAAGAATGATGAATATTTATTATTGAAGAAAACTTTTTTAAAAAAGAGTCACTCAAAATCTGCATATATTTGGCTAATACAACAAGATCAATGTCATATTCTTTTAGTAAATTTAAAAATTGATCTTCAACAATAGTTTTCTCAGTTTTAAAGGTATCAATATAGACAAATTTTGCATTAAAGTCATTTGCAATATTTTCAAGATGAGAATGATTTGAAATTATTAAAGGAACTTTCATTTTGAGTTCTCCATTCCTTACTCGCCAAAGTAAATCAATCAAACAATGATTTTGTTTACTCACGAAAATAGCAACATTTGGGATTTCATCAGAATAATTTACGTTGAATTGTCCATTTACTTCATCTGCAATTTTTGCAAATTCTTTATAAATTTCATCCCTATTAAAAGATTCATTGTTACTATTCCATTCAATTCGACTAAGAAACAAACCTGCATCTTGATCTGTATGATGATCAGAATGTTTTATGTTGCCACCATAATTTGAAATCCAACTTGTAAGTAAACTTACAAGGCCAGGACGATCGGGACAAACAATTTTGAATATAATTGAAGGATGTTCCAAAAAATCTTTAACTATTAAGTCAAATAAGCAAGTATATTTAATATATCAATGAAAAGCTTAAAAGAAAATTTTCAAAAAGCAAACATAGTTATTATTGGATCAGGGATTATTGGAAAATTTAACGCCTTAGAATTATCAGAATTAGGTTTCCAAGTAACGATAATAGATCCTACTCCACTCCAAAATAGTAGCAATGCAGCCTTGGGCTTACTAATGGGTAATATGTATCAAAAAAGAAGGGGTAGAAGCTGGGATCTCAGGCAACAAAGCATTGAATTATGGCCACAATGGATTACATTCCTACAAAAATTTAATTATGAATTAAATATCAAAAAACCATTAATACAACTAACTACTAATGAAGAAAAGTTTAAAAAATTAGAGAAATTTGTTTATGAAAATAATGATCCAACGTTACTAATTTTAGAAAAAGACTCAATATTAATCAAGAATATAAATAAAGCCTTCCAAACAAAAAATATAAAAGGAATGATCTCCTTCAAAGATGGAAGAATAAATGCTGTATCGTTACTTCAAACATTAGATAAATATCTAAAACATAAAAAAGTAAATTATTTACAAGGAGAAATAATAAAAATAAGAAAATCAAACAATCAATGGATTTCTACAACAAGGAATAATGAAAATATGAAATCTGACATGGTTATTTTGTGTAATTCACTAAAAGCGATTGATTTAATAGATAGCCAATCTCACAACATCAAATTAAAGCCTGTTTTAGGTCAAGCTATGGAACTTGAGATTAATGATGCAGAAGTTGATTTGTTATCGCTACCAAAACAATTCAATATAAATGGTAAAAATATTATTCCAAAATCAAAAAATAAGCTAATTATTGGATCAACTGATGAATATAGTACTAAGCCAGAAAAAAATACATTCAAAAAACTCACAAATTTTCTTGATAAAAAACCAAATTGGCTGGAGAAAGGAAGAATTTCTAAAAAGTGGTACGGAATTAGGTCAAGACCAGACGGTGAGCCTTCACCAATAATGAAAAATCTTGAAGATGGACTAATAATATGTACAGGTTTTTATAAAAATGGGATTTTACTGGCTCCCGCTTGTTCTAAATGGGTTGCTAATGAAATTAAAAATTACCTTTACTAATCTTTTGTTTCAGTAAAATCTGCATCAATTACATCATCTCCACCTTTTTCATTTGAATCACTCTGATCAGGACCGCCTGCTGCGCCCGGTGATGGTGG
>CACMTJ010000028.1 GCA_902616595.1 uncultured Prochlorococcus sp.
ATCAAGAATATATCAATCTATTGAAAAAATTCTTATTTCATAAATAACTTATGAAAGTTTTATTATGGCATTAAATTATTTATGAATTTTTTAAGCCACTAAAAAAGATGAAGGCATGATTGATTGGGGTTATCTTTTAAACGTTGCTGATGGTTGGTAATTGACAGTCGATCTAAAATTGGAGGGAGAACCCCCCTTTTTTAATTTCCATTAATACATTTCTTTTGCTGTTATTAGTTATTGCGAATTACACAAACTTATTTTTAAATATAAAAAATAGAAGAAAATGAAAAGCTTATTATTTGCATCGCTTCAGTTTTAGTAGACAGATGTTTTGCCATGTTTAAATCTGCGTTAATGATTTATGTTTTGAGTATCTAAACCAATAAGTCTTATTAGTACTTTACTATTGGCTGCTACTGCACTGTAATTGCCCTTTTTTAAGGCCAAATACATGCTTTGTTCAGGAGTGTTTAGTAACTTTGCGGTCATTTCAGGGAGGTTAAAGTCCATGCCTTGAATGTGATCTTTTATTAAATGGTATGCTTCATTTCTGATTCTCCTAGCTTGGCGGAGGGAAATTGAGTATTTTTCGGTTACATGAGACGTGATCGAACTCCCTTCATGGCATGCAGGGGGTCAGCGGTTCGCGTCCGCTTGGCTCCATTGAACTTTAGTATTGATAGCAATAGGTTCGGGTGATTCTCATAAATCTAATAATTAGACTGACATAGGTTGATAGTTGACGATTTAGCTAAATTCTCGCAATGGGATTATTAATGAAAGTTAAGTTATGGCAAAAACTCTCGATTGTGTCAAAAGTTTTTGCCGACATTCGCGACGATTGCGGAAAAGGGTGGAATTTAAGGGGAAGAGAGGTCGTCTGCAAGATGGTAATGCAAATAGATAGGAATGATGAAAACGGCAGAATTACTCTCCTAACTAATATTGGTTGGAGAAAAGACAATAAGAGAAATATTTTAAATGCGATTGTTAAGATAAAAGATTTTATGTATCACAATGGCAATTCTTTGAAAGAAGCCCAAAAATTAAACTTATGTATAAACTAAATTAGTGTATAGTTCTAAATAATGGCTTTTGAGATTTTTATAATGAATATTCTTATTGAAACAAAATATTTTATTTCTGATTTAAAAAACTTTTTAAATCCAAGTTACAAATTTATCAGAAGTAATTTGAATTTAACTTTAAAAGCAAATGCTTTAAGAATAATTATATTTAGAATTCCAAATTTCTTTTTTAGATTTTTTAATAAGACTAGAATATAAAATTTTATAAATTCAAATAAAGATTTTTATATTTCAAAAAATTATGAATATTTCACTACAAATATTAATATCAATGAAGAAGACATTTTAAATATTTTAGATAATTTAGGTGAATGTTCTAATTCAGGAGCGGTTTTAGGATCAAATGGTGGTGTAGGTGGAGGAGGAATCGTTAAAAAAGATTCATATGCAAAGCACTTCAAATTAAATAAATTTAGCCAACAAAAGCAAAGAGAGTTTTTGGGTTATGAAAATTTAGAAAAAATTCTTAAATTTTGTTCTATTTTATATGGATGTAAAATTATTCAAGATGACATTAGTTTTAGCTTATGGAAAACAAAAGGAGAAAACTCTAATTCATATTGGCACTCTGATTCTTTTCAGCCTGTAGTAGCGGGTTTTATTTGTTTAAAAGAAATTACAAAAGATGATGCTCCCTTTGAATATTCAAAGGGGAGCACAAAGGTATTGCTTCTAAATAAAATTTATAGTAATTGGGCCCTATACAAGTTTAAAAATAAAGCTAATTCTCCAAGAATAATTGACATAAATTTATTACCACAATTAGAGCATAATAAGATTTCAATGATTGGGAAAAAAGGCTTTATTTATGTTGCTAATACCTCTGGTTTACACAAAAAAGGTAGTGACAATTCTGGAAAAGAAAGATTATTGTTAAGCTTTGAAGTAAAAAGATTTGGTCTTGCAAAAAAAATCAAACGATCTTTTTCCCTAATTTAAATTTTTATTTTGATAGTTATAAATTATAGAATAAGTTTGGGGAAAAACTTAAATATTTTATGACTATTTTTAATTAAAAAATTAATCTAGCCCAGAAAAGTTTTTCAGTTTTTTACTTATAAGTCAGGATAGATAGCTCAAAAGATAGAATTATTAAAATAAGTTTATTAGCAGTTTTTCTATATTTATTAATGTAAGTTATTATTAGCCTATCAATTTAAAAATATTTTAAAATGGTCAGAAATATTATTAACTTAGAAATAAATGAAGTATCTTCTAGCCTAATATCAGATTATATAAAAAAAAATAAAAGTTGTAATTTATCAAAATTATTAAAAAATGAGAATCTAAAAATTTACACAACAAAAGCAATAGATATTGAAAAAGATAAATTATTTCCAGCCCAAACTTGGGCTTCCTTTAATACAGGTAAAGCTTTTGCTGATCACAAATGTTATTGGTATTCTGATAATTTAAATAGGGATGAATTAATTTGGAATAAATTAGTTTTTAAAAATAAGAGTGTTGGTGTTTTAGGTTCAATACATTCTTCTAAATTCCCAGATGACCTCTTAAAAAATAAAAATTACAAATTTTATCTTCCTGATTGTTTCAGTAGTAAAGATCTTACTAAACCTATTGCTTATAAAGCTTTTCAATCTTTAAATAATACTTTAGTTGGTGAATCATCAAGAGTAACAGGCTTAAAAAATCTATTTCAAACTTTATTTAGTTACTTAACAAAAGTTTTAATTTCCCCAAAAAAATTTGGAATTTCATTTTTTAGTACAAAAATGATTTTATCTATAATTTCATATTCAATCTTATACAGAAATAAAGAAATACTTAGGATGGCTCAATTTCCATTAATTGCATCAATATTTACGGATTTATATATTAAATATACACCTAGTTATAGCACTCTTTTTAGTAATCATGTAGCAGGTAATATGCATAGATATTGGTACGCTTATGATAGGAGTTCTTTTAAAAATCAAAATAAATATCCTAATAAATGGATAAAAAAAAATAAAAATATAATACCTATCAGTCTTGATCTGTTGGATAATTTCATTGGCCATATTCTTTCAAAAGAGGAATTCAAAGAAAGTATTATCTTAATAACCTCTTCTATGGGGCAAGAAGCTAATCCAAGTTTTAATCAAAAATTCCTATCAAAATATGATGGCAAAATAAAAGAAATAAATTTATTTCTGGATAATTTTTACTCTTTTTATTATCAAAAGTTTTCAGAAAAAATTGAATTTATTTTTAGTAGGAATATGGCTCCTCAATATGGTTTCACGATCAAAAATAAAACTAAAAAAGATATTAGTATAGTTATGAAGTCTCTCTCTGATTTTGTAGCATCTTTAGGCTTATTAAATAAAGTAAATGAAGAAGATGGATCAATTGTTTTAACTATAGATCCTTATACGGATATGAAATTTCAAGAAAAATATAATCTAACAGAAGCAAATGATAAATTGCTAAGATATGGTTTTCACTTTTTCCCTATAGATGATCATCATTCTGGTTCACATTCTGAATATGGATCTTTAATTACAATCAATTCAACTGATGAATTTGATAAAAAGATTGATAAATATATTGAAAAAAAAGGATATATGAATTACCTTAATTACTTCAAATTAATTACAGAATATTTATTAAACGAAATTTTCTAAATAATCATTTTGGTTTTATAAGATTAAATCCGATAGGGGAGGAGCTTGAAAATAAACCCTGATTTCGGAAGTTTTGCTTTTTTTATCGGTATCAGATTATTAAGGATTATCATTAAAGCTAATTTAGATAATTTTTTAATCTATCTAAATTGCTAAATTTTTTCTAAAACAAATTTAATTCCTTAGCATTTATAATAAAATTTGTAAATTTAATATTTAAAAATTTCTTATTTTATTAGATTAATATTTACTAATAATTTTTGTCCTTAATGAAATTAGCAATAAAAGAATTCCTAAAAAAAATTATTTTCAGATATACTACTTTAGGAAAACCCTCTTATCCATATAATATTGAACCATCTCAATTATCTAAATTAACCCTCCTATTAGATGAACTTAAAGACAAAGAGGGTAATTTTGCCGAAATTGGAGTTGCTAGGGGGCAAACCACTTTATTTTTATCAAAGCATATAGAATCTAGTAACTATTTGAAATCTAATAAAAATTTCAAGTATTTCGCTATTGATACTTTTTCCTCATTTCTGAAAGATGATCTAAATTATGAAGTTGATAATAGAGGAAAAACTCTAAAGGAATTAAAAGGATTCAGCTATAACAGTTATGAAAAGTGGAAAGATAATTTCAAATGCTTTGATTTTGTTGAACCAATTAAAGCAGATTGCGCAGCATTTAAATACGAAAGTATAGCTCCTCTAAAATTAGTATTTTTAGATGTCGATTTATATTTACCTACTAAAAATGCATTAAATAAAATATACAAGCATATGATAAGGGGAGGTTATATTTTAGTTGATGATGTGCATGAAGGTAGTAGATACGATGGAGCTTTTCAAGCTTATATAGAATTCTGTTCAGAAAAGAATATAAAACCCTTTATTATTGGAACCAAATGTGGATTAATTAAAAAAGAATAATCATATTTGATTACTTTATTAACTTGATAAATAGTTTTTTTGAAAAATCAATGAATTTTGTATTGTTATTTTAGTAGATTAAATATCAACAAATACGGATTTTTTTGTCCTTAAGGATAGCGATAAAAATTTTTTGTTATCACTTTATTGTTCTTTTCCCAGGAGGAAATTGACCACCCGAAGCCGAGAGCAGATTTGAATAAACTTCTGGCGTTGGTCACCCAAATTGCTTTTGCAATCTACAAAAATTAAAAACACATCTAAGAGCATTTTAGAGAGCATAATCGCATAAACAAGCGTGGACAAGCAGTGACAAAAGTTATGTTATTACGAAACGATCTCTGAAAACCCTTGATATAACTAGAAAAATTTAATGGAGCCAAGCGGATTTGAACCGCTGACCCCCTGCATGCCATGCAGGTGCTCTACCAGCTGAGCTATGGCCCCAAATCCCGAAACGTCAGTCATATCGATCAATCCAAAAATTTTTTTAGTAACTGCCGTAATTTCTATAATACTTTATAGAGTTTGATTAATGTATCGTGGATTTTAAAATTAACTAAGAAAGTTATAAGTTTTATCATTCCTTTTTTTGCTGTTGTTAATCATTTCCATACCTAATTGTAATATCAACTAGGCAATGGATTTAATGTTAAAGTAATCAAAAATTAAATTAATAAAAACACTTATTGAAATAGCTCTAATTAACAAATATTTTTGAATTAAAAATTAATCTGAATTTGCAAAATAATTAGATTTTGTTTAATCCTTAGTTTATATACTTGTTAAATATCAAATGGCCTATATAAAAAAAATTGATTATGAACTTTATTTAAATTCAATTAAAAATGATTATGCTTTTCGAACTCCCATTGATTACCCTTATCCATATTCCTCTTATGATATTTTTGAAAATAAAAATAAAAAATGTTTTTTCCCTCTTTATCAAAACAATATAATACTCTCAATTGATACTAATAATAATTTCAAAATATTGCCTTTAAAAATAGATCATTGTCATGGTCTATTTATATCAAAAAACTTATTAGTCGCTTCTTGTTATAGGAAAAGCAAAATACTAATTTTTAATCATCTTTCTTTAAAGCTTTTAAATTCATTTCATTTAGAAAATAACTATCCAATCTCATCGGTTATTTATAAAGATAAGTTATTTTATATTGACTATCAAAAATCAACTTTAAAATATATTGATTTTAAAGAAAATTTTAAAAAATATTGCATCACATTTCTTTTAAGAAATCAGAAAAATCCTCATACATTAAAGTTAAGAGATAATATTTTGTGCATAACTTTAAGGAATCCTTCTCAAATTATGGTTTATGAAAATTTAAATTTTTATAAATCAAAAGTATTCAATAATAACTTTGATATCTTCTCAGCTTATCCATTAAGTAAAAAATTCTTTTTAATTTCTTTTATAAATAAAGGTATTTACTTCTATGACTTACAAAATGATCTATTAGTCTTGATTTCTGAAAACATCCCTAGACCAACCTCAATAGCAATTATGAGGAATGAATTATTCATAACAAGCGAATCTTTAAGGGCCATTCACAGGATACAAAACTGGGAAAAGCTTATTAAATAGCCAAATTTTTCAACTAATTTTAGGTTACTCTATAGGTAATTTTTAAAATTTATTCTCTTATCAAATAAATAAGCAAAGAAAGGAAATTTTGGCTCAGTAGTCCATATACCTAATTTATTATTTAAAGATGGATTCCTTGAGAATAGTTTAGAATTTATTACCCATTTCTTATTAGGATTTAATTGAAACATAATTTGACTAGCTATTTTTTCATTACTAGGAATCCCATCTCTATGAAAACATGTTGTAGGTTTAAATCCATAGATAATATTTTTTTCGCCAGTAAAAAAAGTTTTTTCTTTTTTTGAATTAATATTTTTAAAACCTTGAACTTTTTTACTTTGTTTTATATCAATAACTTCTAGAGGACCATGATCAGGAGAAATATTAATGGGTAGAAAAATCTTTAGCATATTTCTACTATTAGGCTTATCAAAATGCCATCTATAAGAATAAGCTTGTTTTAGTGTTGGTACTTCTATCGCATCATTAGGAATAAATTTTCTGTCGTAAAAAATCATAAAATCTACGGAGTAGGCAAATCCTGTTATTTGAGTAATTTCTTTCCTTAATTTATTATTAAATAATTGATTAACTAAATTATCCATTTGATCAAAATTCATCACTCTTATTGAAAGGTAATCATTAGCAGAGAAAGTTTCGATATTACCAAGGTTATCTAAACAAGCACTATTAAAGTTTTCAATACTAAAAATACCTGTTTTGTAAAAACTGTTTGTAGGTTTTATTTTTCTTAAGAATATTTCTTCAAAAAATGTAAAAAATATTTGATACACCTTACAAATATATTTGTAAAGAAAAATGGTTAAAAAGTTATCATTTCCA
>CACMTJ010000029.1 GCA_902616595.1 uncultured Prochlorococcus sp.
TGATGGTAATTGTTCGCCCTATCTCTATATGGATAGCAACAATGGGAAGAGAATTGAACTTTAAAGAAAAAATATTTTTAGCTTGGTTAGCCCCAAGAGGTATTGTTACTGCGGCTGTAGCTTCTCTTTTTTCTATCAGATTAGAGCAGGCTGGTATCCTTGGGGCTGGCCGTCTCCAAGGTTTAGTGTTTCTTACTATATTAATGACGGTAGGGATACAAGGTCTTTCCGCTAAACCTTTGGCAAATAGACTTGAATTAGAACAAAAAAAATAATTTTAGATTGATTTAAGACATCTTTCAATTCGAGATATATCAGTTTTACTCTCTGAGAAAAGCTCCCAACTTTGAATTAAATCTGGCCCACTTAGAGATCCAAAAAAGGCTACTCTTAATGATTTCATTAATATCCCTTTTTTAATATTATGCATTTTTGAGATTTCGTTTATTATTTCTTTGGCTTTCTCTTTTTCTAGTTTTATAATATTTTCCTTTGTTAAATAATTTAAGATTAATTTTAGAGATGCTCTACTATTGTTATTTTCCAGAAATTCTTGCCCTTCTTTTTGAATTGTAGGTATTAAGAAAAATGGTTTTGATTGATCAATGGCATCTTTCAAAAGAGTCATAGAGTCTCTGAGCAAAATTGATAATTTATAAGCCCACTCTCGAGATGGCGGCACCCAACCATTATCATCCCAGTATTTCCTAATGATCTCACTTAACTTTATTGATTCCATATTTTTTATATATTGAGAATTAATCCAGTTGAGTTTTTCCCAACTAAATTTAGCGCCAGCTTTATTTATGTCTGATAAGTCAAAAATTTCAGATATCTCATCAAGTGAAAGTATTTCTTTGTCGGCAGATTTTGGAGACCAACCTAAAAAGGCCATATAGTTCGATAAGGCCTCAGGTAAATATCCCATATCTCTAAATTCGTCGATAGAAGTAACGCAATCTCTCTTAGATAATTTTTTACCTTCACTATTCAGTATTAGGGGTGTATGAGAAAAAGTGGGTAATTTGAAATTTAATGCTTTATAAATCAATATTTGTTTTGCAGTATTAGAGATATGGTCTTCACCCCTCACAACATGAGTAATATTCATGAAATTATCATCAACTACAACTGCAAGATTGTACAAAGGATCTCCAATCTCATATCCCATTGCCCTTCTTGACAAAACTAAATCACCACCCAAGTCCTTCCCTTTCCATTTGATTTCGCCTCTTATCTGATCTACCCATTTAATTTCAATTTTTTCATCAATCTTAAACCTTATAACTGAATTCCTCCCTTGGGATATGAATGTTTCTATTTCTTCTTTTGAAAGACTTCTGTGTCTATTATCATGCTTTGGTGGTAATCCTTTCTTTTTTTGTTCTTCTCTTAATTCAGAAATTTCATCTTCTGTTGTAAAGCACCTATACGCAGCTCCACATTCCAATAGTTTTTTGATATAACTTTTGTGAATTGAAATTCGGTCACTTTGCTTTATAGGTTCCTCATCCCATTTAAGTCCAAGCCATTTCAAGCCCTCTAATATATTTTTTGTATATTCAGATTTAGATCGAAGAAAATCAGTATCTTCTATTCTGATAAGAAATTTCCCACCTATTTTTCGTGCATACAACCAGTTGAAAAGTGCTGTTCGCGCTGTCCCAATATGAAATAAACCCGTTGGACTCGGGGCTAGTCTTAAACGTTTTTCCAAATTTCTTTTAGAAAAAACGGGACCGACGGGATTCGAACCCGCAACTTCCGCCGTGACAGGGCGGTGCTCTAACCAGTTGAACTACGGTCCCAGAGTTTTGTTCTAAATTTATTTAGAACTTCATTCTTAAAATTATCAGATCATAATACTTAATTTATGGGGTTGTAATAAAAAAAATTTTTAATTTGAGGATTTACAGAAATAATTAGGTTTTCAACTGCCCTAGGATAAACAACTATTTATTTTTGAGGTCTAAAACCAGCAGGTTCTATCAACCTAACTTGATTGCCTCTAGCAGTAAACTCTCTGCCTTGGTCACTTTGTACGACAACTCTACCACCAGACTTAACTCTGATAACTCTTGCACGAACCCATCCTAAAGCTGCTGATTCGAGGACTTTAACTACGTCCCCAGGTTGAAGATCTAACTCCATCTTATGAAAAAATAATTTACATAATGTTGATCAAACGCGTCGTGGAGGACTTGAACCCCCGACATCAGGTTTTGGAGACCTGCGTTCTACCAACTGAACTAACGACGCATTTAAATGATTATAAGCGTCTTTGTGACCAATAAGTTGATTAATTTACAACTTTATCGATCAAAGCGTTGTTTTACGCGAGTAGCTTTTCCTACTCTATCTCTTAGATAGAATAACTTAGCTCTTCTTACTTTACCTCTACGTTCAACTTTTAGAGAGGCAACCTGTGGACTATGTAGCATAAATACTCTTTCAACACCTATACCCTGAAAAATTCTTCTAACTGTAATAGTCTGGTTAATACCTCCATGCCTTTTTGCTATGACAACGCCTTCATAAGGTTGGACTCTTTCTTTGTTACCTTCTGTAATTTTTACTCCAACTTTAACAGTGTCTCCAACATATATTTCGGGTAATTCTTTTTTTAATTGTTCATTCTCAAATTCCTTAATAAGATTGGATGCGCTTAAGGTTTGCGAAGTCTCAGAAACCGTATTTTTTTCTTTTTGTTCAACTTCTACATCAACTGATGCGTCAGCTTCAATAGCGGTTTCTAATTCCATCTCTCGTTTCTCTTGGGCCATTTTGTTCTTTTTTATCCTACAAGTTCTATATCTTAACCTTTTGACTCGCCTTTAGTAACCTTTTTGGTAAATGAAATTGTTTTTGAAAACATTTGGAATCCAGTTATGAGCATCCACATAACTCCAAGGGAATTCAATATTACGTAAATAAGTTCTCCATTATCTCCAAGCCATTCGCCCTCATGGAGAGACATCAACCAATGAACTTGTTCTCTAGGGTAACCTAATAAATCTTTTGAAACCCTATAAAGAAGCCCGGTAATTGAAGATATAAATAATGGAAGGAAAAGCCAAGGGGCCAACGCTTTATGAAATTGCCTAGAATTTTTCATTTTTACTTTAGTTATTGATAGACTTAAAATAAATAAAAGTTTTAAGCTTTTTTGAAAATATTTAGCTATTCCTATTATTAAATCCAATGATGAAATTTGCAGATCTCTTACCAAAAATAAATAATTCCAAGTCAAATGATCAAGAATCCTTTATCCCAAGGACTCGAGGTATCGAATTTAAGTCTCCAAGAGAAATAAAGTTAATGAAAAATTCAAGTAGAATAGTTGCAACGGTTTTAAGAGAAATACAGGATTTAATTAAGCCTGGAATGAGTACTCAAGATTTAGATGATTTTGCCGCAAAAAGAATCATGGAAATGGGAGCAGTTCCATCAGGAGGGCTTGGACCTGGATTTAAAGGTATATATGGCTTTCCTGCGAGTATATGTTCGAGCATTAATAATGAGGTAGTTCATGGAATTCCTAGTAAAAAAAAGATAATTCAAAATGGTGACGTTGTGAAAATTGATACTGGAGCCTATCTAGAAAATTATTGGGGCGATAGTTGTATCACAATTTGCGTAGGGGAAGCGAGCAATAAAGCTTTAAAACTTAGTAAGGTTGCAAATGATGCTCTTTATGCTGGTCTTTCAAAGATAAAAGAAGGCATTACGCTTTATGAACTTGCTGGAGCTATTGAAGACGTAGTCAAAAAAAATGGTTTTAGTGTAGTTGAGGATTATACAGGACATGGAGTTGGAAGAAATCTTCACGAACAACCCTCTGTATTTAATTTTAGAACCAATGAATTGCCCAACGTAGTCCTTCGTAAAGGAATGACCTTAGCTGTTGAACCTATAGTTAATGAAGGCACTAAATTCTGTAAAACATTAAATGATGGATGGACGGTTGTAACAAAGGATGGGAAATTATCGGCACAATGGGAGCACACAATAGTTGTTTTAACAGATGGGATTGAAATATTGACAGATAGAGATTTCTAAAAACTAAGATTTATACTTATAGATAATTCGGCAATACAAAAAATTAAAAAATTCTTTCAATGGAAAAAGTAAGTAGCTTAATGGGTTCGGACTAATTATTATTAAATAATTTTTTGAATTAGCTAAATCATAAATTTTTTTAGAAACAAACTTGGGACTCATTATTCCGATAGGATTTAGTTCAGATTTAAAAGGCCCTAAGATGATTTTTTTTATTATTAATTTTTTCTGTATAGTTTTGTCAAGAAGATTTTTTTTGAAAGAAACTAATTGTCCAATAAGGGATTTACTAATCTCGTATGACGGATTTAGAGCTGGTAAAAGTTCTGCTTCAGAAGTGTTTATCCAAATCTCTTTTTTTATCATTGAATCACTTGTTAGAGCAATATCTTCAAATAAATTTAAGAATTTGAATTTGCTTAATGCATTTATCTCTATTGAGTTTTCATAGTTGGAATTTTCTCTACTCAAATCATAGATACCATGGTTCAAAATTAAAATATCTATATTTTCTAATTGTTTTTTTAATGAAGACTCTTTACCACATTCCCATTTAATCCATTCATTTGGAGATTCAAGATTTATTTCATAATTAGTTTTGCTATGAGTAAATCCAATCACTTTATATCCTTTTTGACGAAACAACTTTGTTAGCTCCTTCCCCAGCGCACCTGAGGCCCCAGTAATCCCTATAGTTTTTTCGTTTTCGGTTGGATTTATCATGTTGATTGATTTGTACGAGATACCAAAAAATTAAAATAAATTTACCAAAAAAAGATTATTTATCTTTTTTATTTGATTAAAACTCATAAATAAATATTTGTTTAGTTCTGAAAAAAATATTATCTTTAACCTATTAATAAATAATTTACTAAATTATGAGCGATATATTGTTAATTGGCTCTTGTGAGCCATTTAGTGGTAAGTCTGCAATAGTTCTTGGGATAGCAAAAAGACTTTTAGAGGAGGATAAAAAAGTACGTATAGGAAAACCTCTAGCAACATGTATTGAACTTACTAATCTTCCCTCAATGTCTTATGAAGGATTAATAGATGATGATGTAAAGTTTATTGGATCAACATTAAATATCGAAGAGGAGAATTTAATTTCTTCAGTAGGATTATTGGATAATATCTCAGCTGAAAAAAGAATCTTCAACAAAGACTTACTCCCAGGAAAAGGTTTTGATCAGATTGAAAGATTGGTCAATGATGATTTTGAAGGTTTGAATATTTTAGAGGCAGCAGGAAGTCTTCATGAGGGTATGATTTATGGCTTAAGTCTCCCACAACTAGCTAAGGATTTAGATGCGAAAGTTTTAATTGTGAATATATGGGAAGATTGTAAAAGTGTGGATGCATTACTTGATGCGAAAAAACAATTAGGTGAGAAATTGGCTGGAGTTGTATTAAACGGAGTTTTGCCGCAAGAAGTCGAAAAAGTTAAAAATGAAATAATACCCTCTCTTAAAGATCTGGATATTGAAGTGTTTGGAGTGATGCCTAAATCACCACTACTTAGAAGTGTCACCGTAGGTGAGCTTGTAAGAAGACTAGATGCCAAAGTAATTTGTTGCCCTGAAAAAGATCAATTGCTTGTTGAAACATTAAGTATTGGTGCAATGGGGGTGAATTCTGCAATGGAATTTTTCAGGAGAAGACGAAATATGGCTGTAGTTACTGGAGCTGATAGAACTGATATCCAACTTGCTGCTTTGGAGGCTTCGACACAATGCCTAATTTTAACTGGTTTAGGAGATCCTTTGTCACAATTGATTCATAGAGCGGAGGAATTGGAGGTGCCAATTTTAAAAGTGGAATTAGATACTCTTTCCTCCGTGGAAATTATTGAACAAGCTTTTGGTCATGTAAGAATACATGAATCAATTAAAGCTTCTTATGCTATTCAATTAGTTCAAGAGCATGTAAATCTAAAAAGAATTCTAGAAAAGATAGATTTTCCCTGCAATTTTTCAGATAAATGCTAATTTCAAATATAGGAACTTTATTATTTTGAGTCGCTCTTTAGATCTACCAGCAACTGAAGGTGTTGATGCCTTAGCTCAAGAACTTGCAAAACTCCAAGATAATGGGAAAAGGAGAATTGCTTTTTTAGGTAGTAGACATGTACCGGTTGTAGATATCCACTTAATTGAGTTGATAGCAAGGTCGTTAGCAGAGGAAGGACATAATATCCTTACGTCTGGATCTCAAGGTGTTAATTCAGCTGTTATTCGAGCTGTCTTAGATATTAATCCATCATTATTAACTGTTTTATTACCTCAAAGTCTTGATAGACAAATACCTGAAATAAAGGATCAACTTGAGAGGGTTATGCATTTGGTTGAAAAAAGTGAAAATGATGAATTACCTTTGCCACTTGCAAGTAGTCTTTGTAATCAAGAAATTATTACTAGGTGCGATCAATTAATATGCTTTGCCTTTCACGATAGTGAAACTTTGCTAAATAGTTGTAGATGTGCTGAAGAAATGGGCAAAGTGGTTAGTTTGTTATTTTTTGATTAAATTAATCCATTTTCTCTTATGGAAAATATGATTTATGCTAATAATATTTAGCTTTTAATAATTTGCTATGGCAGAAAGTTTCTCATTTGATGTAGTTTCTGATTTTGATAGACAAGAATTAGTAAATACTTTGGATCAAGTTAAAAGGGAAATTTCTCAGCGTTACGATTTGAAGGGCACGGATACTTCAGTTGATTTAGAAAAAGAAAATATTTTTATAATCACGAATAGCGAACTTACTTTGAATGCTGTTAATGACATCATTAGACAAAAGGCAATAAAAAGAAACTTATCCTTAAAAATATTTGACTACGGTGACATTGAAATAGTTAGTGGTAATAGAATTAAACAGACAATTTTATTAAAACAAGGAATTAAACAAGAAATTGCAAAAAAAATCAGT
>CACMTJ010000030.1 GCA_902616595.1 uncultured Prochlorococcus sp.
TGGCTCAAGATATGGGAATAAGTATTAATGAAGTTTTTAGTTTTTTAGCCGAGGATTCTGTAATCGATCTCGAACTAATGGAAGATTTAAATAATATCGATATCCCCAGCAAGTGCAGCCTTGATGATCTAAAAAACGCTCTTCTTAAGAAAAGACTTTGTTAAAATTTTTCAACTTTTCTATTTTTCCAGTCCGATTTATAACCACTATTCACAAGAAATTTTGAATACTTATTTAATTCACTTTTTTGAATTCGCCATAAATTATAAATCCCAAATTTTCCCAGTTTTTGGTGTTTAATGTTTGACCATTGCTTTCGGCTAGAAGAGAATTCATCAATCACAACCAATAGAGATTTGTATTCATAATCGGGTTGATCCTCATAATTTTCTCTTCTATCATTATTTAGCCTCTCTGAAAGATTAATTAATCCCTCTTCAGTGTTTGGTTCATAAAAAACTATTTGCTTCGAATAATAGTGTAATGAAGGTTTTCTTATCCCGATCATTGCCAAAGTTTCCCTCCCCTCGCGAATATCTAAAATTAATTTTGAGATATTCCTTAAAGGTAATTGTCTAGAGTTATCCGCTAATTTCCTTATTGGAGACATTAAAAAAGATTGTCCAATTAAAAGAAAAATTTGTAGAAAAAGAAGAATATTTTTAGACTTTAAAGAAAATAAAATTAATGAAATAAGTGTAAATGAAGAGAAAAACAATTTGGCTTTAAAAATTATCCCAGAGCTTATTAGTTCAGATGCAAGATTAGGCATTTCAGGATCATTTATTGAACTTAACCAATTATTTGAGAAAAAGAATGCCATTGAAACACCAAACAAAATTAAAATATTAAAAATCCATAAATATAGATAATTTTTACTTGAATTTTTTAAGTTAATAAAGCTATTACTAATGAGTATTGCTGCTGCTGGAATTGCTGGCAACCAATAGCTTGGTAGTTTCGTAGCAGAAAGGCTAAAGAAAATTAAAACTGATGTTAACCAACATAGAGAATAGGTATGAAGGGTCTCAGTGACATCGCAACCTTGTTTTGAACTTTTCAAGAAATCCTTAAAGGCTTTGAATATCCCGTGATACAAAAACGGCGTGAATGGTAATGAGGCCAATATCATTATGTAAAGAAAAAACCAGAATGGTTCGGCATGATTGTTTACAACTGAGGTATACCTTTGAAAATTATGGTAACCAAAAAAATTGTCCCAAAAAGGCTTTCCCTCTTTTATGAGTTCAATTATGTACCATGGAACACTTATAAGTATTGTTATTAAAAAACCTTTCTTAGGGTTTATCTTACAAAGCAACATTTTCCAATTTTTCTGACTAAATAAGAAAGATGTAATAGTCAATAATGCCAAAACAAATGCAACAGGTCCTTTAGTTAAAATTGCAAAACCTAAAAATACCCACGCTGAAATACAGTGATCATTATTTTCACTTGCCATTCTCCTCCAAAACAAAAGTAGACTAATCCCCAAGGTTCCAGTTAAAAGGGCATCGCTCACGGCAGTTCTACTCCAAATGATTATTAGTGGAGACAAAGCAAAGCCTAACGATGCAACTATTGGAGTGAGGAATTGCCTATTACTCTTCTGTGGCCAACAAAACAAAGTATCTCCAATCATCAACATTAAAAATAATGATCCCAAAGCTGAAGGAAGTCTTGCTGAAAGTGTCCCTAAACTATCCCAAATCTCGTTTTTCGGTAATGAGTAAAAAAAACCCATAAGCCAATATATTAATGGAGGCTTATCAAACCGGAACATTCCATTGACCTTTGGGGTTATCCAGTCACCAGATTCACTCATCGCCCGTGCCGCAGTGGCAAATAAAGGGGGCGTTTCATCAACAAGTCCTGTATTACCTAAACCAAAAATAAATATAATGATTCCAAAAATTAAAATTATTGTTGAGTTTAAAAGCCTTTTTTTTAAGTTCAGAAGAATCATTTAATATATTAATTTTATTTATATTCGATGATTACCTTATTAAGCCAGTTCACAACCTTGTAAGCAAATATATCTACGGAGGCATTTCTTTCAACCCATTCTCTACATTTCTTACGCTTGATTTTTTCAATAATTTCCACATAGTAAAGCAAATTTTTTTTATCGTCGGGCTCAGCAAGATAGCCTGTTTGCCCATGCTGAATAATTTCACTAGGTCCTCCTCTTTTATAAGCTATAACTGGCACCCCACATGCTAAAGCTTCAACAACTACATTCCCATATGCCTCATTCCATTTGGGAGTATTTATCAACCCTCTGCATTTACCAAGTTCTTTTTGTAATTGATCGGTAGATAAAAACCCCATCCAATCTATAGCACCTTGAGGGAATGATTTTTCTATCTTTGAGGCATACATATCATCTTCAATAAGTCCCCAAACTTTTAATTTTTCACCAAGTTCATTTGCTACATAAACTGCGTCCTCCAAACCTTTTTCCGGAGCTACTCTTCCAACCCATGCCAAGGGCCCCTTCACTGAATCTTGAAAAATATAATTATCTAAATTAAACCCATTCCCAATAATTGTTGGTTTTTTTATGAATGGATAATCATTAGCTTGCATTTTCGAATGAAAAGCAAAATTATTTGGATATTTAGCATATACCTTAGATATTAAATTTCTAATTACTAAACTTTCAGATCCCATACTAATAATATGTGCAATGGGTATCTCTAAATTTAGAGTCATCCAAATAGGCAACCAATCATAGGACATGTTCAACAATAAATCTGAATGTTTAGCGATATCTAATCCCTTTTCAAGCATTCCTGCTAAAAGAGAATTATCTGGGATACTCACATGAGAATTGTAATTTTGATGCTGCCAACTAATTTGATCTTCTCCTTCCACAAAATGTAATTTTGCTTTTACATTACTTTCATGTAACTTAGAATTTTTTGGAGCTACAACTTCAACAGAATGACCTAAAGCAATTAAACCTGAAACCAAGGAATTCAAAGTTAATTCCACTCCACCACCTTTGCCGCTGCCCAAGAATCCTATTGGAGTACTAATTAAAACTATTCGCATATTATACTTTTACAACAAGAAACTAATTAAATAGTAGTATCAGAAAAATTTTTTTCCCATAAAGTCTTTCTCTGGCTAACAAAAAATACCGAGATAAGAATAAACACCACTCCTATCCACTGCAGAATTGTAAGTCTTTCATCTAACCAAACACCTCCACTGAGAAGAGCAAATACTGGTGTTAAAAATGCAAGAGTGCTAAATCCAGTTATTTCTTTATTATTAGCAAAATAGAAAAACAATCCATACGCTATTGCTCCTCCAAAAATACTTGCAAATGACATAAGTCCCCAATCAAATATTGACCAATCTGGAATTATTGTGAAATTCGATTGTAAGCAGTGCTTAATAATTAAGGGCAAACTCCCTAAAACCATATGCCAACCTGTAACTGCAACTGGATCACTTTTAGTACAAGTGAATCTAATTAAAATAGTTCCTAATGCCATAGCTAAAGAAGCAGCAAGCATCCAAAGTTCTCCAAAGTTAAAAGCAACATCATTCATAGACTTATCAGACATCAACCACCAATTCCCTAAAAATTCTTGTGGAACTCCTAAAAATACTATTCCTCCCAAGCCAAAAAGGAGTCCTAACCATCCTATTGGATTAATTAAATTTCCAAAAATTGCCCTCGCTAAAATAGCTACCAAAAGCGGTTGAGAATCAATCAAAACAGAACCTAAACCTGCTCCAGTTTTTTCAATACCATAAGTTAAAAACAACTGAAAAAAAGTAGCATCGACAATCGTAAAAACCAAAAACCACTTCAAATCGCACTTATAAATTTTTAAATCTCTTTTAAATAAATATGTTGTTATTAGAACAAGAATCCCTGCAGGAAGTAATCTTAAAGAGGCCACAAACTCTGGCCCAGCACTAGATACTAGAGGAGTCATGGCCGCCATTGAAGTACCCCAAAGTGCGAAAGGGAGTATCATTAAAAACCAATTTAGGATTGAATTCATTAGGTCTGCTGATAGTCTTTTTAAAGTAGTTTTATGAATTTACCTTAAAAGAATGATTTGGCCTTTTAGACGAAAGTCAAAAAAAAGAATGGCTCGTATAGTAATTGATGAGCCTATTACAAGTTCAACAAGAGTTTCAGTCCTTAAAGCTCTTAAACAAATTGAGGATAGAGAATTTCCTGCTTTAATCGTGAGAATTGATTCTCCAGGGGGTACTGTTGGGGACAGCCAAGAAATATACTCTGCTATTAAAAGACTAAAAGATAAAGGATGTAAAGTCATCGCTAGTTTTGGGAACATCTCAGCATCTGGAGGTGTTTACATTGGTGTTGCATCTGACAAAATAGTCGCGAATCCAGGCACAATTACAGGATCTATTGGTGTGATTATAAGAGGAAATAATTTATCTGAATTATTAGATAAAATTGGCATAAAATTTGAGACTGTTAAAAGCGGTGTATTTAAAGACATACTTTCTCCGGATAAACCTCTAAGTGAGGAAGGTAGAAGTCTACTTCAAGGGCTTATAGATGAAAGTTATAAACAATTTACTGAAGCTGTTGCTGAAGGAAGGAATTTACCTGTTGAAGAAGTAAGAAAATTTGCTGATGGAAGAATTTTCACTGGGACACAAGCACTCGAACTTGGTCTTGTGGATGAAGTTGGAGATGAATTTGTTGCTAGGGAACTAGCTGCAAAAATGGTTAATATTGATCCCAAAATTGAGCCCTTAACATTTGGAAAGAAAAAGAAGAAAATACTTGGCCTAATTCCTGGAAGTAGGATGATTGAAAAAATTATCAAAAATATCTTTTTTGAGTTTGACTCATCTAATAAAGTACTTTGGTTATATAAGCCTTAAATTGATATGTCTGAAAAAATGAAAGATGATTATAAAGTTGCATTTATTCGTGGAGCTACATCAGCATCTGGGAATTCTGTTGGAGAAATAGAAGTTGCTGTAGTGGAATTGATTGATGAATTAATTTCACGTAATAATCTTATTAAAACCAACATTTTGTCAATTACATTCACTGCAACAAAAGATATTGATGCATGTTTCCCTGCTTCAATTGCAAGGAAATTTAATGGACTTGATTCAGTAGCATTTATAGACTGTCAACAAATGTACGTATCCAATGATATCGATTTCTGTATAAGAATAATGGCTCAAGTTTTAATGCCACCCAATAATCCAATAAAGCATCCTTATTTAAGAAACGCTGCAAAATTAAGGGCAGATAGATGTTAACCTTAGTAAAACTAATTTTCGCTTTAACTTGAATACCTCGTATTCAACCTTTAAAGATTTATTTACTCAATGTTAAAAAACACAAGTAAACTTACTTTAAATCTTAGATTTTTAAGATTTTTTATTATTTCTACAATTTTAGTCTCATCGCCTTTCTTTAATAAGATCCAAGATGCCAAGGCAGGACTGGAATTCCAGTGGGATCAAGACTCTAGTTATAGACGATTAAAGTGGTTTCAAAAAGAAAATGAAAAGAAATTTAGAAATACAATTTATTTTTTCTTTAGGCCATCTGATAGAAAAACTGATCTCTTAAAAATTAATCTGGCAATACCAAAAACCTTTAAATCCACTTTAAAAAATGAAAAAATTAGTTTTTGCAAAGTAAGAATAGGCGGTTTTGAGAATAGAACAAAATGTTTAGAAGATATTCCAGCTGATATCGAAATTAATACTGATGAATCAGGCCTTCGATCACTAGATATTTACCCCTACAGCCCTATTCCTTCGAATAAGGACAGTTATGCGATTGTCTTAAAAATCTTTAATCCC
>CACMTJ010000031.1 GCA_902616595.1 uncultured Prochlorococcus sp.
TTTAGGTCTTCTACATCCATTATGAGGTAACGGAGTTACATCTCTTATTAGAGTTATTTCTAATCCTGCCACTTGTAAAGCTCTTATGGCCGTTTCCCTACCTGCGCCAGGACCTCTAACTAGTACTTCTATTTGTCTCATACCTTGATCAAGTGCTCGTCTAGCTGCAGCTTCAGCAGCTGTTTGTGCAGCAAATGGGGTACCTTTCCTAGCGCCTTTAAAGCCACTGGCACCTGCAGAAGACCAAGAAATTACATGACCAGATGTGTCAGTGATTGAGACGATAGTATTATTAAATGTGCTTTGGATATGTACCACGCCGTTAGGTACATTACGTTTAGATTTTTTTGAACCTGTTTTTTTTAATGTAGCTGCCATGATGTTTTAATTTAATACTTCAATTTGTAGATAGATTTAGTTAATTATTTTTTTCTTCCAGCAACTGTTTTCCTAGAACCCCGTCTTGTTCTTGCATTAGTTCTAGTTCTTTGACCTCTTACAGGAAGACTCATTCTATGTCTTCTTCCTCTTACACACCCTATATCTTGTAGACGTTTTAAAGCCATTCCCTCTTTTCTTCTCAAATCTCCTTCTAAAGTGAATTCTTCTGCGGCACCTCTAAGTTTTTGCACATCAGAATCTGAGAGGTCTTTGACACGAGTATCTGGTTTTACACCCGTATTAGCAAGAATTAGCTTGGATCTCGTCAAACCAATTCCATAGACGTATGTAAGTGCAATTTCAACTCGCTTTTCGCGAGGTATGTCAATTCCTGCAATCCTGGCCACGTGTTTTGAATAAGTAAAAGTTTGAATTTAAGGGTTGAAATTTAACCCTGACGCTGTTTATTGCGAGGTCTTTTCTTGTTAATAACATAGATTTTACCTCTTCTCCTCACGATCTGATCGTCAGGACTAATTTTTTTGACTGAAGATCTGACCTTCATAGGGGTTTAACAAATAAAACGTTAATACTATATTCTACATCATCATCAAGCCATTTTTTGATTGATATCAGAGGAAATCGTTTTTAGATCTCTATCAGCATCAATATATTCTAGCAAAGAGAGATCTTTAAAATATTGAATCAATGGTTCTGTAGTTTTTTTATAAATGTCAACTCTTGTTCTAATTGTCTCTTCCGTATCATCTTTTCTACCTCTTAAAAGCAAACGATTAATTAGTACTTCTTCTGGTATATCTAAATAAAAAACTAATTCCAAAGGTTGATTTATTTCATTTAAGACTTCATTCAATGAATTTGCTTGAGATAAATTTCTTGGGTAACCATCTAGAATCCAACCTTTATTATTCTTGACTAAATTTTGTCTTACTATCTTTAATACCAATTCATCACTAACAAGTTCTCCTCGATTCATAATATCCTTTACCTGAGTACCAAGGGTAGTATTCATTTCAATTTCTTTTCTTAATAATTCACCAGTAGAAAGGTGTAAATAAGAGTTATTTTGACTTAGCAATTCAGCTTGAGTCCCTTTCCCTGCTCCAGGAGCTCCTAAGAATAGTATATGTTTCTTCATTAATTGTTAATTAGTCCCTCATACCTTTGTGAAATAACATAAGTTTGAATTTGCTTAGACGTATCTATAGCAACACCCACAAGAATAAGTAATGAAGTTGCTCCTAAACCTTGAAAGGTCTGAACATTAGTAGCTCTTTCTACAGCAGCTGGAATTATAGCTACTGAACCCAGAAATAAACCTCCCAATAAAGTCAACCTATTTTGTATACCTGATAGGTAGTTTGCTGTATTAGTCCCCGGTCTAACTCCCGGTATCGCTACTCCTCCTTTCTTTAGATTTGAAGCTACATCAACTGGATTAATAGTAAGAGATGCATAAAAATAAGAGAACCCCAAAATCAAGGAGAAGAATGTGAGAGCATATGGCCATGGGTTAGAAGATCCTGGATTTAAACTGCTGGCTAACTTGATTAAGACTGGATTACCAGTAACATTTGCAATAGTTATAGGTAAAAAAATTAAAGCAGATGCAAATATGATAGGCATGACTCCTCCTGCATTTAATTTCAAAGGTAAATAACTTTGCCTTGCAGGAAGTAGTGTTGAACTTCCTATTTGCCTTTTAGCACTAACTATAGGAATGCGTCTTGCTCCCTCTTGGACAAAAATGATCCCAACAATCGTTAGTAAAAATACTCCAAGTAAAACTGCTATACCTAAAACATCTCCTCTATCGCCAGTTTGAGCTTTTTCAATGGTTGAACTTAGAGCTTTAGGTAAAGTCGACACAATATTCAAAAAAATTACCAGTGAAGCTCCTTGACCAATCCCTTTCTCCGTAATGATTTCACTGAACCACATAACTAACATTGAACCAGTTACTAAGGCAATAGAAGTTTGCAAGACAAATGTAGTGTCACTGATCCCCTGAATAGCGTATTGTCTAAGAATTAAGGAAAAAATTATACTTTGCAAAAACCCCCATCCTAATGAAACATATCTTGTTATTTGAGCAATTTTTCTTCTTCCCGCTTCTCCTTCATTTTTTTGTAAATCTTCAAGAACAGGCAACGAAGCTGTGAGAAGCTGAATAATAATTGATGCGTTGATAAAAGGAAGTATGCCTAGTGCAAATATTCCTAAGGTTGAAATCCCTCCTCCAGTAAAAATATCTAAAAACCCTATTAATTGCCCCCCTTGATCTATAAAACTTTTAAAAGCAACCCTATCAATACCTGGCATAGGGATATAGATGCCAAGTCTCACTAAAAGGAGGAGACCTAAAGTTGTTAAAACTCTACTTCTTAGCTCTTTATTTAAAAATAATTGGGAAAGAATTTCAGAAGCGCTAGGATTTCTACTTTTGTTAACTAACATTTTGAAGCTTTCCTAAAATTTAATAAATTTATTTATTATTTATCAGCTCGCAGGATCCACCTGCGTCCTCAATTTTTTGTTTTGCAACTTTTGTGAATGCATGAGCTTGAACTTTTAGCTTTACATTAATTTTTCCGTTACCAAGGATTTTTAAAGGAAATTTTGGCTTGAAGATCAATCCTTTTTTAACTAATGAGTCTAAGTTAACAGTATCGTTATCTTTGAAATCATTTAATTTTTCTAAGTTAATTATGGAAAAGTTTTTTTGATTAATTATTTCAAAATGCTTTAATTTTGGAACTCTTCTATATAGGGGCATTTGGCCTCCCTCAAACCCTGGACGTGTAGGTCTTCCAGAACGTGACTTTTGTCCTCTCATTCCAAAGCCACATGAAGCACCTTGACCGGCTGCAATACCTCTGCCCTTTCTTAATTTTTTCTTTCTCGAGCCAGAGTTTGATTTGAGTGTATTTAATGTTGAAGTCATAATTTTCAAGAATAGAGCTGTTCAAGTGAGATGCCTCTCTCTCTTGAGGCAGATTTGTGTGTTCTTAATTGAGAAAGAGCAACCATGGCAGCTCTAGCATTATTCAAAGGTGTTTTACTACCCAATCTTTTAGCTAAGACATTTTTGATGCCCGCTAATTCTAAAACTGTTCTTATTGAACCACCAGCAATTACACCTGTACCTGGGGCAGCTGGTCTAATTAATACATTAGCAGCACCGTCTCGACCTTTGGATAAAGTTGGTATTGAATTATTTGGAGTTAAGGGAACCCTAACAAGATTCTTTTTACCATCTGAAACTCCCTTCCTCACCGCGCCAATGACATCTCCTGCTTTGCCAACTCCAACTCCAACTTGACCTTTCTCATTACCTACGACAACAATTGCTCTAAAACTCATTTTTTTTCCACCCTTAACAGTCTTAGAAACGCGTCGAATTTGAACAACTCTTTCTTGCCAATCAGAATCTCTCTCTAGATTTTTTGAATCACCTCTTCTATTTCTTTTTCGATCATTACGATTATTCTTTTTTTGTTCTACGGGCGTAGCTCCAGGAACATTATCGTTCTTGGATTGAATTTCTTGTTTTATTGGAGTGTCAGTCATAGTAAAAAATTAATAGTTAGAATTCTAGGCCAGCTTCACGAGCAGCATCTGCAAGTGCCTTTACTCTACCGTGATATAAATTACCTCCACGGTCAAAAATTACTTGCTTAATACCTTTTTTTATTGCTCTCTTTGCTAATAATTTTCCAACAATGGAAGAAGAATTACAATCAGAAGGTAATTTCTCAGATTTTTCTCTCAATTCCTTGTCAACAGTTGAAGCTGAGCAAATAGTTGTTTGAACGCTATCATCTATAACCTGGGCATAAATATGGTTATTGGAGCGAAAAACAGATAATCTTGGACGTGTTGCATCTCCAATTAAGAATCTTCTTAATCTTCTATGTCTTTTTTGGGTTTGTAATTTCCTGGAAAGTTTGGTCATTTTTTTATTTGGAATTATTTTTTGCCAGATTTACCAGCTTTTCTGAGAATTCTCTCATCATGGTATTTAATTCCTTTTCCTTTATATGGCTCTGGAGGTCTAATTGATCTGATTTTTGCTGCTTCATTGCCAACAATTTCCTTATCAATTCCAGATACGGTAACGTTTGTATTACTCTCAACTTTGTATGTTATACCATCAGGGGGGATCATTTCTACAGGATGACTATATCCTGCACTTACAACTAGATTTTTACCTTTTACTTGTGCTCTTGATCCAACACCAACAATTTCTAGTTTCTTTGAAAAACCTTGCGTAACCCCTTCGACCATATTTGCAATTAAGGCTCTACATAAACCATGTCTCTGCCTTGAATATATTTTGGTTGTTGTAGGACTTACGACAACAGTATTATCTTTCTTATCAAAACTAACTCCCTCAGGCATGAGACGTTTTAACTCACCCTTTGGTCCTTTCACTGTAACTGTTAATCCATCAAAATCAACTGTAACTTTTTCTGGAATAAGTACTGATGTTTTTCCGATTCTTGACATGATTAATTCTCCTTAATAAACATAGCAGAGGACTTCGCCACCAATGCCTTGCTTTCTAGCATCGCGATCACTCATAACGCCTTTAGAAGTTGAAATTATGGCAACTCCAAGACCTCCAAGAACTTTCGGTAAACCTCTAGTATTTTTATATATTCTCAAACCAGGTTTACTTACTCTTTGCATAGATCGGATAGTGGGAAATTTGTTTTTACCACTATATTTCAGACCGAGTATTATTTGTGATTTATAACCTTCACCTTCCTCATTAATATCAGAAATAAATCCCTCTTTTTGAAGCACTTTTGCAATACTTAGGGACATTTTTGAACCTGGGATTGTTGTGGTTGTATGCTTTTTTTGACTCGCATTTCTAATTCGAGTAAGCATATCTGAAATAGGATCGTGATTTGACATAGTTTTAATTTAATTCTTACTAAAAGGCATTCCTAACTCTTGCAAGAGAGCTTTACCTTCTTGATCTGATTTTGCACTAGTAACAATAGTTATATCCATACCTCTTATTGAATCTATTTTATCAAAAGAGATTTCAGGAAAAATCAATTGTTCTTTCACCCCAACGGTATAATTCCCTCTCCCATCGAAACTTTTTGGATTAACTCCTCTGAAGTCTCTTATTCTTGGTAAAGCTAGATTTATAAATCTCTCCAAAAAGGAATACATCCTGTCTCCTCTCAAAGTAACAGTACAACCAATCGGCATGCCCTCACGAATTTTAAAACCCGCGATAGCTTTTTTAGCCCTAGTTACAAGGGCCTTTTGTCCTGTAATTGTTGCCATTTCGTTTAAAGAGGCTTCTAGAGCTTTAGAATTTGAAGCTGCCTCACCAAGACCTCTGTTTACGTTGACTTTGACAACTTTAGGTACTTGATGAATATTTTTAAGACCAAGGTCTTT
>CACMTJ010000032.1 GCA_902616595.1 uncultured Prochlorococcus sp.
TTATTTTTTCCTTTGGATCCACCAAATCTTAATCCTGATCTGAGAGCAAGAGCTCTATTCTCTCCAGGACCATGATGATTATCACTATCATAATCTTGATCTCCAACGATAAAAGCAGTTTTTAGCATTGCTTCTACATCATCAGGTCCAAAAGATATTGATGGAATACTTGCTAATATTATTCCTGCAAAACAATCAGCCTGTAATTCAATTCTCATAGTGTTATTGCGTGCCTTGGAGATTAACTGGTATTGAGCATATTGAACATGATGAGCATATTCATGAGCTACAACAAAAGCTACAGCAGCATCACCTATCTCTGAAAGCTCGGTCATGAATTTCTTTTCTAAGCAGATAAGATTTTGACTTGAATCATAATAAGTATCTTCGCACCAATCCCACTGAACTTTTTTTGCGTCTGCATATTTACCCATGGTTCTTGAGGCACCTTCAAGAACAATTTCAATTAGCCTTTCAGTATCTTTTAAATCAACAAGAGCAGCATTTATTGGAGTGAAAGAAAATAAAGATAAAGGTATGAAAGATAGTAATAGTTTTTTAATTAATTTTTTCATAAATTATTTTCTTTTTTGAATCGATTAACTGGTTGAAAACAATATTCAAAACTAATATTCAGAGATGCATTATTCGAATTTAATAGAGGCACCACATCTTGAACAGTTAATTGAATATTTTGCCATAAAGTTTTTTAGGATTACTTCAATTATTTAAAGAGATTATGACTTAATTCCTCTATCAAAGCATGTAATTATTAAGGAGACAAAAATTAATTACCTCTTTTGAAGGTCATATTATTCCTCCTTATTTGAATATTGGCTTTTATCTTCTCCTCTAAAGTTGGCAGATTTGGTGGCTCTAACATTAGATAAACTCTTTTTGATTTCTCTAAAAGAATATATTCTTCCAATACTTTTCTATTGAGTAATCTATAAATTGTTTTTGTACTTTTGTAGCCCAGTCTTCTAGCTGTTTCCGAAATCGTATAGGCTTCTAAATTCAATGATTTTGGTTTCATCTTACAAAATTTATATTATGTGAGATTAACTCCTATGCAATGATTCTAGTCTATTTATATCTTTGGCTATTGTAAAAGTATGTCTAACTATGCAGCCTTTTCCCTAGTAGGATTTTGGGGTCCGAAATCACCCATCCACTTACTCTAGAAAGGACCCAGAAAATAATAATATCGTTTTCTTTTTTCATAAATAATTTCGAAAGATTTTTATCAAAGGTGCCTAATGTGTCTATGCATCCTAAGTATCGGAAGTGTCCAATGCCTTGTAAGGATCAGACCGTTTAGTCACCTAAGACATCTAGTCAGTTAAGACAGTTGTTGGTGATATTTTAAAAACTACGCATCTACCTTTATCAGTTCTTCTGGTTTCGCTTATTAATAAACCCTTTCGTTCTAATGCCCTTAATGACCTGAGAGCAGACCTATCACCAATATTTAAAGCATTTTTAATGTCACCAGCAGTTGCTTCTTGAGGTCTCCTATCTTTTACCTCTTCAAATACCTCAGCTTGACTATCCTGTAATCTTGCGATTTTCTCTTTTTCTTTTTGCCTTTCAATAACATCAGTCGCATCTCCTTCAGATTCAAATCCATATTTAGACTGTAAAATAATTGCCTCAAAAGACATCCCTCTGCCTTCAGTTTCAAGAAGTATTCTTTTATCCTGACGATTTTCGTCTCTATTAAACCATTTTAAATTTATAACTTGAGATACCGCAGCGGGAAGAGCCGTTGAACCCCTTGAAGCCATCACAGCACCAGATCCTAAACTTTGTTTGCCACTGTGGTGAATGACAATTGTAGTTACTCCAAAAGGCGCGACAACCTCTTGAAGATCTCCAATGGGTCCAGCAAAACTTGCGTCAGCTTCTTTAACGCCAAGAGGTGCAACAACTTTCGAGTAACTATCTATTAACAATAAACATCCTTCATGATTGCTAACCAATTCTCCAATACGAGTTAATCCAGATTCATCAAGATGCAATGACTCATTTTGAGTAAATAAGCCAACTATTGGGTTTAATAATTTCCATTTATCTTTGCCTATCCGTTCGGCTAGCCCAAATCTATTTAAAAGTGGTAGCCACCTTGATCTAGGCATGTCAGTCCCCACAATAAAAACTGGAGGACACCTCCCAATCAACTTTTTACCTAAATAGGAATCTTCGACGCTTCGACTCCATTTGCCAATCAAGTCAACAACTAAAGTAGTTTTTCCAACTTTAGGAGAAGCAATAAGAAGGTTTGTATCAGATTTCATTATTAAATCCTCTACTAGCCAAACCTCCTGTGGTGCATCTATTTCTACACCTGGAACAAGCATTGTCACAAGTCCTTGAGAACGTTTACGACCTTCCCAAATCTTTGCTCTGATTTCACTATCTCTGAGATTCAACCCAAGATTTTTTGCTTTATCCCTTAAGTAAACTATTCTGTCCTTTGGTTGGATTTCACAATCACCTTTAAAAAAGGTATCTACTTCATCTTCAAATGAATTTAACCTCTCAGTAATTGTTTTTGCTTGAGATTTTATTAAACATTTTAATTCTTGCTCAAGTTGTTTTTCTGATACAACATAATTACTTTGCAACTCTGCTTTCCATGCAAGCTCATCCTTTTTATCTCCAGCTTCTATAGCAAGTGCAATCTCACTAAGAAATTCATTATAGGGTTTAGGTTTTGCCATTATTACCCTCTTTTTTATATCGAGTTGTTGGTTTCTTGTATCTGTGATTGGGCTTATGGTCGGTCTTGTTTTTTATTTCTTCTACATCACCTGTTATGTTCCTTCGATCAGAATGTAGTTTTGGTTCTATTCCTGTTTCTAGCCAGAACATAAGCTCATTAGCTTCAATTTCTCGCATAATGCGAGGTTCTTTATATTTTTTCTTTTCCATTTTTAAAGTCCTCTACTTGAGAATTCTTTCAATAGTTTTTTCTTATATCTAGCTCCCTTTATCTTCTTATCTTCTAATGAATGTTTTAAAAGGGCTTGCCTACATTCCTCTAAACCATAAATACATTTACCTTTTTGCTTTCCTTCTCCAACTCTATAGAAATGTTCTCCCGCTACAAATATTTGATTTTTCTTATGTTTATAAATCGTACGTTCTGAAAGATATAGAAGCCTAACTAATTCTTGAAGCTCTATCCAATTTTGAGTAATCATTGACCTTTGAAGGATTATTCTTCAACTCGCTATAAGCATTGAAAACAGTTGATTCTAGATTTTCTGGAATACCATTAAACTTCACACCTAATTTTTCAAAGTTAATTAAATCAATAGCAACTCCAACTGAATCATTGCGATTAAAATTGATAGCTTCTACAGACTTACCTTTGAATCCTTTTGGTGGTCGGTTGCGTGTTCTCAATATATATATAGAGTTGTTTTTTATAATCCCCGCACTTATCGAAGGTGCATAGATGAAGAATCGTGGTCACTACTGTGGGTTGTTTAAAGGGCGCAAACATCTAATATTTTTATTATTGCCTAAATTCGAACTTATTCAACAAGAATCTGCACATGTATCCGTCAACTTCCGTGGATTTTTATTACTAAATCGACATAATCCACGGAAATTTCCACGGATACAGTGAGACTGATTTTTGATATTACTGAGATCGACTGCTATAACTATCGGGGCGACAGGATTCGAACCTGCGACCTAGTGCTCCCAAAGCACCAGTACGTTATTTTGAGAAAATCGTAAGACTTTAGTTATAGCCTAGACTAATTATAGCTATAGTAATGAGTTTGAGATTTGATATTGCATAAAGTTTAAACATGTTTTAACTTGTTTATATATTGTAGATCCCCCTACAGATCCCCCCTAGTCAACCTAGTGCTTATGAAAAGTAGGTCGCAAGCAGAAGATTGGGTTCAAGCCCTGAGATTATTTATTAGGGATACTCTTGGAAATAAGAACTGGCAAATAGTAGAGAAGAAAGCAGGGAAGACTGCTCTAGGAGTTAGGTTTGATGATGGTACAAGAATTTTTAAATACATACCCTACAAGTGGCAAAGAGCTAGTGCTAATGAGATTAAACATTTTATTGAAGCAGTTCACTATCTTCATATAAAAAAGAAAGTACCATTTGAAGAATCATTTGAAAGAGTAAAAGCTAGAGCACCAAAAGATAAACTTCCAAAAAGTAAAAGTGATCCACAAGTATTGTTAGATGCTTGGAATAAATATGGAGATTTTAAAATAGAACAAAGTGGAGCTATATCCCAACAAACTTGGGAGAAGGGTTATTCAAAAACTTATAGGAAGTTAGAGAAGGTTGCTGATGCTCAGGATGCAAATAGTTTATTAATTAATATTGGAAAGTTTAATGAAGCAGGAAGTAGAACTAGAGAAGAGAACATCCAAAGAGTTGCTAGTTTTTTAAGATGGGCCACCTCCAAAGAAAGTGGATATTTATTAGATGCAGAAATATGGAATCCTCCACCAAAGTTTAATCTTCAAGATTTTAAAGGAAAGAAATCTAGACAATTACAGCAAAGAACACAAGATCCAACTACTCCTATAGATGATGCTGATTTATTTGAATTATTGGAAAGTTTAAATCTATCTCCTGAAGAGAAAAAACATAGAGTTGAGGATAGAGCAAAGGAGTGGAGCTTTGCTATTAAGTTAATGGCTACCTATGGTTTAAGACCAATAGAGGTGCAGTATCTAGAGGTTAGAAGGAATGGGAAAGATACTTTATGGTGCACCTATGCCAAGAAGTCAGGAGGAGGTATTGGACAAGCTAGAAGATTATTTCCATTGCATCCTACTTGGGAAAAAAAGTGGAATTTAATTCAAAAAATTAAAAATAATTCTCCACTTCCAAGAATGAAAGCAGGTGCAGCAGAAGCCTTCAAAAATTACATGAGATTTAATCCTGTATGGAAAAAATTAAAAGAAAAAGGATGTAAGGGATATTCTTTTAGACATGCTTGGGCTATGAGAGCACACTTGGAGTATGGATTACATCCAAGAGAAGCTGCACCAATGATGGGCCACAGTTTAGAAAGTCATCAACAATATTCAAGATTCTTCAATGAAGAGTTATTAGAAGATAGTTTTGAAAGAGCTATTGAAAGAAGAAAAGCAAATAATAAGAATGTTTAAACAACTACTAACAAGATTTAAAAAGTTAATCATAATAAAAGTAATTCGTGGCTAGTCCTCCAACCTGATTGGGTAATGGTCCTTTGCTCGACTGCTGACAGTAAACTTCGAACACTTACTGATTAGTGGATAGACAGGCGGGTTTGTTCAACTTTTAGCTTTTTCACTATTGGCTTATAAATCAAACAAATTTAAAAAATCATCAACTATTGATGGAAAATTTGTGAAGGTTTATGCTTCTGAAAAAACTGCGGAGCAAATCTCAAAGGACATAGACAGGATGTTTCCTAATCACAAAAGAGGTGGTTCTTACGTTTATATAGACGGAGAAGAATCTCAAGTATTTGAGGGAATATCAACTGGAATGGTACTAGAAAAAGGTAACTTCGAGTGGACTAAAGAAGAACTAGCAGTAGCAAGAGCTAAGGGAATAAAGATCAACGAATAAATGACCCGATCTACCTACGAGGGTAGATGGCTAACAACTAAACAAATGTCAGAGGTGCTAGGTAAGCATCCTCTTACCCTCGTCAGAAAGGCTAAGAAATTAGTCAAAGATGGAGTTCTGGAAGAAG
>CACMTJ010000033.1 GCA_902616595.1 uncultured Prochlorococcus sp.
ATAACATAATTGAATTTTTTAATCCAGTAAAATATATAATAAAAGATGAAAATAACGAAAATAAATATGAAATAAATTCAGAAAATGCTTACTACAATTTAACTACTGAATCAGTAAGTTTTAAAGCAAAAGATAAAAGAGTAAAATCAATAATTTATTTTTAAATTTTATTTTTTAAAAAAATATTATTAATTTTTTTAGACCAGTTATTTATCCATTTTTCATCAGACTTCGTAAAACACTTAGCACTCCAACCTCCTATCAATATAAAAGCCTTACTATTTATAGGTACAACTAAGATAGATGGAATTTCGGCACAAAAATTAAAAAATTCATCTCTTCCAGGATAAAATTTAGTGTTTGCTAATGATATTAATTTCATATCTTTTATAGATCTCAGACAAGTTTCCCCAGGTTTAAAATCATTACTTGAAGTGATTCCCCTCCTCAATATATTAACTCCATCATTGTGGATTAATATTGCTGCTGCTGCTGTAGAAGTTAATATTGCTTCAGAACCCCATGCAAGTTCATGAATAACTTCATCCGGCATGTTTCTATCAAAGAGAAACTGATTTTCTCCTTTTAAAGAAGCTTTCTCACCAGCTAATGGTTCGAATTGTTTAAATAAAAAACCTATCAAAATAATAATTAGTGAAGCTATTGCGGCTAACACTTGTGCTCTTTCAAGCTCAGGAGTTATTGTTTCTATTGAAATAAAATTTGCTATCTGAAAAATAAAGAGTATGGCACCGATTAATATTAATGATTTCCCATTGAATCCCATATTTTAAATATGTTATTTCTAATTAAATTATGCAAATATTATATTGTTTAATACATTTAAAATTACTCAATAATATGGTTTTTAATATATAATTAACCAAAACCTTTTAACATGAACCTAAACATCAATAAATATATACTTTCTTTAATGTTTACTGGCTTAATTTTTATTCTTACCCCCTCGACTACATCCGCAAATGAAATACCTATCATAAATAAATATTTTGGTATTACTCAACAGAAGACTATTATAAATTACGAAAAAAGTCAGCCTTCATCTATTGACAACCCTGTAGTGGATCCAAATTTTAACACTATGAGATCAAAAGATACTGAAAGCTCAACTGCTACTTATATAGTTGTAGGTTTGTTAATTGCTGCTACAATTATACCTTTAGCAACATGGTGGTATTTCTCTAAATAATAGAGATTTATGAATGATAAGGATTTAAGTATTAGTAAATATTCATCTTTTATAGTTTTTATTACAGGGGGTACAAAGAGTGGCAAAAGTGAATTCGCTGAGCATCTTGCAAAGGAGGTAAAAAAATTAACATACGTTGCCTTATCTGAAAACAATTTGGATGATAAAGAATGGCAAGATAGAATTAATTTACATCGAAGAAGAAGGCCAAAAGATTGGAAATTAATAGAAACGACAGATCTATTAAATACATTAAGAAAAGTAGAAGGTCCGTTATTAATAGATTCTATTGGCGGATTCGTTATGAAAAGCATTGGGAAGGAACAAAATGAATGGTCAACAAAAATGAATTCACTTATAACTCTCTTAATGAAAAGAAAAAGCATAACAATTCTTGTTGGAGAACAAGTAGGATGGAGTTTGGTCTCTGAATATAAAATTGGTAATACATATATTGAAAGAATCGGTGAACTTCAAAAGAGAATAACCCAAATATCAAAAGATAATTGGCTGGCTATAAACGGCAGAGCAATCAAAATAGATGAAATAAGTATTGAAATACCTACTTAAAATTGGAAGTCGCTCTTTTTGAACCTAGAATCCCACAAAATACTGGTAATATTGCCAGATCATGTGCTGCGTTTAATATACCTTTAAATCTTATAGAGCCCTTTGGTTTTAAGCTAGAAGATAAATATTTAAAAAGAGCAGGATTAGACTATTGGCCTCTAGTTACTATTAATCAGTATGAGAATTTTGAAAAATTTTTAGCGTCAAAATCAACAAAAAGAATAATTTCTTTTAGTAAAAAAAATGGATTATATTTGAAGGATTTTAAATTTAAGCAAGATGATATTTTGCTATTTGGGAGAGAAGATTCAGGATTACCTGATTCCATTATTGATAAAAGCGACTTTTTAATATCAATATTTATGCCGAATATACAGACTGGAAACAAAGATCAAAAAGGTGTTAGAAGTCTAAACCTTTCTGTAGCATGCGGAATTGCTATATATGAGGCCAACAAACAAATAAATTTTCAAAATGGTAATTAAGTACAACCAATGCCTTACAATATTCCCATGTCTCGGTAGCTCAGCTGGTTAGAGCGGCGGATTCATAGCCCGCAGGTCGCGTGTTCAAGTCACGCTCGAGACATTTTCAATACTTTTCAATTGAAGAACATAGGTGAAATTTTAATTTAATTAAACCATTAAAGACAATAATGTTTAATTCACTCGGCACAGTCTTAGATCCAAAAAAATCTAAAGCAAAATATCCAGAAGCAAGAGTTATAGTTCTTGATGACAATTTTAATACTTTTCAGCATGTAGCAAATTGTCTTTTAACAATAATCCCAAGCATGAGAGAACAAAGGGCATGGGATCTAACCATCAAAGTTGATAAGACAGGATCTGCAGAGGTTTGGAGAGGTAATCTTGAAGAGGCAGAGCTATATCATGAGCAACTGTTCAAAAAAGGATTAACAATGGCTCCTATTGAGAAAACATAAAATAAGTAAGATTGACAGAAAATTTTTGGCTTATAAATTCTAATCGATCAAGGGTTAAAAGATTTTCAAAGAATAATCAAAATAAAGATAAATTCTTTGAATATATGTTTATTGACTCTGGAAGAATTCTTGGTGTTTTAGGAAAAGAACCACCTCTTATGACAACCAGAGAAGAACTTAAAGTTGATAAAGCTAGAGATGAATGGAGAAAGTTAATCACTCAAGGTTGGAGGAGAACCAAACCAGTTTGGGAAGACTATTAGTATCCAATATTGTTACTAGGATTAGTTATATAAATTATGAGATTTAAGACGTAGTTAGAGGGTAAATTTAATGGCTTCAAAAGTAACAAGGCTATTCCTTGAGTCACATTAAATTCTTTATTTTTCATAAAAAAAAAGTCTCATTTTAATTATAGAAAGACTGTCAAATACAAAATAAAAATACTGAAAAAAGATATATAAGCATTTATTGATTAAGGATTTTCAAGATATCTAATATCTAAAACTTATTTTAAAAAATTTATAGATTTAGGGTTCCTTTTTATTTTTTTTAAACAAAAAAATCCACGTTATAATTTAATAATCCCTAGTAATTAGTACTTATAAATACCCAATGAAGTGTCTCATCTCAAGCAAAAGATCAAGAGCTTTATTTGGTATTGGAATAGTTGCAATAAGTATTGGATTAATATCAAAAAAAGTAATTAACTATCCAGCTGGAGGATGTATGAAAGGTACTCAAGAAATAACCTTTAATATCTAACCATTAATCATCTTACATTTTCCTTAATTTTTAAATCCAGTCAACTTTGATAGCTCTTTAAGTGAAAGTACACCTAATATTAGTTTTCCATTTATTTCCCATGTGGGAAACCCCTTAATTTTTTTATCAATGCATAATTGAGTTTGACTGTTTATGCCATCTCTTGCACATTCAACTACATTAAGTTCTCTATAAGCTTGCTTACCAAATAATTCACTTTGATTAAGACAATTAGGACACCAATATGCTGAATATTTAACTACATCATTATCATTAAGGTATTTTGCCAACTCGATTGATTCCCTTGTGCTTTCTGAGGTGACTATAAGCTCTCTCTGATTATTTAAGTGGGAGCCATGAACAACACTTGGTAAAGTAAGCAAAACTAATAGTGGGATTAATAGGCGTTTCATTTATTTACTACTTTTCCTCCATATTTTCTAACTATCTTATCAAGCACAATTCGTATATCTTTATTTTTAAGTTTCTCTATTTGCTGAAGATTTTCAAGAAGATCACATATTTGATCCTGTGTATCTTCATTTAATTCACTTACTGCCATTTATATTTAGGGTTTTTATATTCCAAATAATAAATCAAAAGTAAATTTAAATACTTATTGTATTTATATTTTTTTATTGCTATTTTTTTAAAGCGGGCTAAGGTTCATATCTCCACGAGGATTTAGTCCGCTGAATTTTTAAAGATTCAATTTATTTTGGATCCCTCTTTAAGAAGTTGATTAGAAATATTCAAAAATATTTATCTTTGCTTAATTTCTAAATTCCATTGAAAAGCATTCTCATATAAACATTAATAGTGTGACACTATTTATTCAATAATATTGTTATTTCGCTTCATAATTTTCTTAAAATACTTAAACTCAATAAATTCATACATCATTTTAATATCATCAGATAATACTTTTTTATTAACTGCATATTCGTCTACATTGAGTGGAGGTTTATTATTTTCAGAAAATGTTTCGTGATCAAAAGAAAAATTTATTAAATCCCTCTTTTCAGATATATTATGTCCAAAAGATTGATTTAATACACCTCGAGACCTCAACGCTTCCTCGACCAATAAACCTGTAACCTTTGATTGACTAAATTCATTGGCTGTGCACAATTTTTCAATAATTTCATGAACTTCTTCACTTGGCAAAAAACCAATTCTTTTCCTCGGAGAGGGCATAATTAAAAAAAATTAGTGTCACACTTGCACATTATAAGTGTTGCACTATATTTAATTTAAGTCAACTAATTTTTGCTATGCATATTTTAATATTTCCTGTCGCATTTATTCTTTGGTATCTAGCTTATGAAGCAAAACCTATCATTAATGATGAAATAACGCTTCATTGGGAAGAGAAAAATATAAATAAAAGAAATAAACTTTTAAATATAATCAACGAGAGCTTTTAAAATTTTCTGTCAATCGATTTTGACCATTCCTTGTGTTTATAATCTAGATCTGAGATTAGCTGTTTTTGATAAGTAAACTTGAGTTGATTTTCGTTAAGTGATTTTTTTGTAATAATCATTTCTTTAGAGAAAAAATCAGGAGCATTAGAACTACTAATTTTTTTTTTGACTTCCATATAAGTAAATTATCTATTTTTTTTATATGACTCAAAAGTATATAGTCTTTATATTTTTATATTCTTTTTATATTTCCTTAATATATATTTTTAGCACATTTGTTAAAAATATTAGTTTATAAAATAAAAAAAGCTATATTTAA
>CACMTJ010000034.1 GCA_902616595.1 uncultured Prochlorococcus sp.
AAAAATAACTAATAAAAGCAAAACCAAAGAAACCATGGTATCTAATATAAATTTTGAATTAGATTTTTTTAAAAATAAAGGTAACGAATATTCCCAAAATTTTAATTATCAAGAAGATATTTATATATATGAAAATAATAAAATTAAGAATTTAAATAATTACTGGCCAACAACAATTATCAAGACAAATTCAGAATTATTTGTAAGAATCACATATAAATTTACAAATAATAATTTGAGAAAAAAAATAAAATATCTTTGGTTAAAAGTATTTTGGGAGAGCTATGGACATTTCGGCATTTCAAATAATAAGGATTGTTTGTTAATTAATTTAGATGGTCAAAAACAAAGTCCTAAAGGTGTTTTTGAAATTCCAATAAATAATAAATATAAAGCTTTTGCAATTAAAACTGATTTACTTGGTTGCTTTGATAACCCAGTAGATACAGTGATTGAATACTGCAAAGGAATTGTAGAAAAAAATGATATTTTAACAATCGGTGAGAGTCCGCTAGCGATTATGCAAAATAGATATATTTCTCCTCAAAATTTAGAATATAGTTTATTTTCGAAAGCTTTATGTTATTTTTTTCACCCTACAAGCAGTCTCGCAACAGCTTGTGGCATGCAATTATTAATAAATAGAATCGGAGTCACAAGAATAACCTTTTCACTGTTTGTTGGATTTCTCTTCAAATTAGTTGGGATTAAAGGTATGTTTTATAGGTTAACTGGTTCAGAATCATCTCTCATTGATGATATAAGCGGCACAGTTACACCTTACGACAAGA
Organism: uncultured Prochlorococcus sp.; assembly: GCA_902616595.1. Classification (GTDB taxonomy): domain Bacteria; phylum Cyanobacteriota; class Cyanobacteriia; order PCC-6307; family Cyanobiaceae; genus Prochlorococcus_A. Next base: position 792 of record CACMTJ010000034.1, read on the forward strand.
GTATAGTCATGGGTCCTCTCAATGCGGATTTATTTTGTAAGGAGGTCTCGAACTATCTAGATATAGATGTTGCTGTTGTCGATGTTAATGATCTTGGAGGTGTGAAAGTCTTAGCTAGTTCAAATAAAAAAGTAAATAAAATACTCAAAAGAAACTTATTATCTAATCCAGCTGGCAATGGAGATGAAAAAACCCCTATAGTATTAATAAGAGAAAAAAAGTAAATGAAAAAAGATACCTCTTATTCTTTTCAATCTAAAAAAGGAATGGAAGTAACCTTTGAAGAACTCCATATAAGACACATTAATCTTTTAATAGATATTAAAAATCAGGAATTGAATAAATGGTTTTTAAAGATGGCAATTATAAATACCTTTGATGACTTAAAAATCTTCTCGAATAATCTTAAGAAAAATAAAAATAAATGCATAATTGCTATATATGGAAACGAAATTATTGGTTATTTGAAAATTTTCCCTTTAAACAAAAAAGAGACTTGCTTAAAAATATCTAAGCCCAAGTTGATTAATAGCAAGTGTTCTCTAACAGATAAACAATTAACTTTAGGATTGATAAAAAAATCTATCTCAATAAAAGAAAACAAAACTTCAAGTTGGATAATTAATTCAGATATAAATAATGTTGACCTTATATCAAACGCAAGAGAATTAGGTTTTCAACCGTTAGGAGAGATAATCCTTTGGGATGGTTCTAATCAAAATAAACCTACAAAACAAGATACCAATGCCCATACATTAATTAATGAATTCCAAAAAATTAATAAACAAAATGTATTAAAAATAGTTAATTTCATAAGATCAAATCAATCACCCTTAATAAGAAATATTTTAGATTTTGATCAAGACGACATTCTTAAAAGAAATAACTCTAATAGTGGTGCCTTAATATATGAAAATTCTGTTTTATGTACAATTTTAAAAGATATTAATTATCAAAATGAGGAAATTTATACTTTAACTATAAGTAGATATTGGGATAATAGATTCAATTCTATTTTAAAAGAATTTATAAAAAGATTTTTTGAAAAATCACCTGTTTCATATTTAAAAACCTATAAAGAAAATTCTCAATTAAATGTTTTTCTCGAAGAGTGTCATATCAAAGAAAAAAATCAAGGAATAATCCTTATTAGGAACACAATAATTAAGAATGAAGCCAAACAAGTAAATATAATAAATCAATCTTTGGAATCAATCTTTGAAAAATTAAGTCCACAAGGTAATCCATATCCATCTCCTTTTCCATTAAAAACAAAGTGAAATTTTGCAAACCCAAACCCAAGTCAATTTTGAGTTTGGATATAGGTACCAAAAGAATAGGATTAGCTTATTGTGATCCCCTCTTCATAACATCAAATATACTTCCAGCAGTAAAAAGATTTAAAAATAATCAAGAGATTAAAATCATTAGAAATTATATAAATGAATTTAATTTGACTGGTTTTATTGTTGGTATTCCGCTAGATGATGAAGGTAAAATGACCACTCAAGCTATTGACTGTAAAAATTACGGTCAATTACTTTCAAATGAATTAAATCTTCCATTTTCTTATGTCAACGAACATAGTTCAACTTGGGAATCTTCAGAAAGATTTGGAATAAAAAAAGATAAATCCGGATTGATTGATAGTTTTTCAGCAAAAATAATACTTGAACAATGGATCGAAGAGGGTCCTGAATTAGAAGAAATAGCTGGTAAACGTCAGATAAAATATTAGTATTAAAAAGGATAGATAATTTTTAAATGAAAGAAGCCAATTCAAATGATAATTATGATGCACAGACTCTTTTATTAAATGACTCAAATGGAAACGAGCTATTTTGTTATCTTGAACAATTAGTAAGTGTTGAGGGCCAAGAATATGCTTTATTAACGCCAGTTGATACTCCAGTAAGTCTTTTTAAGATAAATGAAAAAGATGAACCTGAATTAATTGAGAAAATAGATAAAAATGAACAAATACTAAAAAATGCTGAAGCAGTTCTTCAAGAACATGATTTAAGACTTATCAGATCAGCAGTTACATTAACAGTATCAGGAGAACTTGAAGAACCTATTTACGATGAATTAGAAGAAGATTACGTCGATGATGATAGTGAGAGTTATGAATTGCTCGTTAACTTTAATCTTTTTGATCAAGAATATGGTTTATATATACCACTAGATCCTTTTTTTATTGTGGGTAAATTAAAAGACAAAGGTGCCTTATTAGTTGAAGATGATGAGTTCGATAGAATTCAACCTTTGATTGAAACTGAGCTTGAAAAAAGTAGTTCTTAAAATCAATGAGATCTATCCTAAAAGTCAATTGGGATTCAGACTTACCAATATATAATATTTCTCAATCTGAATTGCAAAAAAAAGGAATTAATTCTTTATTGCTAGATGTGGATGGAACTCTAGTAAATAGAAAATCTAATATGATCCCAAAAGCTGTAAAAAATTGGATCCTAGAATCTAAAAAACTTTTCTCCTTGTATCTAATAAGTAATAATCCATCAAAAAAAAGAATCGCAAAAATAGCGAAAGAATTAAATTTAAGCTATAAGTACAATGCATCAAAACCAAGAAAAAAAGTAACTTTGTCTGCTATCAAAGAAATTGGCAGAGAGCCAAAGAATATAGCCATTATTGGCGACAGAATTTTTACAGATATTATTGTTGGGAATAGATGTGATATAAAAACAATATTAGTTAAGCGATTAAATAGAGATGGCTTGCCAATAAAATTTAATTTAACTTTGATAATAGAAAAATTAATTTCTCATTTTATAAAATGAAAACTTGGGTTATAAAAATTGGTACTAGTATTTTAAGAGGAACAGAGGAAACATCTACAGAAGAAGTTATTGAAAACCTTTCTAGATCCTTTACAAGTTTTCTTTCAAAAGGAAACAAATTAATTTTAGTAACTAGTGGAGCCGTCGGATTAGGTTGCCAAAAATTAAATATTAAAACGAGACCAAATGATTTAAGTACCCTTCAAGCTACTGCTGCAGTAGGTCAAGTTAATTTAATGTCCTTATACGATAAAGTATTTAATAAATTAGGTCATAATATTGCTCAAATTTTAATAACTAAAGCTGATTTCAATTCACGAGAATCCTTTAATAACGCTTCTAAAACTTTAAAAAAATTAATCGATTTAAATGTTATTCCAATAGTAAATGAAAATGATACCGTAGCAAATGAAGAGCTTAAATATGGAGATAATGATACACTATCTGCTTTAGTTGCCTTGGCTATAAATGCTAACAAGCTTATTTTATTAACCGATATTGAAAATCTATACTCAAAAGATCCAC
>CACMTJ010000035.1 GCA_902616595.1 uncultured Prochlorococcus sp.
CAGAATAAATTTAGTTGATGGGATGGAACCTAATCAAAAGAAAATGAAGTTAAATTTAGAAAATTCACTAATGCTGGTTACAGCCATAGTGCCAAAAGTTGGTTATGAAAAAGCAGCTAAAATTGCAAACCTTGCCTTCAAAGAATCATTAAATTTAAAAGAGGCAACACTTAAATTAGGTTATTTAAATGAAGATGAATTTGATGAAGCAATGAATATCAATTCAATGATTTGATTAAATAATTTAAGAATTATTGTCAATTCTTTTTGTTGCAGGATTAATATCTTCAGAGACTTTTATAAGATCATTAGATTCAGAAACAGGAAAACGATTAATAGCTTTTAATGCTAGCTTAGCTTTGCTTTTTAATTTATTACTAACACCAATACAGTATTGCACTTGAGAAAGGACATCAATTGATCTTCTAATAATCCTCACTACATCACCTTCGTCCAATGAAGTATTAAAAACCAAATCTTTCCATTTTTTTCCTCTTGCCCATTCAGAAATAATTCCAGTCAACTCTATTTCTAAATAGATAGGAATTTCAATATTAAACTTATTTTGTTGAAAAGAGACTAATTTTCTTAAACCATCTAATTCATTAAAAACATCTATTACCTTTAAAGAAGGCTTGAAATTACACCAAAGATTAGGCCTCCTTACATCAACACATATAGCTTGAATAATTGCAGCTAACTCAGGAGGATCTAAATCGTCTAAATAACCACTAACTAAAACAAGACCAATCCATAATTCATTTTCACTTCTTATTGCACCCACTGTTTGTCCAACTTCTGTCAATTCCAAATCATTTAAACAACCAAAATGATTCAAAATTTTTATCAAATCGGTAAAAGTTCTCCAGTTATGATTTTCTTTATCCTCAAGAAGTTTTTTTCTAATATTTATTTCTTGTTCAACATCAATAATTCTTTTTCTATATTTCTTTAATTTCTTGGAGTCTCCAAATCTGTGTGCAGGATGATCAGTAACTGTTTCTTCTAAATTATTAATTTGTTGCTGTTGTGCCAAAACTTCAGTTGTCAAATCATATTGTGGCGTTTGTAAATCATTTTTTTTAGAAACTTCAAAAATTTGATCAGCATAACACTGCGACATATTATCTCCTCTAAATACCTCTCCAGAAAAATACATCTTTGGCACTTCAAGTCCTAAGACATCAATTGCATCCAAATCATTAAAAATACTTACTATGTATGAGGGTTTTATAAGAATAAATAAATTATCAATTGTCAAACACAATAAACTTTTAATTTTTTGGGATTCATATATTTTCTTACAAATTAATCCTGGAACAATTTTTCTTTTTATTTGAGGAGCTTTGATTGAAATTAAGCTTCCATCTTTAATATAAGGGAGTGCATTAGTTATCTCTTCTGATAATTTTTCTGCTGATTGTTTTTCTAAAATTTTCAAGAGTCTTCTCTCTTCTTTAAGACGATTTCTTAACTTTTCGTATGCATCAAAATCTTTCCATGAAACGTTAGATGTAATTTTTTTTAATTCAATTAAATCCTTATCTAAATTTTCAAGAATTATATTCTCACCTGATGATTCTCCTAAATATAAAAAACTACCAAAACTTCTTTTAATTAATTCTTTAGACTTCTCTAAAGTATAACTTTGTAAAAGATTAAGTACCATTCCATAGCTAGGAGTGAATTGACTTTCTAAAGAATTTGGTTTGCTAATAGCCAGTGCACTTGCTTCTTTGGCACCTTCGAATCTTGTTTGTAATGTAACAACATATCCCTGGGTATCTTTTCCTCTTCTTCCAGCTCTTCCTGACATTTGCAAAAATTCACTGCTAAATAATAATCTATGCCCATCTTCTGTCCTTTTTGATAAAGAAGAAATAACAGTTGTTCTTGCGGGCATATTTATTCCTGCAGCAAGTGTTTCAGTTGCAAAAACAACTTTTATTAAACCTTGCTGAAATAATTCCTCAACCAATTCTTTCCATGCAGGCAATAATCCAGCATGATGAGATGCAATACCGCGTTTTAATGCCTCGCATTGAGATTTATCTTTAATTGCTTCCTGATTATTTTTAAGGTAAACATCTAATTTTTGGGATATCATACTTGCTTCTGAATAACTTACTAAAGTTAAATCTTTTATATTCTCAATTGCCTTATCACATCCTCTTCTACTAAAAATAAAATAAATAGCTGGCAACATATTTCGTTCAGCTAGTTTCGAAATCACAAAGCAAATTGAGGGAGACTTTGGTTGCATTATCCTACCCACTTTTCCTCTTATTTTCTGCCCTTTAGGAGCTCTCCAAATCTTACAGTTTGGATGAATTCCATTACCCTTATTATTTAAAAGTGGATGGAGGCCCTTAACACTACAAAAAATAAAATCAAGTGGGACTGGTCTCTTATCACTATTAATTAGTACTGTAGGCCCATGAACTTTTTCTATCCAATTTTGTAATTGATCTGCATTGGCTATTGTTGCTGATAAAGCTATTATTTGAGTTCTACTAGGGCAATGGATTATGGTTTCTTCCCAAACTGTGCCTCTTTGGGGGTCATTCATATAATGACATTCATCAAGAATCACAGATTCTAAATTTTCTAAGGGATCATCAAATTCATCAAATTCGCCATAAAGCATATTCCTAAAAATCTCAGTCGTCATGACTAGGATTGGTGCTTCTCTATTTATGCTTATATCTCCAGTTAAAAGACCAACTTTATTCTCACCATATTGATTAGCAAAATCTCTAAACTTTTGGTTTGACAGGGCCTTTAAAGGCGTTGTATAAAAAACTCTGCTGTCATGAGATAAGCCTCTATATATAGCAAATTCTCCTATCAATGTTTTACCCGAACCTGTTGGTGCTGTTAAAACAACAGAATTTCCGCTATTAATAGCTCGTATTGCTTCTAATTGGAAATCATCTAGCGGAAAGGGGAAATATTCCTCTAAATTAAGCAATAATTGTGATTGAAGAGAGGATGAGTTAACTTCTTAATATATGATCTATATAGATATTAATAAACAAAAAATACCTTGCAAACTTTAATAGTAAATCTAAATCTTTTTAATTAAATCCACTATATTTATTTTGCCAAAATGAAAAAAGTAAAAATTCCAAAAAATAGAATCCGTAAATTAAAAACATTTTCTTTAGGTAAAAAATCATTCGAACTTCTAAGTTTAAATTCGCAAAATAAAAAACTTATAGACTTATGCAGTAATGATTATTTTGGATTAAGTAGGGACAAGGATTTAATAAAAGCTGCTTACGAAATAAGCTTGTTAGAAGGTATTGGTTCAGGAAGCTCTAGGTTTATTACAGGTTCAAGACCAATACATAAATTATTAGAAACAGAACTTGCCAAGTGGCTTGATCAACAAAAAGTGTTACTTTTCCCAAGCGGATTTCAAGCAAATATAGCCGCTATCCAGGCTTTAGCAAATAGAAATAGTATCGTAATAGCAGATAAATTGATCCATAACTCTTTATTGGTTGGAGTCAAAGCTGCTCAAGCAAAACTGGTTCGATTTTCACACAACAATTTAAAAGATTTAGAAGATAAAATTATTAAATCTAACCCTACAAAAAATTCCATTTTAGTTGTTGTTGAATCTCTTTATAGCATGGAAGGATCAATTGCTCCGCTCAGAGAAATAACGGAAATTTGCAAAAACAATAATGTTCAATTATTAGTTGATGAAGCTCATGCAATTGGAATCTTGGGCCCTGAAGGCAGGGGTTTAAGTTTTAATTATCGTTCAGATATAACTATGATTACTGGAACTTTTGGAAAAGCATTTGGAAGCGGTGGAGCTTTTATAGCTTCTAATTTAGAAATTGGAGAATATGTTATCCAAACTAGTGGTGCATTTAGATATACAACAGCACTTGCGCCATCTTTAGCTGCTGGGGCGTTAGAAGGTTTAAAAAAAATTTTAGAAAATAAAGAATGGGGTAATGATTTATTATCTTCTGCGAATGTATGGAAAGATGAAATTATTAAAAATCTAAATTTTCCAGTTCAGGGAGATTCTCACAT
>CACMTJ010000036.1 GCA_902616595.1 uncultured Prochlorococcus sp.
AGTTTCAATTTCATATCTTTTTATTCCATCAGTAAGATTCTTATCGATTTTCAGAGGACCATGAACATATTTTACTTGTGCTCCCCTGAACCTCGCTACTTGAGAAAGAAGTAGGCCCATAGCTCCAGAACTTTTATTAGTAATGTGTCTTGCTGCGTCAATTTTCTCTGAGGTACACCCTCCAGTTATTAAAATTTCTTTATTAAATAAATCTTTGCGATATTCATTTTGTTTATTTGAAGCTATAAATTCAAGAGCTAATTGGATTAGATCATTGGGCGGTATCTTCCCGATGCCAATAGCATCACATGCTAAGAGGCCTTCACTTGGTTGCAAAGACAAAACATTTTCGTAATTCTGTAAATTTTTATAATTTTTTTGGACAGCTTTATTTAGCCACATTTGCGTATTCATTGCTGGTGCAACAATAATTGGCTTTATATTTGCTATGAGGATGCTTGGGATCAATCCCTCTGCATTTCCAGTTACCCATTTTGCTAATGTTGTCGCTGTTAAAGGGGCGATGATTAAAATATCAGCCCAATTAGTTAGTTCTATGTGAAGAGGTGTTGATTGATCATCAGACCATTGATCATTTTCTAAAATGCACGGGTTTCTACATAAAATAGAAAGAGAAAGCGGCTTTATTAATTTTTCTGCATTTTTTGATAAAACGCATCTTATTTCATAATTTTCTTTCGCTAATTGGCTAACTAATAATGGAACTCTTACAGCTGCAATACTTCCAGTTATTAATAAAAGGACCTTTATTTTGGATTCCTTACTTTTAGTTTTCATCGAAAGGTTCCTGATCGAGGAGATGAGTATAATTAGTTGTTAATTCAGGCCTATTGATTGCAAGAGCCCTTAGTAAGTGCCAGTCTTTTAAACCATCAAATGGAGTATTATAATTATCTTCTTCTAGCCTTTTAGCGAGCTCAAAGGTCATTTCTTCATCAAAAGAATTTACTAGTTCCTCACTTATTTTATTTTCAGAAATGAATTTCATATTGAGTATAGTCAATATACTCTAATAATAAAGCCTCAAGTAATTATTTAAAATTGATATAAGAATTAAGTACATATTTTCAAGGATATGATAATTTTCAATTTTTATATCTTGTCAAATTTTTGTTAGGTCATTTATCTTCATTCTCAGTCATAAATATGCAAACTCTACTTTTCAAAAATTTTCTTTCTTAAAATAGTTATTTAAAATTTCATATCATGTCGCAAACCAAAAGAGAGCAAGTTATTAGTCACATTCGCTATTTAAGGCAAGAGCTCAGAGAAATGCATTTAGGAATAAAAGAAGATGATCTCTTCCCTGAGCCAGGTGAATTAAGGGGGTTAATGGCTCAGTTGGAAGCATTACTTGAATTAATAGAAGGAAATACTAAAATTCAATCAAACTCTGAAGCGGCTTAGTTTAATGCAAAATGGTTGTTAAACCTCAAAAGACAAAATTTCAGCTAAAAATTGTGGAAAATATTCGGACATTAAGTATTTGGGCTAGTAATCCATGGCGAAGATATTCAACATCATTGATTACACTTTTAATCGGATACTTTTTTGGAAGTTCCCTTGGTATGGTAAGTGCCGTTGTGGAACTCATGGATCCTGTAGCCGCTTTTTTATCAGTAGTTTTTATTGAGTTTTTAATAGTTTTGAGAAGAAATTTTAGATTTGAAAGGAATAAGAAATTTTTAGTACTTTTATTAGATTCTTTAAGATTGGGATTATTTTATGGTTTCTTTACTGAAAGTCTTAAGTTGCTATAAATTTACTTGTTGTGTTTCTGTAATAGATAAAGCAAAGCCATTCTTATAGGAATACCATTTGCAACTTGATTATTAATTAAGCAATTAGGATATCGATCTACCACTTTGCTACTAATTTCAATATCTCTGTTAATGGGGCCGGGATGTAGAATTGGAATTTCTTTATTATTTAAAGATAATTTCTCTGGGGTTAAGCCATAATCCAAACTATATGAATCAATGCTACTTAGTAAATTTTCCATCATCCTCTCTTTCTGGAGTCTTAAAACAATAATCGCATCTGCAATTTTTATTGATTCTTCCAAAGATCTAGAAATTTTTATGGAACCTCTTGTTTTAACAGGATCTTCTGTTTGATTTGGCGCGGGAGTTTTTAAAAAATTGATAAATTCATCAGGTATTAATGTCTTAGGACCACATAAGATTATATCGGCGCCGAATGCACTCAAAGCCCAAAGATTTGACCTCGCAACCCTTGAATGATTAACGTCGCCAATTATTAAAATTTTTTTGGAATTTAAAACCTCTGGATTCAGTTTTTTTGGGGAAAAGAATTTTATCAATGTATAGATGTCAAGCAATCCTTGGCTGGGATGACTATGTAATCCATCTCCCGCATTAAGAACCGAAGTCTTTGAATTTATTGCATCAAGTTTTTTTGCGATCTCAAAGGTTATATAACTTGATGAATGTCTGATAACTAATGTATCTGCCCCCATGGCAGAATAAGTTATGGCTGTATCAATTATTGTTTCGCCTTTTGTTAAAGAGCTGGAGGATGGCGCAAACGTTTGGACATCAGCAGAAAGTCTTTTTGCTGCAAGCTCAAAACTATTTTTTGTTCTTGTACTAGCTTCAAAAAATAAAGACGTTACCAAAGTCCCTTGTAAGGCCGGTATCTTTTTTGTTCCTGCATTCTTTAGTGCATCAAATCTATTAGCTAATTCAAATACTGACTCATAATCTTTAATTGAAAAATTAGCGAGTGTGTGGATATGTTTATGAGGCCAAATTTGCATTACGCTTTAAAAGATAAATGATTATTGAAATTTAGGTGTTCTATCACCTTTTAATCTTTTACTTACACTCCTACTATTTTTGAGATACCAACGCCATTTTATATTTTTTGCCTTTGATATGCCAATTCTCGTAGTTTGAATAAGATCTTTTTCTTCCAGAGTGGAGTCTCGAGGAGAAATCCATAAAGATTTGTTATTAAGAACTTCAAGTGAGTTAAATGAAATGTCTATACTGAATGTTTTTGTTACTAAGCCAGGTCCAGAAGCTAATCTTTCATTCTTATTAGAGATAAAAACTGATCTTATCAAAACACCACTCGCAAAATTTTCTTTATCAGTAACTATGTTTAAACAATGATGAATGCCATAAGATTTGTAAATATAAAATGTGCCAGGTTTGCCAAATAATGATTTGTTTGATTCAGTCATTTTGCGGTAGCCATGACAGGCTTCTTCTTCCTGTGAATAAGCTTCAGTTTCAACAATGACCCCTTTAACTTGATCTATCTCATTATTTTTTTTTATGAGGTAACAGCCTATTAAATCAGGAGCAACAAGTTTAGAGTGCCTATAAAAAAAATTTTTTGGAAAGAATTCTTCTTCTATTTTTAAATATCTATCTAATAACATATTTAGCTGAGA
>CACMTJ010000037.1 GCA_902616595.1 uncultured Prochlorococcus sp.
ATTAGTGTATGATCTGTGTGAAAGCTATTTTTCATATTATTTATTAATTATGTGCATTTGCATCAACTGTAAATGGGTTGATAGATGTATCACATATCATGATGTTGAGAATAATCATGGTGTTGATCATATTTGTGATCTACCTGATTTTAAAGCAAAAAAACCATTCATTCATGTCAATATAGTTAAAGATAATAATGGTGATTATAAAACTGATTGGGATGTTCAATCTTGTGAAAGTTTTGAAAATGAATTTGGTAGATGGTCTAAGTTTAATCCAGGTATGGAATTACCTGTTTAAAGGTAATAGATGACAAATAAACTCAACCAAGGAGAAAATTACTCTACATTAGTGATTCATAGCACAGATAATTCTTTTTGCTTTGGGTATAGAAAAAACAATGACTTAGAATCTGATGAATTATTTATCAAGAAATTTGATAATGACCTTTGCAACAACTTAATAAATGATCTTAACAAATTCATTTCCAAAGAAAATTTACAAAAAATAAATAAGTTATCTGTCAGCATAGGGCCAGCAAATTTTAATGCTTCACGACTAATTGTAGTTTTAGCAAGAACTATCTCACAACAAATAAATTGCCCTCTAGACAGTTTTAGTTCATTTGAAATAATGGCAAAAAGAATTGCATCAAAAAATAATATCTTAAAAAACAAAAAATTATTCTGGATTTACAAAAAATTAAAACGTAAGGGTTTTATTGCTGGTAAGTATGAAATTTATGGTAACAAAAAAAACTCCTCGGATCTAATCATTCGAGAAACGATTTTACCAAAAGTTGTCAAAGAACTTGATAGTAAAGAACTTTCTTTTGAAGCTACTTATGATGATAAAAAAGATTTGAAAGAACTATTAGATTTATCAAATAAGAATTTATCAAATTCAAATATACATTCCTGGAGAAAAGTTTTGCCTATTTACCCTATTTCTCCAATTAACTAAATATTCATCCAATCAAATTATTAATTTTATCTTGAAGGTCCATTGTTACAGAGTTCAGATCATGTCTTGATGAACTTTGTGGAGGTTTAACAGGCTTTCCCACTTTAATAACTATTTTTGAAAACAAAGGAATAAAGCATCTAAATCTTATTAGTCTATGTGAATTAACTATTGCAACAGGCAATAATAATTTTTGATTTTTAAAGGCTAATAATGCTGCTCCTTGTTTGGGCTTATTAACTCGACCATTTTTTTGACGAGTGCCGTCAATAAAAATTCCAATACAATTATCATCTGATAATTTCTTACATGCTATTTTAATTGTGTTTTTATCAGCAATTCCTCTTTTTACAGGATACGCTCCACAAGCCTTGATAATAAAGCCGAGGCAAGGGATTCTAAAAAGCTCTGCCTTGGCCATAAAAGATATATTACGTCCAAGGGCATGTCCTAACAAAGGAGGGTCAAGTAAAGAACCATGATTAGAAACCATGATAAAGGAATCTTTTTGCGGAATATTGTCTCTACCTATTAAATGACCTTTAAATACAAATTTATAAATAGGAAATACAAGAAGCCTGCTAACTAATTCATAGATTAATTTTTGAAAAGTATGATTTTTCATACAAATTAATAAGATATTTGATCAGAAGATGAAACTTGAGAAATTTTTACATCTTTCAAATGTCTTTTTCCTAAACCGCTTAGTACATTAGAAGGACCAATTTCGACAATATGAAGATCACTATCTTTTGCCATTAAATCCATAGTTTCTCGCCACCTCACTCCATGACACATTTGCTTTTCTAATCTAATTTTAAGCTCATTTGGATCGCTACACAGTGAAGGTTCATAATTACTTATTACAGGAAAAGAGGGATTGTTAAATTTAATCTTTTTTAAATACTCACAAAATTTTGATGAGGGTTCATTCATATATGGCGAATGAAATGCTCCTGAAACATTTAATTTCAAGAATCTTTTACAAGCAATTTCTCTCGATAAATTATCTAAGGCTTCAGTAGATCCTGATAAGACAACTTGGGAAGAGCTATTATCATTAGCAACGACAATATCATCTATTTTTTGCACTAATACATCAAGTTGATTTCTATCAAAACCAATTACTGCTGCCATAGATCCTTTCCCAGCATTGACCATTAATTGAGACCTTTCTTTTATCAGAGAAACACAATCTTCGAATGAAAAAACATCCGCACAATATAGTGCAGTGATTTCTCCAAGACTATGTCCCGCAACATAATTTGGTTTAAACCCATTTTCCTTTAATGCATCTAATAAAATTGATTCAACTAAAAAAAGACAAATTTGTGTATTCCTTGTGTTATTCAAATCAAGAAGAGGATTTGTTGATTCAGTATTTAATTCACAAATTTCAAATAAATTTCTCTCAAATATCTCAGAAGCATAACTAAACCTCTCTTTTGTGATAGGCAGATTTTCAATTTGTTTTGCCATTCCAATTTTTTGAGAACCCTGTCCAGGGAATACCCATGCAACTGTCATAATGTTCCTATTTTGTTTTTAACCCCATTTAATTAGGGCTGCACCCCAACTTAGCCCAGCACCGAAACCACTTGTAGCAATAATATCATTTTGTTTAATTCTATAATCTCTTACAGCCTCATCCATCATTAGTGGAATTGTTGCTGCTGACGTATTGCCATATTTTTCTAAATTGCTAAGAATCTTTTCTCTGGGAATTTTTAACCTTTCTCCTACAGAATCTAATATTCTTTGATTAGCTTGATGCAACAATAGCCAATCAACTTGATCAGAATTATATTTCATTTTTTTCAACAACTTTTGAAGAATTAGGGGGACTTCTTTAACTGCGAATTTATAAACTTCCTGACCATTCATCTGAATTGGAGAAAAACCTCCACTTAAAAAGTCAATTTCATCCACTATTGAATCCTTATTATTTTTTGATGGAAGATTAAGAAAAGAACCCCTCCCCCCATCAGTTCTCATATCAAAACCTATAAAATTATCAAATTCACTTGTGGCTTCAATTGCTAATGCACCGGCACCATCACCAAAGAGAATACAACTTCTTCTATCATTCCAATCAACAAAACTTGATAATTGATCTGCTCCAATAACAATAGCCCTTTTAAAACTACCCCCTTTTAAAAATTGTGAGGCTGTTATTAAGGCAAATAAAAAGCCACTACAAGCTGCAGTTAAATCGAAAG
>CACMTJ010000038.1 GCA_902616595.1 uncultured Prochlorococcus sp.
TTGTTAAAAAGAATAATTTATATCAATCCACTAAATTAGTTGAATGAAGTTTTTACTTGCTCAAATTAATCCAGTTGTTGGAGATTTAGAGGGTAATGCAAAAAAAATACTTTGTACTGCTTCCAAAGCGAGCTCAACTTCTGCTGATTTAGTTCTTACTCCAGAATTATCACTATGGGGATATCCAGCAAACGACCTACTCCTTAAAAAAAGTTTAATCAAAAATCAATATCAAATTCTTGACCAATTAGCCTTAGATATTAATAAAAAATACGGAAACTTGAGTATCGCAGTAGGAATAGCTGAAATAATAAATGATTCTTTTTTCCCAAATCTTTATAACTCTATTGCATTGCTTGAGCGCGGTGAGTGGAAAATAATTGCTCGTAAAATTATTCTTCCCACCTATGAAGTATTTGATGAGAAAAGATACTTTAGATCAGAAGAAAAAGTTTCCGTTTTATCAAAAGAAATCAACAATAAAACTTGGAGACTTGGCTTTACTATTTGTGAGGATTTATGGGTTAACAAAAATATAGATGGTAGAGGAATTCATAAAAAGAATCCTATTTTTGATTTAAAGAAAAAAAAAGTTGATATTTTAGTGAACTTATCTGCCTCCCCATATACCTTTAAAAAGTTAGAGCTAAGATCCAAAGTTTCCAGTTTTGCTGCTCAATATCTTCAAGTACCACTGATATATGTAAACCAGATTGGGGCAAATGACAATTTAATTTTTGATGGAAATAGTTTTATTCTTGATAAGAATGGATCAAAAATTAAGCAATTAAAATCTTTTTCAGAAGACTTCTCCAGTTGGGACATTGAACAAACAAAACCTCAAAAAAATAAGTTTGAAAAATCTGAGATGTCATCAATTTTTGATGCATTAGTCCTTGGTGTTAAGGATTATGCTCAAAAATGCGGTTTTAAGACAGCTTTAATTGGACTAAGTGGTGGTATTGATTCAGCACTAGTTTCAGCTATTGCGACAGCTGCTCTCGGCAGTAATAATATTTATTGCGTCTCAATGCCCTCTAAGTGGAGCTCATCTCATTCAAAGAGTGATGCGAAAGATTTAGCGAGAAGATTAAAAATAAATTTCCATAGCATTCCAATTGAAAATTTGATGAGCTCTTTTGAAGAATCTTTTATTAATACCATATCTTTCGAGATGGCTGAAATAACAAATCAAAATATTCAATCAAGAATCAGAGGAACACTTCTGATGGGTTTAGCAAATCAAGAAAAGCATTTATTACTTTCAACAGGAAATAAATCAGAGCTAGCTGTAGGATATTGCACACTTTATGGTGATATGAATGGAGGATTATCGGTAATTGGTGATTTATATAAAACTAATGTTTTTAAATTATGCAATTGGCTTGATAGTGAAGATTCAATTAATCATAGAAAATCATATATGTTAGATACTAGTGTAGATTTAATTGGAGAAAATATACGTACAAAAGCTCCAAGTGCCGAATTAGGTCCCGATCAATTAGATACTGATTCTCTCCCACCTTATTCTATTTTAGATAATATTCTTAAAGGAATTATTGAAGAGAAAAAAGATTTACTACAGCTAGAAAAAGATGGTTATGAAAAAGATTTAATTTTAAAAATTATCTCACTTATAAAAAAAGCCGAATTTAAAAGAAAGCAGGCTCCTCCAATTCTAAAACTAAGCAGTCAATCATTAGGAAGTGACTGGAGAGTGCCAATAGCAATATCTTATTAATCACAATAAGAACACCGTTGGATTTTTTTTAAAGGCCGTTTAAGTGAATCAAGGTTAATACCTTTTTTAATAGCAAGAATTATGCCTGCAGCTTCTAAATAATTATCCACTTCAAAAAGATTGGGATAATCATAAAACTCATTTGTCACTTTTAATGTATTTTGATTTTTTACAGAGATAATATTTAAACCCTTTTCAATCCCTGCTAGTACTGCTTCTCCACCTAGTGCCCCATTAGGAACAACAATAGATTCAATCTGATCAGGGTGCAGTAAGTTTGATTCATTTTTAGATGGTAATTCAACAATATCAGGGGCATTGCTTAACCCAATCAGTACTGAGGGTAAAAAGGTAAATCCTATTTCTTCTGCAGCTGCACGAGGATCTAAATTTTCATTTAATTCAATTGGATTTAAAGCAGGTGCGTGAGCACAGGGAACTTTTAAAAATTTGCTAATTAAATGACTTATAACTGCTTCGACTCCAGAAATAGGATCAACCCCTTTCCCCTCTCGATAGATATTTGTTTCTAAAGAATCTGAATCATCTGGAAATTTTGCCACAATTGCTATTGCCGTAACTCCTTTTTCTATTAAACATTTTCCAGCATCAATTAAAGTATCCGGATTTTCAATTGTGCCACCACTGATTTTTGGAGAATCAGAATCAATAACTATATTTAATGGCTTTTTTGTAATCACATAAGAATGAACATTTATCCCTAAAGTAGAAACACATGCATCGGCAACTTGTAAATGTCTCAATAATATTTCTTTTTCAATGGCTGAATCAAAAATTATCCCAATTTTTTGTTGCTTTACTCTTTTTAGAGCAATTTCTCCTTTAGCAAGTCTGTCTAAACTATAACCCTCAACATAAAAAATATTTTTATCTTTTTCAGAAAGAGTACCTCCATTCATAACATTTGGATGAGTAATTAAGCATCCACTTGCCGATGCTAATAATTTAGCG
>CACMTJ010000039.1 GCA_902616595.1 uncultured Prochlorococcus sp.
CAAAAGATTTAATATTAAAAAAAAAGTAGAGCTTTGTTCCATAGGTGAAAGCATGTCTGGGTCTGGATTAGGTAGCTCTTCATCTTTTTCAGTTGCATTAATAAAAGCTATAACAAAATTAAATTCTTTAGATTTAACTAATAAGGAAATTGCTCACTACGCATCAGAAATAGAAATAATGGATTTAAAAAAACCTATTGGCAGGCAGGACCAATACCTTTGTGCACTTGGAGGGGTAAATACTCTAGAATTCAGACCTAACGGTAAAGTAACCACATTAAATCAACCACTTTTAAAATTTGCGATAGAAAATTTTTCAAAAAAACTTTATCTAGTCAATACATCTATAAGCAGAAGTGCGACAACAACATTAATAAATTTGAAGAATGAAACAAGTACTGAAAATCTTATTAATGATCTTCGAAAAATTGCGATTACATTTTTTGAAAGAAGTAAAAACCTAAATCAAAAAGATATTGAGCAATTATTGGAAATGTATATGAAAGATGCTTGGGAAATAAAAAGAATGATGTACGGAGTCATGACAGAAGAACTTTTTGATATTGAAAACAAAATTCTTAAGGCTGAATTCTCAGTTCTTAAATTGCTTGGAGCTGGAGGAGGGGGATATTTTTTGGTTTTATATAATGGAAGTATTTTAGAAAACTCAAAATCAGAACTAGAAAATAGTGGTTTAAAATTAACAAAACTTGAAATCTGTAAAGAAGGATGTAGCTCATGCATTTTTTAAGTGAATGGATCAAATAAATCAAGCTATTATTACTTTAGGTGGCAAAGGTTCAAGATTAGAATCAATAACAAAAGGAATTCCGAAACCTCTATACCCTATTCATGGTATGAGTACTCTTGAAAGAGCAATAAAAGTTCTAGTAGATCAGGGTATTAAAAAATTTATATTTTTTATTAATTTTTTGCCAGAAATGTTTGAAATATATTCAAAAAAATTTTCGAACAAATATGGTATAGAGATTCAAACTTTTCTAGAAAATGAACCAAAAGGAGAAGCAGGTTCAATTTTCGATTGTATACCAAATTTAGAGAAGGAATTTTTATTTGTTCATGGTGACATTATTTTTGATATTGATTTGCAAAAATTTAAAATTTATCATTATTCAAAACAATCAGACATTACAATAATGACGCATTTAACCAATCATCCTCAAGATTCTGATTGTATTATTGAATCCCCTTCACTTTCAATAGCTGAATATAAATCAAAAAATCTTTCAACTCATAAGAATAGTTTTTTCTTAGGAAATGCTGGCATTGCAATCATATCAAAGGAAGTAATAATTAAATTGAAAAATAAGAAATTAGCATCTAAAAAAGAAATATCTCTCTTTGGAGATATCGTGATTAATGCTTTAAAAATGGATTTCCAAATTTTTAGTTATAACACTTCAGAATACTTAAAAGATATGGGAACTCCTAATAGATTAGAAAGGGTTAAGAAAGATTTAGATAAAAATATAGTAACTAGCAAGTCTTATAGATCTAGACAAAAAGCATTATTTCTTGATAGGGATAATACTCTTATTAAGTGTCCAGATAAGAAATACATTTTAAAAAAATCAGATATTATTTTCTTTGAAGAGAGGATAAAAACAATTGCAAATATCTCAAAAAATTTTGATTTGTGTTTGATAATTTCGAACCAACCACAAATCGCTATGGGTCTTTGTTCTTGGCAAGATGTAATTGAAATAAACGGGATAATAATCAATCAATGTCAAATTTGGAATTTACAGATTGCAGGATTTTATATTTGTCCACATCATCCTCATATTGGATTTAATAATGAAGTAAAAGTTCTTAAAACAAATTGCTTCTGTAGGAAACCTTCTCCAGGACTAATTTTGGAGGCCGCAACAATGAGGAACATCGACCTAAATAGCTCTTTATTAATTGGGGATTCAAAAAGAGATTTTTATGCAGCTAAAAATTCAGGTACAGATTTTTTATCAGTTGATGATCTATAGCTTTCTCCTAAAATATAAAAGAAAATTCTTTGAAAGTACTAATCTAAAAATGTTGGGAATTAAACCAATAAACAAAAT